>CALUOR010000001.1 GCA_944322285.1 uncultured Bacteroides sp.
CCCTACTTCTGGCCCGGCGAAGCATATAATATGGCATTCTTTGCCTATGCGCCCTATGATGAGGACGGGACTATCTTCCAAGATAAAACGGGAACACCGATCTTAACCTATACCGTGCCCGAAGATATTACCAAGCAGAAAGACCTGCTGGCCTATTGGGAGACCGGTATTTCGGGAGCGAAAAATGAAAAAGCCGATACTCTGAATTTCTCCCACCTCTGCACCGCCGTGAAGTTCAAGGTGGGCAAAGGACTGGAAAACGCCATCACCTCCATTACCATCAAAAACGTATATGGCAGCGGCACTTATTCCGTGGCTGATGAAAAATGGACACCGACCGGAGAAGCGAATGGCACCCAATACACCCTCGATGTAAATACAAAGAATACACCGGAAGACACCGAACTGACCACCGGCGAAAACGTCTTTATGATGATTCCGCAGACGCTACCGGATGGTGCCGAGATAGAAGTGACATTTACAGAAGATGGTCAAGAACAGACACTGACCGCAAGCATCAGCGACAAAAAGAAATGGGAGAAAGGACATACGGTGGTCTACACCATCTCAAGAACGGAAGTGACAGAAAACATCTATTTCACTGTCGAGGCGACCAACAAAGAGGTTGATTACCAAGGAGGAGAACTCTCGTTTACAGTGAAAAGCTATAAGGAGACAACCCCAAATGGCAGCACGACCACTACCTCTATGCCGTGGAAGATAACGGGCTACAAGATGGGAGAAAACGGCGAATGGAGCAAGACCGCCCCCACGTGGCTTACGCTGACAGAAGAGGCAGGCACTGGTTCATCAACAGGAGAACAAAAGGATATGACGGTAACAGCCCAAACCAGCTACACAGCGAACCCGCAAAACGAAGCCCTGGAAGAAGCGGCGGAAATCACCGGCCCGTATGACCTCTCCACACGCGGCGGAAAAACGGCAAAGAATACGGAAACAGCTACATTGTGAACGCCCCCGGTACATACACCCTGCCGCTGGTGTATGGCAATGCCATCGTCAATGGAAAAACAAACGAATCGGCCTACAAGACGAAGAATACCGGCAAAGGAATATTACAAACCTTCATCAATCATCTGGGCCGTGACATAACTTCACCATACATTTATGAGAATACAGACGCGAACGGCAACAAATTGTCCGCCACAGATGCCGAACTCCTCTGGCAGGACGTAAAGGGCCTGGTGACGGATGTCCAATTGACAGAGGGGGGAAAGAGCTTGCAATTCAAGGTAAACAAAAACGTCATTGAGCAAGGCAATGCAGTGGTAGCCATTCGCGACAGCGAGGGGACGATTATGTGGAGCTGGCACATCTGGGTGACCGACTACAATCCGTATGAGAAGGAGGATAACTTCTTCAACCGCTATCTGGGATTCTGCTACAATGACACCAAGATTTACGACCCGCGCACTGTCACCTTGCGCTTCGAGCAGGAGGAGACGGGCAAGAAGGTCGAGCTGACCATCACCCAGACAGAGCATCGCATCGAGGACGGCAATTGCCCCTTCTACCAGTTTGGGCGCAAAGACCCGATGCTGCCCGGAACGACAAGCACAGCCGAGGCGGTAAACAAGACGTGGTATGATGCGCAGGGTAACTCTTCGACGGAGATAAAGACAGTAGGAGAATCAACGGATACGGGGAATGATGTCATCATCTACTGTATGAAGAATCCGGATAAACTTTGTGGTGCCACCTATATGGATTTTGTGTATTACAACATCTGGGCTACAGATGATAAGAAAGGTGAAAGCACTACGAAAAAGACTTCCGTCAAGACCGTTTACGACCCATCCCCGGCAGGCTATCAAGTTCCGACGTACGGCCTACGCACCTCCATAAAATCAGTAGTAAAAGATAAAAGGCAATTTTTAAGCGGCTACCGGAAACATAACATTGAGAATAATTATGACGGTGAATTCACCATACTGAAAGAAGCAGGTACAAACTTACGGATCTATACTTCGCTCGTAGCAACAATAAGTGAGTCCATAGAGGGAAAAGGAAGACAAAGTAATGCGTATTCCCTTTTGAATAACTGGAACAATCCATCGGACCGCGGCATGGCCCTTTCCATACTTCCGGCAAAGGAAAAATAAGCCGCAATCAAGCAAGAACGACAGATATGCATTGAGAACAATAACTTTGAGAACAGAATAACCACTATGTTTAACCCGTCTTTTTGTCAATATTCATTCAAACGCCTCTTGGCCAATGATGAAAAGGAGAATGAAGAAGGCTCAGGCGATGATAATACGGATGATCCGTTAGCATAACATTGGGAAAATTTCCTCTCCGCCGTGAGGCAGAGCGTCTTCCTTCGAGCCAAGGAAGCTGAATTGTTTGTTTTGTTTACCCCCTGTCCGTGCAGCGGTACGGATGGGGCTTTTATTTTTGCATTCCTAAATGATAATTTATCTTTTAAATGAAGAATGATGAATTAAGAATGAAGAATTAGAGTAATCAACTCCCCTCCTTCGGGAAGGAGGGGTGCCCACCGGGCGGGGTGGTAGGAAAAGCATGGTTCGACCTATTTATATAATAAGAAGAATAGGAGTCGCTAAAGCGGCCTATTTATCCTACCACCTCCCCCTTCGGGGACTCCTCCTTCCAGAAGGAGGAGAGTTCCGTTGCCATTCTTCATTCATCATTCTTAATTCTTCATTTAAAGCGCGCTTACGCGCGCTAAATTCCCACTTATCGTATAACTAATTCTGTACGCATACTTAAATGTTTCTATAAGCGTAAATATTAAAGTTCGGGTATCTGCATTTTGAACTCAAAAAAAAATGGTGATACCAAAGAATCTGACGGAACCATATAAAAAAGAGGGCTGACAAGCTTATATGCTGTCAGTCCTCATATTTTATCCACACCGAAACATTGTTTCACGCAATGAGGGTGTATTATAATGCAAAGTCACTATCATTTTGTCACCCTGAGCGCAGTCGAAGGGGCTCCTGTAAGCTTATGTGAGATGTTTCGACTTCGCTTCGCTCCGCTCCCTTAGATGACAGTATGAGAGGAATTTTGTATTTCGGCACACCCTCTATTTGTTTTCTTAGTATGCGAACAGCGGATAGCCGGCCATGGTCTTATTGACGCGGGCACGAACTTCAGCGATGACCTGCTCGTTGTCTACGTTGGAGAGTACGGTTTCTATCATTTCGGCAATTTCGTACATCAGGTCTTCCTTGGCGCCGCGAGTGGTGATGGCCGGTGTGCCTAAGCGGATACCCGAGGTCTGGAAGGCGGAGCGGGTGTCGAAGGGCACCATGTTCTTGTTGACGGTGATGTCGGCCGATACCAACGCTTTCTCGGCTACCTTACCGGTCAGGTCGGGGTACTTCGAGCGCAGGTCTACCAGCATGGAGTGATTGTCCGTACCGCCGCTGACGATGGTGAAGCCGCGGTCCATCAAGGCTTGAGCCAGAGTGGCGGCGTTCTTCTTCACTTGCAGGGCGTATTCTTTCCATTCGGGTTGTAGTATCTCGTTGAAAGCTACGGCCTTGGCAGCAATGACATGCTCCAGCGGGCCTCCCTGTATGCCGGGGAATACGGCCGAGTCGAGCAGTTGGGACATCATCTTGATTTCGCCTTTCGGAGTCTTCTTGCCCCAAGGGTTGGGGAAGTCTTTGCCCATCAGGATGATACCGCCACGGGGTCCGCGCAGGGTTTTGTGAGTGGTAGAGGTGACGATGTGGGCATACTTCACAGGGTTGTCCAGCAATCCAGCTGCGATAAGTCCGGCGGGGTGGGCCATGTCAATCATCAGGATGGCGCCTACCTTGTCGGCGATTTCACGCATGCGCTTGTAATCCCATTCGCGTGAATAGGCAGAGCCGCCGCCGATAATCAGCTTAGGCTGTTCGCGCAGGGCGATTTCCTCCATCTGGTCATAGTCCACGCGGCCCGTTTCTTTGTTCAGGTTATATTCACAGGGGTGATAGATGATGCCGGACGTATTAACTGCCGAACCGTGTGACAAGTGTCCGCCGTGAGCCAGGTTCAGACCCATGAACTTGTCGCCCGGATTCAGTACGGCCAAAAATACGGCCGCATTGGCTTGTGCACCCGAGTGAGGCTGTACATTGGCCCATTCGGCATCGAATATCTTCTTGATGCGCTCTATGGCCAGTTGCTCGCTTTGGTCTACCACTTCGCATCCACCATAGTAGCGTTTGCCCGGATAGCCCTCAGCATATTTGTTGGTGAGGCAGGAGCCCATGGCCTGCATTACTTCGTCACTTACAAAGTTTTCGGAAGCTATCAGCTCAATGCCTTTCAGCTGGCGCTGATGTTCTTTCTCGATGATGTCGAAAATCAAATCGTCTCTTTTCATGCGCTTATTAGTGTTATATAAATATTAATGGTTTTCTCTCGCACTTTTTTATGGAGTTACAAAAGTAAGGTAAATAAATGAGATAACAGCCTTCTTGCTTTAAAAAAACACGCCGAACGAGAAACTCAATACGTTATCCTTTCGGTGAAAGCGTATTTCGTTATCCGGTATCTCTTCGCCGGGCGAGGGGGTCAGCTCGGGCGAGGTGTAGGTTATTTTCTTGGAAATGTTATGCAGGCCGATGTCATACCGGAAGTCGAAGAAGATGCGCGATATGGTAATGGCCACTCCCAGTGTCAGGTTCAGGTTGAAAGGATACAGTTCTTCCTCCATGTTTTCCAGGTTGAAGTTGTCGAACGTCACTTCGCTCTTGCGGTCCCAAATGCAGCGTATTTTGGGGCCACCGAATACGGCCAGACTATACGGCCCATCTTTGATGATGTTGTAGCCATAGATGACGGGGATGTCGATGCTATGAATGGAGGAGGTGATGGAGGCTTGTTCGAGAGGAATGTCTTCCACTGTTCCCTCGGCTTTCGGCTTGTCAAAAAGAATGTTGCAACGGTTGATGGAGTAGGAGATTTCCGGCTGGATGAAATGGCGTTTTAAGTTTATCCGCATGAATACGGAGGCGAAGTAACCTATCTTATAATTGTTCTGTACCTCTTTGATTTCCTGTCCGTTGATGCTGAAGTCCGACACCAAGAACAAAGATGCGGTGAATCCGCCCTTGGCGCCGAAGTTTATAATCTGATCGTGCGGATGGCGGGGTTGTTTCTCTTGGGGTAATTCAATGGTGGATGCGGGTATCGTGTCGGTACGCATAGGAATGTCCGCCCACACGGATGCGGGCAGACAGAGTCCTATGCTCCAGACGAGAAGATATATCCATCCTTTCATAACTACTTAATCTCTCGTCTGTTTCTTTTCTACCGACCAGCCGAATTTGCCTATCTTCTCGCCCAATTCGTAGTAGCCTCCGTGGACGTAGACAAGCGGATTGGTCTCAGCCAACTCGAATTTCCCGCTTTGGGGATTCAAGTTGTCCGCCTCGGCACGTACGTTCACCACATCGGCTATGAACATATCGTGCGAGCCTAATGACAATATTTCCTTTACCCGGCATTCTATGCACAAGGGCGACTCCTCGATGAGGGGGGCGTTGACCACGGTGCATTTGCCCGGAGTCAGGTTCATTTCCTTGAATTTGTTGTAGTCTCGTCCCGAACGTACGCCACACCAGTCCGTGGCACGCGCCATCTCCTTGGTGGTGAGGTTGATGACAAACTCCATATTGCGCCGGATGATGTCGTATGAATGCCGTTCGGGGCGCACGGAGATGTAACACATAGGCGGATTGGTGCAGATGGTTCCTGTCCACGCTACGGTCAGAATGTTGTATTCTTCGGGCGTGCTTCCGCAACTCACCAATACGGCGGGCAGGGGATATATCATGGTGCCTGGTTTCCAGTCTTCCTTCATAGATGATAAGTTAGCCCCTCCCCATCCCTCCCCCGAAGGGAGGGGGCTCAGAGCATTTGGTTTATTATAAATGAATTCTATCGGGTCACCTCCCCTTTGGGGGAGGAGGGAGAGGGCTCTAAATTCACATTTACAGTATCGTAATATTCTCCCTTGTCTGCTCTTTCTCGCAATAGTGGCACTTGATGACGCATCTGTCCTTGTCTATCACGTGGAAATAGGTAGGCATCGGTTCGTTGTTGGTGATGCACTTGGGGTTGGCGCATTTCACGATGCCGTGCAACTCGTCGGGTAACCGCAGTTCGCGCTTCTCTACCACCTCATAGTTGCGGATGATGTTCAGCTTCACGTTGGGGGCCACTACAGCGATGCGGTTTATCTCATCGTCGCAGAAGAACTTGTCGGCTATCTTGATGATGCCTTTCTTACCCAGCTTCTTGCTGTTCAGGTTGAAGCCGATGGTGATGTTGTTGCTCATGTGCTCCAAGCCGAGGAGAGACACTACGGTAAAGAGTTTCTCTGCGGGGATATGGTCGATGACGGTGCCGTTTTCCAAAGCGGCCACCTGCAATTCTTTCTTATCGTTGGTCATGATTCTTCTTCTTGGTTATTATATATTATATGGTGTCATTCGCTTTGCTTCACTTCGTCCAGCGTTATGCCAAGCACATCGCATAGAATTGCTTCGCGGGCATAGAGTCCGTTCTGTGCCTGCTGGAAGTAATACGCTTTCGGGCTTTCGTCCACATCGTAGGCTATCTCGTTGACGCGGGGCAGGGGGTGCAGGATGCGCAGGTTGGGGCGTGTGTGTTCCAGCATCTTTGCCCGCAGGATGTAGACGTTCTTCACCCGCTCGTATTCCATCAGGTCCGTGAAGCGTTCGCGTTGTACGCGGGTCATGTAGAGAATGTCGGCATCGGCTATCTCCTTTTCGGTGAAGTCCGTATGCTCTATGTAGCGTATGTTGTGCTCCTGACAGTAAATTTTATATTCTTCAGGCATCTTCAGTTCTTCGGGCGCGATAAAGTGGAAAGTGGGGTTGAAGTGGCGCATGGCCATCAGCAGGGAATGCACCGTGCGGCCATATTTCAGGTCGCCAACCAAGTAGATGTTGAGGTTTTCCAGCGTACCTTGCGTTTTGTAGATGGAGTAGAGGTCAAGCATTGTCTGCGAAGGGTGTTGGTTGGCTCCGTCTCCGGCGTTGACAATGGGCACATCGGTCACTTCGCTGGCATAGCGGGCGGCTCCTTCCAAGTAGTGGCGCATCACGATGATGTCCGCATAGTTGCTCACCATTTTGATGGTATCCTTCAGCGTTTCGCCTTTCGACGAGCTGGTGGCTTTGGGGTCGGTGAATCCGATGACCCTTGCACCTAGCCGGTTGGCGGCCGTCTCGAAACTGAGCCTTGTGCGGGTAGAAGGCTCGAAAAATAAAGTTGCTACCACTTTTCCGTCCAAGATGTGACGGTTGGGACGTTCTTCAAATTGCTTTGCCATTTCAATCATGTAGAGGATTTTCTCCTTTGTGTGCTCGGCAATGGTCACTAAACTTCTGTTTTCCATATCGTTTGGGGTAAGTTTATCTTTTCGAGAGTGTAAAGTTAGGTAAAATCTGCGGGATAGGGAAATTCTTGGGTGAGTTTTTTCAATGAAGCCTCATATAAAGATAAAATGCCCTCTCGAATGCAGATATACTTCGAGAGGGCTTGCTTGATTGAGTAAGATGAACGATGTTTCTTATTTTAGCACTTCGGCCAGTTTTTCTTGCAAGCCTTCGCCGTGCAGGCCGCGGGCGATAATGGTGCCTTCAGCGTCAATCAGGACCGTGTGGGGAATGCTGCTCACGGCATACAGGCGGGCGCCTTCGCATTCCCAGTATTTCAGGTCGGACATCTGCGGCCAGGTGATGTCCAATTGTTTGATGGCGTTTTTCCAAGCCTCGCCGTTTTGGTCGAGCGACACGCCCACAATCTCAAAGTTCTTGCCTTTGTATTGTTTGTAAGCCTCTACCAGGTTGGGCATCTCGCGGCGGCAGGGTCCGCACCAGCTTGCCCAAAAGTCTACCAATACCACTTTGCCTTTGCCCACAAAGTCGGACAACTTCACGGACTTGCCCTCGGGCGTCAGCATCTCGAAGTCGGTAAACTTCTGTCCTACGGCCGTGGCTTTCATCTTCTCTACGTTGCTTTTTATCTTGATGATGACTTCATCGTTGTCGAATGCGGCGGGGATTTGCGGCATCAGCGGATCCAGTTCTTCCACATCCATGTAGTAGTAGCTCTGTTTCAACAGATGGATGCCCACGGGGTTAGTGATGTTTTGCTTGATGGCATCTTTCATGATATCCTGCGATTTTTCTTCCAGACTTTCCAGTTCTTCCCGTTTGACGTCACGTTGCTCATCGGTCAGCGTTGTATCGTTGACTATTGTATTGAGCAGGGCCATGGTTTCATCGTTCAGTCCGCTGAGCTGGTTGCGTATGGCTTGGAAAATGTCATTATTGGGCGTGCCTGTTGCCGAGACATTCTTGCGCGCAAAGTTGACGGTGATAGTTCCGTTTTCCAAAAAGAAATCCATTGCGTGCATTTCTTTGTCTTCTTCACCGTAAACGAGATAGCGATTGGCCGTTGTATCTTGCATACCTTTGAAAGTAAACGTGCCGTTTTTAATAACGGCAGAATCAAGGCTGACAAGCTGGCGTCCTTCCGCTTTTTTCAGGTATACCATGTCGCCGTCACTGGCACCTTCTACACTACCGGTTACGGTGTAACCTTGGTTTCCGCTACAAGCGGCCAGCAGGGCGGCTGTAGCAAACAAATAAGTGAGTTTTTTCATTGCTTTTACAAGTTAAGTTGTTCAAGCAGCAAAGGTAATATAAAAAAATGAGATGCGGGGAAGATGTGGAAAGAAAGATTGAATGGAAAATTTGAATACCCGTAACATTGTTGTATAAAAAATCCCTTCCGGTAGTGCCGGAAGGGATTTCCCCGATTCATTTCATAATTTACAAAAATGTGTCCGTCCCGATTATTCAGCGGCAGGAGCTTCTGCTTCAGCAGGTGCTTCTTCAGTCGCTTCAGCGTTTTCAGCAGCTTTGGCAGCTTCTTCGGCGGCTTTCTTTTCGGCCAGTGCTTTGGCTTTGGCTTCGTTTACTTTCTGTTCAGCTTCGAGACGTACCTTTGCAGCGGCTTTCTTGGCTTCTTCGTCCTTGTTCTTCAAAGCCTCCAGGCCTTTCTGCTTGTTGTTCTTCCAAGCTTCGAATTTGGCTTCTGCTTCAGCTTCGCCAAACGCGCCCTTGGCTACACCGCCCAAAAGGTGCTTCTTCATGTAGACGCCTTCGCGGGAGAGGATGTTGCGTACAGTGTCAGTAGGCTGTGCGCCGGTCATCACCCATTTCAACGCGCGTTCAAAGTTCAAATCTACTGTGGCAGGATTTGTGTTGGGGTTGTAAGTACCCAGCTTTTCAATGAATTTACCATCACGTGGTGCTCTTGAGTCAGCAATAACGATGGAGTAGAAAGCGTAGCCTTTACGTCCATGTCTTTGCAATCTGATTTTTGTTGCCATAAATGTTTATTAGTTTAATAAATGATTTGAATATGCTACTATCTCGTAATAGCGGGCGCAAAGATATGGCTTTTTTTTGAGACGGCAAAGGGTTTACACTTAAAGTTTTATAGATAAAAGTGATATATGTACGCATCGCTACGTTCATAATTGTTTATATCTGCCGTTAAGCTAATAGTTGTTACCGGTCCTTCCGTATCAGGACTGCAGTCCTTCCGTGCTAGGACTCGAGTCCTCCCGTACTAGGACTGCAGTCCTCCCGTGCTGGGACTGGGAAGGTCGTATAATGAAAGCCGGCTTCTTAAAAGATATAATGATGATTCCGACTGTATGTGTTTAACTATGAAAAGGTTAACTCTCTTTGTGGATAAGCGGCGATACGGATTTCTTCAGCAGGAATTAAGACGGGGAATGTTTTTTGAAAATGTCGTACAAAACATGATTAGGAATATTTTCTTGGATATCTCAACAGGATGGACAGCAGGGCAAAAATACCCATGCAGAATGGATAGTAGAGGTGTCCGATGATGCTAAGGGGTGACAATGATGCCAGACCGGAGGCGATAAGCATTTGTGCACCATAGGGGATGATGCCTTGTACAAAGCAGGAGAAGGTGTCCAGTATGCTGGCCACCTTGCGGCGGTCGAGTTGGAAATGATGACCAATGTTGCGCGCGATGGGTCCCGTTGTGATGATGGCGATGGTGTTGTTTGCGGTGCAGAGGTTAGCTATGCTCACTAAGGCGGCGATGCTCAGTTCCGCTCCTCGCTTTCCTTTGATGTGATTTCCGATGTGGTAGAGGATGAAGTCGATGCCGCCGTTGTAGCGTATCAGTTCGAGCATACCTCCCGCCAAGAGGGTGACAATGATGAGCTCGCCCATGCCGATGATGCCTTCACCCATAGTTCCGAACCAATCGAAGAATGACATACCCGTGAAGAAGCCGATGAAGCCGGTAGACAGGATACCTAAAGTCAACACCAGCAGCACGTTCACGCCGGCAATGGCTGTAGCCAGCACGATGAGGTAGGGGAGTACCTTCACCCACTCGATGGTTTCGGTCTGCGGAGGCGTGTGAAGGGACAATCCCTGAAAGACATAGAAGGCCATCACCAACAGGGCGGCAGGCATCACGATGCGGGAGTTGACGCGGAACTTATCCTTCATGGAGCAGTTCTGTGTGCGGGTGGCGGCAATGGTGGTGTCGGAGATGAACGACAGGTTGTCGCCGAAGAACGAGCCGCCTACCACAATGGCTGTCATATAGGCCAGGTCTACACCGGTTTTTTCCGCCAGTCCTACGGCTACGGGGGTCAGAGCGACAATGGTGCCTACACTGGTTCCGATGGACAGGGAGATGAAGCAAGATGCTAGGAATATGCCCGCCAACAGCAGGTTTTCGGGCAAGATATGGAGGGTGAGGTTGACCGTGGCATCGATGGCACCCATCTGCTTGGCACTTTGTGCAAAGGCACCGGCAAGTATGAATATCCATATCATCAGCAGGATATTCTTATTGCCGGCACCAATGGAGAAGCGGAAGATACGTTGGTCGAGTTTCAGATGTCGGGTAGTGGCTATGGCATAGCACGATGCGAACATGAAGGCCACTGTGATGGGCACTTTATAGAAGTCGTTCATCCAAATGGACGTCACTAAATAAAGGCACAGAAACACGGCCAACGGACTCAACGCCCACCAGCTGCCTTGTGGCTTTCGAACAGGTTCTTGCATAGTTCTCTTACAACGTCACTCCGTTCTTGAAGATGGCTATTTCCTTGTATCCTTTTTTCTCGTTGTTCACCTGTTCACCGCTGGCTACGCGGATGATGTAGTCGATGAAGCGTTCGCAGGTCTTTTCCATCGGTTCGTTTTCGAGGATGACACCTGCGTTGAAGTCTATCCAGCCCGGTTTGTGCTTGGCCAAGTTAGAGTTGGTGGAAATCTTCATCGTGGGTACGTAGGTGCCGAAGGGCGTGCCTCGTCCCGTGGTGAAGAGCACCATGTGGCATCCGCAGGAAGCCAGGGCGGTAGATGCGACGAGGTCATTACCGGGGGCGGAAAGCAGGTTCAGACCTTTCACCTTGAGCCGGTCGCCATACGCCATTACGCCTTCCACATAGCTTTTCCCGCACTTTTGCGTACAGCCTAATGCTTTGTCCTCCAAGGTGGAGATGCCGCCTGCCTTGTTGCCCGGCGAGGGATTTTCGCCTACAGGTTCGCCATGGCTCAGGAAGTATTCCTTGAAGTCGTTGATGAGTTTCACGGTTTGGTCGAAGAGTTCGCGCGTGCGGCAACGGTTCATCAGGATGGTTTCCGCGCCAAACATTTCGGGTACCTCGGTCAGTACGGTTGTGCCTCCTTGTGCCACTAAGAAGTCGGAGAACATGCCCAACAGGGGGTTGGCCGTAATGCCGGAGAAACCGTCTGAGCCTCCGCATTTCAAACCTACGCGTAGCTCGCTCAATGGTACGTCCGTACGAACGTCCTGCGATGCCTTGGCGTACAGTTCGCGAAGCAGTTTTATGCCTTCCTCGTATTCGTCGTCCACCTTTTGCGTAACCATGAATTTCACCCGGTCTTGGTCATAGTCGCCCAGGAACTCGCGGAATACGTCCGGCTGGTTGTTCTCGCAGCCCAGGCTCACTACTAACACGGCGCCTGCATTGGGGTGCAGCACCATGTCACGCAGTATCTTCTTTGTATTCTCGTGGTCATCGCCCAGCTGGGAGCAGCCGTAGTTGTGCGGATAAGCCATGATGGCGTCTATACCCTTGCTTCCGGTTTCCTTGCGCAAACCTTCGGCCAGTTGGCCCGCGATGCCGTTGACGCATCCCACGGTAGGAATAATCCAAATCTCGTTGCGCACACCCACGTCTCCGTTCTTGCGTCGGTAGCCTTTGAAGGTTAGATTTTTGCGGGGAATGTCTAAGTCGGCGTTGACTGGGTTGTAAGTATATTCCAACAGACCGGCCAGGTTGGTCTTGATGTTATGTTCGTTCATCCAGTCGCCCGCTTTCTTGGATTCGAGGGCATGGCCGATGGGGTAGCCGTACTTGATGATGTTCTCGCCGACGGCAAAGTCTTTCAGGGCAAACTTGTGTCCGGCGGGAATGTCTTCGTTCAGCGTGATTTCCTTTCCGTCCACGGTGATTTTCTCGCCAGCGGACAGGGATACGATAGCTACGGCCACATTGTCAGCCGGATTGATTTTCAAGTATTTGGTTTCCATGTTTGTTGAATTTATAAATCTTTATCTATTGTAATAAAAGTCTATGTTTTCCTTCGTCAGCAAGTCGATGGGCATAAAGTATTCGCCCGGCACGTCTTTCTTGAGAATCAGGTGTTCACACAGGGTCTTGATGCCGTTGAATCCCTGCAGCACGGGCTGTTGCGCTATCAGGAAGAAAATGCTTCCCTGTTTCAGGCAGGCCACGTTGCGTTGCAGCAGGTCGTAGCCCATCAGGTTGAAGTCCGTCATCCCTCGTTTCTGCAAGTATTCCCCAATGATGTAAGCCTTCGAATTAAAGGTGATGCCGTTCTTCAGCGTAGGATATTGTGCGAAGAACTCGTCCAGCATCTGAGTGTCCTCCGTATCGCGTTTGGCGTGCAGGTCCAATTCGCGTATCTGGCAATGCGGGTGATGCTGCTGCATGTATTCGCGGAAGCCAATTTCGCGGCGTTCCTGCTGGTTAGAGCCTACGATGCCTTCGTTTATCTTGCGGAAGATTGCTATCTCGCGTGCGTCCTCGCCAGCCAGTAACATCAGCATACGGGCTGAGAAATAGCCGCTCCGGTGTGAGTCTTGCCCGAAGAAAGCCAACGCGGGCTGTTCCTTTATATTAGAATCTATATATATATATGGTATAGCGCGCCTCTTCAATTCATCTGTCAGCGGGCGGGTATATTGCGGAGCGGTAGGTGCTAATAGTACGCCGTCCGGTTCTTGTGTAAGCAACACATCGGCCGCCTGGGCAAACGAGTGGTAGTTGTAGGGGTCATAATAAGAAACCAACGCTTCAATATTAAAGTCCGAGTAGGTATCGGTAGCCTTACGGATGCCAGTTTCCACGTCCGTCCAATATTCGCTGGCTTCGTGCAGGGGTAGCAGGCAGGCAAAAGTATGCTTCTTGTTGCAGGCCAAAGCTCTGGCGTACATATTGGGCTGATAGTCCAGTTGCTTCATGATTTCTTCCACCCTCTGCTTACTGGCTTCGGACACACCGCTTCTTCCGTGCAGCACACGGTCTACGGTTCCTACCGATACATTGGCCAGTCGCGCAATGTCTTTAATTCTGATTTTTCCCATCTGATTCGGTCATTTGGAGACTTTTTTGTGCTCGTACACACTAATAATCTTAATATTTTCGATACAAATATATGATAATTTTTTGTATTCCAAAAATTGTTGTATCTTTGTGCTCGCACACGAAGGCAAAGATACTGAATTTTATGCTATGTCATTTCGCAAGTTTCCAGATTCTTAGCCGTAGTATGACACATTGAATTATAACTTGAAACAGAATCTATTATTCATAATTTAAAAGTTAAAAATACTATTATGGGAAAGAAAATCGTAACCCTTGGTGAGATTATGTTGAGATTGTCCACTCCGGGCAATACGCGTTTTGTACAGTCAGATTCGTTTGACGTAGTTTACGGTGGCGGTGAAGCTAATGTGGCTGTCAGCTGTGCCAACTACGGTCACGATGCTTATTTCGTGACGAAGCTGCCTAAGCATGAAATTGGCCAGTGCGCCCTGAACGCATTGCGCAGATATGGCGTAAAGACGGATTTCATTGCCCGTGGTGGTGACCGTCTGGGCATCTACTACCTGGAGTCTGGCGCGTCGATGCGTCCCAGTAAAGTGATTTACGATCGTGCTCACTCTTCCATCGCCGAGGCCGATCCTTCTGACTTCGATTTTGACGCTATTATGGAAGGTGCTGACTGGTTCCACTGGTCGGGCATCACGCCTGCTATCTCCGACAAGGCAGCCGAACTGACTCGCCTGGCTTGCGAGGCTGCTAAACGTCACGGTGTCACGGTATCTGTTGACTTGAATTTCCGTAAGAAACTGTGGACCAAGGAGAAAGCCCAGTCTATCATGAAACCTTTGATGAAGTACGTAGACGTATGTATAGGCAACGAAGAGGATGCCGAACTCTGTTTAGGATTTAAGCCCGATGCGGACGTAGAAGGCGGTAAGACGGATGCCGAAGGCTACAAAGGCATCTTCAAGGCCATGGCCAAGGAATTCGGTTTCAAGTATGTTATCTCTACGTTGCGTGAATCCTTCTCCGCTTCCCACAACGGCTGGAAGGCCATGATTTACAACGGCGAGGAATTCTATGAATCCAAGCGTTATGACATCAACCCGATTGTAGACCGTGTAGGCGGTGGCGACTCTTTCTCTGGCGGAATCATCCACGGTCTTTTGACAAAGGCCACTCAAGGCGAAGCATTGGAGTTTGCTGTAGCCGCATCTGCCTTGAAGCACACTATCAACGGCGACTTCAACCTGGTTTCTGCCGAAGAAGTAGAGGCTTTGGCTGGTGGCGACGCAAGCGGACGCGTACAGAGATAATGGAAAATCAATGTTGTAAATTCAAAATCATAAAATTGTGGCAAAATTTGATAAGATAGCCGTGTTGAACAAGATAGGTTCTACCGGCATGGTGCCTGTGTTCTATCACAAGGATGCAGAAGTGGCAAAGAAAGTCGTAAAGGCATGTTATGAGGGTGGTGTACGCGCGTTCGAGTTTACTAACCGTGGTGACTTCGCTCACGAAGTATTTGCCGAAGTGGTTAAGTTTGCGGCTAAGGAATGTCCGGAGATGGCAATGGGCGTAGGCTCAGTGGTAGATCCTGCCACGGCTGCTCTTTACATCCAGTTGGGTGCCAATTTCGTGGTAGGCCCGTTGTTCAATCCGGAGATTGCAAAGGTTTGCAACCGTCGTCTCGTGGCTTATACACCGGGATGCGGCAGCGTGTCCGAGGTTGGCTTCGCTCAGGAAGTAGGTTGCGACTTGTGCAAGATATTCCCGGGCGACGTACTGGGACCGAAGTTGGTGAAAGGCATGTTGGCCCCGATGCCGTGGTCTAAGTTGATGGTGACGGGTGGCGTAGAACCTACTCAGGAGAACCTGACTGCTTGGATTAAGGCCGGCGTATTCTGTGTAGGCATGGGCTCCAAGCTCTTCCCGAAGGACAAAGTAGCCGCTGAGGATTGGGCGTTTGTAACAGAGAAGTGCAAGGAAGCACTGGGTTACATTGCCGAAGCCCGCAAGTAAAAGATTTCATTTTGTTTAAAGGTGTTTAAAGGGGGCAGCCATCGGAATGTTTCATTTTCGGTGGCTGTTTTTTATGTTTTCTGTTTGTTGAGTAATAAAATCAATCCTTTTTCCTATCTTTGCCTGCGTGTATACGCTTATTTACATAATCGATTGGATGCTTTTTGCATTTTTTGCTGCTAACGTGCTATACCTTTTAGTCTATAGTATCGCTTCGCGGAAGAAATTCCGTTGCATGTCATCTTCTACGGCAGGTCGGAATCTGCGCTTTGCAGTCTTGATTCCGGCTTACGGTGAAGATGGAGTGATAGAAGAGTGTGTACGTGCTTGCTTGGCGCAGCAATATCCTGCTTTTTGTTATGATACGGTAGTGATTTCCGACCACATGCAGCCTCAGACTAATGCCCGTCTGTCTGCTCTTCCTATCCGCTTGATAGAAGTCCATTTTCGGCAGAGCACTAAGGTGAAAGCGCTTAATGCGGCTATGCAGGCACTGGAAACCAATTATGATATCGCTCTTGTGCTCGATGCTGACAACTTGATACCTCCTACTTATCTGGATGAATTGAATCGTGCCTTTGCCAATCCTGCGGTAGAGGTCGTACAGACCCATCGTGTGGCTAAAAATCTGAATAACAACATGGCTTTGCTCGATGCTGTGAGTGAAGAAATCAACAATAGTATTTTCCGCTTAGGACATGTTAACTTGGGTATGTCCGCGGCACTTATAGGTTCTGGGATGGCTTTTCGCTATCCACTTTTCCGTTCGGTTATGGCGAAGCTGAAAGCGGTTGGTGGTTTTGACCGCGAACTGGAACTTCGCTTGCTTTATGCGGGCAAACGCTTTTATTATATGCAGGATACTTATGTATATGATGAGAAGATACAGAGCCGAGCAGACTTCTCTCGTCAGCGCCGGCGTTGGATTTCGGCGCAACTTCATTATGCCGGAATGTTCAGTAAGTATTTGCCACGGGCAGTTTGGCGGGGGCGATGGGATTTTTGCGACAAACTTTTCCAGCAGTATTCCGTTCCTCGTTTGCTGCTTTTGGGTTTTACGTTTTTGTGCGCGATAGTGTTTTCCTTTGTTTATTCAGCATGTGATGTCAAGTGGTGGGGATTGTTTGCCTCATTGGTGGCTGCGTTGTTATTGGCTGTTCCAGCGTGTTATTATAATTGTCGTTTATTTTCGGCTCTTCTGTCCGTTCCTCATGTATTCTGGGTGATGTTTCTCAATGTTTTTCGTTTACGGGGGGCTAATAAGCGGTTCATTCATACACGCCATGGAGTGGGGTAGAGCTGATCTCCCCAATAGACGTATGAATTTTTAAGTCTGTTTTTGGGATTTATTCTCCTTTTTTTTAACTTTGCCCTACATATAGACAAAAGTATCGTTATGGAGCAAGTGAAAGGAATACCCTATGGAGTGGCGCGCTTTGAGGAAGTGCGGGAAAAGAACCGTTATTATGTAGACAAGACGATGTATCTTCCCTTGTTGGAAGAGACAAGCGATTATTTGTTTCTCATCCGTCCGCGCCGATTTGGCAAGAGCGTGTTTGTCAGCATGATGCAGGCTTACTATGACATTGCCAAGGCCGACCGCTTCGATGAGCTTTTCGGAGGGCTGTGGATACACGACCATCCTACGCCGTTGAAGAATGCTTTTCAGGTGATTTATTTCGATTTCTCCCAAGCGGGGGCGGGTATGGAACGCTTGGAGTACACGTTCAACGACTATTGCGCCAAACAGTTGGATCGTTTCATTGAGCGATACCGCTCTTATTACGATGAAGACTTTTTCCGTGAGGTAAAATCCACCACCGATGCCGCGAACAAGTTGCGCTCCATTAATGGTAAAGCACAGGAGTTGGGCTATCCTCTTTATCTGATTATCGATGAGTACGACAACTTTACCAATGTCATTCTTAGCGAAGGTGGAAAGGATGTGTTCCGCAACCTGACCCATGCCAGCGGGTTCTACCGGGAATACTTCAAGCTGTTCAAGGCAATGTTCAGCCGGGTGTTCCTCATTGGCGTATCTCCCGTGACGTTGGACGACCTGTCCAGCGGTTACAACATCGACTGGAACATCTCGCAAGACCCGCGCTTCAACGATATGCTGGGCTTCTCGGAGAACGACGTGCGCACGATGCTCCGCTACTTCCAGGACAACGGTAAACTGCGTGCGGAAGCGGACATCGAGGCGATGCTGGAAGAAATGAAGCCTTGGTACAACAATTATTGTTTCGCCAAACAATGCTTGGACAAGGAACGTATCTACAACTGCGACATGGTACTGTATTATTTACGCCATCAGGTGCTCTACGGTCATGCGCCGGAAGAGATGGTGGACAAGAACATCCGAACGGACTACAAGAAGCTGAAGATGCTGGCGGACATCGACCGGGGCAACCAACGGGAGAACCGCATGAGCGTCATCGAGGAGATTGCCGCCACGGGTTCCGTACTGATGAACCTGCGGACGTCTTTTCCTGCCGAGTATGTGACGGACGACGATAATTTCCGGAGCTTGATTTACTACTATGGTCTGCTCACCATGGGGGCACGGTATGGGGACATGTTGAAAATGGTTATTCCGAACAACTGTGTGAAGGAACAGTATTGGGCATTCATGCGGGATTATTTCAAACGCAGTTTTGATGTAGACCTTAGTGCCTTGAAAAGAGAAATGATGGCCATGTCTTTGGAAGGCGACTGGCAACCGCTGATTCGCCGCATTGCCGAGGCTTATAAGGAGAACTCCTCCATTCGTGACAGCATCCGGGGCGAGCACAACCTGCAGGGCTTCTTCAAGGCTTACTTGGCTTTGAACTCGCTTTACTTGGTGGAACCGGAAATAGAACTGAACTACGGTTACAGTGATTTTCTGATGCTGCCGGACAAGGCACGCTACTCGGACATCGCCCACAGCTACATCATGGAATTGAAATACGTCAACTCCACGGCCACGGACGCCGAGGTGGAAGCGAAGAGCCGGGAGGCGGACGAACAGCTGAAGAAATACAGTGCGGACAAAATTGTCCGTTGCATCTGTGCCGATACACAGCTTCATCTGTTGAAGGTAGTATTCCGTGGGGTGGAGATGGAAGTGTGTGAAGAAGTATGAAAGTATCCGTCATCATACCCGTCTACAATGTCGCTCCCTATGTAGAGCGTTGCCTTCTGTCAGTCCTGGACCAGACGTGGCAGGACATGGAGGTCCTTGTGGTCAACGACTGCACGCCGGACAACTCCATGGAGATTGTCCGCAGGGTAGTGGCCGACCATCCGCGGGGGACGATGGTGCGGGTGCTGGAGCACGAGGCCAATGGCGGACTTTCCGCGGCTCGCAATACGGGGATTCGTGCCGCCACAGGTGATTATCTTTACTTCTTGGATAGCGATGATTATCTGCCATCAGACAGCATTGAGAATCTGGCAGGGCCGGCGGCACAATGTTACGCAGATTTTGTGATAGGCAATTACAAGGTGACCGGGGCCGACTATTGGGCGCCTCCTCTGTGCCTGTCCACAGGCCTTTACGCAGGCAATGAAGTTATACTTTCAGCCTACTTGAAGGACAAATGGTACGTCATGGCGTGGAACAAACTGGTTCGTAAGGACTGGCTGTATGACAACCGGCTTTTCTTCGAAGAAGGTATTGTGCATGAGGATGATTTGTGGTCTTTCTGGTTGGCTTGTCGTGCCGAACGGATGTATGTGGCCGATGTAGTCTCCTATTATTACGACATGCAGCCCCAGTCCATCATGCGTTCCCCTTCCAAGCGCAATCTGGAATGCCGTGTCATTGTATTGAGTGACATATTTGATATTATCATTTCTACTCCAAGATTGCAGGCCAATCGTTTGGTCTATATTTTCTTTGAAACATTGAAAGCCAAATATTTCGACCGCATTCTTTATTTCTCTTCGGACGAGACGTTCCGTTTCGAGAGTTATTGTATATTTAGGGCGAAGAAATATTTGCCTGTGAGTAAAGCGTTGTTCTATTTTCGGATAGGACTGGGGCTGGCGTTGCGCAATTTACATTATGCTTTACCGATACGCTTTGGATATGTTTATTTCAGACTATATGTTCGGATAACGTATTACATTTCTGTTCTACCTAAAAAACTGAAAAGATGGCTTCACCTATAATTTCTGTCATAGTGCCCGTATATAAGACTGAGGAGTATTTGCCCCAATGTATTGAGAGTATTCTAGCGCAAAGTTTCACGAATTTTGAACTGCTGTTGGTTGACGACGGCAGCCCCGACCGTTGCGGTGAAATCTGTGAGGAATACGCTAAAAGAGACTCTCGTATCAGGGCGTTCCATCAGCGGAATGCGGGTGTAAGTAAGGCGCGCAATTATGGACTTGAAAATGCTGCAGGAAAATACATTGTGTTTGTGGATTCGGATGATTATGTCTTGTTTGACTATTTGAGAGATTTGTACAATAGCCTGTCCGACGATAATTGTTTGGTTATTCATACGGTAATCAAGTATTTTCCAGATGGAAATTCTGTGTGCTCTGATTGGCCTGAAACAACTATTGAAGGGAAAGAAACCTATCGCCTTTTGACGGAATATGGGGATAAAAGTATCGGTTATCCCTATGGAAAATTGTTTAATAATGAGTTAATTCGTTCTCATCACCTTCGTTTCCCTGAGGATATATCCTTGTTGGAAGATTTGTTCTTTTTGTTCGATTATGTGCAAGTTGTTTCCTCTATAAAGATACGCAACATGGCGAATTATGTCTATCGGGTAGGACATTCCGATGCCGCTCTATCCGTAGCCTACAAGTCCTTGTCGGAAGAATGGCTCATATTCCAGACTTACTATCAGTATATTGAGAAGTTTGTCCTATCTTTCGGTGTTCGGTCGGTTGATTTTGAGGATACTTGGCGTTCACTTCGAATTTTATTTCATCGCATATTGTTGGTATTGTATTCTCGGAAAGAAGATAAGAGTTATAAAGAGCGCATAGCTTGTCTCAAGGAGTTGCGTCGCAAATATGCCTGTTGGATTCTTGCTTATTTCAAACCGGATTATTTGGCAGATAAGGTAACCGCTTATTTTTTGCGGAGGAAGTTGTATATGGGGGTGGATTTATGGATGCGTTTGTTGTTGGCAGTCCACTTTCGGAAAATGTTTGGAGGAAAGAGACAGTAAGTTCTTAGCGTATTTTTTTGATGAACCGATGGATAAAGAAACGGAATTCAGCAAAACATATATAGAACAAAATGCCACATAATAGGCCATAGCCGGTGACGGTCGCAATGCCGTATATTCCCCAATGCAGAAATGACTTTTGAGGAAATGAGGGAATGAGGGAAAGTATTTCCCGGCAGATTCCTCCCACGAATAAAAGTATGAATAGATGAGCGAGATTTTTTTTCCAATAGAAGATAATCGGCTTTTTGAATCCCTTACTGTAAAGGAAATAAGGTTTCCAAATGCAAACAATGAGCAACAGACTTGTGGTATTGCCCAATAAAATTCCGGGGAGTCCCCACAATGAACCACCAACGATAGATACGGTTAAATTGATGCCTATTTCTGCTACCGGGGCCCAAGTGTCATAAAACAGACCGTAGCCATATAGAAACTGATCTACCGCACCACGTGTATAATTAATGAGCGAATTGATGATGAGCAGTATGAGAACGGAGTAGGGAAGAATGTAGTTTTCGCCTAACCACAAAGTGATGAAAGGTTCTGTCAATTGCAACAACCCGAACGACACGCAACCTGCAATGAGGAATCGGATTCCCATCAACTCCCAAAATATGCTTTGTATTTTTTTTGTATCGCCTTCCGCTATCAGATTGCCAACACTGGCGTTGGTTCCCGACAGCAGGTTGTTGACAAAATGCGTGATTTTGTCGATGATGATGGTGTAGTTCCCGTAGTGAGCCACTGTCTTCAGTGACACGAAAGCATAAATCAAAAGAGGAGATGTTTGGAACTGAACAAAAACAGCCAATTTGTGTACAAATAGTTGTTTGGTATAGCTGATGACTTCTGGATAGTTTTTGAAGAGTTGCTTCCCCTGCCGGCTACTTTCTTCCAACCACGGATATACCTGTTTGATCTTCACATTTAGGATAAAGGCGTAAAAGATACCTAACAGCAGTTCCAAAGCAATCCAAAAGTAATAGTTTCCCGTATAGTATGCGACAGCCATTTGCAACAAGGTCTTTACGATGACTGCGCTTTGGTAATAAATCGTCACGACATAGTTTCGTTGGTCAGCTCCTAACAACGTTTGTTTGTAATTGAAAAAATAGCTGAAAAGCGATGAAGCCAACATAGAAAAATAGGCAAAGTAGATAACGCCGTATGAAAAAGGCGTATCGGGGAAAATGAAAGGCAGGAAACAGGCTAAGGCACATCCTGCCCCCAAAATGACGAATCCGATCCGTTGGTAGATATACCCGAAGACGGCTATGGTCTCGTTGATTTTTTTTCGGTCGTCTGCAAACAGCGGCTTATACAGAAGATAACCGATGGCGGAACCGATACCCAGTTCCGCTAAATTCAGGAAGTTTAGCAGATTACCCAGCGTACTGCTTAACCCTACAAATTCATCGCCTAAAGCGGACAAGAAAATCTTTCTGGAAAAGAAAGAGACGATCAACGATAGAAAGTAAAAAAGAAGATTTGCTTTGGCATTGAGCAGTGATTTCTTGATGCGTGATTCGTGTGGCATGACGTTATGTTACAGTTTTAATTCCGGTCGTTTTTTAGTTTCTGAAACAGTTTTTCCCACTCGTTGCCAATCCGACGGATGTTGTACTTCCCAACGGATTGAATGCAGGCTTGCGCCATTTTCGCGCGTTTCGTTTCGTCCTTCATCAGTACGGTCAGTTCTCGTGCAAAACGATGGAGGGAGAAAGGTGGCACGAGGATGCCATTTTCTCCATTCTCGATAAGGTCTGCTGCTGCTGCGTACGAATTGAAGATGACAGGGATGGTGCCGAAAGTCATGGCTTCCGCTATTACCATGCCCCAACCTTCCCAATCGCTGGTTAGGCACAAAATGGATGCTTCTTGGTAGAATGGCTTCGGGTCTTGATAGCCCATAAAGCGGACTCTTTCAAACTTTCTGCATTCTTGTTCCAATTCCGGTCTGAATCCACCGTCACCTACCAACAATAGTTCCCAGTCTGGAAATTTCATATAGATGCGTTTCCATATTCCGATAAGTCGTTCTAGTCTCTTTTGCCTCCATTCAATCCTGCCAACATATAGCAGTTGCTTTTTCTTGGGATGTATTGACAACGAGCATGGATAAGCGTTAGGATTATGAATGGCCACAATTTTTTGAGAATCTATAGGCACAATCTTTCTGAATGAGGGAATAAACGAAGGAGAAAGCAAGCAGATGACATCTGTGCATTCTAGGCATTTTTCATATTTTTGTATAAGTCGTTTACGGTAATTGTATTTTCGGTAAGGCACTTTAAAAATACGCACAGTACCTTTTATCTTTTGCCATAATGTCTGATTCCACCAAAACATAGTATCATCAAACATGCGGTCGTATTCATATAGAGGATTGTAGTGCTGAACACAAATGCCGCGTACCCACTTAATGTCTTTAGAAAAACGGCACAATTCGGAATAATTGGTGAAATCCTGATTGATTACAATATCAATATTTTTCTTTTTTACATAATTGCGATAGAACAGACCATTCTCTTCTGTAAGATTATGAGTTGGATTAGGAAAAAATGTATACTGTGCTGGAAATGGATAATTCATCGATTTTTCATCGCCACGATTGTGTAAGTAGAATATACAGTGTCCTCTACGGGCTAGTTCTTTAGCGAGGAGGTCTGTGACTCTTTCTATTCCTCCACGTTCGGGGTGAAGTATTCTGCTGTATACAAATAAAATATTCATGTATATTTCTTTTCGTATTCTGTCTGTGTTGTACAGAGGAAACAAATTCTTAATATTATTATGCAAAGAAACGAATAAAAAACGAGTAAGCAAAAATATTATACTTTTTATACACTTCAATATTTTTATAATATTCATCTGTTTTTGAATGATATTAATTATCTTTGCCTCCATATAATGTTAAAATATCATTTCAAGACAGTTTTAGGAGGAGAGAAATATGAAGCCTGTTTTATCAGTGATTGTTCCTGTGTACAAAGCCGAAGCTTATTTGCCTCGTTGTATAGAGAGCATTTTAGCACAGACATTTACCGATTATGAGTTGCTGTTGATTGACGATGGTAGTCCTGATGATTGCGGTAGAATCTGTGATGAATATGCAAGGAAAGATATGCGCGTTCGGGTGTTTCATCAAGACAACAAAGGAGCGAGTGCAGCGTGTAATCTTGGTATAGATTCTGCCTTTGGTAGATATCTTGTTTTTGTTGATTCTGATGATTGGGTGTTACCTAATTATTTGCATGATCTCTATGAAGATGTTTGTGCACATTCAGGTGTCGGATTAATCATTCATGGTTTAATGAAAGTAGATTCGCACAAAAAAAAATTGGGTGAGCTGGTCTTACCTGACACTTATTTGCCTGCTGACCGAATATATGAGGCTTTTGGGGAAAGTAAGATTGCAGAAATGGGCTATCAAGCTGGTAAGATATATGATAAATCTGTTTTTGACGCACATCATATCCGTTTCAATGAAAACATTCATTTCCGGCAAGATTTGTTACTCATGTATTCATATTTGTTTTTCTGTGATTACATTTATTGTCGGCATGTAATAAATTATGTTTATGCTATTCATAATTCTTCACAGTCTGGTGGTCATTTGAATCCTTTTGAAACGGAATTCAGAGGTTTGACCACTTTTTTAAGAATGTGGGAATGTATAAAGGAAAAATGGAATGTTCATAATGAAACGTATATAAAATTTCTTTTGTTATTTCCTTTTCAAAGAGCTTTAAAGACAAACTATCAGCCCTATTATAGTGTGAATAGAAAAACAAGAATCAATCATTTGAGGAAATTGGTTGATATTATCGGAAATGAACTTTATATATGCACTCAGACTGGTTATAAAATTGACGGATTTGGAGGTTTGCTTTTGAAATATCGTTTGTTTGCTTGTTATGATAGGTTTATCTCATTGATGTTTCGTTTTCCTATTAGGCGTTTTTTATATGATTCTATACGAGCCTTAGGTAAAGACTATTAGCTATATGTCTATAGACCTGCAGACTATTACAAGTCAGATACATGGTTATTTCCCCTATAATATTTAACCGTTTCACAAAAAAGGTTATTTTTGTTGCGAGAAATAAAATGGTGTACGAAAAATGGAATTTCGCAAAACTTCCATAAAATAAAGTGTAACAAAGCGATAGATCGTTTAAGTATTATAGGATGCTTTGCCATTTATCGGTTCAGTCCGAAAAGTCGGTTGCGGGAAACGATGCACGAACCTTTATGGCCCGATGTATATAGCTGACTTCTTTGCACAATTAATAATCGTGCGGTGTGAAGGTTACTGATCGTACGGGCGGACGATTCTAATCGTACAACCTATCAAGCTATATGAACTGGTTTCCCCAGTAATAAAACATGCCGATGCAACCGGGTTTTCAGACTGACCCCATTTATCATTGTTTACTTTATTACGTATCTTATGAATCTTTTGCAACTATGTTTTCTGGTTGACCCGTATTTTCGAATTATGAAGTTTTGTTCGGTTGAAATCAGAGAAGAGAGGAACAGGTAGACGCTTTTATGGAACGGATATACCATAGGGTGGTAATGATGCTGCGGAATGTGCGAACTATGGCGAACTGATGGGTAGACTCGCTAACTATACGATAAATCAATGGGAATCTTTGAAGAATGTCCTCAAGGATAGCTCGGCAGAGATATCGAATAATCTCTTCGGGCAGAGGATAAAACTTTATCGACCGTCTTACTGCCGATAAAGTTACTGTGGCGGAAAATAGGAGTGGATCCAGATTTTTTCGATATTATTGTTCGCACGATAATTTTATCCAATTCTTGGGTACAGGATTGTTGTATTTTTCATTGTTTAGCCACTTGTTTGGTGCAATGACGATTTTTTCAGGATATTCATTAAGCCATGCACCCCACCATGAAAAAGATGAATTGGCAATGATATGATGTTTGCAATAGGTCATTAGTTGCATATCACGAAAACTTTCCATCCCAGTGTTCCAATCTACGTATATGATTCTATCATTTGGAAGCAAAGAATGTATGTTCTCCTGACACCATTTTACATCATCAGAAAAGACACAAAACAATATATTTTTCTTATGTAAGATATCTGTTATATAATGGATAGCTCTTTTATAGTATTGTATTGTACAAATTCCACTGAATAAGGGGTTAGACAGATAGTCTCCTCTTCGTATATGGATAGATATACTTTCTGAATGTTTTAATAATGCTGCTATATCAGCGTTTTTCCCGCATAAATCCACAAATGTAAATGCTTTTCTTATTTCATGCTCAGTATGACTGAAATATTCTATGTGTTGCCAATATCCGTCAAGATACACATTCCCCTTTAGTGAAAAAAGCCCAGTATCAAATGGTGCATTTTCTTTTTCTTTATAGACACTCTTTCGCTGTGGTAATTGATTGGTTAATAGACTTAATCGATAACTTATGCACGGATAACAGACTTTAGTTAATTGAAATACTGAAGCTTGATTAAATTCAATCTTAGGGAACGCACGCTTGAGTTCGAATCCATAATGTGCTCCGTAGTGTTGTATAAAATTTAAATCCAATAAGACTTGCTCTTCAGGATAGTGCTTTTTCAATCCGATTGATAAAGCATATTGGAACATTTGGTTTCCTAATCCTCCAGTTATTTTTATGATTTTCATAATAGTTTTTTTGCAAAGAAACAAATATTATTCTAACTATACAAATTTGCCATTCTCAAAATAAATCCGTTTCTTTGTAAACCGATAATCTCAAAAGGGGACAAAAACATGATGATGAAATATCTCATAGGCGTTCAGAGTTTCGACCCACTCATTGAAAACGGTTATGTCTATGCAGACGAGACCAATCTGGTTTACCAACTGGTTGCCACTGGCAAGATATATTTCCTAAGCCGTCCGCGCCGCTTCGGGAAAAGCCTGCTGGTATCTACCTTGAAGTTTACTTTCAAGGCAGGAAAGACTTGTTCAATGGCTTGGTCATCGAGCGGTTGGAAACGGAGTAGGCGGAATATCCGGCGTTCCGCATAGGTGTGAGTTTCTTTTCGCAGACGGGGACGGTGGAGGAGTGGAAAACAAAAATTTGAAAAAGTATATGCAGAACGATAAGATAACAATAGGCATTCCTATATACAATGCGGCAGAGTGGCTGGAAAGGTCACTTCTTTCCGCTTTAAATCAGACGTATTCCAACATCGAATATATTTTTGTGGATGACAAAGGAAACAGCATGGACATTGTGAGACAGGTGTTGGAGACACATCCTAGGGGTAATGATGTGCGTATTATAGCGCATGAAAAGAACAGGGGGATATCCGCAAGCCGCAATACGGCATTGAATAACGCGACGGGACGCTATTTCTTTACGATGGATTGCGATGACACGATAGCCCCTGATTGCATAGCCAAACTCTATGCGGCTATGTGCGAGCATCCGGTAGATTTTGTGGCAGGTTCTTTTGTACTTGAAGATATGCAGGGGAAAAAGTTCGGAGGATGTCATTATTCCCAGACCTTGGTGGAAGGTGAAGAGGGAAGCCATAGTGTAGCTTATTATCGGTATGGAAGTAATCATCGGATATTGGCTTACGCATGGAACAGGTTGTATGACATTGATTTTTTACGCAAACACCATATTCAGTGGGAAGAAGAATACACTCTTATCGATGACGCATGGTTTACTTATCAAGTATTGTTGTGTGCAAAGTCTTGTTTACTAATACCAGATGTTACCCTTTTTTATTTATGTAATTCAAGTTCCGTAACAGGAAGAGCGTCCGCGCAGGGTTACTCGGAACCAATAGCCCGCCAGTTTGTAAGTATAGAAAAGAAAAAAAGCGCATATATCGCTCCATTGGCCGATGCGAAAGTTTACCGAGGGCTTTTGGCTGACATTATGAAAATGGGTGTATATCATAGTTATCGTGTAATTGCTTCTTTAAGCATATCTCCAAAGTTACAACGAAAGTATGCTTACAATTTACTGCATTTAGATACTATTCCTCCACGTAGTGGAGCAGGTAACTATACGTTGTGGTACTGCACTTTGCGTTTGTTTTTTGCTTTACCCATGAGTTTGAAATTGGGATTAGTGCGATTGATGGTTGCGATTGACTTGAAGCAGAAAATCAAACGCTGGATTCATTTCTGATTTTTATCGTATTTGTATGCTATGGTATCCATCATCACTGTAAACTACAACGGTTGGCGTGACACGTGCGAGATGGTCGCTTCCTTTCGCAAGCACGAAATCTGTCCTTACGAGATAATTGTCGTAGATAACGCTTCTACAGGAGATGATGTGGAGCGTATTGCGGAACAATGTCCGGATATTAAGTTGGTAAGGAGCAAGCTGAATTTGGGTTTTGCAGGGGGGAATAACTTAGGGCTTCGGGAGGCTTCTGGTGAGTATCTCTTTTTCTTAAACAATGACGTGATTATTAAGGCTCCAGTTCTGCAACCGCTGATCGAATGCCTACAAGGAGGCGAGTGGGGAGCCGTCTCTCCTTGCATCGAGAGTCTGTATAAAATGGGAGAATTGCAATATTATGGATATTGCGATTTGACTTCGGTCACTTTGAGGCATACGACAAAGCCTTATGATTCATCACGTAGGAATGATTTTCTGCAACCTCATCAGACGGATATCTTGCACGGTTGCGCCCTGATGGTGCGTCGAGATGTAATAGAGCATGTCGGATCGATGTACGAAGGTTATTTCCTTTTTTATGAAGAGTTCGATTGGAGCCTACGGATGCGTGAAGCTGGTTACAAGTTGTTTTACGAACCTCATGCTGTGGTGTACCATAAAGAAGGAGCAACCATTGTTCGGAAGACTCCGTTAAGAGAATATTATCTCTATCGGGCGAGGGTGATGTACGCTCGGCGCAATGTAAAAGGTTATCGCAAAGGATTATCTTGTTTGTATTTATTGAGCATAGTAATGCCAACCAAGATAGTGGGGTATTTGAAAAACAAGCGTCCGGACTTGGCCAAGGCTGTATGGCTGGGCACATGGGACGGACTATTTGCCTCTATCCATTAATAAGTTACCAATCATCCATTGTTTTATTTTGTTTGAGTCCTCTTTGAGTATGGGTAAACAGTTCATCTGCGTAGTCAATGAAATCTGCCAATACCCTCCTCATTTTTCGCTTTAGCTTATTGGTGAAGGGAAATAGATCGGTTAATTCTAAGCCAAAGTATTCTGGTTGTTCAAATCTAAAAAAGATAATTGTAGCTCTTACTTTATAGTCCTTGATTTTCAATTTGTAAACATATTTAGCGGCTGCATACATATTGCCCAATGCTTTGCCCCAATATAAATCATCAATCGTTTCGGTGATTATAAGTGAATAGTCGGTGTATGAGTAATCTGCGTTGCCCGACCAATAGGCATATTTCTTTTGGATGCGGTCATCAAGATAGGCCTTGGCTCTCCGATATAATTCTTCTTTGTTTATATCGGAGAATTGAAATACCCGCTGTATCTCTATATTCTCACCGACAATCTCAAATCTGTCTGCATAATGTTTGTTGAACTCTTCCTCACTTATCTTTTTTCTTTCTTGCGCTATGGCAGCTATACTTGTGACAAGAAGAATCAATAGGGTGAAATAATACTTCATGGTAATTAGCATTTTAATCTTTTCTCATAATATTTTTGGCGAAGTTATAGAAAATTCTTGAATATTGCAAGACGTCTTCTTTATTTTACTTACTCATTCGCTTATTTCGAACTTCTGATGAAACGACAGCTTTTTTCATTTACAATCTGGAGATAAGTGCGCTTTATTTTGTCATTTAGGGAACTTATGGCTTACAAGTTGGAGCGCTTTCTCTGGCAGTTGTGTGTATTTGTTGAATATTTTCAAGATAAGGTCTCATGATTTCTACTCTTCATTTTCTACGCTAACTTGTTACCCAATCTAACAAAATTATTTGTTCGCTAATTTTATTATTACCATTATTTTCTCAAGAAACGCTTAACTATAACTCCCAAAACACTTAACTAAAATCTGCGAAATACTTAACTGTTTTCGCCAAAACAGTTGTATTTTAAAATATTAAACGATTATATCGTTGATTATCAGACGTATAGATATTTATTTAGAATTGAATGTTTAAACTTTTGGTTAAACTTTTTCGTAGTTTTTTCTGAATGGGTAATATAAAAGCGTTGTATGAAGTAAATATAACCATTATTAATTATACCACCTTATACAACGCTTATTATTTGCATATTGTAGTTGTCATTAGCATTTATTAGCACACTGAACTCTATCAGGACATTCTAACTTACTACAGCACATTGATTGTAATTTGGCTATCTTCATTTGGTTGTCAAATATCTGTTGTTGCATTTCTACTATTCTTTTGCGTAGTTCCTGAAGCTCATCCAAATATTTATTCAACTCATTTTGTTTAATAGTTATTCTTTCTTCAAAATTCTTCACTTGTTGTGTGAGGAATTCGATTTGATTTTCATATACTTCATTATTATCATTGCGTATGTCTATCAGTTCCTTTGTCGCATCAATGTTATTATTGTCTTTCTCCTTTTTGCGGTTGAATAGCCATTTGAAGAATTGTATGACATATCCCGCTATATATTCCTTGCTGATTATATAGGTTATGATACCTCCAATTGCCGTTAGTATAATCTGTAATGTTTCCATTTGTTGTATTTGTATTATATATATAAATATTAGCTTCCAAACATCCATCGTACTTGATAACCTCCCAATGTATCATATTGTTGCCCTTGATTACGGCTATATTCTAATGCGAACATACCCTCATAATCTCTATATGTGTTATAAGGTAGTGTAAATGTTCCCGTAACGGTTGCAGTCTTATTGTCACTGCTATATGATATATTAGTAATTCTAAACGAAGATGATGTAGATTGCAATCTATCTTCTGAACTGATTCCGTATTGCGTATTTAATGTATAGGACAAATAGAAGTATCTTGAATCTAATTGTACTATCGTAACGCTTTCAGGCGCATTATTAGATAATCCTATTGTGCATTGGAAGTCTATATAATTATAATAACAATTTACATAATTCCAAGTGTTAACTTGATAATAATCATAGCTTACAGGCGCATCTCTTCTGATGCTTACCGTGAATTGCCTTCTTATGTCATCACCGTCAGGAAAAGCCCAAAATATTGTGTCAGTCGGAAAGCTGCCGTTTGTGCAAGGTCTGTTGGATAGGAATATGTACATTGTTGCATATCCCGTGCTGAATTGCGCACCTAATGTTATATTCAATGCCTGATTGCCTCCCTGCGATATATCCACGCTGCCATAAGCCGTATATAATCCTTGTTTGACACACGCACATATATAGACATTGCCGACACCTTCATTTTGAAGCAATTCAACAAATTTCAAACTGCCTTCTACCCATTCTTCCCTAAATGGGACGGTGTTTGTTTTACCGTTAGCATACATTATACCTGATTGTTCGCATTGATATTGTACCCTTGCATCGTGTGCATATCCTCTGAAGTCTCCCAATCTGTAAGGAGAATTAGCACCTCCCGTTGGCGGCTTATAAGTCCATATATTATTAACCATTCCATCCGTATCGCCTTCGTTCTGTATTCTTGCCGTTGTGGTGTCAAATCCGCAATATCCGTCACCTGCCTTATAGAATTGTTCCATTGTAGGACACACGGAAGGGTATATGGTAGGCTTGTATTTAGCCCACTTGTTTATATTATCGTGAGTACACAATGCACCCACATCGGTTAAATTTGTTCCCAATGTAGATGCAACTTGTGATACCGTTATGCCTGATGTCCCTAATGCCATTATTAATTATTTTTTATTAGATTATTTACCAATTCCTTCAACTCATCAATCTGCTTCTGCATATTGTCAATGGTTGTTTGTTGCTCAATTATCTGAGCTTGCAATATTGCCGTTACCCGTGAATAGTTGATACTAAGATAATGTTCTTCAGTTCCATCATCCGATACTATCTCAGGATATATTTCTTTTACTTCTTGAGCAATGAATCCAATATCTTCTTTCCCGTCCTTAATGAATGTAACAGGATTAAGACAACCTCTATTCTCCAATTTATTAATATTCGATTTGTATCTTATATCCGAATTTTCAACAACACTTCCCGTTGCTCTTATGCTTCCGCTTACATCCAACTTATAACTTGTACTTGGCTTATTCAATCCTATTCCTACCGTACCTCCCATCTCTTGTAAGCATAAGTTATACATAGTTGAGTTGTTATCTTCCCTGCCTGTCTGTATATGTCCATTGCCATCGCCTGTAATCCACATATACATACCATAATCGCTTGTGCCGTTGGTTATCTTAAATCTTGGCGCATCATCCAAGTATGCCGTAGCACTTGAAGACAACGTATTACCGAATATTCTCAAGGTATTTTGACAAAATATGCTTCCTGCTGCCGTTACATACGGGCTTACTGAACTTCCTGGGCCTAAATATAATCTATTGTTGTAGGCTTGTACATACCAATTGGTATTTGAATGATAAAATCCAATATAAGGATTTGTAGCCGCTGTTCGTATGAATACTCTTGTATCTGAATTTAATCCGCTTGTATCACCTACATCAAAATGTTCATAGGTAGTTCCTCCACTTGTATCAATATTATCAATCAAATCATCAACTTGCGTCTTGTTATAATAATTATTCGCTAATGAGGTGACTACGCTGCTTATTGAATTAGCCAATAATCTACCTTGGTTTGCCGCCAATGCCGCATCTGTTCGGGTTGAAGTAACATCATTAATAATATCAATATTGCTGCCTGTGTCTCCATTGATTGTGCCGTTTACAGTCAAGTCGCCTTGTATGACCACATCTCCGTATTGGTCTACACTCATTGAAGTTGACGTTCCGTTTCCTATCCACATCTTTCCGTTCCAAGCCTGCGCATACCAATTAAGATTATTGTGATAAAATCCGATATAAGGATTTGTGGCCGCTGTTCTTATTGCAACTCTTATATCGTCATTCATCTGACCGCTGTCTTCTGATACGGTGAAATGTTGGTATATCGTACCTCCTCCACCTGAAGTGCTTCCTTCTCCGTATGCGGCAACTTCGCCTGTTGAGTAGAAGTTTGTATTACACTTTAAATTTCCATTTGAATCGACTGACAACACATCAGCCAAATCTTTCCACTCAATTATATCAGTGCTTGTTACACTTTGTCCGTTTACATTCAATGTGGATGTTCTCGTTGTGCCATTTACATCCAACTTATAAGATGGTGATTTTGTTCCTATTCCAACGTTGCCGCCTAATTCTTGCAGATAAATATTATAATATAATGTTGTGCTATCCTCTCTACCCGCTTGGATATGTCCCGCTCCGTCAGCTCCTGTTACCCACATATACATACCGTAATTATTAGTGTTGTTTGTAATTCTCAACATAGGACTTGATGATAATGTTGCGGTTTCGGCCGCTGTTCTCGGCGTGTCTGCTATTCTGATTGAGGTACAATTGTCCAAATCACCTTCCACATCCTCAGTTCCGTTGAAGGGTTGACCCCAAATGTATCTTGTCGTTTGAAGCCTTGTTGCGCTATATACGTTACCTTCTTTAACATCATCAATCAATCCGTCTACTTGCGTCTTTGTGTATGCGTCTGTGATACCGTATCCGCTGATGGTGGTTGGCTTGTCTGTTATCTTGGTAAATGAGATATTATCAATATCAGACATATCTATGCCTTCTATCAGTTCTTTAAGGACTCTACCCTGATTGGCTGACAATGCGGCCGTTGTGGAAGTTGAAGTAAGATTATCAATCACTTCTGTTGCAATGCCTCCGCCACCTGTCGAATCACCCACACCATATGCACATACTTCTTGGTCTCCGACAAAATTGTATGAAGTATGTAAATTACCCTCCGAATCTTCGTAGAACCATTTATATAATTGTGCCAACGCTTGTTTCCCTGACGCATCAACATTGGTGTTTGAAGAAGAATAATAAGCGTTTATCACTCCATTACGGTTTGTCTTTGGTATATTTTTTCTAATGAATTCCATCTTATTTCTTTTCAATTAATTTTAATTCTTGCTTTGCCAAAACATAATCAGTCGTTATGCTGTCTACTATAAATATCTTCCCGCTCAGATTGTGGTCTGTCAGTCTGCTATATGGATAATATTCATTCTTCAGATTGAGATTAAGGATAACGGACGGTGTAGAATACTGTGTTACTAACTTCCATATCTTTAACTCTTCATATCTGTATTCATTGCCATCCGTTGTATTATATACCGTGTCAAGATATGTTGTTATATCATCATTGCCTATATACCCAACGACTGAATAGTTAGGTTCTTTATTATCCCAAGTACATATATTATATTCAATTTCCTGCATTTCATTAACATAATCCTCATTAATTACATTAGTGTATTCAGTATCTGAATCCTTTTCTTCTTCGGTTAAATTTTCATTTACTGTTTTAGTCGTAATTTCAAAATTACTTATCCAAATGTAGTCAGTCCTTACATTGGCATTTCCCAATCTTTGTCTTGGCATAAACATTGTAAATTCAATAGTGCCATTATACACCCGATTAAAGTACGGCAATGGTATTGCACATCCTGACGTGTCAAGACCTTCCGTATAATCAATATTATTTTGAATATTCAATGTTTTGTTAATAAAATGGTTGTGCTCGGTTTCTTCGCTGTTGTCTGTAAGGTACAATTTAAATGTGGTTTCATCTGTTACCCAACTTGTACCATTCCAATATAAACCACTCATTTTCATTCGACACTCAACATATAACAAGTTTGCCGACCAACTATCGTAATCGGGGTTACGCCCGTTTGCAATCCATAATTGATTGTTTATGTCCTGAATATTAAAGTCACCGTTGATAATAAAATAAGTTTTTCCTCCTAACATTGCGGTTGTGTCGTCTGATATATTAATGTAGAATGCGGGATATAATACATTAAGCTCCGTATATGCATCGTGTACGCATAGAACTATATAATCAGTCATTGACAATGTAGGATACAATTTAGTTCCATCTAATGTTTTATCAAAATAAGCCTTACAAACGGTCGCTCCTATATGTCCGTTTACATAATCATAATTAATGGTTGACGGTGTTGTTGTAATAGGTTCATAAGTATCTTTGTCATAGTAACAAGTCTGTATGTTTGAATTTGAATACCACTCATAAAAGCAATTATATGTGCCTCCTTCTCCTTGATTGCGCTTTTTCTCGATTTCTCCATATTGTGTCAAATAATTATCATCCCATATATCAGGTATCACGCTTTCAACCGAATATAAGGAATCCTTAACCGTTACTTTATTATAAACATTATCCAATGACAATTGGCCGCCATTCTCAACATAATCATCACCCGTTATTGCTTTGGAATGAGATAATGTAACCAATGTGTAATTGTCCGCTTCCGTACCTATATTATTAATCTCATATCGATAATAATTATTATTGCCATTCTTGATAGCGTCATAATCTAATAAATACACACTATTGCCATAGGCTACAGCGGTAACTGCCAAATACTGACATACTTCTTCCAACACTTCTTGCATTTTCATCGGCTCATCGTCTTCGTCAAAGAAATTTTGTTCTGATATGGTCAGTCTTGATATGATTGGAAATGTTGATGTTGAATCAACTTTAATATTATCAGAAAAGTAAAAGTACTCATATGCATTGCATTTGCTCAATAAATGATTAATCAATTCGGCAAATCTCACAATATCCCTTGATGTACCTATCGGCTCATATTCATAATATTGCAGGGCTGAAAGTGCGTCAATACATTCTATCTCTATGACTTCTTCGGGATTCTCGTAGCCTTGCGAATACAGATTTGGTGTAACATAACCTACCCATATAATTTTGTCGTTATCATCTGTAAGAGTTACTTTATTTTGTTGTGCTGTTGAAGAATACAAGTCAAAGGCGTAATCCGTTGTTATCATTCCTATTGTAGCACTCGAATACTTGCAAGGCTTGTATATATGGCTGTCAGACGTTTCTATTTCCGTCACAAATGGAGTATCAGACAACGTTACTTCTTTGATTGTTCCGCTGCCAATCTCAACATTATATTTATTTTCGTTTATATCGTAAAAATGTGATACGTATTTCATTAACTTACTTTGCTTATTTTATTATTATAATTGGATAAGACACCTACCAATTCTTTGCCTTTGATTTTGAATTCCACTTGTCCGCCATTGCCGTTGCCTCCATTGGTCAATAATCCGTATAAATTACCCTGTTGTTTTTTGTTAAGAATCATTTCACCGCTGTTAAGACGCGCCAATACTTTATCACCCGTTGGAGAATTACCTCCTACAATACCGCCTGTTGCGAATTTTGGGATTGAAGCGAATGCCGCTATCATTGCCGCAATTGCTCCAATCGCCACTATCCAACCTATTAACGGCGTCTTTGCCGCTTCTGCCGCACCTGTTGCGATTGCCTCCGCCTGCTTTGCGCCTGCCACTCCCTGACTTGCCGACATTTCGCCCGCTGCCGCTGCCGTATCCGCCTGTCTCGCCACTATCAAGCCTTGTATCGCTTGCGTTGCCGCCAATACCGTTGACATTATGCCCTGACCCCAATTTAACCAACCTTGCAATCCTTCATCTCCTATTCCTGCTACCGCTGTCATTGCGTCACACAAGCCGTACATCGCATCTGTATAATCATTTACATCTCCTACTTTCTCGCTGAACGTGAACGGCTGTAAGGGTATTTTATCCATTGTATTTGAAGCAATATTTAACCTGTCCTTTAAGGTTGCCATTTCTGAATCAATGAAGGAATCCGTATCAAATTTGAACGGTGCTTCTATGTTTTTTATTTCGCTTGAGCTTGATGTATCGCTTGTATTCAACTCGTTTACAAAGGACTGATAGGCATTGGTATATTCTTCTAATTGGCTTCCTAACTCTTCGTTGGCGTCATTGGCTTGATTAATCAAGTCATAGAGTGATTGCAGTCTCTCATCATCCTTCTTGACAAGCAATGAATTATATAAGATTGCCATCTCGTATTGTTGCGCTAAGGCTTCTTCTTCTGCCTTTTGTTCCGCTGATGTTGTTGTAACACTATTGCTACGGGTATACATTGCCTCCATCGCATTATAAGACTGTGTTTCGGCTTGGTATTTCTTTCTTATATCCGCCTGCTTCTTTACATATTCGGTGTATTCTTTTTCTAATTTTTCTTTCTCAGTCTTGCGTGCTTCCGCATTCTGAATGTCCAATCTTAGTATCTTGTCCACATTAGCCAAATCCACATCTATAAGTCTGTTACTTTCTTTTGCTAACGCTTTAACCGTATTCAACGCATCCTCTCTATATTGTTTGGCGTATTGTTCCAAGTCTTTAAGGGCTGCATTCCACGCTTCAAATCCCGTCTCTCTGTCACCTCTGCTTAATGAAGTGTTATTAGCGGATGTTCGTGCGGCTGATATTTGCCTTCTGTTATCCGAACGTACATAAGAGTATGCCATTGAAGTATTTCCCAATTGGTCTAACATTCTTGATGCTTCCCTTGATTTTGCAATGACATTATCCAAACCGCCTAATATGTTTGAAAAATCGCCACTACTGATAGCGTAGAAGAATTCATTAACGGATGCTTTGGCCGCATTCATTGCCTCTTTCATTGAGTCGCCAAATTGTTGGTTGTTCCTCATCATTCCATTGAATGTCTCCATTGCTCCGCCTGCCACGCCTAATGAAGCCGCAAATGTTCCGATAACATTCTTGATGCCTGCCATTGACTTGTTGAAGATTTCCAACTGCTTCTTGCTTGCGGCAATATTATCGTTGAATTGTTTGTTATTTAATATTATCCTTGTTACTAAATCCGCCATTGTTTATGAATTGTTTCGCTTTATTCTTTAATCTTGATATATCATCGTCTGATATATGTTTGTCTTGTTCGTCCACTTCGTCATCCCAAGGGAAGGCGATTATATCTTTGGGCTTCATCTTTTTCTTTGAATTGACTTGTGCCGTTATGTATGAATTAAACCTCATCATCTCCATTATATCACGTTCTGAATAATTTAAAGAATCCAACATCAAATTTAGCTCATACATTTGCATCTTATCCATGGCGTATTGATAATCAACCAATCTTTTTTGGAATACGATTATCTGTATTGCCTTTGTGAACGTCATACTTTTTTTTTAGATGTTTGGGTATCGGCTGTTTCATTATCATCAAAAATGGCTTGTTTCTTATATTCGTCTTGAAGGAATCTGTTAAAATCCTTAATGATTGCAGGATTCTCATCACACATATCAATCAATTCGTCAAATGTGAGATTCAATGTGGGTTCATTGGCAAGAATGATTGAATATAAGAATAGATATATATCCGTTACACTGTTGGTCGTAAACGCTTTGTTGGCTATTTTCTCGAAGACGATAATTGCCCGAATGGTATATTTAAGCTCGATTTCTTTGCCTTTGATTGTCAGTTTCATATCTTATATCTTTTGTTAAATTATTCTTATATATAAATATGAAGCAAGAATAAAAAAAGAATGGTTGCACTATAATAATAGCACAACCAAGAAAGAAAAAGATATGAAAAACTTGAATCAAGCTGTTACCTTTGTCAACGGCCCCGTTCCCGTAAATGTACAAGAATAGGTAGCGTTTTCACCGTCTGCCGCATTGGCTGATATGGAACTGATGATAACATTACCCTTATATCCGCTATTGGCTTTGGGTGTCCAACCGCTTTCAGGCTTACCGTTGTCGCTGTCCGCATTTCCCGCAATGGCAAACAATACGGGTATTTCCTCTCTTTCAATCATCTTAGACACCAAGCTGTCATAATCCGTTTCCGAATATAAATTTTCGCTTGAAATCGTCCAAGATAACTTGGTGATTTGATTTGCCTTCCATTTTCCACTATCCTTGCTTGAAGTCTCCATTACGTCACCCGTAAGTTCCAATGTGTGAGACGTTGCATAAGCGAATGCGGTATATGTTGAGCTTGTTCCTTGCTCAAATAACATTAAGTCCGAACCTTTAACTATCATTTTGTATTAAATTTAAAGTTGTTATTATTAATATATTAATAAAAATATTTCAAACTGAAATTCAGTTGTTGTATATACGTATTTTCAACAAAGTCTTCCGTTGCGCTTATCATCCTGCATTGTTGAATGTTTGTATCTGAATAGTTCACCAACACATTTCTTACCGCCTCCGCTATGTCGATACTTTCTCTATATGTTGTTGCCGCAATATTTACGGATATATCCACATTATCAACCGCCACATTATTCTTTACATAATCCGTCTGAAGGTTTTCTCGCTTAAGCACAATGAACGGAAATGTTGTGTTTTCTTCAGCTATCTGTATATAAATATCATTGCCGATTAATTTGTTGACATCTTCATTTGAATGAAGTATGTTGTATATGTTATGTAGTATGTTTAATGCGCTCATTGTTTGGATTTGTATTTGTCGTTTATTTTCTTAACCGATTGCGATATGACATCATCAAGACTTCCGAATACTTGTGTTTCTGTTTGGTCTTTGGCTGATTGGAAGAAATGCGTTGCATCAATTCTACCCGTGTATCTTGGTTTTCTCAATTTGCGGTGTCCTAATGTCTTGGTATATCTTGATTTTGTACCCAATTCAAAGAATTTTAATTTGAAATTGCCCAAGATGTGAACCGTTGCGCCCATCAAATTTTTGAAAATTTTTATGCCGATACCTTTTCGCAATGTATTACCCCATCTGTCCTTACGGTCTATATGGTTCACATTCGCCTTCAGATTCTTGATTGTCTGATTGCGCAAGATAGAAGCGGACTTTCTTAGTGCTGTTCTGAATGTCCGTTTCCTTAACTTCTCATCAAATTCATTGAATAATTTAAGAATATCATCCTTTGTTATGGTTACTTCGTCCATTGTTTTATTCGTTTAGGCTTTCGCAAAAGATGCTTTTGCTTTGATTATTATTATCAAACAAAATGGAAGTAATGCGATACTTAATTCCTTTGTGTTCAACTAACATCGTTTCGTCTATGTCGTGGTAATACCTTATAATGAATGAGGGTATGAAGTTAATCACTACCTCATCGTTGATTGTCGTGCGTGTAGATTTATTATATATCACTTGCGCCCTGCAATCATAACACTTGGTATATTCAACGGATTGTTGGTTATAAGCGTCACGGCTTACATTGCGCTTATATAGGGTTATTATGTCCTTGAGTTTTCCTGCCTGCATTATGTATATTTTTTGATGTTATTAATAAAATCCGCAATCCACATAATCAATGTTTATCGTATTGTCATTTGTAATTATAACGCCTTCCCCTGCCTTATATGGAGCGAAAACAATAGATGCCTGATATTCCCCTAACTTTTCCCATTGGTTGTTTTTATACAGATATTCCGTATATTTGTTGTCTTCACCTTGATTGGCGGATGCAACTAAATAAATTTTATTTTCTTTTATATTTTCGGTTGGCAATTCTGTTACCACTTCATATATGGTTGTATCTAATGTTACTGAAATTACATTGTTTGTTATGGCTATTCCTTCACCCGCTGTTAGTTTATCCTGCTTGGCTTCTTCCTTGGTCTGATAGGTAGCACTTATTTCCTCACTTGTAATGAAGTCTGCATCGTTAATCATTTCCTTGAGGACTCTACCCTGATTGGCTGATAGGGCTTTGTCTGTTGCGTGTGAGTTGAGATTGTCTATTATCTCAATCAGTGTTGGTACATCTATATCGGGATTATCAGGATTTACGGGATAATCGTCATAACTTTTTTTTTTAGAATAATCCTTGTATAAGTCCACCAAGTATTGAAGTGAATAAGGTATATTGTTTGCAGCCGCACTTGTTACACTCTCTCGATTATTGTAGAAATTGGCGATAAGAATTAATATTGCTTGCTTCAATGCAGGTGGCAAATAACCCTCTTCATCTTCCAAATTGGATAACACTACATCACAATTCAATTCGATTGCATCCGTTGCCGCTTCCTGCAATTGGTTGATATAATTGTCATCTTCTTTGAAGTCTTGTTCAATGTTAAGATGCTGCTTGATTTCGTCTAATGTTATATATGCCATATTTTCTTATTCTTTTTCTTTATATATATAAATATCACTATAAATGAAAAGGTGTGCATGGAAATATGCACACCCAAAAAATGTATTAAAAAATAGTCAGATTTATGATTGTATTGTCGTTGTTGAAGCGACTGCTACAGATGAACTTCTGCGCAATTTAGCGTCAAAGTAAGCATTAACTACCAATCTGACTTTGCCGTTGGCTGCTTGGCTGAATGGGTCAACAGTAATGTCAATTGCGCCCCATTGAGCTACTACCAAATCAGAGAAATCACCGTACATAAAGTAATTGGCGGGAACATTGGCTGAAGTCAATACTCTGTAACCATCCATTTCTCCATTTTGGATAAGATAATTACCTGTATCAGTTCCTTTGTCCTTAGCTTTCAATGAAGACTTAGCTTTAGGCGATACAATCCATACTTTTTCGCCGTAAGTTTTTCCTTCGAAATTTTCTTCTAAGGCTAAAATACCCGCATAAGTATTAACGCTTGCTGTTGCGGTCTGTGCAATACCTGCGGGCGTATCATCGTCACCCTTACCTGTGCCAAGGATGGTGCTTTCCAACTTCTGAGATATGGCATTGGTAATGTCTCTACGTATCATAGCTTCCACATCATCGGATGCTTGGTTAAGCATTTGCTTTGAGATATCAACAAAACAAGTTAAGCGTTTTGGCGATAAAGTTACTTCCCCGAAAGTTCCCGCACCGTCAGCGGAAGCATCAATTTCACCTGCCCAACCACAACTTGAGCCGCTATAAGTAGGAATGGAAATATTACCTACAAGATTGGTCATAAATGTTGCGCCTGCTTGTATCAATACCAAATTATTTTTGATGGCTTCCAAGATGGGTGCCTTATCTTCCGCAATGGCTTCTTGTCCTGCCGTTTCTACGGTTGCCTGAAGGGCTGTTCTCAATTGGAGTTGTCCGCCATACGGCAAACCTGCCTTACGCATCTCTTCTGCGCCTGCCTGTACATAATTGTTATATTCGTCTGACAAACGTCTGTTGTTCGCAATGTCATTGATTGCTTTAATTAATCGGAATTCCATTTTATTTGTCTTTGTTTTATTTCTGTTATTTTGAATTTCTTCGGGTTGTTCTTCTTCGTTCTCTACCGATTGAACATCCTCTTCATACCATTGTAATTTGGCTTGCAATTCGGCAAAGGCTTGTTTGAGTGTCTCCACCTCCGCCTTCAATGCGTTGTATTCTGTCTGTTCCTCTTCCGTCATTTCTCTGACTTCTGATTTGCAAGCTGATACAATCGCATTCATACGCTGAATGGCCAAATCTTTCTTATCTCTGATTTCAACTGAATTCATTTTGAATATTCTTTATATATAAATATCATTATATTTTAAATTATATATGAAAATCAATACTTTCTATTTCTTTTTCAAGATTTTCGTAGTATTCCATCTTCTTTTTGAAATCTTCAAAACTTCTGTTTGCTACGCTTGTTTCTCCGTATGCAGGTGTTATAACGGGTGATACATCAAATAATCTGTCTATATTGGTAATGGTACGGTAATATTTTCCATCTCTTTTTTCCCATTTGTCACCGCCTTCGGCAATGGTAAACGCAAATGAAGATTGGTTAATGTCTCCACGTCTTAACATTTCCAATAATTCATCTCCTAACGCTGTCTTAGGCGCATCGAATTCGTATTTCAAGCCTCTTTCGTCAATTGATAATTTAAGAGAACCTTTTCCGTTTCTTGAACGTGCAAGAATGCCTCTATCTTCGTTGTGATTGTATAAACATACAATATCGCTACGCTTAATGGTATCTTCCGTAATTGATTCGGGTGTAATTGTTTCATAAAATCCCATATCTTCAGATTGCGAATTGAATACTACAGCATATCCCGTGATATGTCTGCCTTCTTCCATTGATTGAATATCGCCAATGTTACGGATTTCCTTATTCTGTTGTTTCATTTTCTATAATTTCATTTGGTACATTATTTATAGGCTGCTGTTGCAAATATTGCGCTTGCATTACCGTATTGTCACCTCCTTCAATTGCGGGCAATCCCATTTCTTTACGGATTTCGTTCGCTGTCATTATACCGTTCTGTAATAGTTGAATGTAATAATTTGATAATGTTGCCTTGTCCGTCTTGATTAATCCTTTCTCATCAACATCAACAACATACTTCTTTTCGCTCGGTCTGAATATCTTGCGTGTAAGTTCTTCCTCAATCATTGATATATAAGGCTGCAATGTCTGCGATAAGAACTGAAGTTGTGTCTGTTCCAAGGTTGAATAAGACGACTTGGATAAATCGCCAAGCAATACAGGGGATAAGCCAAAGAATCTTGCAATGTCTGATATTTGATAATTGCGGCTTTCAAGCAATTGTGAATCCGTTGCGTTGATGCTGATGGGTTGATATTCCATATTTCCTTGAAGTACGGCTAAACCACCTCCACCGCTTGTATAAGCCGTGTTCCAACTGCTTCTTATCTGTTCCTTCTGTTTGTCGGTCAATGAAGAATTAACCTTGAGCACACCGCTTAACGCACAACCTGACTTGAAGAAGTTGTTGGCTTGGTTCTCTATGTCATTGGTTAACGCCAATGTGTTTGTTGCCGCTGTTATAACACTTAATCCGTGTACACCATCATTGGTATATTTAATCAAGTGTATCATATTGATTGGCTCAATCTTTTCAGGTCTGCGGTTGTACTGATAATAAAGTTCACGTGTCAGTTCATTATAATTGATTGTAACCGTTTGAGGTGTGAGATATTCAAGTTCCGTTGCGTTGCCCTTGTTGTCTCTGTGAATTAATGCGAATGCGTTGCCCGACAACATCACATCAATCAATATTTTTTTATAAAAATTAAACTTGCTCATTAATGGGTCAGGATTGCGCAATACCTTGGCGGCTGAATGTTCATTGTAAGACTCTTTATATCCATCATTAATTGCCTTCACGCCAATTGGAAGCATTGCAATTGAATCACTGATTAAGTTTACCGCTCTATATACGGCACTGATACGCATGGCGTATTGGCTGCTGTAAGTAGAATTGGCATTGAATAGCAAGCTATCCGAATAATAGCTTCGTTCCTCAATGGGCAATTTCACTTTCTTTGGCTGTTTATTTCGTTTAAATAAATTAAATTTCATTGGTATACCATTTTATATATAAATATTATTATAAAGTAAATATTTCATTGTTATATTGCGGCTGTTGCAACATTATTCCTAACGCCTGAAGCATCGCAATCACACCGTCAATCTTATTGTTGATGTTTGTCTTGATTGGTTTTGAATTGTCGTTGTGGTCTTGCTTGATGCTTACATTGCGGAAACAATAGCGGGATATGTCGTTGTTGTCTATTACCACTTTGTTTGATAATATAAGACGCTCGAATTCCTTTGTCGGCTTGTTGAAGTTACCGATTGCTTGCGAATAAGGTTGCAAGGGTAATCCCTCTGCCGTTGCCTGTATTGCCCATTGCGTTGCGTTCCAAGAATCGTATGCAATATATTCGATGCTGATAACCTTGTTTATATCGCATAATAATTTGGTAATATAATCATAATCCGTTACGTTGCCTTGCGTGATATATATCTGCTTGTTGCGTTTCCATTTCTTATACAATTCACTGTTAAGACTTGTTTCTATTGTATCGTTTGGAAGAAAATAATATTGTTTAAAATAATATTTGTCATTACAATATATAAGGATAGATACGGCTGTTAAGTCGCTCACGGATGATAAGTCAACTCCACAATAGCAATGATAATCTTTGTGTTTGAAGCTTTCTATTTCAAATTTCTTGCAGGCGTTGCGAATGATATTGTCACTTATCCATACGTCACTACTACTTACCCATTGGTTAAGGTTCTTCGTTTTTACTGACACTTCCAATGTGGGTGTATTCTTTGCCTTGGTTATTTCTCCTTTAATGAAGTCAGATGTCACCGTTGTACCCATACAAGGATTTGCCTTTATCCAATTATTTTCATTATCCCATACATCGTTATCATCCAATTCAAAGATAAACGCTTGGAATGTGTCATCTTGCTTGATGCCTTTAAGAATATCCTTTGCCGTATCATATTTTTGCTTGCATATTCCTTCCAAGTTGAATCCTGCTGTTGATATTTCAATCAATAGCGGTTGTTCACGCATACCCATTGAAGATGATATAATATCTATCATCTTACTATTCTTGGCTTCGTGTTCCTCATCTATTATGGCAAATGATAGGTTATAACCGTCCAATTTGGATGTATCAGCACTGACTACCTTAATAAAGTTGTTTGAGAATTTAATCAAATCTCTGTATATTGTAAGTGATTTCCCTTTGGGGTCTAATGACTTGGCAAAATTTGAAGTAATATCCAACAGAATCTTTGCTTGTTCACGTGAATTGGCCGCAAAGAAGATTTGTGCGGCTTGCTCATTGTCCGCTATCAAATGATACAAGGATAATGCAGCGCATAAGGCTGATTTACCGTTCTTTCTAGCCATTAATATATATGCGTTCCTGCATACTCTTTTGTTTGATTGTTTGTATTTGATTCCGTAAATTGAAGCAATTATGAATTGTTGCCAAGGCAAAAGAATGAAGGGTTTTCCTGCGTGTTTTCCAAGATAATGTTTAATCAAATGGATAAATGATATTACCTTATCCACTGCCACATAATCAAAGGTATATTCAGGATTATCACACATTGCAAAGAAACGGCTGACGGCTAACACAATGGTTTCACTTGCCATTATATTACCCGAAAGCACGCCATTCGCATATTGTATGTATTCCTTTGAATTATCCAATTGCATTTTTCATTTAATATGCCTCATTATTTATAAAATCATATATTTGATTGACTTGTCTGTAACTCAAATCTTCATACTCTTCAATTAAATAGATAATTTCATTAATAATAAAATAATCCTTATCAAAGGTTTCTTCGTTGATGTTGTGAGGATATGTCCATTCTACAACTTCCCGCTCTCCATATTCTTTGCTCTCATCCGCCAACACAATCAATCTGACATCTTGGAACACATATATGTAATATGGTGTATTACCTATTTGATATTCGCTGTATTCTCTTTTATTTTCTTCCATAATTTACAAAGTTTATCTTTATTCGTTAGTTCTGCTTCCAAGGTACATATATAACCTTCAGCTATCTTCCTGCCTTGTTTGAACTTGTAGGTGTATTCGCCAAGGTAACGGCAATTCCCGCAATTCTTAAAAATATCACCTTTCATTATCGTTGTTCAACCAAGAATTGTGCTAATGGGCTATCGTCTACTTCTGCCGTGTCTCGCAATTTATATATTGCTTTGGGTGTCAATCCGAATTCATTCAGTAATTTCACAATCTGAACATTGCAATCGACAATGGTCTTTAAAAGTGGATGCTTAATCATATTGCCAAACCTATCGGGAATCATTATGCCGTCTCTTCTTACTTGGTATCTTGACATCTCCAATATCTCTATATTATCCGCCAACATCGTAAGTGATATATACCACTCATCGTTTATTTTCCCGTATTTGTCGGTTAAGTACTGGGTTATATAACGCATATACTTCTGTGTGTTTGTGCCGTATTCAATGAAGGATTTCTTGTCTCGTTTCATATCTTTTCGTTTTTAACGTTTATTATTACGAATTAATTATTAATATATTTTATATATATAAATACTTGGATATTTAACTTTTTACAAGTATTTTTGTGCCAAATAGTGATTTTTTCAAAAAAATATTGAACTTTATAGAACTTGACACTATTTATATTAAAAATAACAGATAAAATCAGTAACTAATGAACAACAATTACAACTTAAACCTGAGCGTTTCACTTAAACCTTATCAAAGCAAGGAAATGATTAAGGAGGATATAATTAATTCCTCATATAAATATATGAACCTTAACTTTGACTTGGATAAATTCAAATACGGTGTGCGCAATGGTTATTGCTTCTGCCATAACTTCAACAAGAAGGAATTCGGATTAACCGACAAGACGTATAATAACTTTGTATCAGCAAAATTTATATTCATTGATGTTGATGATACTTCCGTACCAATGGAACAATTCTATGAGATGTTAAGTGTTAAGCCAACATTCGCATATACCACATACTCAAATGGCAAAGATGATACATACTCATTTCGCTTAATATATTGCTTCGATGATTATATAACCAATAGGGATGATTACAATAATATATATATGCACTTGCTTAAATGTATTGAAGCTGATACGCATCTTGTGAACAAAGATAATTGTGGAAGTAGTTGCGTGCAACAAATGTTTGGATGTTATGGTTGTGATATGGTATCATCCGACATTGTATATTCGTTGAATGAATTGAAGGAAAAAGTGCAATCCGAAACGTATAATATAACCAATGAAGAATTGCGCATTTCTAATGGTATAATAAAAAAAGAGAAAGAAGCATTATACAATTTGAATTGCGCAAATGATAAGAAGGTTGATATAGAGATAACGGATGCTGAATATATGCAGGACTTTTGGCGTATGGATTACGCTTCATTATTGGCAAAGTACAAAGACATATATCCGTTCTTTGTTCATACTCCATTGCCTGATGTGGATGAGGACACACCCTATATTATGTTGCCTGATAACTATATTGAAGTCAAAAGGTACTGGGTTAAGGCTGCAAACCTGCATACGCTTGGAAATGGCAAATATGAACTTATACCCGTAAGGCTGAAGGACGGTCAACAGCGCAAAAAGAAGCTGTTTATCAACGGAATTCTTCGTAGATATATGGTTGATAACCTTTCCTTTGAATATTTGCTCCAGTGCCTTGTAAATGAGTTGTACTACTATGTGAACAATACGAAGGATGCAATCTCGAAGAAAATGTTGTATGGTATTGCATGCAATGCGTATAAAGCTGATTTAGAAGCCTACAAAGACAAGATAGACACCAAGACGGATAAACGTACATTCATTGTAAATGAAGCGTATTGCGCAAAGTATAATGTATCTAAAGGCACGGTAAGGAATGAAGTGAAACAGATGTTGCTATTCGCTGAGATTGGTAACTTATACGATTGTCTTATGACTGACAAACAGAACTTGGAAGTTATGAAGTCATTCGGGTTGAATATATCAAGACGCACTCTAACCACATTCAAACAAACGTATGGGTTATGCAGAATGCGCAATTCAAAATGTATAATAAAAAAAGAAGAAGAACATTATACAATTAGAAATGCGCAAATTGAGGAAGTACAAACGAAAGAAGAAGAAACAAGCAATATTGATTATGGCTACAATTGGGATATTGAGATGGCCGACTATTACAAAGACTACAATAACTTTACTAATATATTTAAGAAGATGTGCAAATATGAACCAATACAGACGGAAGAATATACCGCCAAGATAAACAAATTGAAATACGATATTAAGACATTAAAGAACAAATTAGACCATTGCTCCACCGTTGAAGAAATCAGGGATAAGATGGGCAAATTTGATAAATGGTTTGATGCAAAATCCTCATTCCTCAATGAAGAGGATAAGATTACCATTAAGAATGCTTGGGATAAGTATTGCAATGCTCTCGTTAAGGCGTTGGATAGTGACAACTTCATTGATTGGATTGATTGGCTGAACGCTGCATAGTATTTAATTTCAAATTTGCAATAGTGTTAACAATAAATAACCTTATAAACTTGACAAAGGGGTATTCGCTGTTGTATATTTGCAGCCGTTAAACGAAACCGATTTATTAACATCTAAATTTTATTTTATTATGGAAAAGAAAATGGAAAAATGTAATGAAAAAGTAAAAGTGTCCGAACCGTTGGTAGCTGCTGAGATGACAAGGGAAGAAATAATTGAAAAGATAGGTGATACCATTGTTCAAGCTGTGTTGGACGATTTAAAAGAACAAATTTACGATTTGAATGAGGGTGACGGACGTGTAATGTTTTGTGACGGTGATTTGGGGCTTGAATGCTTCACGGATAATTTTAAGATATCTGTATATAATTGTACGGAAATCACACCTGACGAAACGAATGAAATTATTGATTATATTGATAATAGTAATGAAATTGATGATATAATGGAAGACTTATATAATTATGTAACAGAAAGATTGTATGAGGAACTATGGTTTGATAGTGAATTTATATTCAAAGAAAGGGAATATAGATTTGACGATATAACTGTAATGAATGATTACGATGGTGTAAGAATATGGTACACAGATGTAGCGTAATGGAAATGTAAGGTATCCTTCAGCAATGAAGGGTATCTTTTATATATTCAATTGTAAGGGTATCACAACCACCGAAGAAAATTTATCATCTTTCATATTGGTGTTTATACATATAATCTATAAGGGTATCACAACTCTTTAATCTTATCCATATCCTTAAATCTTTGTGTTTATTATATTTATCAGTAATGGAACTAAAATATATGTTGTAAAACATATAAATAAAATGCGAAAAAAATTGAAAAAAGTAATTTAAGAGACTATTTATATATGTATAAGCCATAATATAATTTACTCATTGGAGAAAAGAACAGCGGTTCTCGTATTCTATTTATTATTCATTATAAATTGTGATTAACTTGTTATTTTTTACCTACTGCCTGCGAAGGTGGTAGGTTTTTTATTGTCTTTTTTGAAAAAAATATCAAATAAATTTACATTATACCGCATAAATTACAGATTGCCGACTATTTATAATAAAATAACAAGACAACAAGTTGACAATCTAAATGAAAAACACAAACACTTATGTTGATTTACTTACCACTGACGCATATCTTCTATCTAAATATTCCCAATATATGAAGCAAGAATTAGAAGATAGGTTAGAGATTATCAAATTCCTGATGTTTTACGGCTACAGCGAAAGATACATCATTAAATCAATGCCGTTATTTGCCAAATATGACATCGCATTGTCCCAAATGAACAATGTGTCAGTCGATGATATTTTAATTGAAATAAAGCGAAGGGAAATGTATTATTTCACCTATAAGGATACCATCTTAGAAGTGAATAGGTACAATGAGCTGATGCAGGAGGCAAAGAAGAATAATTCAAGCAATGTGATATATGCACTTATATTTGACGATTGCATTGCCATGGCTGATTTGATGCAATTCGATATTGAATATCTTAATTCTGTCAAGACCGCAATACCTATGAATAAGAATACCATTAGAAGCAATGAGGACAAAGTAATGAAGGCTGTATATATGTTGCCGCTTCTTAAATTTAAATGCTATAATCGCCAAACATACGCAAGAATAAATATATTAAACTGAATAAGATATGCCTACCATTAATAAATTGAAACGACATAACAAGCCACACAACGATAATAGGAAAAACGACAACGATAGGAAGATAAGGCAATCTTATTATCAAACAACGAAATGGAAAAAATTAAGAGCCGCCAAATTGCAGGAACACCCCTTGTGTGAATTATGCAACAAGGAATTGGCGGAAGATGTACACCATATAATAAGCTTTATGAGCGTTCCTGATGAGATGGGTAGAATGACACTATTCTACGACCCTGCCAATCTGATGGCATTATGTAAAAAGTGTCACAATAAGATACATAAATTTAACAAATGATATGTTATATGCTCAAAATTGAAAACTTTGAAAAATACCGTGTGTGAAAATCGAAGTTGGGGTGGGGTTTCGTTCGATTTTTGAAAATTTCGAAGTCCCCCATCCCGAAAAATGAAAACTTTGAAAATAATTTCAGTGAAATATGATTGGAGTTCTACAATCAAACAACAGAATCTTTTAATATAGCACGCATTACCTTCACTTGCTCAATCTTGCTTACTTCCGTTATATAACTTTTTTCAAGCACGGTTGTCTTGTGTCCAATCATTCGCCTGATTGTATTATAATCAACGTTCATTGAAGCCACTTTGTTAATAAACGTGTGCCTTGCGGTGTAGTACGTTATGCGCTTAACATCTATGCTTTGTTCCTTAAATACGGGTAATTTACATATTCGGGTTATATACCTGTTTAAATATTTGGTTTGTGCCACATAGTAGTTATGCAATCTTTCCAATGCCCTAACTTCTGTATATTCTTTGCCGTTGGCAAAACAATCTATCAAATAATCGTCTTGTGTCTTGCCTTTCATAAAGCAATTCAAGATTGGTTTAATACTTTCATAGTCTGTTGCAATATCTATTTTCCCACTTGTTTTATGTCTAAACAGTGTTGCGGTCAGCGTTTCTATCCGTTCATTGCTCTGATTGTATTCCTCAATATAACCGACTTGCGTCTGTGCTTTCAGTGCGTCAAAAGTCAATGTGTTTAGTGTTTCTTTTTTCAAGTCTCCGACCTTGAGATATGCCATATCAACGGGTGCAATACCTTGTAATGCGATGTGCAATATATATAGCATTAACGCCTTGTCCTCTTTGGTGTATTCAGCCAAATAGTTGTAATTCTGTTGTGTTTGGCGATACGCAAATAACAATACGTTTAATTCAGTGGTGTTAAGCATTCTATCCGCTGTCTCGTGGCTGAAGTCCTTTGCATTCCAATTAAATTTTTTAAATGTTTTTATGAGTCCGCTTTCAAAGCCATAGCGATAAGCTGAAAGAAATGTGCTGATGTGTCTTCTCGCAATAGGTATTGGTTTATCCCTTTTTAATTTTGCAACAAAGCCGTCAAACCATTCTTGCGTTAATGAAGATAGCGGCAAAGTAGGATATTCTTTTTTTAAATATAATTCAAGTGAATTATATGTTTTCTTTGTGTTTATTGCCTGCGCTTTCTCTTTTTTCAGTGCAATAATATCATAGAATAAAATCTCATTATCCTTGCGTCTTGGCGATTGTTCCTCACCATCAACGTACATCTTATATACTTCTTCTATCTTGGCGTTCTTTTCCTTGTATGCAATATCCTTACTTGACACCCTACATTTGTTGGCATTCCAATTGCTTTCCTTACAACTTACACCCGTGTCATAGTGCTTATACTTGCCATTCTCAAAGATGCGCACTTTGACTGAATATTCGCCATTGATTAATTGTCTCGACTTGAATAGTGTTACGCTTGCTTTCATATCCTTGTATATGTTTAAGGGAGCTACATTATTTTATAGCTCCCACAAAGTTAGTAATTATAATCTATATTCTACAATTTTATGTGCCGTCAGGATATTTGTTAAGCCGCTTATTGAACTCATTGAAGAAGCCAATCTAACAATTTCTTCTAATGATTGCATTAATTCTATATTCGCATTCTGTCTGTCATTATAGGCTCTTAAATAGTCTCTGCTATTTGTTGATTGCTCTTCCCTTGCTTCTGCTTCCAATATACACTTTAATGCAGAATTGATTTTCTTCATTTCGTCTTTTACCTCTTTTACGTAATCACTACTAATTGTTTTCATTATTAGTACCTCCTATGCTTAATGTTTAAACTATGATTAAACTTTTTCGTTTGAACATTGCAAAGGTATGTATTTGTTTTGAAATAGTAAAATTAAGCTAAATCGTTATATATCAGCGATATGCAAAAACAATTTCATATAGTATAATCTAAATAAGGCTATCAATTTGTATATTAACTGTTTTCGTCAAAACACTTAAGCGTTTTTGATTCAGAATGCAATTCATTGGTTATCAATAAAATATAAACTTGAATATAATATAAATATATTTAATCGTTTTTGGGGGAGATAAACTGCTTCTTAGATGGCATATAGGTGACGCAGCACGAGTCATCGTGACTTGAATCCGCAGAAGGCTTGTTTTTGCTTTGACGTAATAGTGGGAGAGTATGGTTCACAGCCTGATAAATCACTTTCACGCTTTCTCCCCAGCTATGTGTATGGGCAAAAGTGATACGGGCCTGTTGCTTGGCTGAATCGTGAGCTTCAGACAAAGCTTGGCGGATAGCAGTAATCCACTGCGGAACGGTGGTGGGCAAATAAGTATAGTCTTTGAAAACCTGGCGCATGGTATGGGTCGAAGTGGCTACTACGGGGCGTCCCATGGCTAAGTATTCATCAATCTTCAGTGGATAATTGCCATCGGTAATAGGATTGACTATCTGCGGATTGATACAGATATCAAAGTGACAGATGTAGGCGGGAAGTTCCGTTACTTGCTTGTACCCTAAGAAATGAACATTTGGCAAGGAGTGTAAGGCATGTCCCTGAAAATGTTCATCCTCGGGACCGACCCACACGAATTGGCAGTCGGGCATTTGACAGGCTACTTCATACATCAGGCCGCTGTCCAAACGGGCTTGCAGAATAGCCCCAGTATAGCCCACAACAGGATGAGGAATCGGCTTTAAATCTTCGGGAATTTTGTAAGAAAGGCGAGGATTATAAAGTTCCAGATTAACCCCCGTATTTAATACATGCACATTCGGATTCCAGAGACGCAGTTGTCGGGCAAAGAGTTCCGAGTTGGTTAAAACGATGTCTGCTTTGCCAGCCAAGCGCTTCTCGCACTCTTTGCCGTGTTTTCTCCAATAAGCAAACTCGGTGACCTGATCGCGACGATAATAGATGCTTACGGCCGGTTTCAAGTATTCTTTCAGGTACAAACTTCGATAAAGGTCATTGTCTATCAGATGAATGTAAGACCGGAATCCCAACTTCTCCACCTGTTTTTTTATCCATTGCCCCAGCCGATGGTTATTGAGCCGGTTAATCCATTCGAAGAGGGGAGAAGGCAGTTGCCCAACGGGGAGCAGCGTGAAAGGACAGTCCAGCACCAATAACCTATCTGTAACGGAACGAAGAGGAGGGGTCTTTCCATGCAACACGGACAAACGATGATTCTTGGCAACCTCCTCAGCATCGTAGTGTTGGAAATATGTTCGAATATCCAATGGCGTATTTATGTACAGCACTCGGTGTTCCTTGGCTATTTCCATGGCCGTATTCTTGATGGTACTACCTATTTTTATGTCCCAAGATTGGAGGCTGGTGATGATGAAGTCCATAATTATTTTAAACTTTCGTATATTTGTAGATATTGTCGGGCCGTTTCTTCCCAGGAGAATTGTTTGACGCGCTCTAAACCATACGCTATCTGTTGCTTTTGCAAGACTTCGTCCGTCTCCAGCCGTAGCAGAGTATTGGCAATATCTTGTGGTTGACTTGGGTCGACCAACAGGGCACTTTTGCCAGCCACTTCTGGCATGGCGGAAGTGCGGCTGGTGATGACGGGCGTGCCGCAGGCCATCGCTTCGAGGAGGGGGATGCCGAAACTTTCCCGCAAAGACGGATAAAGGAAAGCGAAAGCGGCGTTATAGACCGTTGGCAAATCGGTGTTGGAAATATAACCGGGGAAATGCAGATAGGGCTTGATGGCGGTGATATGCTCTTGCCGGAGCCAAGTGTCGATGGTGTCTTCCTGCAAGTCGGCAATCAGCAACGGGCGGTGTACGGACGATTGCTCCAGGTACAAAGCGTAGGCCTGCAGGACGCGGGCGGTGTTCTTCTTAGGATCCGTATTGCCCAAGAAGAAAATATAGCCTTTATCAGGCTCGTAAGTGGGCATGAGCCGATGCAGTACCTGCATGTCCGGACTTTGCAGTTTCCGGAAACGGGTATTGTAGCCGTTGTAAACGGCCGTTACCAATGACGGGGGCAGTTGCAGTGTCTGGCAGATGCGCCGCTGCTCGAAACGGGACACCGTAATGACGTGGCGGCATTTCTTCAAGATGCGGGGCACGACAAGCTTCCGGTAGTGCCACCCCATCTCTTGGTACAGGGAGGAACTGCGGTGCGGACGAGGTTCAAGGTAGATGATGTCGTGGAGTGTCACGACAAGCGGTACCGGGCAATGCAGCGGAGCCGTATTGGACGTGCAGTGTAACAAGTCAGCTCCCATACGTGTGACGGCACGGGGCAGAGCAAACTGTTCCCACAGCGGATAAGTGGGACAAGGCAGCTCAACGACCTGCATGTTGGATGTGGACGAGAGGCAACGGTCAGGACCGGGAGCCACGAACACAAGGTATTGGTTCGCGGTGTCCAGGCGTTGCAACTCGCGCAGCACTTCCAGGATGACGAAATCCATGCCGTGCTTGTCACCCCGGAATATCCGCTGGGCTTCAATGGCTATTTTCATAGGAATTTTGGCACATTAAATTATCATTCCCCTTTCTTTTCTCTCCTCTTTCCCCCGCTGAACACTGATTTCAGGAGTGCACCGGGAATAGTCCACATGGATTTTCGTAACCGTTTACTGATTTCGCCTTCGGGCATGGCCATAAGATAAGCAAACAGCAGTAGTGCTAGAAGAATATACCATTTAAGTGAAAGTGTCCAGTCCAGATAGGTGAAGGCGATGGCACAGGCCACAACATAGATGGTTAGCATGACGCGCGAAGGCATGAGCCACTGTAATAGCTTTTCGCATAAGTCCCACTTGCCTTGCAAGAATGCTAGAGGTAATTGCCAAAAGGCTTTCCATGTGTTCCGTATCTGAATGCCCATCCATCGTTGGCGCCGACGGGAATACTGGCTGGGGTCTTCCGTTTTTTTGCAATAGCAGATGGTTTCCTCCATGTACTCGGTATAGGTGTTTTCTCGCAGCAGCTCTATTTCGATGGCTGTGGTGAGATCGTCCCCCTTCAGACGAGGAGCGATGCGGTGGAACATCTCGAAATCGAACATCATACCGGAACCTATCAGGGCGGAGGAGAAGCCCAGTTTAGTATGCGCCTTGCGGAACAGACGGTTATTAAATTCTTCCATGGCGGCACTGAGCACGGCTAAAGGTTTGTCCAAATTCTCGGTCATACGGTGCCCCTGTATGGCATCGCAACCGCTATAATAGGCGTTATTGAACAACTCTAAAGCATTTGGCAACACTCGGTTGTCGGAGTTGAACAGCACAATGGCGTCATATTCCTTGGGCGAATAACGCTCCATGACTTGCTGGATGGCATACGTCTTAGTACATTCGTCCTTGTCTGGCACCACGATGTTGACTGGCATTTGTAGCAAGGTGGTCAAATCTTCCTCGTTCAGTTGGGTAGCGGCAACAGCAATGTCATACTTGTCACGTGGATAGCATTGCGTGTCCAGAAAATAGTTGATAGATTCGATGACTTGTTTCCCGTTTTTCAACACCGAGAACAAGACCAAGAAACGCTGTTGCCTCTTAGCTGGCGGGTAGGGGTTGCGATAGCGCGTGAGGGAAGCAATGGCATAAATTAACACGTAGATGACTGCTATGAGCAGCAATAGGAAGAGAATAGCATCAACCATCTCTAATGCGCTGTTATTTTCATTAAGCCACCAGTCAGGATCGAGTATTGCAAAAAAATTATCCATATCATTAAATATAATTGGTTTTTAAATAAGTATCTCGTCTTTCTTCAGCTGTTTATCCATGTAGGGACCGTTGAGGGCAAAGGCTAAAAACATGGCAATAATGAATTGGTTGGGTTGCATACCCATGCCACGTCCTACATAGCCGCTCAGCCACATCCCAAACACACCACAAAGAAGCGCTGCAAGGATTTGGCGGAGCTGATCGTTCTTGATGCGGAACATCAAGAGGTAGCAAGAATGTATCAGAATAAAAGCTAAAATACCGATATAAAGGCATAAACCTATAACGCCATTTTGAACCCAAATATCTACATAATAGGAGTCCGGGGGAAGTATTCTTTGATTGTTTCCAACTAAATTCTGTTCGTCACGCAAATATCCACCAACGCCAATGCCTATTGGTTTATTACGTAAATAGTAAGCTATAGCCTCCTGGTTATTCAAACGCACGTTGAAAGACGCGTCTTCCATCGGGCGGAAAGCGGTACGCATACGGCTGATATAAGAGTTCCCTTCACCCAAATCTGTGAAATAGAAGAAAACGAACGCTAGGCTTCCCACAAAGACGGACGCTAACATTAACCTGAGATTTCGATTGATGAATGTATATAGCAATAAGCCTCCGAACGGAACAACCATAGCACCACGGGTACCGGACAAAAACATACCAAAACAAGCCAAAGCTGCTATAACCAAACAAAAGATTTTTGCTTGGAATCGTTTGGCAATAGCGGCAAGCAAACAAAAAATCACAGTAAACATCGCCATACCCGGTCCAAAACTTCCGGCATCGCTATAAAAGGAAAAGTAGCGGATACCGGTCGGCAACAAATGGGTGGTCCATGAATTGGTTTCCACAAGGTATCGCGTTTCGGCCGCGTCAAACCAACGGTATTTCTGAATGGCAGCCTTGATGGCGACCGTAATAATAAACAATCCTAACAGGAATAGAGTCACCTTCAGACGCTTGGTTGTACACATCAGGATGGAGGACAATAAGTATGTCAATGGTACGCTAACAAAAATTCCCCGGCTAGTTAACGGGTTATGAAACTCTGTATAGGGACTTAACAGGCTGAACAGACAGTATAGCATCCAAATGGCATAGGTCACAGTCAGTGCGTTCACCGCATTCATCCAAGGAATGGCAGAGTGGTCGTAAGCGGTATTGACCAACAGGATAAGAAGGCATAGAAATAATACGATATCAAGGATGCCGCTCAGTCCTGGCACATTGGCGTATCGGTAAATGGCATGGAAATAGCAAAAGATAATCGCCGCCAAAACATAACTCCAAATAGGGTTCCTGACAATTCCGATGAGAAGTAGAAAAAGCAGGGGGAGAAAGGCTGCAACGACAAGAAAAGTCCCATTGAGGGTAGCGGCGGCATAGGTAATCAGCATCAGCCCTCCCAAAAGGCATAAGTATAGAAGCCCTTTGGGAGAAGCGTCTGAGAGATTCCTATAGAACGGCCTGCTTGTCATAACTTCAATGCTTGGTTCTTATTTCAACGTACAGCCGCCTTCTTGGATGTCAGACCCAATTGGAACAGACGGCTGAAATAGTTGTGTACGTAGGTGCGCGGCGGCAATTCGCCAGTGAAGGTTTCTACCACTTCACGGTCGGCATTGTTCAGATACAGGAACAACGGTACTTCGCCCATGGCGTCTTTAATAGGTTGGAGCATCGTGTCATCGCTTACGCGCCACAGGCGGCAGGCATTGGCTACCAGCAGATTGACATCACCTTGCTTCAACACGGCCAAGGGCACCGTGGCGTCCTGCAGCGGGGGATATTCCACCAAAAGGATATTCGGCGTCTCTTCGGCTTCGTTCAGTTGCCAGAAGTCTGTGAGTTGTTGGGCGTTGACGTAGTCTTTGTTGTCCTCATACAGGAAGTCCAATCCGGCTTCTACCACACGTACGGTCATGCCTTCCTCCGCCCAATAGTTGGTGAAATAGCGGGTGAGGTAGCTCTTGCCTTCCCCATGCTCCATGCTGAGCAGGTTGATGATGGTAGGCCGGCCGGGGACGATATATTGATTCAGCCTTCGGCAGCAATAGGCGGCCGCCCTGCGGTTGCACGCTTTCAAGAAACCACGGTACTTCAAATTGCTGACGCCGTTGAAAGCTGCAAGCACGGGAAGTCCCGTAAGACGCTTGCTGCGGAAGGAGTCGCGCAAAGTACGATCCAGCAATTCAATCAGCAGGAAGTAGAAGGTGATAAAGAACAGACTGCCAAAGAATGCTAACATGACATACAACATACGTCTGCGCCCGTTGTCGGTCAACGGATATTCGGGAGGACTGATTAATTGCAGGTTGCTGGTATTCATTTCCAAATTTTTCAGTTGTAGATAAGCATTGGCAAGACCTCCAATTTGATTGCGGTAATTGTCCTCGGCAATACCTATGGCACGTTCCATACGGGCTACCATGGTACCTACTGGAGACATATCGGTGAACTGTCTGAATATATCCCGTCGACGGTCCTGTAATACTTTCAGCTCGGCTTCGGATTTGGCTTCATCCACCAAAGCGCGCAACCATTCAAGCACCATATCGTCTATGCCTACTCCTTCTTTGGAGAAGTTGAATTCATTGAGGTTATCCGCAATATTATTCACATTCTCTTCCGCTTTCTTTAAAGCCGCTCTATCTTTTCTTATTTGATCGCTGTATACATCCATTGTATCTGCAACAAAGATTTCCCGTTCGGTAATACTCTGGTTGAGTGCACTAATTCGATCCAATTCTCGTAATAGGTTGGTATTATTACGAATGATTTCCGCACGGACATCCATTTTTTCATCCAACATTTTGCGCAAAGCCACTGCACCCGCATATGTACGCATAGCGGTTTCCAAACGGTCGTCAATCGAATAACGAAGGATAGCTAAAGCTTCACTTTGCTCCGGATAATTAATTACCCGTTTTTCAATGCAATATTGCATCAATTTATCTTCTTCAACCCGTAACCTCTCTTGAGCTAGACGTACTTGCTCTTCGAAATAGGCAATGACATCACGTACGGATTTGAATCGCAAAATTTCATAAGCGTCCTGTAGTTCCTCAATAACAATTTCTACTGTCTGTTGGGTAATGCCGGGATCGGCGGATGTATAACTGATGGTAAGAATATCACTATTACCAATGCGTTCAGCCTGTATGTTTTCCAATGCGGATGCACTATAAAAAGGTCCCTGTTCGTTGAATATGGCATAAAGAAAATTGTCCGTGTTTTCCAGGTCGCTTTGTTGATAAACTGTAAGATTAGCCAGCGTCTTATTTACATCTTTTCGGTCTATCAAATTCAATATTTCTTTCGGGGTCTGCTGAAGTAACTGGCGGTAATGTTTGGCTTGAATATAGCGATTGTCGTGCCATTCTTCGCCATACGTGTAAGCGTTGGCAAGTAGACGAAGCGAAACCTTTTTGTGAGTTCCTCGAGATTGGGCAATGTTTATCAGGTTGTCGAACGTACTGACGACAACGCTACCGCTGGCGGTAGTTCCGTTCAAAGAGACAGAGGTACTGACACCGGCATACATGCTACCTTCCACCGTATAACTGAAAGGAAGAAACTGAGTAATATAAATGACCAAAATGGTGACCAACAAGGTACCCCATAACAACCAATAACGGATGCGATAAAAGAATTGGGAGATATATTGCGCAATATCCATAGTAATATAGTTTTATTGAATAATCTTGACGTTTGTAAGCATCTCCAACAAGATAATGGCATTATGAAGTTGCACACGAGCTTCTTCATAAGAAACAACGGCTCCGGAACGGCGCGCTCTTTCCAAAGAAAGTCCTGTAATGTCCATTTTCCCTTGAATAAAATCATTCTCAATGATTTTCATTTGGGCATTATAGAGAGCTGCAGTTTCTGCTTTCGCATTGATGGTTGCTAATTGTTCTGTCACCTCATTATAAGCATTTAATACTAATAACCGGCGTTCTTCCATCACGTCTTCTTGTGCATATTCTAGTTGGTCTATCTGGTGGCGGTAGTTCTTGAGTTTCAACGGACGGTTAATCAAGTCACCCAAGCTGAATCTCACGCCAGCACCCACATAAAAATTATGCTGATAATTAGTTAATGCAGTTTGATAGACAGGCGTATATTCGTCACTGGCATTTCCTACCACGTTGTAACGACCATATTGATAATTAGCATAGACACTGAAGTAATTCAGCCAGTCCCGTTTCTGCAACTTGTATTCATTTTTTATTTGTTCTACCTGTGATTGGGCACGCTTGACGGTGGCATTCTCCGTAACGGCAGCTAAGAACACTGAGAGGGGAGGAAGCTGTAGCTGCTCAATGTGCTGAGGTACCAGCTTGGCGGCTACCCCTACTTTGTTGCGGACCAACATACTGTCTTCCTTGGCAAACTCTTCCAAAAGCTGGAGGCGTTCTTCGTAAATAGAGGTCGTGTCGGATTCGAACACTTGGGCGGCGCAGGGTAGGGCGGCCCAAAGGAGAAGGAAACTCAGTATGCTCGAAAAACGAATGTTCATAATCTATCAGGTCTTGTTAATTTAGTTAAACATTTTCTTTTTGTATAAAAGCGGTGAAAGTCTTCAATAAGATTTTCATATCCATGCCGAAAGAGAACTGACGGGCGTAGCGTATGTCCAACTGGTTGCGTTCTTCGGCCGACATGCGTCCGGAGTCGCCCCGTCTTTCGACTTGCCACAGGCCGGTAAGTCCCGCAGGAGCCATAAAGCGCTCAGCATAATTGTCGTTGGTAAGCAACTCAGCCTCGTACAAGGGTAGGGGACGGTTGCCCACAATACTCATGTCTCCTTTCAGGATATTGAAAAGCTGTGGTAACTCATCAATGCTGTATTTGCGAATGAAGCGGCCTACACGTGTGACACGAGGATCGTTTTCTATCTTAACAAATGCATGAATCTGTTTCTCTTTCTGTTGTTGCAGATATTCTTTCTCTGGTATAATGTAGTCATCGGACACCAGAACAGAAGTTTCAGAATCAGAAACCTGCTCAATCTTGTTCAAGGGAATAGCTTGGTAAGGATGGCGGGTATCTGTCTCCTCTGTCCGGTATTGGTTGAGCGTGCTATATTCCTTTAGATGCTTGTCCGCATCGGTATACATGGAGCGGAACTTGTAGAAGTCGAAAATATGGTAATTGCTTCCTGCACGCTTGGCTTTGTAGATGACCTGCCCTTTGCTTTCCATGCGAATGGCGATGGCAGTGCCTATCAGTAAAGGAGAAAGCAAGAGAATGGCTATACCAGTGAAAACAATATCGAATGTACGCTTCCATGCAGGCAAACGAAATGTATGTATAGCATTACGATGACGTCTGCTGAATTCCTCAAACTTCTGCTGATGGCGTAGATTGAGATAATCTTCTACCATCTTGACTTTTTCGGGAGCTACATCGGGAAGAAATACATTATGAATGCCTGCCTGACGGTAACGGGCGAGCAATTCCTCTGGAATCACAGAGGTGACTAAAATGAGATACACACGCGGGAAACGCTCATGCAGGGCAGCTATCTGTCTGCAATCCTCTTCGGTTTGCGGAGTGGCTTCGTAAAGCACAGAGGTGTTGTAACGCTCGCGAATGTGATCAATAACATGTACAGCGTCCACATAGGTAGCTGCCGGAATGAACATACCATTGACCACACTACGAATGTGGTCAATGGTTGTTCGTTGGGTTCCTATATAGACATTGTACTGCATAAATTGTTTGTTTTGTTTTTGTTCTGTTTTTATAAGTATTTCTTGATGCGCGCCTTTAATTCTAAGGGATTGAATGGCTTTACAATGTAGTCATCAGCTCCAGCCTCGAAAGCGCGGATACGTTCATCGGTACTTTCCGCGCTAGATAGAATTACCACAGGAATGGGTTTATATAAGGGGTTGCTTTTCAGGAAGGCTAAAAACTCATCGCCCGACATAAGCGGCATGCGCATGTCCGTAATGATGAGTGCGGGTCTGTTACCTTGGTCAAGCCACTCGATAGCACTCGGCGCATTCTCAAAGTAAAGCAATCGGTTTCCGTCCTCTTCCAAATAGGTCTTGAGGATTTTCCCGATGGTGGGTTTGTCATCTATGAATGCTATTGTTTTGTTCATTATTTCTATTTATTATTCTTATCTATACACTCTGTCCTCATTGGGATTATTATACCAATCCTGATATGTGTTTCTGTCCTTGGCCCAATAGATGAAGTCCGGATAGGCTCCAGCAGAAGGGTCAGACGTAATGGATATGTTCACGGTCTCCAGTGGGTATTTGAACAGATAGGGTACGCATACAGCCCACGTGTTGTTTCCTGCTAAGTCAAGATTTTCTTTTTGTACAGTGCCGTAAGTCGTGGCACCATAATTCCAAAACTCGTACAAATGCACCTCCATGCGTTGTTGCATGGTTTTGTAGGGATAGCAGATGAAAAAATCCAGATTGTCTTTAGAAAATAATGGTTCTTGGTGGCTTTGGTCGGTCAGCTCAATGATAATCTCGTATGTACGCGCATCAGCTGTAACGCCATTTTCCGCGGCACCTGTATTGATAAGCGTGCCTACTTCTTTACCCAACACCTCGTGTACTTCTCCGGCTATGGGGATAATGACTTCATCTCCAGTGCCGTCTTCCATCAATGTCCCGCTATTGAATTTGAACTGGTTATAGGGACTATTGAAGGACTTTTGGAACGTCTTTTTATCCCCTCCATCCGTCACTTCTAATATATCAGCCGGAGTGATGCCTACAATGCGCAATCCCACACCTACCGCCTTGCTGGCTCCGGCTGCAGCCAAGGTGATGTTCAATTGTATTTTACGTATGTTGTTTGTATTTTTCTCCCGTTGGCATTCGGTGGTTACATCCAAAACCACGTCATTAAAGTCATAATCGCCCACCAAGGGATAATTGTCTTCGAACACGTAGGTACAACTGAACAGTTCATCTGGTAGTCTCCAATCATCATCGGGGTCCGGAGTCGGTTCTGGCTCAGGTTCAGGATCTTCACCTCCTTGTTCTTCATCTCCTGTTCCGTCACCTCCTATTTCCTCATCTCCTGTTTCCGGTTCCTCTACAATGGGTTTATTTTCTGTATATCCATTGCAGGCACTTGCTTCTATATAGACGTTGGCGTGCTGAACTCTGTTTATGTCACATTGTCCATTTCCATTTGCCACAAAGATTTCGAGATTAGGAGCGGATGCGTTAGTCTCGAAATGGATATAGCCCGTACACGATCCCGTGCCGCTTTCCAAATCATTTGCCAAACGGAAAAGGGCTTGTTCGCCATCTGTGGCTGGACCATTCACTGAACCATCCAACAAGGTCGTACTCGTAACGTTGATGAACGAATTGTCGCTCATATTGACAGCAGAGTTTCCTCCAGGTCTGAATGTGTTGCAGGTCATGTATGAAGCAGGGTGCATTTCAAGTGATGCATTTGTAAATGTATCGCAAAAGATGTAGCAATGATTGGCAATGAAACCGTCTTCGCCTCCTATTGTCATATTAGATTCCAGTTTGCCATAATTATAGAGGGTCGTACCAGCGTTTATCGTAATGTCTCCGCCGATGCTTATGACACCACTATTATAATTAAGACCGGTATTTTCAAACCTTATGCTGCTATGACCATTACTATAAATGTCCGGTTCAGAGGTATTGTTGGTGCTGTAATCTCCCAATACGATTAAAGAAGAACTACCCGTGAAATGTAAAGCATGGGGGCTTCCGTGCAATGCGATAGAGCCGCCTTCTTCCACGACAATCTGCACATTATCTGGTATAATAGTCTCCTTGTTAATGCCTAACTCAGTTCCTGCCGCTACAATAAGAATAATGTTTCCATTGGGATTCTCGCTGATTTCAAGTCCAGTAACATTTTTTTTAGATGTCTTGTATATGCCTTGAGTCAAATCTTCTTTCCCGTCATATTCTGTAGCTTCGGCCAACATTTCCTCTATTTGGGCTTGCGTATACGGACATTCTGCCCCGTTATAGCGGGTTGTAGCTTTTGTCCGGCTTCGTGCTTGCTGGCTGTTTCTCCACCCTAAGTAGGCGGTCAGTTGTCCGCCCGATATTTTGACTGGCTTTACTGACACGCGTCCCTTTGCATCGATACGTGCCACATAAAGGGTCTGCAGGGTGGACGGATAATCGACAGTAGTGGTAAAGTGAAGGTCGTGATTGGCGGTGCCCTCGCCCAAAAGTTTGGCACCTGATGTAGGGTCTAAAGGATTAGCTGTATAGATACGTACAATATAGTCCGTGCCCCAATCTTCATACACCGCTATGTCTACGGGTAAGCGGTTGGTCATCTTCCAGTCCATTTCAGGATCGATGTCCTTTACTGGGAAACGGTCCTGATAAGCGGCTTTCACCTTCTCGGCATTGAACACGTCTGTGGTACAACCGGAATATGCACAAGCGATGCAAAAAACACCTACAACGCACCTTATAAACATATTTTTATGACTTCCATTTATGGTTCTCATATAAATTGTCTGCTTTGTCTACTTGCAAAAATAAAGATTTGTTTTTATTTCAATCCTTTTACAATCCTGTAAAATGTTTTGTCTTAACACTATTTAAGTGTTTCTGTGCTTTTGTCCTGTTCAGCTTTTGTGCTTCAAAGGTATTTAAAAAAGGCATTGTTAGGTTGTATGAGTAATATACAATTCTATATACAAAGACATAAGTCGCTCATTTTTAGCCATAAACAAGAATCAGTCCCTAATTATAGGAAACGACCTCAGTGCTTTCAAAAGCAATTTTTACGTTATCACACGCCCTCTTTACGTTTTTCTTATTCCCCCTTGGTGATTTCCCCCGCCAGGTCGGACTCCATCAGACGACGGATGTCCGCCACGGGCAGTCCATGCCCCAGGAGGAACATCAGCTTGGTGACGGCGCACTCCGGGGTGCTGTCGTACCCGCTCAGCACGCCCGCCTGCAAAAGTTGGAGGCCGGTTCCGTAACGGGCCATCTCCACCGCTCCCTTGGGACACTGGGTGATATTGACGATGACAATGCCCCGCTCCGTGGCTTGCTTCAGGAGGCGGATGAGCCATTCTTTTTGGGGGGCGTTTCCCGAGCCGTAGGTCTTGAATACCACAGCTTTGAGTTCCGGCACCTGGAGAACGGAGTGGACGATGTTCTCGCGGATGCCCGGGAAGAGGGTGAGCATCACTACATTGGTGTCGAACAAGTAATGAGGCTTCATGGGCCTGGTAGGGTCAGGACGGCGGATGAGATGCTCTTCATAACGTATGTGGACGCCTACTTTGGCCAACGGGGGACAGTTGAACGAGCGGAAGGCGTTGAAGTTTTCGGCGTTAATCTTCGTGGTGCGGTTGCCTCGCATCAGTTCGTTTTCGAAAAAGATGCACACTTCGGGCACCATGGGCGACCCGTCCGAGCGGCGTGCGGAAGCTATCTCGATGGCCGTGATAAGATTCTCCTTGCCGTCGGTGCGCAGCATGCCGATGGGCAGTTGCGAGCCGGTCAGGATAACGGGCTTGCCCAGGTTCTCCAGCATGAAACTCAGGGCACTGGCGGTGTAGGCCATGGTGTCCGTGCCGTGTAGGATGACGAATCCGTCGTACTCCTCGTAACGGTCGGTGATGATGCGCACGATTTTAGCCCATAACGCCGGCTCCATGTCGGACGAGTCGATGGGCGGATTGAACTGGTAGGTGTCGATGCGGCAATTGAAACGTTTCAGTTCGGGCACATGCTTCAGCAGCTCGCTGAACTTGAAACTCTCCAAAGCTCCGGTTTCAGGATTCTCTATCATGCCGATGGTTCCGCCCGTGTAGATGAGCAGCACCGAGGGGTTATTTGTCTGGTTCATACGCATTGTGTTAGGCTATAGGTAGATGTTCGGCGCAAAGATACGCATTTCTTCTGACAATTTGATATAGTTCATTCGGTTTTATACCTATATTAAATAATACTGCGCTAAAGTTGCAAGATATTGAAACTTTCTCTATCTTTGCGGTATGAGAGGAATAGTTCGACCAAGTCGTACATATCGCGCATCGAGAACGGGCTGGTGATGCCCAGTGTGGCCACGTTCTACCGTATTATGAATGCACTGGGCATGCGGATAGAAATCTTGAAACCTATAATGTAAGGAAAAGGAGGAAGATATGAAAAGCGTGAATTACTCCCTGATGCGCACCATCTGCGCCTTGGTCATCGGCTTGGTGCTGGTGCTGTTTCCCGCTCAGGCGGGCGAATATTTAGTGCTTACCGTCGGCATTGTATTTATGGTGCCCTCACTTATTACCCTCATCGGTTACTTCGCCCGGAAGTCCGAAGGGCGTTTCCGTTTCCCGGTAGAGGCTTTGGGTAGCCTGCTCTTCGGCTTGTGGCTGGTCATCATGCCCGGTTTCTTCGCCGATCTGCTGACCTTCGTGCTGGGCTTCATCCTGATGCTGGGCGGCGTGCAGCAGATAGCTTCGCTCGTGGCGGCCCGTCGGTGGATGTCCGTGCCGGGAGGTTTCTACGTGGTGCCCGTGCTCATTCTGCTGGCGGGGCTGGTGTCGTTGTTCAATCCTACGGGCACCCGCTCTACGGTGTTTGTCATCATCGGCGTCGCGAGCCTTTGCTATGCCCTTAGCGAACTGTTGACGTGGTTAAAGTTCGGCAGAAAGCGCCCGCGTCCGGACGTGCCGGCTCAGGGCGACATCGAGGACGCTGAAATCATTGGCTGAGCGGGAAAACTTAAGTTTTATAAATGGGAATTTAGCGCGCGCAAGTGCGCTTTAAATGAAGAATTAAGAATGAAGAATTAAGAATTAGGCTGCGCTGTTCGTGTACACAATCACGCCGCATGGTTATTCTTCATTCTTAATTCATCATTCTTCATTTAAAAGATAAATTATCATTTACTTTTAAGAATGAGAGAAATTGTAACCATCTGTTTGGCTTGGCTGGCTTGCCTCATGCAGGCGTCGGAGGCGGATTCATTGCGCTTTGCCAATCCCTTTGAACATCCTATCGCCTTCAGCGGCAACTTCGGCGAGTTGCGTGCCAACCACTTTCACGGGGGGCTGGACTTCAAGACGCAGGGCGTGTCGGGCAAGGCGGTGCATGCTTTGGCGGACGGGTATGTGTCGCGCATACGGGTGACGCATGGCTCGGGCTACGTGCTCCACGTGACTTACGACAATGGCTATGAGACCATCAACCGACATCTGAGCGCTTTTACGGATGACATGGCCCGTCGGGTGAAAGACCTGCAATACGAGCGCGAGAGTTGGGAAGTGGACATCACGCCCCGGCCGGAAGAATACCCCGTGAAACGTGGCCAACTGATAGCTTATAGCGGCAACACGGGCTATTCCTTCGGACCGCATCTGCATTTGGATGTCATCGAACTGGCCACGGGCGAATATGTGGACCCCTTGCCTTTCTTCGCCTCTCAGGTAAAGGACCGCACGGCTCCGCGCGCCACGGGTTTCATGCTTTTCCCACAAGCGGGCAGGGGAGTGGTGAACGGGCGCGCCGATCCGCAACGTTTTCCCGCCGGACGAACGCAGGAAATCACGGCATGGGGTGAGATTGGCGCAGGCGTCCGGGCGTATGACTATATGGACGGAGTGCATAATAAATATGGTGTACGTACCGTAGTGCTCCGGGTGGACGGGCATGAAGTGTTTCGTAGCGAGGTAGACCGCTTCGCTTATCGGGAAAACCGTTACATCAACTCCTGGACGTATGAAGGCTACATGAAATCTTTCATTGACCCGGGCAATCGTTTGCGTATGCTTCATGTCTCAGACGGGAAGCGGGGCATAGTGACCATTGACGAAGAACGACCCTACCGCTTTGAGTACACGCTGAGCGATGCCTTGGGAAACACGTCGCGTGCGAGCTTTACGGTGCAGGGACGGCGCACGGAGATTCCCCAAGTGGAACACCGGGAGCGATATACTTTGCGTTGGAACCGCGTGAACTACCTGCAAGAACCGGGCTTGACGCTGATACTTCCCCGCGGGACGCTCTATGAGGACGCCTATCTGAATTATGCCCTGCAAGGCGACACGTCCGACATTGCTTACACCTACCGGTTCAACGAGCGTCCCATCCCCCTGCATCGGGCTTGCACCTTGCGCATCGGGTTGCGCCGGCGTCCTGTGGCGGACAGTGCCAAGTACTACGTGGCCAGCGTCTCTCCCAAAGGACGCAAGCGGAGCGTGGGCGGACGCATGGACGGAAACAGCATGTGGGTGAAGGTGAGCGAACTGGGCACGTACACCGTATGTGTGGACACAATCCCTCCCGTGCTCACGCCTATACGTCCTTCCGGTTGGGGGCGCACGGGGCGCATCGTCATCAAGGCGCGCGACCGAGAGACGGGCATCGCCGCTTACCGGGGCACCCTCGACGGGAAGTACGCCCTCTTCGGCAAGCCCAATGCCATCAAGGGCGACCTGGTGTGCGTGCTGGATCCTGAGCGGGTGAAGAAAGGCGGAAGCCACGAGCTGGTGATGAGTGTGACGGACGCCTGCGGTAACGTGACCACGGAAACGTATCAGTTTGTTTGGTGAAACTATTTTCGTATATTTGCACGGATTAATTCTAAATGGGAATTTAGCGGGCTGAATTAGGAGAACGCAGACTACGCAGACGGGCGCAGAGGCTCGCGGAAAATAAAGGGCTTCGCCTGTCTGCACAAAGAAAAAAATATAAGTCTGCGTTCATCTGTGTATTCTGCGTCGTCTGCGTTCCCCAGACAATTAAACTTACTAAATAAAATAAGAGATAAAAATGAAAATGAAAGCATTGACGCTTGCCGTCCTGTTTGTGGCGGCATCTGTAACGGAGGCATGGGCCTGCACCAACCTGATTGTGGGGCGGAATGCCTCGGCCGACGGGTCGACCATCGTGTCCTATTCGGCCGATTCTTACGGCCTGTTTGGCGAGTTGTATTACTATCCCGCTGGGATGCACCCGAAGGGGACAATGATAGACGTACACGAATGGGACACCGGCAAGTACCTGGGGCGGATAGAACAGGTGCGCCAGACGTACAGCGTCATAGGCAACATGAACGAATTCCAACTGACCATCGGCGAGACCACCTTTGGCGGACGTCCCGAACTGGTGGATACAACGGGCGTTATCGACTATGGCAGCCTGATATATTTAGGATTGCAACGTTCACGTACCGCCCGCGAAGCCATCAAGGTGATGACGGACCTGGTGCAGGAATACGGGTATTATAGCAGCGGGGAATCGTTCACCATCGCCGACCCCAACGAAGTATGGATTATGGAGATGATAGGCAAAGGACCCGGTGTGCGCGGCGCCGTATGGGTGGCCGTGCGTGTGCCGGACGATTGCATTGCGGCCCATGCCAACCAAAGCCGCATCCGTCAGTTTGACATGAAGGACAAGGACAACTGCCTGTACTCGCCCGATGTCATATCGTTTGCCCGCGAGAAAGGATACTTCAGCGGGGTGAACAAGGACTTCAGTTTTGCCGACGCTTATTCGCCCACGGACTTTGGCATGTTGCGCTATTGCGAGGCGCGTGTGTGGAGCTTCTACAACATGTTTACCGACCGGGGCGAGGAATTCCTGCCCTACATTGAAGGCAAAAGCAGCACGCCGATGCCCCTGTATGTGAAGCCCAACCGTAAAATCTCCGTGCAGGACATCAAGAACGCCATGCGCGACCACTACGAAGGCACTCCGCTCGACCTCAGTCAGGACTTTGGCGCGGGGCCTCACCACGCCCCTTACCGCCTCTCTCCGCTGGATTTCGAAGTGAACGGACAGAAGTACTTCAATGAGCGTCCCATCTCTACGCAACAGACAGGCTTTGTCTTCGTGGCTCAGATGCGTGCCGACCTGCCTGACGCCGTGGGCGGTGTATTGTGGTTCGGGGTGGACGATGCCAACATGACCGTGTTTACGCCCGTGTATTGTTGCGCCGACCGTGTGCCCGAATGCTATACACGGGTTGACGGAGCCGATTATATCACTTTCTCCTGGAAGTCCTCTTTTTGGGTGTTCAATTGGGTGGCCAACATGGTATATCCCCGCTACGACCTGATGATTGGCGATGTGCGGGCTACGCAGACCGAGATAGAAACCACCTTCAACCAGGCACAGGAAGGCATTGAGTCCGCCGCCCTCAAGTTGCTGGAGGCTAATCCCGCCCAGGCCAAAGCCCTGCTGACCAACTACACGCAGATGGCCGCGCAGAGTACGCATGACGCTTGGAAGCGCTTGGGTGAGTTTCTGGTGGTGAAATATAACGACGGGGTCGTAAGACGCATGAAGGACGGCAAGTTTGAACGCAACGCCATCGGCCAGCCGGCGGGTGTCATCCGTCCGGGCTATCCGAAAGAGTTTCTGGAAGAATATGTGAAACAAACCGGCAACCGTTATAAAATACCTGAATAATATTTGTTTATTCAATTATACTCGTTACCTTTGTGGGGGAAGAGAAATGGGAATTTAGCTATTAAATGAAGAATGATGAATTAAGAATGAAGAATGACCATGCGGCGTGATTGTGCGCACTGACAGCGCAGCCTAAATTCTTCATTCATCATTCTTAATTCTTCATTGAAGCGCGCTTGCGCGCGCTAAATTATCATTTAAAAGAAATGTAATTAACCTTGAAAAAATAAATTTGTATGGAAAATCAAGAACTGATTAAGCAAGTGACTGAAAAAGCCCAGCAATGGCTGGGACCCGCCTACGACGCCGAAACGCAGGCGGAAGTAAAGCGTATGCTGGAGAGTGAAGACAAGACCGAACTCATAGAGTCCTTCTACAAGGACCTGGAGTTTGGTACGGGTGGTTTGCGCGGCATCATGGGTGCCGGAAGCAACCGTATGAACATTTATACCGTAGGCGCCGCTACACAAGGCTTGGCCAACTACCTGAACAAGAATTTCGCCGGCCAGCCCATTTCCGTAGTGGTGGGTCACGATTGCCGCAACAATAGCCGTAAGTTTGCCGAAATTTCCGCGGACATCTTCTCGGCCAACGGCATCAAGGTTTATCTCTTCGACGATCTCCGTCCGACGCCCGAAGTATCCTTTGCTATCCGCCACCTGGGATGCCAAAGCGGTATCAACATCACCGCCAGCCACAACCCTCGTGAGTACAATGGCTACAAGGCTTATTGGGACGACGGTGCGCAGGTATTGGCTCCGCATGACACGGGCATCATCGAGGAAGTAAATAAGGTAAAGGTGGCCGACATCAAGTTTAAAGGCAACAAAGACTTGATTCAGATTATCGGCGAAGACGTGGACAAGGTTTACTTGGACAAGGTTCACTCCATCTCCATCGACCCCGAAGTCATTAAGCGTCAAAAAGACCTGAGCATCGTCTACACTCCGCTTCACGGTGCAGGGCGCGCGTTGATTCCCGCTTCGTTGAAGCTCTGGGGCTTTGAAAACGTACATTGCGTAGAGGCGCAGATGGTGAAGGACGGAAACTTCCCTACAGTGGTCTCGCCCAATCCGGAAAACGCCGAGGCACTGACCTTGGCTATCAAACTGGCTAAGGAGATAGACGCCGACATCGTGATGGCCAGCGACCCTGACGCCGACCGTGTAGGCATGGCTTGCAAGGACGACAAGGGCGAATGGGTGCTCATCAACGGTAACCAAACGTGTCTGCTCTTCCTCTACTATATCATCAAGAACCGCATCGCTACGGGCAAGATGAAATCCACGGACTTCATCGTGAAGACCATCGTGACTACGGACTTGATTAAGACCGTGGCCGAGAAGAACAACATTGAGATGCTGGATTGCTACACTGGCTTTAAATGGATTGCCCGTGAAATCCGTCTGCGCGAAGGCAAGCAACAGTACATCGGAGGCGGTGAGGAAAGCTACGGCTTCCTGGCCGAGGACTTTGTCCGCGATAAAGACGCCGTGTCCGCCTGCTCTTTGCTGGCCGAGATTTGCGCTTGGGCGAAAGACCAGGGCAAGACGTTGTATGACGTGCTGATGGGCATCTACGTGGAATACGGATTCTCCAAGGAAACCACCGTAAACGTAGTGAAACCCGGCAAGAGCGGCGCCGACGAGATAAAGGCCATGATGGACAACTTCCGTGCCGAACCGCCGAAGGAAATCGGAGGCTCGAAAGTGGTGCTCATAAAGGACTATAAGACGCTGAAGGCTACAGATGGCGAAGGAAAGGTCAGCGACCTCGTTATGCCGGAAACGTCCAACGTACTGCAGTACTTCACCGAGGACGGTACGAAGATTTCCGTACGTCCGTCGGGCACGGAGCCTAAGATTAAATTCTACATCGAGGTGAAAGGCACAATAGGATGTCCCAAGTGCTATGTCAGCGCAACGAAAGAAGCCGAAGACAAGATAAAGGCTGTTCGTGAGTCGTTGGGCATCTGATTGAGATAGAATACAATTAGTTTTTTCAAGGAGTTAAGCGATACCTTTCTGAAAATGAATGGTATGTGACTTAACTCCTTGTTTTGTTCCGAGGATTTTCCTATCGGATAACTCCCGTGGGATATTGCATGGTGACGCAATGCAACGAGCCATGTTGACGGATAAGCGGACGGCAATCGATGCCTGTTATCTCCTTGTCGGGGAAAGCCAGGGCCAACACTTCCTTCGCCAGGGCATCGTTTTCGGGCTGGGCATAGGTGGGAAACAGCACCGCACCGTTCATCACCAGAAAATTGGCATACGTGGCGGGCAGTCGCTCTCCGTCCTCTACAATGGGGTCGGGCCAAGGCAAGGGGAGCAGGCGATAGGGCTTCCCGTCCAAGGTACGGAAAGTCTTGAGCTGCTCTTCCATCCGTTGCAATTCCCCGTAATGTTCATCTTCCGGCCGGGTGCAGCGCACGTAGACGATGGTGTCGTTCGGACACAAACGCGCCAAGGTATCTACGTGGCTGTCCGTGTCGTCTCCGGCCAGGTAGCCGTAGTCCAGCCACAAGACTTGCCGTGCGTGAAAGGCATTGCGCAGATACGCCTCTATTTCCTCACGGTTCATCTCTGCGTTGCGGTTGGGTGATAGGAGGCATTCCGAGGTGGTGAGCAACGTGCCTTGCCCGTCGCTCTCTATGGAACCGCCCTCCAGCACAAAGCCCAGACGATTGGTGTAGCGCCCGTGCAGATGTCCGTCCTTCACTAAACGGCGGGTGATGAGATTGTCTTTGTCTGAGGCGAATTTCAGTCCCCAGCCATTGAAAGTGAAGTCCTGCAGATAGGCATTGCCTTCCTTGTCCAGCATGGTGATGGCTCCGTGGTCGCGCGCCCACGTGTCATTTGTGTCGCACGTGGCAAGGCGTACGTTTTCCATTCGAACCTTGCCTTCAATTTGCCGGCGAACGGTGTCCGGCTCAGGCGTCACGATGAGCAAAAGTTCTCTTCGGGCTATTTCGATGGCAATGCGTGTAAAACACTCCTGCACTTCCTCCAGCATGTATGCCCAATCGGTATGGGCGTGCGGCCAAGTCAACTGGATGCCGCTTTGGGGAGCCCATTCGGCGGGCAGATATGTTTTATTCATTTTCCTTCTTTCGGTTTTCTGTCAAAAAACGGATTCTTCGATGAAGCGCTTACCGGGATGGCCAGCACCATCTTACTGCCTTCGGGAAGCATGCCTAAACGTTGGGCGGCCAAACCTGCGGAAAACATCACGCGGGTGTCTACGCGGAAGTCGGCGGCCGTGGCGCATGCCGAGCCTACGGCGATACCTACATCCACCGTGTTCAGGGCACAAGGCACACCGGCGGCACGTCCCGTGCAAGTGGGAAATCCGCAATGGCCGCAATTCAAGCCTTGCGCTTGTTCGCGCGTACCAATCAATAACACACATTCGGCTTGCAGAACGTTGTCCGCGTCGCGCAAAAAGAACTTCATGCCCGTTTCTTCGGCTATCCGGCGCATCTCGTCCGCCAGGCGGGAGAGATCATCGTCTGTCACCAGGGCAATCTCTATCACGTCAATCCCCTTCCCCTTGGGGGCGGTGCGGGCGGCGGTCATCATTTGACGTGCCACGTTCAGCGCCTGCGCATGGCGCAAGTCTCTTTCATTTTCTATCATAATCAAGTCTCCTTAGAATGAATTAGTCGGACAAAGGTATGAAAAAGTCGTGGAATATCCTTATCTTTGCCCCCGGTTAATCATCTTAAACCTTTGTTTGTCCATGTGGATTACAATCTCAATCTTGGTCGTGTCGGCCATTTTCTTCATGAGCGGCAAGGTGCGTTCGGACTTGGTAGCCGTATGCTCCCTGTTGATGTTGCTCATTTTCCATATACTGACACCTGAAGAAGGTCTGTCCGGTTTTTCCAATTCAGTGGTTATCATGATGATAGGTCTGTTTGTCGTGGGCGGAGCCATTTTTCAGACAGGCTTGGCCAAGATGATAAGCAGCCGTCTGCTGAAGTTGTCCGGACGTAGTGAGTTACGCTTGTTCCTGCTCGTCATGCTTGCCACGGCGTTTATCGGCGCTTTTGTGAGCAACACGGGCACGGTTGCCCTGATGTTGCCCATCGTGGTGAGCATGGCAGCCAGTACGGGCACCAACTCGCGCCGTCTGCTCATGCCGCTTGCCTTTGCCAGTAGCATGGGAGGCATGATGACGCTCATCGGTACGCCTCCCAACCTCATCATTCAGGATGCGCTGACGGGGGCGGGCTACGAGCCGTTGTCCTTCTTCTCGTTCCTGCCCGTGGGCCTGATATGTTTGGGTGTGGGCATCGCGGTGTTGCTTCCCGCCACCAAATGGTTTTTGTCCGATAAAAAGTCGGGTGGGAGCGAGAACGCTTCGGGCAATAAATCCTTAAAGGAACTTGCGCATGAATACGAATTGACGGATAACTTGTTCCGTCTGCGGGTAGGGGAAACATCGGCGGCTCTGGGACGGACAATAGCCGGGCTGGATTTGCGCCGGGCATACGGGGTAGACATCTTGGAAATACGTCGCGAAAAAAATTCGCAAGCGCGCCTGCTGCACTCCGTCACCCAACTTTCCGCCCCTGACACGGTGCTGGAAGAGGGTGACATGCTCTATGTCATCGGTGATAGTGACCGGGTGGGCCGTCTGTCATCGGAGTTGGCGTTGGACATGCCGGACAGTGCCGGAGCGAAGGCGGAAGGCCAGGACGGGCTTGCCTTCTACGACATAGGCATCGCCGAGATTGTGCTGATGCCCTCATCGCGCATGATTAACCGCACGGTGAAAGAGGTGGATTTCCGCCGCACTTTCCATGTCAACGTGCTGGCCATCCGGCGCAAGAAGGAGTACATACGCCGGCACCTGGGCAGCGAGAAAATGCATAGCGGCGACGTGCTGCTGGTGCAAGGACGTTGGGAGGACATAGGCCGCTTGTCAGGCGGTGAGGACAATTGGGTGGTATTGGGACAGCCCCTTGCCGAGGCGGCCAAGGTGACGCTGGATTATAAAGCGCCCGTAGCGGCGGCCGTCATGATGCTGATGGTAGGCATGATGGTGTTCGACTTCATTCCCGTGGCTCCTGTCACGGCGGTGATGATAGCGGCGGTGCTGATGGTGCTCACGGGGTGCCTGCGCAGTGTGGAGGCGGCTTACAAGACTATCAACTGGGAAACCATTGTCCTGTTCGGCGCGATGCTTCCCATGTCGCTTGCTTTGGAGAAGACGGGCGTTTCGCAACACTTGGCGGACGCTTTGGCGGGCAGTATCGGAGGCTATGGGCCTACGGCTCTCCTGGCGGGCGTCTATTTCACCACTTCGCTTATGACCATGTTCATCAGCAACACCGTCACGGCGGTATTGATGGCACCCATCGCATTGCAAAGCGCCATCCAGGCGGGTGTCAGCCCCGTGCCCTTTCTGTTTGCGGTGACCGTGGCGGCCAGCATGTGTTTCGCCTCTCCCTTCTCCACACCGCCCAATGCGTTGGTGATGCCCGCCGGACAATACTCCTTTGCCGATTACGTAAAGGTAGGACTTCCCTTACAGGTCATCATGGGATTGGTGATGATAGTCGCGCTTCCGTTGTTGTTCCCGTTTTAGGGAGGAAAGATAAATTATGATTTAAGAATAAGTAGCACAGAATGCGGGTGATTATATTCTTTTTTTGTATCTTTGCGCCCAAATTCTCATAGCATATATGAAAATAAAGGAGATTGTAAGCGCCCTTGAACGGTTCGCGCCTCTGCCTTTGCAAGACGGATTTGATAATGCCGGCCTGCAAATAGGATTGACAGATGCGGAAACTACAGGGGCTTTGTTGTGTCTGGACGTGACGGAAGCCGTGCTGGACGAAGCCATCGCGCTGGGGTATAACCTGGTGATAGCCCATCATCCGCTCATCTTCAAAGGGTATAAGTCGCTTACGGGGCGTGACTACGTGGAGCGTTGCATCCTCCAGGCGGTGAAAAATGACATTGTGGTGTATGCGGCGCACACAAACCTGGATAACGCCTGGGGCGGTGTGAACTTCAAGATAGCCGAAAAGTTGGGGCTGAAGAATGTTCAAGTGCTGGAACCGAAAGGAGGCGAGTGGGGGACAGAAGCCGGAGCGGGCGTCATCGGCGAACTGGATGAGCCGGAAACCGAGACGGACTTCCTGCACCGGGTGAAGAAACTCTTCGAAGTGGAGTGCCTGCAGCATAACAAGCTGACCGGACGTGAGATTCAACGGGTGGCTCTGTGTGGAGGCGCAGGCGCTTTCCTCATAGAGGAAGCTATCCGCCAAAGAGCCGAGGTGTTCATGACCGGAGAGATAAAATATCACGAGTTTTTCGGGCATGAAAACGAAATTCTGCTGGCCGCCATCGGTCATTATGAGAGCGAACAATATACGAAAGAATTATTTTATACGTTAATCAGGGAGATGTTTCCCGATTTGGAACTGAAACAAACCCGGGTGAATACAAATCCCATAAAATACATGTAACGAAAATGGCTAAAGAAGCAAAGAAAGATCCGCAGGAATTTACGGTAGAACAGAAACTTAAAACATTGTACCAGTTGCAAACCACCCTTTCTAAGATTGATGAAATCAAGACGTTGAGGGGTGAACTTCCTTTGGAAGTGCAGGACTTGGAAGACGAAATCGCTGGCTTGAACACCCGCGTGGAGCGCATCAAGTCGGAGATAGCCGAGCTGAAGACGTCTATCGCCACTAAGAAGGTGGAAATAGAAACAGCCAAGGCTTCTGTAGCGAAATATAAGGATCAGCAGGACAACGTGCGCAACAACCGCGAGTATGACTTCCTGAGCAAGGAAATAGAGTTTCAGACGTTGGAAATAGAATTGTGCGAGAAACGCATCCGCGAGTTTACCGAGCAAGAGGAAACCAAAACGAAGGAAGTGGAAAGTTGCTCCCACGAGCTGGAAGAGCGTGAGAAAGACTTGGAGGTGAAGAAAAACGAACTGGAGGAAATTATCTCGGAGACGAAGCAGGAAGAAGAGAAGCTCAGGGATAAGGCCAAAGATCTGGAAACGAAGATTGAGCCTCGTCTGCTCCAATCGTTCAAGCGCATCCGCAAGAACTCGCGCAACGGGCTGGGTATCGTCTACGTGCAACGTGACGCGTGCGGAGGTTGCTTCAACAAGATTCCGCCCCAGCGCCAGTTGGACATCCGTTCGCGCAAGAAAATCATCGTGTGCGAATATTGCGGCCGCATCATGATTGACCCCGAACTGGCTGGCGTTACGGTAGAGCCGAAGGCCGAACCGAAGGAAAGAACAAGCAGAAGAAGGCGTTCGGCGTCGAGCGAGGCGGAGTGACACTTCTTCCGGACAAGATGATTGGAAAAAGTAAAGATGGCTTTGAGCGCGCTAAAGAGGGACTTTACGACGCTCAAAGCCATCTTTGGTATGCTTAATCTCCCTCTCTGTATCCGCGCTATTTCCCCGCCCGAAGAATAAATGTTGTAGCTCCGATGGTGACTATCGCCCCGTCCTCGATGCGGATGCGGTCTTTATCTCCTAAGATTTCGTTATTGAGGAAAGTGCCTGTCAGGCTGGGTGCGTCTCGCAGGGTATAGGCAAGCCTGCCTTGCTTGTCTCGTTTCACGTTGATGACGCAGTGTCGGCGGTCCATGCTCATGTCCGAGGTTTCGATGGGGACTTGTATCTCTGTTCCTACGCATCGGCGTCCTATGATGTTATCCCCTTCGCGCAAAGGCAGTACTTGTTTGAATCCAAACACGTTTTCTATGACCGTAATGCTTCCGAAAGCGTCTTTGAAAGCTTCTTCGTTCAGGTTTTCTTCCTTGCGGGTGGCTTGCATTCTTGTCTTTCCCAGGCGGATGCTGAATTGCTTTCCGCAATGGTCGCATACGAAAACCAATGATTGGCCTTCGCTGTATTTCGTCTCGTCAAAAGTCAGGTAATTCTCGCATTTAGGACACCGTATACGTTTCATCTTTTCCTTGTTTTTAGTGTTTCAACACCCATGCGCTCTTATAGGCTTCGTTCTTGCGTACCTCGTTCAGCGTCTGTTGAGCTTCGGCATAGGTGGCGCACGACTCGATGCTGACCCGGTTTTTCCCGTCTCCTATCACGGTAGAAGCACCTTTGAAGCCCTTCTCAACCAAATTCCGAACCATCTGGCTGGCATCATTTTCCGTGCCCACGCTGGCCACGATGATGTGGTATCTTTTCGCCACGGCGGGTGCGGGCTTGGCCGACTCTGACTGATGCTGCGCGGCTTTCGGTGTGGGAGTGGGGGAATCTACTTTCACTTCACGAACAACGATTGGAGTCGCCATTTCCCGGCTTTTCTTTTGGGGCACTTGTATGTTATGCGCTCGGCTTTCTTTCGCGGAGGGTGTGGCGATGCTTGGCGCAAGAGGCGTGAAAGCCAAAGATTGCGTGCTCATTGACTTGAACATGTCATGAGGGAACAGGCTTGCGTAGTTGCCTTTCACCACCTCCGTATTCTCAATGGGGGTGGAGAGGAGGAAGAAGAGCATGATTAGAGCAATCATGGCGGCCGCATTGAGCCAATAAGAGGGCTTGAAGTTGATTTCCAGCTTAATCCTCCGCCCAAAGTGCTTGTCCTGCTTTAGATAGTCGGGCACGGACTTTTTATACGGGGCCGTGCGGATACTCTTGAGCGTCTTCATTTCGAAACCGGCCAGCCCATATAAATATGGTGTGGTTATTTTGTCGTTATAAGGGGTAAACTCGTACGTATCGCGGATGGAGCAACGCAGCTCGCCCACGTTGGGCAGGTCGGCTTTTCCATCCTCGTGCAGATGATGCCGCAAATCTTCCACTTGTTTGTTTACAAGACGTGTCGCATCGGAGAAACTGGTACCATACACCTCCATGTAGGATTGCACTAGCAGTCCGTCATTCATCTTCACTTGCGGATTGAACCCGATGGCCCGCGCAGGGGGCAGGAACAGATTTTCGTCCTCCATGCGTACGGACGGGGTATAGTGGGCGACAAAGCCTCCCAAGCCGGGGACGATGACACAATCATTGTCCAATAACAGTTTCTCTATATGTTTAGCCAATTCAATCATACTGCAAAAATACGTTTTTTATCGGATATAGTGTCCTCTTGACCTATTTTATTTTAAACAAGATATGAACATCGCCGATATTTTTCTACTTTTGCAGCGTAAATATGAGATCTAAACTTTTACATATGCGTATTTTTGTTTGCCTATGTCTGGTGCTGGGGTACGGCATTTTAGAGGCAAAAGCTCAAGAGAGCAAGGTACTGACACCGTTCATCGAATATGGTGCCACGGTGCATACGGGAGACTATACTCCCTTGTGGCAAGTCAGCAATTGGCAGGGGCTTGGCTCGATTGACAACAACACGTATCTACGTGGTGGCGTGTTCTATGTGGACAATTGGGGGGAATGGAAGGTGGACGCGGGGCTGGACTTGGTGTTGGGCGCGGGCATGACTTCGTGCGTGCATCAGGCATACGCTGACTTCCGCTATAAGTGGCTGGGCATCTTTGCGGGAAGCAAGGAGATGACCGGCCCCTTGCTCAACCCCATCCTGAGCAGCGGGGAACTGACGTGGTCGGGAAACGCACGCCCCATTCCGCAGATTATGATAGGCATTCCGGAGTATTTGTACATCCTGCCCCGTCTGGCCATACGTGGGGAGATTTCCTACGGATGGTTTACGGACGCTCGCTATCTGAAGGACCATGCCAAGCTGGACAAGGGCTTCTGGTATACAAAGGGCATCAAGTATCACCATAAGGAAGGATACATCCGCATTGGCGTGCCCGATGGCTGTTGGCAACTGGATTTGGGCATGACGCTCGATACCCAGTTCGGGGGGAAAATGGTGTCCGCCAAGGGGGTGACCGACTTGGGCAATGGCCTGAAGGATTATTTCCGAGCTTTCATTCCCGGGGCGGGCGATGAGGACGCGCCTTTCAACGATGCTGATTATTATCAGGGAAACTTCCTCGGCACGGAGCAGATACGGGGTACCTATCGGAGAAAACATTTCTCCATCAGTGCTTATGTGGACAATTATTTTGAAGACCTCTCGGCCATGGGCAAGCTGAACGGATGGGACGGCTTGTGGGGCATCGAGGTGAATTTCAACGATTTCCGCCCCATTCATAGCCTTGTGCTGGAATATTTGCAGACCACTAACCAGAGCGGGCCCCTGCATGGCTTGCACAATCCCGGCGAGGGTCCCGTGCAGAAGGTGAGCGGTAGCGATAATTATTATAATAACGGACTTTATCATGGCTGGGCACATGCCGGTATGGCCAATGGAAACCCTTTGTTGCGCTCGCCCATCTATAACGAAGACGGAAATATGACCTTCAAATACAACCGTGTGAAAGCCATGCATATGGGCTGGAGCGGATACATGGCGCGCGAGTGGGACTACGTGGCCAAGTTGAGCTTTAGCCGGACGTGGGGCACCTATCCGGCTCCTACGCTGGATATTCTGGAGAATTTCTCCGCCTATGCGGCATTCAGATACGTGCCCGCCAAGCTAAAGGGGTGGCAATTCTGTGCTTCCTTTGGACTGGATATGGGCGAGATTTATGGGGATAACGTAGGTTTTCAAATGAAAATACATAAAACGTTTTAAGAATATGAATTACATACAGACAGAGATTGACGGCGTGTGGGTTATCGAACCGAAGGTGTTCAACGATGCTCGCGGTTATTTTATGGAATCCTTCAAGGAAGAGGAGTTTTGCAAGAATATAGGTCCTGTCCATTTTGTGCAGGACAACGAGTCGAAATCTTCGTTCGGTGTCCTGCGCGGACTCCATTATCAGAAAGGTGAGTTCAGCCAAGCCAAATTGGTGCGCGTCATTAAAGGCCGTGTACTCGACGTGGCGGTTGATTTGCGGAAATCTTCCCCTACTTTTGGACGATATGTCAGCGTAGAATTGAGCGAAGACAACAAACGCCAATTCTTCATCCCCCGCGGCTTTGCCCACGGCTTTCTGGTGTTGAGCGATGAAGCCATCTTTACCTACAAGGTGGACAATATGTATGCTCCTCAGGCCGAGGCTTCTATCCGTTATAATGACGAAACCATCGGGATAGACTGGCCCATAGCTCCTGAACAAATGCTGCTTTCCTCGAAGGATACAAACGGGGTGGCTTTTGAGGACGCAGAATATTTTTGATTAAAAAAAAGGAGGCGGTTATTTCCGTCTCCCTTTTCCTTGATTCCTGAATCCCCGTCCCTTGCCTTTGCTTCCGCTTTTGCCGTTTCCTCCGCTGCGGGGCTTATATTCGGGTCCTGCGCCCACTTCGGGAGGAAGGGGAATTTTGTAGATGTCTTTTTCGAGGAACTTCTCGATGGTGCGGAATGAAGTTTGTTCCTTCTCGCTCACGAAAGTGATAGCCACCCCGTCATTGTTGGCGCGCGCGGTGCGTCCTATGCGGTGCACGTAGTCCTCGCAATCGTGGGGCACGTCATAGTTGATGACCAGTCGGATGTCGTCAATGTCGATGCCGCGTGCCACAATGTCCGTAGCCACCAGCACGTTGATGCGGCCGGCCTTGAAGGCGTGCATCACTTCATCGCGTTGCACCTGCTCCAGGTCGGAGTGCATCTCGCCCACGTTGAGCTTCATTTGTTTCAGGGCGCGGGTCACTTCCTTCACCTTTATCTTGGACGAGGCGAAGATGATAACCCTCTCTGGCACTTCGTCCTGAAAAAGACTCCGGATGATGCTCAGCTTCTGATTTTCGTAGCATACGTAAGCGGCTTGGAGGATTTTGTCTGCAGGCTTGGACACCGCCAGCTTCACTTCCACGGGATTGCTGAGAATGTTTCCTGCCAGTTGCTGTATCTTGGTGGGCATGGTGGCGGAGAACATGATGGTCTGCCGCTCCTTGGGCAGGTATTTCGCAATCTGCATAATGTCGTCATAGAAACCCATATCAAGCATGCGGTCGGCCTCGTCTAAAATGAAATAGGACACTTTGGACAAGTCCACATAGCCCAAGTTCAGGTGCGCTATCAGGCGCCCCGGCGTGGCTATCACTACATCCGCTCCTAAGGTCAGTCCCTTTTTCTGCTGCTCAAACAACACACCGTCGTTTCCACCATATACGGCCACGCTGCTCACGGGCAGAAAGTAGGAAAAACCCTCCATCTGCTGGTCTATCTGCTGGGCCAGTTCGCGCGTGGGGGCCATAACGATGCAGTTTATGGCGTCCTCGGGATGCTCTTCCTCGGATAGTTTGTTCAGTATGGGCAGTAAGTATGCGGCCGTCTTTCCCGTTCCGGTCTGCGCTACGGCTATCAGATCGCGGCCTTCCAGAATGACTGGGATGGATTGTTCTTGTATAGGGGTGCAGTCCTCAAAGTGCATCGCATCGAGCGCATCGAGGACATCATCGTTCAGGGGTAAATCGTAAAACTTCATGTCGTATGTGTCGAATTTGGGCGCAAATATACAATAAAAATGTGAGATATGTGGCCTGCATTACCTTTTATCGGATTTCTTTTCTATATTTGCGGTTAATTTGCAAACATATTGATAAACTCTGATACATTTAATAATAACGTCATGAAGAAGAAAAACTTATTGACCATGCTGCTGGCCCTGCTCCTATGCGGAGGACCCGCGTACGCCGGGGAAGGGGAGAAACACACGTTCCGCCTGGGCGAAAATCAATTTTGGCTGGACGAGAAGCCGTTTCAGATTATATCGGGCGAGATGCATCCCTCGCGCGTGCCCGCCGAGTATTGGCGTCACCGTATCCGGATGATAAAGGCCATGGGATGCAACACGGTGGCCTGCTACATCATGTGGAATTACCATGAGAGCCAGCCGGGTGTGTGGAACTTCGAGACCGGAAACCACAACATCGAGAAGTTTATACAGACCGTGCAGGAGGAGGGCATGTTCCTCTTGTTCCGTCCCGGACCGTATGTGTGCGCCGAGTGGGACTTTGGCGGGCTTCCGGCTTACCTGCTCTCCACGCCCGACATCAAGATACGCTGCATGGACCCGCGCTACACCACTGCCGTGGAGCGTTACGTCAAGAAGCTTTCGCCCTTGGTGAAGAAGTACGAGGTGACCAACGGGGGCCCTATCCTCATGCTGCAGGTGGAGAACGAGTACGGAAGCTACGGAAATGACCGCAACTACATGAAGTGGCTACACGACCTCTGGCGGAGCGAGGGCGTCACGGTGCCCTTCTATACAGCCGACGGTGCCACGCCCCACATGCTGGAGGCCGGAACCCTGCCGGGAGTAGCCGTGGGGCTGGATCCCGCCAGCTCGGAGGCCGAGTTCGCCGAGGCGTTGAAGGCGCGTCCCGATGCTAGCGTGTTCTGCTCGGAGCTGTATCCCGGCTGGCTGACCCACTGGCGCGAGAAGTGGAACGGAGCTTCGACGGAGCGGGTGACCGCCGATGTGAAGTGGCTGCTGGACCACGGCAAGTCCTTCAACTATTATGTCATACACGGCGGCACGAACTTCGGCTTCTGGGCAGGAGCCAACACCGCGGGCAAAGACACTTACCAGCCCGATGTCACCAGTTACGACTACGATTCGCCCATCAACGAGATGGGGCAGGCCACGCCCAAGTACATGGCCCTGCGCGAGCTGACACAGAAGTATAGCAAAAAGAAGCTGCCCGACATGCCCGAGCCGCTGCCCGTCATCACCTTCCCCGCCACGCGGACTGAACGCTACGCCTCCCTTTGGGATAACCTGCCCGAGGCGCGGCCCTTGGTGCAGCCCGTCCCCATGGAGATGCTGGACCAATACGAAGGTTTGATACTCTACCGCACCCGCCTTGTGGGGCGCAAGAACGGCACGCTGCGCGTGGACGATGTGCACGACTATGCCACCGTCTTCCTCAACGGACGCTACGTGGGTAGCATTGACCGCACGCTGGGTCAGAATTCCGTGGAGATACCCGTGTCAAACGCGGAGAATCCCGTGCTCGACATCCTTGTGGAAGGCATGGGACGCGTCAACTTCGCCGCATACATGATTGACCGCAAAGGCATCACCGACCGCGTGACGCTCAGCGGCATGACGTTGATGAACTGGGAAGCCTACTCGCTGCCCATGTCTGCCGACTATGTGGCCTCGCTCCGCAAAAGCGACACCGTCCGTCCCGGCATGTTCTTCAAGGCCACGGTACAGCTGGAGGAGACGGGCGATTGCTACATCGACATGCGCGACTTTACTAAGGGCGTTGTCTACGTCAACGGGCACAATCTGGGACGCTATTGGAACGTAGGCCCTCAATATCGCCTCTATTGCCCCGGTGTATGGCTGCGCAAGGGCGACAATGAAATCGTTGTGTTCGACCTTCACCAGACGGAGCCGGGAGTGATTGAAGGGTATGAGACGTTGAAGTAAAATACATCCCGAACCACGGAAATATGCTAAATAACATAAAAATGAATCCTAAAAAAGTAAGAAAATAATTTGTTTATTTGGAGGATGTTTTGAGAAATGCCTACCTTTGCCCCCGATTTCAAAAAAGAAAGGCCTTGGCTATCAGATTTTCTTCTGACGGGAGAGGCCTGAAAAGAATAGTCCGGGGGGAAATCACCGCCTCCCAGTGGGAGGACGGGCCCGGATAGTATTAACCAAAACCGTATTGCATGAGACATGTAAAATGGATTTTTGTTGTATTATTGATTGGTTCCTTGACATCTTTTGTAACAAAAGACAAACTCTCCGGAGGTTTGAACGTGGGTGACATAGCCCCGGACGTATTCGTCCAAACTATGTCGGACTGGCAGCAACGGGACTATGCGGCCCCCAAGGGGAAATACCTGTTGCTGAGCTTTTGGGCAAGCTACGATGCGCCGTCCCGGATGCTGAACGCAAGTTTGAGCAACGCGCTTCGCGAAGCGGCCCCTGACAATGTGGAAATGGTTTCCGTGTCGTTCGACGAATACCGATCCGTCTTCGAGGAAACCGTTCGTAAGGACCGAATAGTGGCTCCGCTCTGTTTCGTAGAGACAGAGGGAGAAAACTCCGAGCTTTATAAAGAGTTTCGTTTGAGCCGGGGTTTTACAAACTATTTATTGGATGATGCTGGTGTGATTATTGCCAAAAACATCTCTGCTACTGAGCTTTCGGCTTATTTGGACTGATTGTTAAAAAATCAGGCTCCCTCGGATAAGAAGAAAGCAGTTGACAAGAGGAATGAATACAACAAAAAAGCCCCTTCCGCCGCTTGTGGCAATGCAAGCATGCGGAGGGGGCTTCGTTATATCGTCACTTCATCGTCAGCCACGCCCCTTCGCCAAGTGTCCTATCGTGTAGGTCTTACGCTTGGTCGTCCTATTTTAGTACGCGAACAGCAGGGACCCATTCGTACACACATACGCATATTAACTCATTTTTCTCCATTATTTTCCCTTGTATTTTAAAAAAACATCGTTTGCGTGCACAGAAAATAAGCAAGAATGATTTGTAGTTCACAAATTATGCTTAAATTTGCCGCGATTTGTAATGCACACTTTGCAAAATGGCGGATACTATAAAACATCAAGGTATTGTGGAAAACATCGATGGTTCCCATCTGAAGGTTCGTATTGTCCAGACTTCGGCTTGTGCCGCGTGTAGCGCAAGAGGACATTGTTCTTCGGCCGACGCGAAAGAAAAGCTGATTGATGTGACTGACGCAGCTTTCGCTTCCTCTTGTAAGCCCGGTGACCACGTGTGGGTGGTGGGCGAGCTTTCCATGGGCAGGATAGCGGTTTTGTTGGCTTTTATCTTACCTTTCTTTTTGGTGGTGGTTTCCCTTTTTATATTTATGGCAGTATGGAAGGATGAGTTGCAGGCGGCTTTGTGCGCGTTGCTGCTGCTTATACCATATTATTATATATTATGGTTGAACCGGAAGAGGATAGGGAGGAAGTTCTCTTTTTCCGTCCGGCCGATGTGAGGGAAGGAAATTCAAAATAATAATCAATTAAATAACTAACTAATTTTATGAATGTAATTCTGATTGCAGTGATTTCGTTGGGAGTGATAGCCCTGGTGTCAGCGGCTATCTTGTATGTCGCTTCCAAGAAATTCGCCGTGTATGAAGATCCGCGGATTGGCCAGGTGGCGGCTGTATTGCCCCAGGCAAACTGCGGCGGATGTGGTTATCCGGGTTGTAGCGGATTTGCCGCCGCTTGTGTGAAGGCAGGTTCGCTGGAAGGCAAACTTTGTCCGGTGGGTGGGCAGCCCGTCATGGAGAAAGTGGCCGAGATTCTGGGCTTGACCGTTGCGGCTTCCGAACCGAAGGTTGCAGTGGTGAGATGTAACGGTACGTGTGCCAACCGTCCTCGTACGAACCAGTACGATGGAACGAAGAGTTGCGCCATCGCTTCTTCGCTCTATGGTGGCGAGACGGGTTGTAGCTACGGATGTTTGGGCTGTGGCGACTGTGTGTCGGCCTGCTTGTTCGATGCTATCCACATGAATCCCGAAACGGGACTTCCCGAAGTGGACGAGGACAAGTGTACAGCCTGCGGTGCTTGTGCCAAGGCTTGTCCGCGTAACATCATCGAGATTCGTCCCAAAGGCAAGAAGTCACGTCGCGTGTACGTGCAGTGTGTCAACAAAGACAAGGGCGCCGTGGCCCGCAAGGCTTGTACCGTGGCTTGTATCGGTTGCGGCAAGTGCGTAAAAGTATGCGCTTTCGAGGCTATTACTTTGGAGAACAACTTGGCGTACATCGACCCGGACAAGTGCAAGTCGTGCCGCAAGTGCGAGGAAGCCTGTCCGCAAAATGCCATTATCGCGCTGAACTTCCCGCCGCGTAAGCCTAAGACAGAAGAGGCAACTCCCGCTGTTGCTAAAGCTGAGCCGGCGAAGAAACCCGAAGCCCACAAAGCCGAGGCTCCGAAGGCAGAAGCCCCCAAGAATGAGGAAACCGAACTTCCGAAGGCCGAAGCCTAAACAAACAACCCGAAATTAGAACGACTAAAATACAGTATTAGTATGTTGAAAACATTTTCAATCGGTGGTGTTCATCCACACGAAAATAAACTTTCAGCACATCAGCCCATCATCAAGGCCGACATCCCCGCAAAGGCTGTCATCTTGCTGAGCCAGCACATCGGCGCGCCTGCGAAACCGATTGTGGCCAAGGGAGATGTTGTGAAAGTAGGTACGAAGATTGCCGAACCGGGCGGCTTTGTATCAGCGGCCATCCACTCTTCGGTCAGCGGAAAGGTGGCCAAGATTGATACCGTTATCGATGCCAGCGGCTATCCGAAACCTGCCATCTTCATCGATGTAGAAGGAGACGAATGGGAAGAGAGCATTGACCGCACCGACACATTGGTGAAGGAATGCAATCTGACTCCGGAGGAAATAGTAAAGAAGATTGCCGACTCAGGCATTGTTGGTATGGGTGGCGCTTGCTTCCCCACGCAGGTGAAGCTGTGTCCGCCTCCCGCTTTCAAGGCCGAGTGTGTCATCATCAACGCCGTAGAGTGCGAGCCTTACCTGACGGCCGACCATCAGCTGATGCTAGAACATGCCGAGGAAATCATGGTAGGCGTTACCATCTTGATGAAGGCTGTAAAGGTAAACAAGGCATATATCGGCATTGAGAATAACAAGCCCGATGCCATCCAACTGATGACGAAGGTTGCCTCTGCGTATACGGGCATTGAGGTTGTTCCTCTGCAAGTGAAGTATCCGCAAGGCGGTGAGAAGCAACTCATCGATGCCATCATCAAGCGTCAGGTGGCAGCCGGCGCGTTGCCTATCTCTACGGGTGCCGTGGTGCAGAATGTAGGTACGGCTTTCGCTGTTTACCAAGCCGTGCAGAAGAACAAGCCTTTGTTCGAGCGCGTAATTACCGTAACCGGCAAGTCGCTTGCCAAACCGTCCAATTTCCTGGCACGTATCGGCACACCGATGCAGCAGCTTATCGATGCCTGCGGCGGTTTGCCCGAAGATACAGGCAAGATTATCGGCGGCGGTCCGATGATGGGTAAGGCATTGGTCAATACGGACGTGCCTACCGCCAAGGGAAGCTCCGGCATCCTGATAATGAACGACAAGGAAGCCAAGCGTGGCGAGGTTCAGCCGTGTATTCGTTGCGCCAAGTGCGTAAGTGCTTGCCCGATGGGTCTGGAGCCGTTCTTGCTTGCCACCGTGTCGGCTCACGGAGATTTCGAAAGAGTAGAGAAAGAAGACATCATGTCGTGTATAGAGTGTGGTTCCTGCCAGTTTACCTGCCCGTCCAACCGTCCGATGCTGGACTACATCCGCTTGGGCAAGAGCAAAGTGGGAGCGATGATACGTGCACGTCAAGCAAAAAAGTAAAGTAAAAGATTGAAATTATGAATAAGTTAATCGTATCCCTTTCGCCCCATGTCCACAGCGATGACAGTGTGAAGAAGAACATGTACGGCGTGCTTATCGCGCTGATACCGGCTTTTCTGGTGTCGCTCTACTTCTTCGGACTGGGTGCGCTGATTGTTACGCTTACTTCCGTAGTGGCCTGTGTATTCTTTGAATGGGCCATCAGTAAGTACCTGCTGAAGAAAGAAACCACAACCATTACCGACGGTTCGGCCATCATCACCGGTGTGTTGCTGGCTTTCAACCTGCCGTCCAATCTGCCTATCTGGATTATTATCATTGGTGCATTGGTCGCTATCGGTGTGGGCAAGATGTCATTCGGCGGTTTGGGCTGCAACCCATTCAACCCCGCATTGGTAGGACGTGTGTTCCTGCTGCTGTCTTTCCCCGTGCAGATGACCAGCTGGCCGGCTGTAGGTCAGTTGACGGCTTATACCGATGCCACGACTACCGCCACTCCGCTGGCTGTGATGAAGGGTGTCATCAATGGTGCTCCCGGTTTCTCGCTCGACCAGCTTCCCGGTGCGTTCGACCTCTTGTTGGGCAATAATCCCGGTTGTATCGGTGAGGTTAGTGCCTTGGCATTGCTGCTGGGCTTAGTTTACATGTTGTGGAAGAAAATCATCACGTGGCACATTCCTGTATCTATCCTGGTGACGGTGTTCGTGTTCGGTTCCATCATGCACATGGCCAATCCGGAACTCTATGTTGACGGACTGACTCAACTGCTCTCCGGCGGTTTGATGCTGGGTGCTGTCTTCATGGCTACCGACTATGTGACTTCGCCTATGAACCACAAAGGTATGCTTATTTACGGTGTATGTATCGGTCTGCTGACGGTCGTTATCCGTCTGTTCGGTGCTTACCCCGAAGGTATGTCGTTCGCCATTCTGATTATGAATGCGTTCACGCCGCTGATTAACACGTATGTCAAACCAAAACGCTTTGGGGAGGTAGCAAAGAAAAAATGAAAAAGTTAGAATCATCCTTAAAGAACATGTTGCTGGTGCTGACGGGCGTGACCGCTGTCTCCGTAGCACTGCTGGCTTGGGTGAATGAGATTACCAAGGAACCGATTGCGGCCGCCAACGCCAAGACGCTGAGCGATGCCGTCAGCGCGGTGGTTCCCGGTTTTGACAACGACCCTATTGCCGATAAGAAGATGCAGGAAGTGAACGGTGTGCAATACGCTGTTTATCCGGCCACCAAGAGCGGTGAGTTTATTGGTGCGGCTGTCGAGGCTTCAGCTATGGGCTTCGGTGGCGAACTGAAGGTGCTCGTAGGTTTCGATGCCCAGGGCAATGTCCTTGATTATTCGCTGTTGTCGCATGTGGAGACTCCGGGACTTGGCTCGAAAGCGGCCGACTGGTTTAAGAAAGGCGGCAAAGGCGACATCACCGGCAAGAATCCGGGCACGTCTCCGCTGACAGTAAGCAAGGATGGCGGCGAGATAGACGCCATTACGGCTTCCACCATTACCTCACGCGCATTCCTCAATGCCGTGAATGCCGCTTACGCCGCTTACGCCGGACAGAATACGGCTGACGGCGCTACCGGCGCGACTACGCAAAACAATGTTGAACAACCTGCTGACGAGTCTGCCCCCGCAGATTCCACCGGCGTTAAATAAGAAAGGAGCAGCATTATGAATAACTTTAAAGTGTTGATGAACGGTATCATCAAGGAGAATCCTACATTTGTGCTTCTGCTGGGTATGTGTCCTACGTTGGGTACCACCTCTTCCGCCCTCAACGGTATGGGTATGGGACTGGCCACCGCCTTTGTGCTCATTTGCTCCAATGTGGTAATTTCGGCCATCAAGAACCTGATACCCGACATGGTGCGCATTCCGGCGTTCGTAGTCGTTATCGCTTCGTTCGTTACCCTGCTGCAGATGATTATGCAGGCTTACGTGCCGGCTCTGTATGCCACGCTGGGTCTGTTCATCCCGCTGATTGTGGTGAACTGTATCCTGTTGGGACGCGCCGAGGCGTTTGCCGCCAAGAATGGTCCTGTGGCTTCCATGTTCGATGGTATCGGCATGGGCTTGGGCTTTACGCTGGGTCTGACTACGTTGGGTGCCGTGCGCGAGTTGCTGGGTACCGGTAAGATTTTCGGCCTGACTATTTACCCCGAAGACTACGGTATGCTGACATTCGTTTTGGCTCCGGGCGCGTTCATTGCGTTGGGTTACCTCATCGCCATCGTAAACCGCCTGAGGAAAGCATAAGCAAATGGTATTTCTCATTCTTATAATATAGATGTAATATGGAATATATCTTAATATTTATATCGGCAATCTTTGTAAACAACATCGTGTTGTCGCAATTCTTGGGTATCTGTCCGTTCCTGGGCGTTTCCAAGAAGATTGATACGGCATTGGGTATGGCGGCAGCCGTGGCGTTCGTGCTGACCCTCTCTACGATTGTCACCTTCTTGATTCAGAAGTATGTGCTCGATGCGTTCGGTTTGGGTTATCTGCAGACCATTACCTTCATCTTGGTCATCGCCGCTCTGGTGCAGATGGTGGAGATTATCCTGAAGAAGGTATCCCCCTCGCTCTATCAGGCGTTGGGCGTGTTCCTTCCGCTGATTACGACCAACTGCTGCGTGCTGGGTGTGGCCATCCTGGTTATCCAGAAGGACTATGACCTGCTGACGGGAGTCGTTTACGCATTCTCCACGGCATTGGGCTTCGGACTTGCGCTGACCATCTTCGCCGGTATCCGCGAGCAGTTGAGCCTGGTGAACATACCAAAGGGCTTACAGGGCACCCCCATCACCCTGATTACGGCCGGTCTGCTGGCCATGGCTTTCATGGGCTTCTCCGGAATCGTGAAACTTTAAGAGGCTTGTCGCTCCGGCTGTGAGCCGGGAGGCGAGTGTTATACTTTTTTGCCTGTCGGCATTCCTTTTTAGGACGTATCCCACCCGGGCGCGCCATAAAAATGGATGCCGACAGGTTTTTTTCTGCATTTTTGTAGATACTCTAAAATAAAATGCCTACATTTGTACCTAACAAAAAATAACCTATAAAAAGATCTATTTTTATGAAAGAGAGAATATTGGTAACAGGCGGAACCGGATACATCGGTTCGCATACCGTAGTCGAGCTTCAGAACGCAGGGTATGAAGTAGTTATAATTGACAATCTGTCGAACTCTAACGCAGATGTAGTGGACAACATTGAGAAAGTGTCGGGTATCCGTCCTGCATTCGAGAAGTTGGATTGCTTGGACTATGCCGGACTCGATGCTATGTTCGAGAAGTACAAAGGCATCAAGGCCATTATCCACTTTGCCGCAAGCAAGGCGGTAGGCGAGTCGGTACAGAAGCCTCTGATGTACTACCGTAACAATCTGGGTTCGCTCATCAATCTGCTGGAGCTGATGCCGAAGCATGGTGTAGAGGGTATTGTATTCTCGTCTTCTTGTACCGTGTACGGCCAGCCCGACCCCGAAAACCTGCCTGTAACTGAGAAAGCTCCCATCAAGAAAGCCGAATCTCCTTACGGAAATACGAAGCAGATTAACGAGGAAATCATTCAGGACACGGTAGCCTCCGGCGCTCCCATCAACGCCATCCTGTTGCGCTACTTCAACCCCATTGGCGCGCATCCCACGGCATTGCTGGGCGAGCTTCCCAACGGTGTTCCGCAGAACTTGATTCCTTACCTGACCCAGACCGCCATCGGCATCCGCGAAAAACTGACCGTGTTTGGCGATGATTACAGCACGCCGGACGGTTCCTGCATCCGCGACTTCATCAACGTGGTAGACCTGGCCAAGGCTCACGTAGTGGCCATCGACCGCATCCTGAACAAGAAGCAGAAAGCCAAAGTGGAAGTATTCAACGTAGGTACAGGTCGCGGACTTTCCGTATTGGAGCTGATTCACGCTTTCGAGGCTTCTACCGGTGTGAAGTTGAACTATCAGATTGGACCCCGCCGCGCCGGCGACATCGAGCAAGTATGGGCCGACCCCACTTTGGCTAATACCGAGTTGGGCTGGAAGGCGGAAACAAGCATTGAAGACACGCTGCGTTCTGCATGGAACTGGCAGCTGAAGCTTCGTGAAAGAGGTATACAATAAATAGATGAATATATATAAGTGGCAGATAATGCCTAATGGGGGCATTTGCCATTGTTGTGGTGCAATTTGCTTGTATTTCCGGTGTATGTGAATATGCGGGAAATCGTTTCAGCTCTCCTCCCGACAACGTGTGGAGGAAAAAGTCCTGAAAAGGCATATTTGCATAGTAGTTTTGTCGTGTTTTATTTTGTGTTTGTGTTTTGATAGGCTTTGTCGTGAGACAAGGCCTATTTTTTGTGCCTGCGCTGATAAGCAATGATTCGCTAATTTAATGAAGAATTAAGAATGATGAATGAAGAATGGCAACGGAACTCTCCTCCTTCCGGAAGGAGGGGAGTTGATTACTCTAATTCTTCATTCTTAATTCATCATTCTTCATTTAATCGCTAAATTATCATTTACCCCTGCAACAGCCCGAAAAAACCGTAAAATTCACTATCTTTGCGGAGTGAAACGGTAAAGACGGTAATTATTAAAAAGAAAGGAGAACAAAGTTATGACGAATAATGAATTAGCACCGGGACAGCCCCACAATGGATGGTTACCCACCAACGACCCAGAAGAAAAGAAAAGAAGAAGTTACGCCCTCAGAGTGAAAATGCTGCACGGCCAGGCCGACAACGACCCGGAAATGCACATACTCTTAGACCCGAATCTGGAAGAAAAGGAGTTCAGAAGACTAGTCGAGAAATTCGTACTGGAAGGCAAGTTGAGAGTAAGCAAGACAGGCGAAGCCATGATAAAATACAAAGGCAGCCTGATAGTAAACGACCCCGCATTCCTTGTATAAGTGCCATGGAAAGATACCTGATAGATACCAATATCTTTGTATTCATGGTCACCGATCCTGACTATCTGTGCCCCGATGTATACAACAAGCTCTACGAATACGACTCGTTGCTCTACATGAGCATCGAGTCCGTCCGCGAGCTTATCGTCGCCTACCGCAACAAAGGTTTACTGACCAAACGCTGGAAGACCGAGACGGACATGGTGAACGCCATTGAAGACGAGTTCAACATCCGCATCCTGCCCCTGAAGAAGGAGCACATGCTGACCTACGCCCACCTGACACTGAACGAGGCGCAGGGCCACAAGGACCCGTCGGACCACGTCATCATCGCCCACGCCATAACCGAACACCTGACCCTCATATCGAGCGACCGCCGCTTCGGCTTCTACCGCAGCCAGGGCCTCGATCTGTTAGAAAACGAACGATAATTCTTTCCCCCTCTTGTTTCGCGTTCCAAGATGCCGGCGGGCACCGAAAAAGAAAATAGTAAAGGAACGAACCGATAACACTAAAAACAAAGGAAAGAATAGCAATGAAAACCCTCTTTCGCCTATTTACCAGCCTTGCGCTATGCGCCCTGTGCCTGACAGCCTGCCAGGACGACGAATTCATGTCGATGCCCCTGCCCTCCGCACCCCCCTCGACATCCGACACCCGCGCCGTGAACGCCACGTCGTCGCTGGTGCAGAACACGAATGGGGAGTGGGTGGCTACGCGACGGGTGCCGCTGGTGGGGCAAGGACGGGTAATTGACGACATCAACAACGGCCTCATTGAAGTCATATCCACCGAAGGAAGCGGCGAGAGCAACATCGAGAACATGGTAGACCTCGACCTAACCAACACGGCAACCTTTGGCCAGAATGTACTGGATGCCGACGTCGTACTCAACGAAATCATCTCCGTGCGCGACCTCAACCACATCTATGCCGGCGGGCAGATCGTGGGCTTCACCTACCGAATGAACAACCCCGGCCTGATAAATGCGGACGTACTGAGTGGCTTCTGGATAAAAACCTGCCTTGGTGAACAAAAACAACAAGAAATTACTGGTGCCAACAACGACGGTAGCCTGCTGAACCTTAACTTGCTGAGCACACTAAACACAGACAACATACAAAGTCTAAGCTTCAAAACAGACAAACCGTTCGACAAGATGGTCATCGGCACATATGGCATAGACGGCAATGTGCTCAACGTTGTCGGAAGCTTGGAAATCTACTACGCCTTCGTGGGCGAAGACCCTATAATACCCGTCTACACCGGCTGTCCGGAGTTCCCAAACGCCAAAATCAATGAAGAAAAGAGCCAATACTTCCTATATCTTGATGAAAGGCTAATGGATTCTGACATCACCGGCAACTATATAGAAACCGGTGGATTCATCGATCAGGTGCTTCCCGGAGGTATTATTGGCGACATCCTCGGCGGGGTGAGCGGACTGCTGGAGGACTTGATAGAGGCACTGTTCAACAGCCCTGCCCAGATATGCGTAGACCTGGGCAAAGAAGTACCCGCCGGCACGGAGATAGGCTTCAACATGAGCCAGTTCAAGGTACTCAGTGCCGACGTGCTCAGCGGCATTAAGTTCGTCACCTACGATGCGAATGGCATAAAGGTGGAAGAGTTTACCGCCGAAAGCAGTGGTTTATTGGGTGCTTCCGTATTGGAAGGTGGCCGAAGTTCTATCGCCATCACTACAAATAGTCCCTGCCAACAGGTGCAGCTGGTCTTCACGGGCATCAACCTCGAAGTGCTGGGCGAAACGCGCATCTACCACCTCTACGTTCGCGAAGCCGCCGAGCCCGATCTTTCATCTTACTTCTCCGTGAGCAATGTCACCATCAGCGGCAACTCCTACCACCTGCCCCAACCTGCTGAAGGCAGAGTGGAATGGACATTCACCGGTGGTCCCGCAGGAAGTGCAGCTAAGCTGGACGAAAATAACACGAAGATATATGACATGACCGTGGACGGTGACTATCGTCTGAACGGCGTCTACACCTACACGGACGGCAACGGCGAGTCGCACACCGAAAACATCAGCTTCATCATCACCCGCGAGACGCCTACCACAGGCGGCGAAAACTGCAACCAGCTGATAGGCGGGAAGTTCGAGGCAACGGCCTCCGTACCTGAGGGCGGCGGAGCACTGATAACCACCGGCAATGTAAAAAACATAGAAGCCCTCATCACTCCAGAAGCTACCGACTACGCCGTGTATAACAACATTGGCTCCATTGCCATTGGGCAAAACTATGGCATTGCCCGGGTAGAGTTAGGCGAAGGCCAGACAATCAATAAAGAAGGACAACCTACCCGCGTAGGATTCACCATGCAGACGCAAGGTCAGTTCTTGCACGTCTCTGCGCTCAACTTTTTCCGCATCAAACTGTACAAGGGCGAAGAAGTTGTGGATGAAAGCGTAGCGGACGAGAACAGCACCGTTGCCGCCGACCTCATCGGCAGCCAGGGCAACAAGATGCGTATGAGCATCGTTACCGAGAAAGAGTTTGATGCCATCGAGTTATGGATATCAGGTGTGGCCGACTTGAGCCTGGGCAACGAATACCGCCTCTACAACGCTTTCTACGAGGATGCCAGCGAGGGCAGCGGCTGCGAGAACTACGATGCCTCGGAGGCTTGTATTGAGTTGCTGACGGCCGGACAAGGAGCTGAAATCAACTACGCCTATACTCAAATAGGCGGCGCAGCCCAAGTAGGCGGTACGCTCAACGACCTGAGCAACATCATTGATGACGACAAAACAACCTATGCCACACTGACAAGCACCACCGTTTTGGGCAATACAACCGTAGCCGTGAAATTCCCCACGATGCCGGGAGGCACGCAAGCAGGCTTCATCGTCACTGATCCCGACTATGTGGCTGGCGTGGAAGTGCTGGAAGAAATCAAGTTGGAAGCCTTTATGGATGGAGTTTCTGTAGGAAATAGCGGTGAAACAAGCGAAGGCGGACTGGCGGACGTTAGCTTAATAGGATATAGCGGACGGAAATATATAGAAGTAACACCGAATTGGGAGTTCAACGAGCTTCGTATTACGTTTGCAGGCGTAGCGGATGTACTGAACTTTATCTACATCGATGGTGTCTACGTGCGCCGCGACAGCGACAACGACGGAATCCCCGACTGTGCAGAAGACGATGAAAACCAAACACCGGAGACTCCTCCTTTTCTAATTGAAGGATTCGAGGCCGAAACGGAACATGCGTGCAGCACAAACATCCGCATGAATATTACTGTGAATGAAAATGTAGACCTCACGCCTTATATAGGACAAGAATTTACTTTGATATGTACGAATGACGCTACCGGTGAAGTTATAACGAAATATCTGACGCTGGACGAAAACCATGGTTTCACCTTGACAGATATGGAACCAGGCGACTATCGCATTGCCTTGCTGAGAAATGGTGTCAGCATGTGGACTAACGCTCATGCCGTTCTCCACCCCCTGCAAACCACCTGGAAGCAGTCCCCCGCCAACACCGATTGGAACAACTGGAACAACTGGACCGAAGGCGCCCCCTGGACCTGCACCAACGTCATCATCCCCGGTAACTGCACGGACTACCCCGTACTGAAGGCGGACGCGGACAACTACTGCGCCAACCTGCACATCAGCGCCGGCGGCGAGATAGTGAACACGCAGTACTTCACCAACTATGACTACGCCTGGGTGGAACTCTCAATGCAGCCTAACACGTACTACATGCTGTCCGCCCCGCTGAAGGATATGGTGACGGGCGACATGTTCGTACCCGAAAGCTGGAATTTTGGCAATAGCGCAAAGGACTATTTCACTGCCCTCACCTCCATAACCGCCCCGGAGAGCCGCTTCACGCCCCGCGTCTACCAACGTTTCTGGGCACGGGAAGTGCCGGGCAAAATCATCAGCGACGGCACGCTGGCCAGTGAGGTCATCGTCAGCCAGACGGACTGGACGGCACCCTTCAACGCCGTGGCCGAAGCCTACGACAAGGGCATGGGCTTCTCCGCCAGCATCACCGGGGCTGCCACCTTCCGTTTCCCCAAGGAGCACCGCGAGTACACCTACTTTGACGGTGCGGGCAACAGCACGGGACAGACCGAAGGCGTGGCACGCAACACGCAGAACGTGGGCCGCTTCTGGACAGACAACTGGACAAGCGGCGACAGCTTCACCGTCACCGCCACCAACCTGGAAGCGGGCGAGACCTTCGTAGTGGGCAATCCTTTCATGGCGCACATCAACATCCGGCAGTTCCTGAAAACGAACCCGAATATCACCGCAGTGAAACTATACGACGGCAACAGCATCGTCACCATCACGAACGAAGAGGCCACCGAGACGGGCTACACCCACATCGAACCGATGCAGTCGTTCTACGTCACGACTAAGGCAGCAAGCAAGGAACTGGGTGTGACCTTCAACGCCGCGATGCAGGAGGCCAAGCCGGGCTACCAGGTGATGAACGCCCCGGCGGTACAGACCCGTGCCGAGACCCGCGGCCTGACAGACAACGACAACCGCAACACCCTGCGCCTGATCGCCACCTGCGACAGCCGCAACACATCGTGCCTCGTACGCCTCAGCCCCTCGGCCGACGACGCTTACCGCACGGGTGAGGACAGCCGCCTGCTTATCGACACCCAGGCAGAGCCGACAGTGGCCGTGTTCACCGTAGCCGACGGCAAAGCATTGGACATACAGCAACGCCGCAGCGACACGGACATCCCCGTAGGCTTGCGGATGAAACGCCGGGGCCGCGTCACCCTCACCCTCTCCCACCGGGCGGGCGATGACTGGACGGGCTGGACGCTGGTAGACCGACAGACGGGACGCCGTTACCCCTTGACCGATGGCTATACATACATCGACCTCGGTACCACGGGCACCACCACGAACCGCCTGTATCTGACGAAAGAATGAAAGGAAGTAATGATATTGTAAAGAGAAATGGGAATTTAGCTATTAAATGAAGAATGATGAATTAAGAATGAAGAATGACCATGCGGCGTGATTGTGCGCACTGACAGCGCAGCCTAAATTCTTCATTCATCATTCTTAATTCTTCATTAAAGCGCGCTTGCGCGCGCTAAATTATTATTTAAATATGAAGAAGAAACTGATATATCCACTGACCTGCCTCGCCCTGCTGACGGGCTGCACCGACAACGAAGCCCCTCACGGCATCCCCGCCGATGAGCGGCCCTCTATCGTGCTCAACCTAAGCAACGAGGCCAAGACCGCTGATGGCAGCACCGCCAACATCACCTATCCCGAACTGGGCGAAGATGGCACCATCATCGGCACCCAACATGCCCAGACCGTCTACCTCTACATTTTCGAAGGAAGCGGCAACGGGGCGGAGTGTGTATCTTGGGAAGAAGTGCCGTGGGAAGAGCATTTTATGGAACTCCAAGACTCCCTACCCATCCATACCGCCCAGATGCGCTACAAGCTGCAATACGAAGGCTTCCAACCCAACACCACCTACACCCTCATGGGCGTGGGACTGAGCGACGGAGCCGAAACCGTATACGGCTTCCCTGACGCCCTACAGACGGGAACCTCCTTGGGCGAAGCCATTGCCTCCCTGGCCTCCGGACAGACCTGCGACGGCATCCGTGCCTCCGAAATCTACGTGGGCACCGTGGAGTACAAGACCAACCAATACGACACCCGGATAGAGCTGTTCCGCCGCGTGGCAGGCGTCATGGGCTACTTCAAGAACGTGCCGAGCAATATAGACGGAAAACATGTAACCAACCTGCATATCTCCCTCTACACAGAGCAGAACACGAAGATGCCCTTGGTGGAACGAGAGCAGTCGCCCACCTTCCGAGACTTTATTGACAGTCCGACAACAGACGAGGACGGCAAAGTGCTGGTCAGCATACCTTTAGGTACAGATGACTTCGGCGCAACGAAAGTAGTATCCGGCGGATCCTATGTACTGCCCGCCGCTGCTCCTGCCGACGCCAGTTTTTATACCCTGTGCATCGAAGCGGTAGATGTCGATGGCACCATCCTAAAGTTCTGGCGCGCCAAGCTGCCCGAAGGCGATGAACTGGACCAAGGCGAAACAGGCGGCGGCACGGGCATCATCGACACCGAGAGCGCCTTCCGCTTCCCCATCGTGGCGAACCATTTCTATGCCTTGGGTCGCCCCGCAGATGAGGACGGCGATGGTCCCATCGACCTGGAAGGCGCCGGACAGGACATCGTTATCACCATCGACCCCATGTGGCGCGAAGAAGTAGATTTGGATATTAAGGAATGAAAAGGGGAATTTATTTTTAGGCACGGATTACACGGATTACATGGATTCTTTTAAAGGCTTGCCTTGTCACCCCGAGCGTAGTCGAGGGGTCTCACGTAGCACATACTCAGTATAACATGAGATGTCTCGACAAGCTCGACATGACAGACACCATTCGTTTAAGGAAATCTGTCTAATCCGTGTAATCCGTGCCTAAAAACAACCCGATAAATTATCATTTAAAGATATGAAGATAAAGACATTAACCCTACTGGCCATGACGGCCCTGCTCGCCGCCTCCTGCATCAAGGACGAGCCTAAATGCAGCACCTGCGACGAGAATCCCGACGGACGAGGCATCCTCCTCTCCTTCAACGACGGGACCGACACCCGCAGCACGCTACAGAGCAGCGAAGTGGACTACAAGGACGTGAAATACGTCTACCTCTATGTGTTCCAAGGAAAAGATAGTGATGCCACTTGCATCCTCTCCGAAGACGTGGACTGGAAAGGCGACATCTCGCAACAGCACTGGATCAGCACAGACCTTAACCCCGGCACCTACACCTTCCTGGCTGTGGGTGTGGACGACGAGGCCGGTGAAGTCTACGGCCTGACAGACAAGTACACAGGCTCTTTGGGCGAATGCCTCGCCAAGCTGGCCCAGGGTAAAGTCAAGTCCGACATGGCCACCGCCCAAATCTTCGCCGGACAGACTACGCAAACCGTAGACGTGGAAGATGACGTGGTAGAGGTAGGCGTTACGCTGACTCGCAAAGTGGCGGGGGTGCTGGCGTATCTGAGGAATATTCCCTGCAAAGTGGACTTTAACGGAGCAGAGGGAGAAAAAGCCAATGTAACCGGCATCCGTCTGGTATTGGCTCAACCGCAGAACACGCAGATGCCCATGTGGCCCATCGCTACGGACGAAAATCCCGTTTACGGTCAAGAACCTATGAATGACACTGAGGAGAATAAGATTCTGTTCAGCTACAATTTGGCCGAAATCGGCTTCACGCCCGATGAGGACGGACGTTACTTCGTGAAAGAAACACAGGAAGATAACATCTTGCCCAACACCCTACTCTACGGTGCCTACCTGCTGCCTATCTACATCACAGAAGGTCAAACCTTGAAGCTGGAGCTGATAGGTAGCTATACAGACATAAACAATGAACACGATAATGAAGTAGTAAAGACCTACACCATCCAAAACCCGGACGGAGCATCTACCTTCTCCCTCGAAGAGAACAAGCTCTACAGCATCGGCAAGAAACTGTCCGATGGCTCCACAGACGGAGACAAGCCGGCGGATTTGAGCGGGAATATCCTGACCATATCCGTGGAAGATTGGTGCGACCACTACATTCCCAATGTGTTCCCCACCGTCACGGCGCCAGCCCGGGTAGTAGGCGACTACAATCCGGAAAACTACATCTTCGATGCGCCGGGCACAACGATTACCGTCACGGTGTATCCGCCAACGGGAGAAAATGCCGCCGGTAGGAACTGGAATATGTATATCGTATACGGTGACGGAGAGAACGAACCCAATCAGGGGCTGAACAAGGACGAAAAAGACTGGATACACATCGTGTCCAAGAATGCGGAAGGTGGTATTATAGGATACACCAACAAACTTACGTTCAGTGCCGGTAGCCTAGAGACAAAGGTAGACCTTGTACTGAACGACTTCGCCGTATGCCGCTCAAACCTCTTAAAAGAAACCCCAGGAAACTATCGATATACCCCAGAAGATATTGAAATGGCCAAGAACGATTACCGCACGGCTTATATTGTGGTAGAAACCGATGGCTATTCCACCCCCTACCGCATGAAGATACGGCAGTATAACACCCTGTCCATCTACACCGGAAAAGAACAAGGAGACTACTGGAGAGGCGTAGCCCGCTTGGACTATGGCTGCTATTTCGACAAAATGACGGGAGAAGCCGTGTGCGAAGCGTCACAATCTGAAAACGAAGCGGACTTGGGAAAGACACTGAACGTCTACGGATATACCGGACATTATGAAACCATTTGGCACATCTTCGGTGATGTTACGGTAGAATACTTGGATGATATTCCTTGGGAAGGAGAAAGAAACACCGATGACGCCGAAGAGAATGACGAAGCGAGGTTCGACACCTCCCTCATGGGAAAAGTAAAGAAGGACATCATGTACTACGTTACCCAAGATGATAGTATAACAGTCCTACCGGGAGACACGGAAGGACATAAATGGTTCTTGCCTGCCATACTGGAGATGACGGATTTCTGCAAATATTACCAAAAGAAAGATGTGGATGAGTCCGGAGCAACTTTCGGAGATATAGCCAACTTGGGATGGACCCTCTCCTACTGGACATCGACTCCTGTACAAGGTTATGCAAGCGTAAATACCAGCCGTCCCAACAACAGCGAAAGCACCAATATCACCATCGTCAGCTATCGGGAAAAAACGGCCAGAAATGTTCAATTAGCCGCCCGTCCTTTCCGCAAGTTCTTAGATAAAGACAAAAGATAAACAAACAAAGCCATGAGATATATAAGTTATATTCTATCCGCCTGTGCATTCCTGCTGGCAAGCTGCACGCAGGAACTGGAGATGCCTTTCGACCCCGGCATGGAGGGTGACGGAGCCGTGCGCATCCATTTGGTGCCCGAAGGCATGAACCTGATAGAGACCCGTGCCGAAGAAGGTGACACGGACGCCGAGGCCGACACCCGCATTGAGCACGTGGCCATCTATGCCTTCGATGCAGATGGTAACTACGTGACCGGCTACGAACAGGACCTGGAGCACCCCGACAGCGAAGTGAGCCTTATCCTGCCGCAAGACAAGGGTATGCTCACCCTGCACGCCGTGTGCAACTACACCGACATGCCGGCCACCGTTACCAACGAGCAGGAATTGAACGACATCATCATTGAAATCACGGAAGCCGATGGCGCTTTCAACGGCTCCATGGTGATGCACGGCAAGGAGACCATCTCGCAAGATGATATTAAAAACAAAATCCCCAAGGACATCACAGTGAAGCGTATCGCCGCCAAGATAGACTTCACCCTGCTGTTCGACCCGGAAGCACAGGACGACCAGTTTATGCTGAGCCGTGTCACCGTCCACAACCTCCCCATGCGCAGCTATCTGCTGGAGCGGACAAGCAGCAATGTAAATCATGGAATAGAGGACGTGGGCAAAGACAAAGAAGGCAACGATACCTATGTCAACCCCGATGACAACGAAAGCGAGGACATCTCCGGTTGTCAGGATGCCGCCTATACAGACGCGGAAAAGTCTTACAACGACACCTACCTGCTGCAAACCACGGGCGACATCGACACACCGGAAGGAGCCACCGCCCGGTTCTACATGTTCGAGAACCGCCGGGGAGCCGTGACCGATGAGAGTTCATTCACCACGACCTACCCGGCCAAGGACGACTGGCAGTACCTGAAAGGAGAAATGGCAAAGCAGTTTGAATATGCTACGTACATCGAGATAGAAGGCGTGTACAAGTTCGGCAGCGGGACCACCATGCAGGCCTCCTACAAAATCTACCTGGGCAAGAACAACTACGGCGACTTCAACGTGTTCCGCAACTGCCACCACACGTACCAAGTCACCATCAAGACCTGCACCACAGCCGACACCCGCGTAACCGCCGTCAACCTGAACAGCGCGCAGATTACCGAAGCGTTCAACGACCCGCTGGACGCCCACTTCAATGCAGGCCGTTGCTTAGGCTACACCGCCAACGGCAAGTGGGAACTCTACGTGGAAGACCCCGACGAGCACCCCTGGCTGGAGATTTCCTTCTCGCCGCAATACCGCCCGCGTATTCCAGGCAAAACCTATACGGACGCAGATGGCAAGCCGATAGCCGACAACCTGATAGCCGCTACCCGCTTCGAGGGTGACGGGACCGTCCCCTTGGCACAATACTTCTACGTGCATACCGATGAGTTCGTGCCCGAGAACCCCGCCGCCAACGAGGCCCTGAACAACACCACGAATCCGGAAGCGTGGCGCACGGGCACCATCATCCTGCGCGACCTGACCAATGACAGCGAAGACCGCATCGAAGTCCGCCAGCGCCCCGCCCAAGTAGTCAAGATGCCCGTCTACGACCTGTTGGGACGAGTGGACTTCTACAACGAATACTTCGTGGAATACGAGCTGGAGCAGAAGAACATCACGTGGGGCTTCCTGATGTATGGCGCCAACCCCGTCATGACCAGCATGATAAACGACCGATGGGACGGGCTGTCCAATACGCGCAAGCTGTACCAGGAGGCCATCAAGGTGGGAAGAGACATCAATAGTCAGGATCCGGACGAAGGCATCTACTGGGGTGCCTACAACGGTTACTACACGGTGGAAGACACCTATTCCCGCTCCAAAGACACTGCGTTCGTGGTAAGCCGCATCCCCGACGACCACCTGATAAAGTACGTCCTCAGCAAGAACCGCGACCGCAACGGCAACGGGTACATCGACTACGACGAGATTGTGTGGTACGTGCCGGCATTAGACGAGCTGGCGGAACTGTATCGTGTGTTGGAAAACAAGACAGTTTTCTTCCAGAACAGCGAAGACCGCTTTCACTCCTCCACGCCTTACCTGGCCGGCTACACCGCCGAAGTGCCCGGCCGTGCCTTCTACGTGAAGATGGGCGACGAGGGCGAGAAGGCTTTCGCCATGCGTGACCGCCAGTACAACGTCATCTGCTGCCGCCGCAAAGGGGCCTGGACAGGCAACGCCGACTCCGGCTTTACGGGGAACGTAAGCGAGAGTGACGACCCATGGGAGGATGAAACTGACATTATGCCGAAATAAAATGAAGAGAGGAATGGGAATTTAGCGCGCGCAAGCGCGCTTTAAATGAAGAATTAAGAATTAGGCTGCGCTGTCCGTGTACACAATCACGCCGCATGGTAATTCTTCATTCTTAATTCATCATTCTTCATTTAAAAGATAAATTATCATTAACAACAACATATATGAAAACATACTTATATCCTTTATTGGCGGGTCTCCTGTGCCTCGCAGGCTGCACGGGCGACAACACGCCCATGGAACAGCCGGAGGAGACCGCCGCCACCTTCCGCATCGACACCCGCGGCGAGATAGACCCCGACCGCCTGGCGCGCCTCTACATCGGTGAGCGCAAGCCCGAACACTTCACCGAAGACCCCACACACCTGCACGTCAACCGCATCGTGGACTTCGAGGACGGAGAAGTAACCGTCACCGGACTGAAACCCCAGTGGTACAAATTCGCCTTCGTCAGCGTGCCTCGCATCGAAGGCACCCACACCGACATCTTCACCGAGACCACTCCCGGTAAAGGCTCGTGCGACCTGAACGACCAGATGATAGACTACAAGCCCGTGTTCCTCCAAGGAGTAGGCAGCTACATGATGGAGAACCCGAAAGAGGAAAACAATACGTCCAATATACCAATACACTCCACCCCCGACGGCGACATCTTCCGCAAGGTCATCAACCGCTGGACAGAGAGCGGAAAGACGGTCAGCGAGAGCGTCGAGATGAACCGCCTGAACGGCCAGCTCGTCATCAACATGGGCGTGCTGGAGGATCAGTTTGACTGCGACGGTTTCACGCAGGGCAAAGTGACCGTCACCGTCACCGTGAACGACCTCCCCACCCGCCTCTACATCACGGACAACGATGTGGATGAGATAAAGACCGCGGACAACTACAACTCCATGTCGTGGCAGACACAGCCGCAGCCGAACGAAATCATAAGGAATGAAGAAGGCAACAAAGTTGATGTCGAAAAGAAACACCACGTCATCTACATCAACCTGCTGCCCGCCACCCTGAGCGGCAGCGTGACGGTGACAACGCCTAACGGAACCTTCACCTATCCCCTGCAAGGCGCCACGGGACAGCCGGTCATCAAGCCGAACACACGGACATGGCTGACGTTCAACGGCGTAGCCGACGGCCAATTCACCGTACAATATGCCGGATATGAGGAGACACAGATAGATGTGGATGATGACGCGTGGGACGGATGGCAGGAACAAATTATCATTTAAAACAACAACGATATGAAGACATACTTATACCCCCTACTGGCAGGCCTGCTGAGCCTCGCCGCCTGCACCAACGACACCTTGCAGGAAATTGCGCCCGTTGCCCCCGGAGAGAACACCCCCGCCGCCAACACGGGCAAAGGCACATTCTTCGTGGACTACAGCGTGGATGGCGGCGCATCGACCCGTGCCGACAATCCACTGAAAGTACAGACGCTGGACTACTACGTCTATTATGCAGAGGGCGGAGAGTTGGTGAAGCACCGCCGCATCCGCATCAATCCCAACCAGTCGTTCCCCCTGACGCGCGAAGACATGACGTGGGAGCAACGCCAGGCCCTGCAAGACACCCTGCAGTATGACGTGAAGTACCGCACCCTCTTCATTGCCAACGTAGATTCCACGCTCTTCAACTACGGTACGTACGGCGATACCAATCCCCATCCTGCCGTAGTGACGGGCGACACCCTCTACCAGAACGCCCGCATCCTGCTGCCCAACGTTCCGTTCCATGAAGACAACTATTATTGCCTGTGGGAAGACACGTTGCACCAGCTCAGCACCGCCCCATTGAATGGTCCCATGAAGCGTAACGATGTACTGCTGCAACGGATTGTGACGAGGACGGATATAAAGAGAGTGGAGACGCCGACAACGCTGTATGACGCGATTGCCAATAGCGTTTATGCAGAAGATGGAGAGTGGTATGGGCACATTAAAGAAGAAGTGGACCAAAAAATAAATGCGTTCATCACATATATCACAAAGTGCGTGGGATATAATCTCAGCCACACATCTGGCAATATGAAAATCTTTGAAAAAAACGATAAAGCTGTTGAAAAGCTTACAGAATTATTAAGTAACAATAAAAAAGCCATTTACGACTACATAAAGGACAAATTTGTACAAGCTTATGTAGAAGACATTGAAGAATTGTATACCCCGCGTGTAATAGATTGGGCCAATATAACAAGTGCACAAATCAATTACGATGCCAGCCAACGAGCCAATGCTATAGGATTTGATTTAACTGGACATCACGATTCGGCACTCTCCAATACTGCGTTAGGGCAAATAACCGATGAACACAGTATCCGTTTCTTCGGTTTCCAAGGAACGGCCCTAAACAGTTTCTCCAGCATAACATTAAACAACACAACGACCATCTCGGGAACATCGTTCAACACGAACCAAAGTATTAATACACATTGCGGTCTGATTTGCGACCCAGTTAAATCTGTCACCCTTGAAGAAAATATATCCACCACAAGTGGTGAAGATTTTTATGACCTCACAGAAGCAATGAAAGACGTTAATGGTTGGGACGACTTCACCAAAATGGATGCAGTAGATAGCGATGAAGATATCATCACCGTTATCAATTATTTCTTTGGCTGCGGTTTATGGGGACTTGGACATATTAACGATGAATTAGAAGACCATAGCCTTCAAGAATTCCCCTTTTCAATCACGCGCCCAATCATTACAACCGATAATAATGTAGCACTCATATGGGAACTCGTGAATGAAAATAATCCGTAATGCCCCTGTTACGGCAGGTGTAACAATTCCGACAGGCGGAATGCTTCTATTCCGGCACCCGGAATACTTCTGTTCCGGCCATCGGAAAAAGATGAGAATGGTTAGGATAGATAACATAAAAATATTGGGCGGACCTCGTGCAGGCCGGCCTCTGGTCGTCGGGAGACGGTCGTTCTTTTATAAAAGCCCTAAGAAAAACTCTTAGGAATAAAAATTGTTTGTTTTGTTTAGCCGCGCAGAAGCGTCTGCGCGGTTTTTTATTGAAAATGATAATTTAATGTGCTAATATGCTAATGTGCCAATGTGCTAATTGGGCTGCGCTGTGTTTGCGCTGGCGTGTTCTCATGCCGCAGGGCATTAGCACATTGGCACATCAGCACATTGACACATTGCGGGGCTCCGCCCCGCTAAATTCCCATTTGTAGTATAACCTAAATATGATCAATTACTTATAATTAGTTGCTTAAACAAATGACGATTGGCTGCTTATGTGGAAAAAAATGCGTATCTTTGCAGCGGTAAAGCGAACAAGGAATATTTTAAACAAAACAAACTATGAGAACTTTATGGATTTTTGTGGCTGCATTTGCGCTATGCAGTTGTGTGGAAGATGTGTATAAAGATCCGCAAGAGGAACCGGGGAATACGGAATACAACGATTTCGATTTCTCTACCGTGGCTTCGGACATCAATCTGGAGGTGGGCTACCGCAACATGGGAGTGGAAGCCGCTGTATATTTTGAGGTGTATGACGAGAATCCCGTGGAGTGGACGGAGCATAGCTACCGTAAGCGCACCGACATAGAGCCTCTGTATGCTGCCTACACCGGCGAGGACGGCGTGTTTCGTGGCAAAGTGGATTTGCCCGCCTATATGAAGAAAGCCTATATTTATACCCCTGCATTCTATGCCCGGACGCTGATTGAGGCGGACGTGGTGAACGGCACCGTTGTGGCTACTGATGATGAACCTGAGACAAGAGCCAACGGAGATGACCGCCGTACGGGAGGAAACGGCGTGTGCTACATGGTGGAAGGCCAAAACCAACAGAACTACCGAGATACGCGCTGGAAAACTTGGCTTGGCACGTACACCCGTGAAGGATATGTAAATTATGAGTATGCGGGCGGCGAGTTGTCTATTGATAATATGGGCGATTTGTATACAGCTCATTCTATGGTGATTAATGTAAACCATGATTGTCCGGAACGTTATCGTAGTTATCAAGACCTGTATCTGAATGAACAAGCAGAAATTGCGGTAGCTTTCTTGGGCCAGAATACATGCTGGAATTGCTCGTTGGGCTATTATTACTATCGCGAAACAGAGGGGGTGCCTGAGAATCTGAACGAAGCGCACGTCATCTTGCTTTTCCCGAACACGCAGGATGGCAAATGGACAAATAACCTTAATAGTGCCAAAGCAACAAGGGGAATAGAACGTGGCACTACTGTCCAACTGATGTATTATCCGAATATTGCAGAGGGAAGTCAAGAAGGAGCAACTTCTGTTTTCCCGGCAGGGTATCGGATAGGCTTTGTGTTGGCAAACAACGCATGGTCCGAACGAGTAGCAGGTTTTAAAGGAAATAACTTGGATCGTACAGCGACATCGAAAGGTCTAAGTGTAAATGGGAATGGAAGCCCATACGGTGAACCGCGTACGGCGGCTTATAAAAATACGGAGGAGGGTGTGACAATCATTTCTTTTGAGGATTATCATGACGACGAAAACTTCAGCGACGTTGTTATTGCCATGAAAACCAATCCGGTAGACGCCGTGTCCGATGTTCCCGATGTAGACCCGGATGAAATAGTAACCACTACGAACGAATTGCAAGGAATCTATGCCTTTGAAGACCTTTGGCCCGACAATGGCGACTACGACATGAACGATGTCCTGGTTCGTTATCATTACGGAAAGTTGTACGATATTTATGAAGAGGTTCATGCCGAGACATTCACGTTCAAGACCTTCTCCAACTATGCAGGTAACAACAACGGCCTGGCATTTACCTTGCCCGAAGGATTCCCTGTCACAAGAGGTATGAAGTATGAGATAAAACTGCCGGAAGCGGAAGACTTCACGGAAGCGAATTTCACCTACGAGGAGGAAACCCATACATTCCTCTTGACGGACAATGTAAAGACAAACATGGGCGCCGAATATCGGGTAACGCTGAATTATGAGAAACCATTCAAACTTGAAGAAAGCAAAGTGCGTAAGGCTCAAGTGTTCATTTACAAGCCGGGTGCGGGAGACGGCCGTTGGGAAGTGCACATAGCCCGTGAGGCTCCTACTTCCAAGATGGACGATTCTTATTTCGGCACGGGCGATGACAGCTCGAATCCCGGCAGCGGCCTTTATTATGTGAACAACACCAATTATCCGTTTGCCTTCTTCCTGGCAGGCGCCACCGAGGATGATTTAAGTAATTTGCTTGTGCCTGAAAATGAGAGTGTGCCTATCAGCGAATTGTATCCGCAATATATCAATTGGAGTGAAAGCAAGGGTGCGGAAAATGCCGATTGGTATAAGGAGTGAAACGATAAAGAGGGGAATGCTGCTTTGTGTGATATTTTTGATATACGGCACATTTCCCTCTTTCGATAAGAAAAAACTCAGTGCCTTCCTTACCTGGATACTCACAACAGGCTGATAACGAGCTAAATATAAATACTTCTTTCAATACAACCTTTTAACTCTTTCATCGGGCTACAGTCCTCCGTCAGTCCCAGTTAAGAAGGACTGCAGTCCTAGCACGGCAGGACTCGAGTCCTAGCTAAGGAGGACTGCAGTCCTGGTTAAGTAGGACGGACGTAAAAACAAACTGTAAACTATTCTGCTTGTATTCTAAACCAACTCCATCCGCTATTCGTTTGCAGATTCTGTTTTTTATCGTAACTTTGCGCCCCGAAACATAAAAACAGATACGGAAAGATGGCTAAGGCGTTAACTGACCAGGAAATAGCTTTGCTCAGACGGAAGCTTGACCTGCTACTCCGGACGGGGAAACTATTGGTAGAAAGTGCGGCGGATACCAACCGCGTTGTGCGTAACATGAACCGCGTGGCGGCTTACTTGGGATTGCCCGAAGAGAAGCTGCATATAGACGTGAGTTACACCATGCTGCTGGTGAATGTGAGCGACGGGCGGCATTCGTTCTCCAAGTTTCAGAAGTGCGAGAATCACGGCATCAATATGACGGCCCTGTCGGAGATAAGCAAACTTTCCTGGAGGGCCATTGAAGAAGATTATTCCTTGGACCAATATGAGGAAGAACTGGAACGCATCCGGACGAAGAAACGTAACTATGCGCCTCACTTGATAGCCATCGGGGCCGCCTTTGCCTGCGGTGGTTTCTGCAAGCTGTTCGGGGGCGACTGGCTGGCTTTTCTGTTCGCTTCCATTTGCGCCTTTGTGGGATTTAAGATGCGCGCCTACAGCAATGCGTTCGGCATCAATCATTATATGAGCATGGCCATTGCGGCTTTTGTGGCCACGTGTCTGGCTTATGCTACAACGTTTACAGGCTTGTCATCCACGCCTTATCATCCTTTATTGGCTTGCGCTTTGTTTATTGTGCCCGGTGTGCCGCTCATCAATTGCGTAGACGACATGATAGACAATTACATCTCGGTAGGTATTGTCAGGGCGGTGAATACGGCACTGATCGTAGGAGCCATGGCATTTGGCATCGTGCTGGCTATGCGCCTGCTGATGATGGAAGACGTGGTGATAGACCGCAAGTTCAGCGAGCTGAGCATCGTGCCTCACGACACGTATTGGGCATACGCTTTTGCGGCCGCCATCTCGGCCATGGGTTTCTCCATGATATTCAATATCCAGCGACGCCTGTTGTGGGTGGTGGCCATTGGGGGAATGCTGGCCGTGTGTACGCGTAACTTTGTGAACTTCGAGATGGGTTTCGGTCCGGTGGTAGGTTCCTTTATGGGCGCGCTGGTGGTAAGCCTGGTAGCGGTGAAGGCGGTGCATTGGTTTCATGTGCCCAACCATGTGCTGACCATTCCTTCCGTCATACCGATGATTCCCGGTGTATTGATGTATCGCTCGCTCTTCGGGCTTATCAACATGACGGGGGTAGTGGGCGAAGTGACGGCCGTGGTGTACAACGGCATTAATGCGTCTCTCATCATCCTATGCATCGCGTTGGGCGTGGCTTTGCCAAACATTGTGGCCCGCCGCTATATAGCCAAAGACCGCCGTCGCTTCCTGGCTGAAGAATTGCAGAAACGCAGGGAACGCGGGAAGTTTATAGAGTGGTAAGAAATACGCTCTATTCGATGAACCGGTAGTTGAAGAGTTGCCAGCCTAAGGTAAGCCCTACGTTCCATTCTTTTTTGGGCGAACTGTAATGATTGAGGTAAGCCGCTATGGTGCCGAAGGGAAGTTGGCATACAACGGACAACTCACCCATATACTGAAACTCGGAGAAAGCTTTGCCGTAATAGGCCTCGTTGTCCGCATTGCGCTTGATGGGGAAGATGGGCATGAAGCCGTAGAACTCCGTGCGCAGGTGAAACATGTCGTTCAGCACGAATATCGGTTTGATGCCCGCCGCCATGTATTGATTGGCCCGAAAAGCCTCGTTGTACATGATTTGGCTATGTGGAGTAGGAGAGAACTCGCCGGCTTGCATCATAGTGGCCGCATAGTTGGACGAGAAATTCTTGGACGAATACAAGGCTTCGGCCAGCCATCCCAGCGTAAAATGAGGGCTCAGCGGATGGTATGCTTCCTTCATATAGGATATTTGCAGCCACGAATGTTTGCGTTTGAGCGAGGCTGCTTCCTGCGGTTTGCCGGGGGTGAACCATTCGTGTCCCGTGAATACTTGTGCCACGAGTTTCTCGTTATATCCTCCTGTGGGATATTGGCGTGCGTTGATGGTGCTTCCATAGAAGCCTATACTGCCTCCAATCAGTTTGTAGACGCTTTGGTCGGAGCGGTCATTCTCGAAATCGATGACGCTGGACTGATAATAGTTGTCGGTGAGCTTTCCGTATCCGAAACTAAACTCGGCACGCTTGTTGGACAGGAATGGCAAAGATACCATAAGTTTCACGAAACGTTCGTCCTTGGAGTTGAACGAAGGCCGGTTATTGCGGGAGAAAAGCTTGTCTTTCTTAAAATAATCGAAGGTGCTTACCGAGCCTATCAGACGAATGGCCGTGGGGATGCGTGTGGGCATGTCGATGCGTCCCATAAATTGGAAGTTGTTATATATTTTACCGATTTGTCCGTCCAGATAGATTTCCTTGGGGTAATAGTTCAAGTTTCGGTAGCCCAAACCAAGGTAGATTTGATTGGAGCTGGTAGTGGACACGCTTCCGCCTATCTTTACATAGAAATTCCTTCCCATTTTCACTTGCAGATGGAGTTCGTAAAGGTCTGTGGCTGGGTCATAGACGGCATGAGGGATGATTTCTTCTATCATATTGTCGGCCAAGAGGCGGAAATAGCCCCGCTTCAGGTCCTCGTAAGTAAATATTTCTTCGCTATCGCCATGAAATTCTTTCTTGATGTAGGCTTGTTGCTGCTCGTTGGCACCGGTGATGTAGATGTCCTTGAAGCGCAGTTGGGGAAGCGTGGTGCGGTAGACCATGCGTTTCAGGCGCACTTCTTCGGCACTCTCGCGCCGGGAGATGCGGCTCTTGATGGAATCCATCAGGCTCATGGTGCGGTTATAGCCGATGTCGTGCAATTCCTTCAGGCGGTCGAAGTCGAGCAGGTTGATATCGTTGTATTTAAAGGTCATGAGGATACCCACGGAGTCGGGGATGGTGTAGTCCGTCTTTTGCATAATCATGTTTTCCAATTGGCTCATCAGGTTATTTTCCTTCGGTATGCCGGGATTGCCTGCCACGACACTTCCGATGATGATGTCCGGGTGGAAATCCTTCATCATGATGTCCGTGGGGAAGTTGTTGTAAATGCCTCCGTCATAGGCCAGAACACTGTCTATCTCAATAGGCTTGAATACGAAAGGGAAGCTCATGGAAGCGCGTACCGCATCGCCTAAGTCTCCCTTACGCATGATGAGGGGACGCTTGTTGTACACGTCCGAGGCCACACACCGGAAGGGTACGAACAAACGGTCGAAATCGTTTCCACATGCGGCCGTAGCCCGTGCGAAGAGTTCCAGAAATACTACATTCATCTGGACAGGGTTCACCAAGTTGGTAGGGATATCCAGTTTAGGTTTGGCGTGTAGGGAGTCGGCTATGGAGAAACGCAGGTTCAGAAGCTCCGGCGTAGGGCGGTTCTTCTTGAAGAAATATTGGTATCGGGACTCTATGCTGCCGGTATACCAGCGTTTGAATTCGTCCGACCCGATGAGTTTCTCCATATCATCGGGCGAATAACCCATGGCATACAAGGATCCGATGATGGCTCCCATTGAAGTTCCCGCTATGTAGTCTATGGGGATATTGTTCTCTTCCAGGGCGCGGATAATGCCTATATGCGTCATGCCTTTGGCTCCTCCACCACTTAGCACCAAGCCTACTTTCTGGGCGTGACTGGTTGGGAGCAGGCTAAGAATAAGTCCCATGAACAGAATAAATTTCCTCATATTGTGTTTCGGCATATAGGTTTATATGATTTTTATCCTCAAATATAGGAATAGTTTTTGAAACAGGCCTTGTATTTGGGGAAATAAATGCCTTTTTCTATGCGGAAAAGGACAAAAAAACATCGCGATGGGTAAAAATCCATTCGCGATGTTCTCCGTTTATGATGGTTAAGTTTAAAAGGGGCTTATTTTATCAGGTCGATGCTCCGTTTGACGAATTTGTCCAGTGCCTCACCCTTTAGCATGCCGTTCTGCAGTAAAGCCAGGTCGATGAGTTGCTTGATGACGGGATTCTTCGATGCGTAGTCCGTGTAGACGGCGTCTTTCTTTGCCTTCAGTTCATCCCATTTCTTGTTCAGGTCGGTCAACTCGTCTTTCTCGGCGGTAGGAATTTCTTCGTCTTTCTTGCCTTCGTGGCTCTTCTTCAGGGCATCGCGGCGTGTGTTCACTTCGTCCATCTCCTGCTGAACGGGAGCTACATCCGAAGCACATGCCTGCTCTTCGTCGGTCAATACGCCTTTCACCAATTTGTGGTCGGCGTTTAGCACGAGGTTGAACATGTTCGGCATGTCGCCATAGAAACTCATGCCTGCCTGGATGTTGGCCATCTCCTTCATACGGCGCATGTACTCGCTTTGGGTAATCATCACCGGCAGGGCGTTTTCGCCCAAGGACTGAGCCATGACGTAGAATTCCGTCTTGTCCGTCTTGGGGAGCTGGCTCTTGAACATCGTGGAGAGCACTTCGCGGTCGTGGGCTTGCACCTCATCGTCTTTCTTGTCCTCCTTGGCAATCAGGTTGTCCAGTGTGTCGCTATCCACACGGGTGAAGCGAACCTTCTCAAACTTCTGTTCCAGCATGCTGACCACGGCAATGTCCAGCTGACCGTCCATCAGGAGCACGTTGTAGCCCTTGTTCTTGGCGGCTTCTATGTAGCTGTATTGCTCGTCCTTGTTGTTGGCGTAGAGGTATATGAGGGTGCCGTCCTTATCGGTCTGATTGTCCTTTATCAAAGTCTTGTATTCCTCGAAAGTGTAGAACTTGCCATCGGTGTCGGTCAGGAGGGCGAAGTCCTTGGCACGGTCGTAGAAGTCCTCTTGCGTCAGCATGCCGTAGTCGATGAATATCTTCAGGTCGTTCCATTTCTCCTCAAACTGCTTACGGTCGTTCTTGAAGATGGATTGCAGGCGGTCTGACACTTTCTTGGTGATGTAGGTGGAGATTTTCTTCACGTTCGAGTCGCTTTGCAGGTACGAGCGCGACACATTCAACGGGATGTCCGGCGAGTCGAGCACGCCATGCAGCAGGGTGAGGAAGTCGGGCACGATGCCTTCCACGGAGTCGGTCACATACACCTGGTTGCAATAAAGCTGTATCTTGTTGCGGTTCAGCTCGATGTTGCTCTTTACCTTGGGGAAGTATAGGATGCCGGTCAGGTGGAACGGGTAGTCCACGTTGAGGTGAATCCAAAACAGGGGCTCGTCGCTCATGGGGTAGAGGTCGCGGTAGAACTTCTTGTAGTCCTCATCCTTCAGCTCGCTGGGCTTGCGTGTCCACAAGGGCATGGTGTCGTTGATGATGTTGTCCTCCTCGGTCTCCACCTGCTTTCCGTCTTTCCACTCTTTCTTCTTGCCGAAGGCGATGGGCACGGGCAGGAAGCGGCAATACTTGCTGAGCAGGGAAGAGATGCGGGCTTCTTCCAGAAACTCTTTGCAATCATCGTCCACATAGAGCACGATGTCCGTGCCGCGGTCGGCCTTGTCGCATTCCTCAATGGTGAACTCCGGACTTCCATCACAAGTCCACTTCACGGCCTGTGCGCCTTCCTTATAGGACTTGGTAATAATTTCTACCTTCTTGGCTACCATGAAAGCGGAGTAGAAGCCCAGCCCGAAGTGTCCGATGATGGCGTTCGCATCGTTTTTATATTTCTCCAAAAAGTCGTTTGCGCCCGAGAAGGCTATCTGATTGATATACTTGTCAATTTCTTCGGCAGTCAGTCCGAGTCCTCTATCTGACACGGTGATAGTGTCCTTTCCCAAGCTGACATGAATGGTAAGGTCGCCCGCCTCTCCCTGAAACTCGCCCATGGAGATAAGCGTTTTCAACTTTTGCGTGGCGTCTACAGCGTTTGATACCAGTTCGCGAAGGAAGATTTCGTGATCGCTGTACAAGAATTTTTTGATGACGGGGAAGATGTTTTCAGTGGTTACCCCAATATTTCCTTTTTGCATTTTTACTTTATATTTGATTTTACATATTTTTTTCTGATAGGGTAGGGTACAAAAAAAATGCCAGCCCGTGCGGGGCTGACATTTTGTCCTTGCACTGACAGATATGTCTGTTTCTATTGTTTCATGTCCAGCGTTTCGCTGTTTTCGTCCCACGTGACATGGATAGTGTCGCCCGGCCGGAGTTCGGAGCCGACTATCATTTCCGAGAGTCCGTCTTCCAGGTACGTCTGCACGGCGCGTTTCAGGGGGCGTGCGCCAAATTGCACGTCATAGCCTTTCTTGGCCAGGAATTGCTTGGCCTGTCCGTCCACTTCCAAATGATAGCCGGTGGCCTCGACGCGCCCGTAGAGGGCGTCCAGCTCGATGTCTACTATCTTCACGATGTCCTCCGGGGTGAGCTGGTCGAAGGTGATGATGTCGTCCAGGCGGTTCAGAAACTCGGGCGAGAAGGTCTTGTTCAGCGCTTTCTGGATTACTCCGCGCGAGTATTCGCGGTCGTCCGTGCGGTTTTGGGCGGCGAAGCCCACGCCCCGTCCGAACTCCTTCAGTTGGCGTGTGCCTATGTTGGAGGTCATGATGATGACGGTGTTCTTGAAGTCTATCGTGCGGCCCGTGTTGTCCGTCAGGCGTCCTTCGTCCAATACTTGCAGGAGGATGTTGAACACGTCGGAATGGGCTTTCTCAATCTCGTCCAGCAGGATGATGGAGTAGGGCTTGCGGCGCACGCGCTCGGTCAGCTGTCCGCCTTCCTCGTAGCCCACGTAGCCCGGTGCGGCGCCTATCATGCGCGATACGGTGTACTTCTCCATGTATTCGCTCATGTCGATGCGTATCAGGGCATCGTCCGACCCGAACATGAAGCGTGCCAGCTGCTTGGCCAGGTGGGTCTTGCCCACGCCCGTAGGTCCCAGGAACATGAACGTGCCGATGGGGCGGTTGGGGTCTTTCAGGCCGACGCGGCTGCGCACGATGGCCTTCACCACCTTGTCGATGGCCGTGTCCTGGCCGATGACCTTGGAGCGCAGCTCCTCCTTCATGCCGGAGAGCTTGACGCCTTCGGCATGCGCCATACGCTGTACGGGTACGCCCGACATCATGGACACCACGTTGGCTATCTCTTCCTCATCTACGGTCTCGCGGCGGTCCTTCAGGCTTCGTTCCCATGCCTCTTTCATGGCGTCCAGCTGGGCGGAGAGGGATTTCTCGCGGTCGCGGTATCCGGCGGCCAGTTCGAAGTTTTGCGAGCGCACGGCCTCGCCCTTTTGCAGGCGCGCCATCTCGATGAGCTTTTCTTGCTCTTCTATCTCCTTGGGCACGCTGATGTTGGTCAGGTGCACGCGCGCTCCGGCTTCGTCCAGGGCGTCGATGGCCTTGTCCGGGAAGCTGCGGTCGCTGATGTAGCGTGCCGTGAGCCTGACGCAGGCATCCAGCGCCTCGTCCGTGTAGCGCACGTTATGATGGTCCTCGTATCTCTCTTTGATGTTCTTCAGTATCTGCAGCGTTTCTTCCTCTGTGGTAGGCTCTACGATGATTTTCTGGAAACGCCGCTCCAGGGCGCCGTCCTTCTCAATGCTCTTGCGGTATTCGTCCAGGGTGGTGGCGCCGATGCACTGTATCTCGCCCCTCGCCAGGGCGGGTTTCAGCATGTTGGCGGCGTCCATGGTGCCGGGCGCCGATCCCGCGCCGACGATGGTGTGTATCTCGTCGATGAAGAGGATGACGTTGGGGTTCTTCTGCAGCTCGTTGATGATGGAGCGAATGCGCTCTTCGAACTGGCCGCGGTATTTCGTGCCGGCCACTACGCCGGCCATGTCGAGCATAATCACGCGTTTGTCGAACAGCACGCGCGACACTTTCTTCTCGTTGATGCGCAGGGCCAGTCCCTCTACGATAGCCGACTTGCCCACGCCCGGCTCGCCTATCAGCACGGGGTTGTTCTTCTTGCGGCGGCTCAGGATTTGGGCCAAACGCTCTATCTCGCGCTCTCGTCCCACTACGGGGTCCAACTTGCCCTCGGCGGCAGCGCGGGTGATGTCCGTGCCGAAGTTGTCCAGCACGGGCGTGTCGTTATTAGGTTTCCGTTGCGTGGTCTGCGTTGAATACTGTCCGGCCGAGCCTGCCATATTGTCAGAGCGGGCAGACATCATTTCCTCCTCATCATCTTCATCGTCTTCGGCAAAGCCCATGCCCGCGTTGGGGTTGGCAGACTTTTGGGTCACTAAATCAAATACTTTCTCGTAAGTTATCTGATTGTCTTCCAGCACGATTGAAGCCGTGGCATCCTCGTTCTTCAGGATAGCCAGCAGCAAGTGCTCCGTATCGGCCACGGGGCTTTTAAGCAGGCGGGCTTCCAAAATGCTGATTTTCAGTATACGTGTGGCTTCTGCAGTCAGAGGGAATTCACCTCCTTCCGGCATTTTGTGATGGTCGATTTCTGCTCTTTTCACTTGGCTTTCGATGTCGGCTTTTATAAGGTTCAGATTGGCATCCAGTTTCCGTAGTATTTCCACGGCTTTACCCGTGCCTTCGCGCAACAAGCCAAGCAGTAGTTGTCCAGGCCCTATGTAGTTGGTTCTCAGTCGTTCGGCTTCTTCTTTGCTGTAAGCCAGTGCTTCCGAAACTTTTTGCGAAAATTGATTGTTCATGTACAATGTTCTCCGTTTAGTGTTTGCAAAGATACAACTATTTTTTATATGTCCCAATAGGGGTATTCTTTTTTCCGCAAATAGTGTGCCAAAACAATTCTTTCGCGAAGGAATGGCAAGCACTCCGCCAAGCATTGCCCGTCCGTCCTCCCCCTCCCGAATGTCATTAGGGGTAATCAAAATATTGTAACGACATAAGCTGTAAGGCTTCCTCTCCGCATGCCTTCACCTTCGCTCTGAGCGTTTGCATTTCTTCACACTTAGCAAAGGCGTTGCCCTTACAGATGACAGATGACAGTTTCAAAAAATAGATTTTCCCGGTTTTCGCCCCAATGAAAAAGAAAATGACATATATACTTATAATATATATATATTATATATATATAATATATATATATATTATATTTTTGTTTATACTTTTTTCTCGCAGTCCTTTCTTCTCGTTTTTCAATTTTCAAAAACTGTCATCTGTCATCTGTAAGGGGTTGGAAGTGTTAATGAATGTAATTAGTCGCATCAATCACTATTCGTATTTGCATGGATTGAAAGATATTGTCATTTATTGCGTGTTTTGTAATGGCGCGCAGGATGAACGCAGATTTTTAAGGGGGTTCGCTCAGAATGACAGGCACAGTGAAAAAAACTTTTTATCTCTGTGCCTCCGTGTCTTTGTGTTCGTAAATTAATTCCCATTTTCACCTACACATTAGTCGGACAAATGGATAAACCTCATTTTTTAAAGTTTCCGCTCCAAAAGATTTGTGTATGTCGTGGAAAAGCCGTACCTTAGCGTGGTTTTTCGTGAAAGAAGAGATTATAATTAATTAAAAACGTTGTAAATGCTTGAACAAGACAGAATTATAAAAATCAACATCGAGGAGGAAATGAAGTCATCGTATATCGATTACTCTATGTCAGTAATCGTGGCACGTGCCCTTCCGGATGTAAGAGACGGCTTCAAGCCCGTACACCGCCGCATACTTTACGGCATGATGGGGCTGGGAAACACGTCTGACAAGCCTTATAAAAAATCAGCCAGAGTCGTAGGTGAAGTGCTGGGTAAATACCATCCCCACGGCGACTCCTCCGTCTACGGCGCGCTGGTGCGTATGGCACAGCCTTGGGCCATGCGCTACATGCTGGTGGACGGACAGGGTAACTATGGTTCGGTGGATGGCGACAGCCCTGCGGCCATGCGTTACACCGAGTGCCGCCTGCGCAAGATAGGCGAGGACATGATGCAGGACATCGACAAGGAGACTGTGGACATGACGAACAACTTCGACGACACCCTGCAGGAGCCCACCGTGATGCCTACGCGCATCCCCAACCTGCTGGTGAACGGAGCTTCCGGCATCGCTGTCGGCATGGCCACCAACATGCCCACGCACAACCTGGCCGAGGTGATAGACGCCTGCGTGGCCTACATTGACAACAACGACATCACCATCGAGGAGTTGATGGACTACGTCAAGGCTCCCGACTTCCCTACGGGGGGATATATATATGGTATGAGCGGCGTGCGCGAAGCATACCTGACCGGAAGGGGCAGGGTAGTGATGCGCGCCAAGGCCGAGATTGAGACCGGTGCCACGCACGACAAAATCGTCGTAACCGAGATTCCCTACGGGGTGAACAAGGCCGAGCTCATCAAATACATAGCCGACCTGGCCAACGAAAAGAAAATAGAGGGCGTGACGAACGCCAACGACGAGTCCGACCGCGAAGGCATGCGCATCGTCATCGACGTGAAGCGTGACGCCAACGCCAGTGTGGTATTGAACAAGCTTTACAAGCTGACCCAGCTGCAGACGTCGTTCAGCGTCAACAACGTGGCCTTGGTACACGGACGCCCCCGTCTGCTCAACCTGAAGGACCTCATCCGTTACTTCGTGGAACACCGCCACGACGTGGTCATCCGCCGCACCCAGTTCGACCTGCGCAAGGCCAAGGAGCGCGCCCACATCCTGGAGGGTCTCATCATCGCTTCGGACAACATCGACGAAGTCATCCGCATCATCCGCGCCGCCAAGACCCCGAACGACGCCATCGCGGGACTGATGGAACGCTTCCAGCTGACCGAAATCCAGTCGCGCGCCATCGTGGAAATGCGCCTGCGCCAGCTGACGGGACTCATGCAGGACCAGCTGCACGCCGAGTATGAGGAGATAAAGAAACAGATAGCCTACCTGGAAGAAATATTGGCCAACGACGACTTGTGCCGCAAGGTCATCAAGGACGAACTGTTGGAAGTGAAGGAAAAATACGGCGACCCGCGCCGCTCGGAGATAGTCTACTCCTCCGAAGAGTTCAACCCCGAAGACTTCTACGCCGACGACGAGATGATTATCACCATCTCGCACATGGGCTACATCAAACGCACGCCCCTGAGCGAATTCCACGCGCAGAACCGGGGCGGGGTAGGCTCCAAAGGCTCGGACACGCGCGACCAGGACTTCGTAGAGCACATCTATCCCGCCACTATGCACAACACGCTGCTCTTCTTCACCCAGAAAGGCAAGTGCTACTGGCTGAAGGTGTACGAGATTCCCGAAGGCTCCAAGAACTCCAAGGGACGCGCCATACAGAACCTGCTGAACATCGACCCAGACGACGCCGTGAACGCCTACCTGCGCGTGAAGAACCTGAACGACGAGGAGTTCATCAACTCTCACTACGTGCTCTTCTGCACCAAGCAAGGCGTCATCAAGAAGACGTTGCTGGAACAATATTCCCGCCCGCGCCAAAACGGCGTGAACGCCATCACCATCCGCGAGGACGACCGCGTCATCGAGGTGCGCATGACCAAGGGTGACAACGAAATCATCATAGCCAACCGCAACGGACGCGCCATCCGCTTCAACGAGAGCGCCGTGCGCGTCATGGGACGCACCGCCACGGGCGTGCGCGGTATGACCCTGGACGAGGACGGACAGGACGAGGTAGTAGGCATGGTGTGCATCAAGGACCCCGAACGCGAGACCATTATGGTCGTTTCGGAGCAAGGCTACGGCAAGCGCTCGGACATCGAGGACTATCGCAAGACCAACCGCGGAGGTAAAGGCGTGAAGACCATGAACATCACCGAAAAGACCGGCAAACTGGTGGCCATCAAGACCGTGACGGACGACAACGACCTGATGATTATCAACAAGTCGGGCATTACCATCCGCCTGCGCGTGGCCGACGTGCGCGTCATGGGGCGCGCCACTCAGGGTGTCCACCTGATAAACCTTGAGAAGCGCAATGACGAGATAGGCTCCGTATGCAAGGTGAGCGCCGAGGGTGCGGAAGAGGCCGAAATAAGCGAAGAGAATATGAAACAAGACGAATAGACGAAATGAGATAAATGTTAATTTAAAAATTTTTCTACAATCATGAAAAAGGTATTATTTGTAGCGGCTTTGCTGATGGGAGCGACCAGCCTGACTTTCGCTCAAGAGAAAGCCGTAAAAGAAGCCAAAAAAATCGCCAACGGCACAAATCCCGATTTCGCCAAGGCGGAAGAACTGATTAACCAAGCCCTAGTTAATCCTGAGACCAAAGACCTGGCCGAGACATGGGACGTGGCCGGTTTTATCCAACGCAGAAGAAGCGAGGAGGAGATGAAGAACGCCTACCTGCGCAAGCCCTATGACACCCTGCAGGTGTATAACAGCGCGCTGAACATGTGCCGTTACTACTTCAAGTGCGACGAGCTGGCCCAAATCCCCAACGAAAAGGGTAAGATTAAGAACAAATACCGCAAGAGCAACGCCGCCACGATGCTGAACGAGCGCGGAAATCTTATCAACGGTGGTATTCAATATTATAACACTTATTTGGGTTCACAAAGCAAAGAAGATGGACAAAAGGCACTTGATTTCTTCGGAACATACGTAGACTTTGCCAACCATCCGATGTTTGAGAAGGAAAACCTGCTCCAGACCGACACCATCCTGCCTACCATCGCTTACTACGCAAGCATGGTGGCTACCCGCTTGGAAGACTATCCCAGCGTGTTGAAGTATGCACCTTATGCAAAGGATGACAAGGAAGTAGGTAAATTCGCCATGGAGTTGGAGTCTACAGCCTTGAAAGCTGAAGGTGATACTGCCAAGTGGATTGCATCGCTTCAGGAAGGTATCCAAAAATATCCCGACCATCAATTCTTCTTCGGAAACTTGATAGATTACTATAGCAATAGCAATAAGTACGATGAAGCCTTGAAATTTGCCGACAACATGTTGGCTAAAGACCCCAACAACACATTCTATTTGTATGTAAAAGGTTATCTGTATCACAACATGTACACCGTGTTGAGAGAGAAAGATGCCGCACAAGCCGCTGAAGCTTTGAACAAGGCCATTGAATTCTATCAGAAGACTACAGAGATTGATCCTAGCTATGCCGAAGCTTATTCTAACTTAGGCTTGGTATATTGCCTCCAAGCGCAAGACTTCTCGGAAAAAGCTACTACAGACGTAAACGATCCGAAATACCAGCAAGACCAAGCTGCTTTGAAAGTGTTCTACGAAAAGGCAAGACCTTGCTACGAGAAGGCACGCCAGCTCCAGCCCGAAAAGAAAGAGCTTTGGCTGAATGGTCTGTATCGCGTATACTACAACTTGCAGATGGGGCCCGAATTTGAAGAAATCGAGAGCCTGATGTAATTTGGGAAATCCGCCCCTAATGAAGGGCCTAATATGTTTTTTTGTTCATGTAACACTCCTAAGAAGTGATTTCTTGGGAGTGTTTTTTGTGTCATTTGTACAAGACACGATCCCGCTTACAGTTCTAACAAATGGCAATTACAAAAATAGAAAGTAAAAAGTTTGCATTTATCTGAATTATTGCTTAAGTTTATCCCCGAATAATAGCAAAATAACAGATTACTAACCATTAAATTGATGAATATGAGGACTATAACATTCAATGAACTACGTAAAATCAAAGATTCTTTGCCCACGGGGAGCATGCATCGGATAGCCGACGAGTTGGGCCTGAGCGTAGATACCGTCCGCAACTTCTTCGGAGGACATAATTTTAAGGAAGGCGAAAGCGTGGGCATCCACTTGGAGCCGGGACCTGATGGCGGCCTGGTGATGCTGGATGACACGACGGTGCTCGACAGAGCCTTGCAGATATTGGACGAAGTAGCCAACGAGAACAAAGATTAAAGCCGGACTTTTTATCAATACATGGGATTGCATCGATGATTATTCGTTATTCGATGCAATCCCATATTTTTTATAGGTTCGCAAAAGAAAAAATAATCACGATTATGTTTAGTATTAGAGAGTGGAAATCATTTCTCCGCTGCTCTCCATCGCATTCACCCCCTTTTTTTATTAATGAATACCCGCAAAATGCCAAGAAAAAAGGGAGAAAAAGTATCGGCTTCTTACTCCCTTTAACTCTATGAAATAACTCCTTATTAATTTCTTATTGGTAAAATGCGAGCATTCATATTCTATTAAATGTCTTTCTAAATCACCTCGATATCCGAAGCCGGCACCCAACCGACTTTTCCATCCTCCAAACTGATTTCCTTCCACTCGCGCATGGTGTTGTCCTTTATCTCCACCTTGCGCCCTTCGTGCAACACGAACAGGCTCGTTCCGCTTTCGCTGGGCGTGCTCCGTACGGTGACGCTCGGCGCCAGGATTATGGCCTTATTCCGTTGCGTCAGTTCGCTTTTTTGCTGGGCGGCAAATACATTGCACAGGACGGTAAACGCGAGGCATACAAGGCCGCAGATGAAGCCTGTCTTCTTCAATCGCATCTTCTTAGAAAAGAAAAACAAGGCCGACGAAGCTAGCAAAAGCAGGAAAAAGACGATGCCATACTTGGCCCACGCATCCACACTCAGGCAATTAATCAAAGATTTTGTCCATGTCACGAAGAATATCTCCGGTATGGGTGTCACCTTGTCTATCGTTTTGGCTTGCGCTACTTCCAGGTTCGCGCGGATGTCCGTATTTCCCGGGGAAAGCAGTAAGGCGCGCTCGTAATTCAGGATGGCGCGGGCTATGTCCCCACTCTTATAATAGCTGTTTCCCAGGTTGTAATAGATTTCCGGGGCTTCTCCGTTCTGCAACAAGGCCTCGTAGATTTGGATGGCCGCGGCAAAATCATTGCGCATGTAGGCACTGTCCCCTTCCGCCTTGGTCACGTTACTCATCTGCTTGGAGGCCGAGAATTCGGCGCGCGTATGGGCTATGCTGTCCGCTCCTCCCGCCATGTTTCGCTGGGTATCTCCTTGCCCGTATGTGAGGAAGGAAATCATCAGAGCAAGCGCGAAAAATACAATCTTTTTCATTCTATCTATCTCTTTTTTAATGCTTTATAGAATTTTCCATCTTACTAATCACTTCGAACGAGGCTTTATATACCTGGTCCATCGCTTGGTTGGGGTCACCTGGGGCAAAACGGGCGAACTCGCATTGGTTCAACGCGTCGAGGAACTCTTTTATCAACTCGGCTTGCACGCCTACCTTCTGCAATTCCTCCTCGATATTGTCCTTGGACAAGCGCGATACGGGGATGTTCAGCTTATCGCTGATATAGCCCCACAAGGCTTTCAGCACTTCGTCATAGAAGGTGTCTTTCTGATTGGAAGCCAATAGTTTGCCCGCCAGTTTCATGCGTTTCACGGCCACTTTGTTCGCTTTCTTGGTGCGCACCCTGGCCACGTTAGCGTTGGCTGCTATCTGCTTACGGTAGACGGTGAAGAACACAATGAACAGGATGCCCGGTATCAGGTAGAACAACCAATAGCCCATGGAGCCGAAGAAGAACACACCCTTGGGCGAAAGCGTCACTTCGTTTTGTTTGATGAAGCGGATGTCCTCGTTCAAGATTTTCAAGTCCTCCTTGTTGGTGAAGTTGGCGATGGTTTGCGTAGCGTCTCCCTCGCCTTTCTCTACCTGTACGACGTATTCTTCCGTGCTCAGCGTCTTGTAGGACTGCGTTTTAATGTCGAAATAGCTGAATTGAACGGGCGGAATCTTATACGTGCCCGCATTGCGAGGAATGGCCAGATATTCTATCACCTTATTGCCCGACAAGCCCGAACTGGTCAGGCGGAACTGGTTGTCCACCTTGGGGTCATAGACTTCGAAGTCCTCGGGGAATTTGATTTCAGGCTCGGAAACCAGTTTTAAATTTCCGGTGCCGGAGATGACCGCTTTTACGGTGATGGCGTCATTCGTCTTGACCTGCGTGCTATTGATGGACGAGGAAATGTTGAACGTTCCCACTCCCCCGCTGAATCCGGCCGGTTTGCCCGAAGGCAATGCTTTCACGTCAATGGTCAGCTTGGGTGTATTCAGCACTTTCTTCACCTGGAAGCTATTGGCGCCTCCGTTGAAGAAGGCTTCGAAGGGGTCGTCCACTTCCTGAACGACATTGACCGAGGCGTCAAAGCGTGCCGGGTCTATGGTCAGCTTCCCGGCTTGTTGGGGGAAGAGAACGAACTGGCGGAAGATGGTGGAGTGATAATTGCGCCCCTTATAGTGCTCCAGCCCCCATCGGCGGTTGGTGGGAAGTTCTACTTCCTGCGAATGGAAACCTTTGAAATCGGGCAACTTGACGTTGTCGAATCCACGCAAATCCACCACGGTGTAAATCTTGTAGGTCAGAAGAAACGCCTCTTGCTCGTACACGTTGGTCTTGCTCAGTGTAGAGGTGATGAACAAGTCGCTATTCGATATGGAGGTGCCCGACCTTCCCGGAACATTGCCTTGGCCTCCTCCAGAGTTTGTGCTCGTCTTGTCTTCGGGGAGCACTTTTATCTTCACCGAGTTGGAAATCATCTGATTTCCTTTAGCCGATAATGTGGCGCCGGGTATGGTGTACTCGCCTTCTTTCGTGGCCATTAGAATGTAGGTAAACGTGATGGACTCCGACCTGTTTCCGTTGATGATGTTCACACTGGTGGAGCGGCTTGGCCCCATCAGCACGTCGAATCCCTGAATGGAAGGCGCACGGAAGTCCTTGACATTCCGTGTGTTTACGGTGTAAGACAATCTGAACTGGTCGCCTACGGCCACGGCATCGGGCGCCGAAGCCGTAAAGGTCACTTCGTCATCGGCCCAAACGTTCAGCATCGTGGCAAATAGCGCCATCCATAAGAAAACAATTTTCCTCATATATTTTTACTTCATTATTATTATCGTGTTTACCAATCTTTCTCCAACCGACCTCCTTGGATGATCTGTTGTTGCTTTTTCACTTTGTCCTGTACGTCTTTTTCGTCCTGCATCACCGAGTTCAGCAATTGCTCCGCGTTTTCCTTGGACATTTGATTCTTATCCTGTTGTTGGTTTTGCGGGGGTTGTTGTTGCTGGTCTTGGTTTTGGTCTTGTTGTTGGTCTTTCTTTTGTTCCTCTTGTTTTTGTTCCTGGTTCTGGTTTTGTTGTTGGTCTTGGTTTTGCTGGTTTTGTTGTTGGTCCTTCAGCATCTTCTGTGCCAAAGCCAGGTTATAACGCGTCTCGTCATCTTTGGGGTTGTTGCGCAAAGATTCCTTGTAGGCTTCCACGGCCTTGGCGTAGTCCTTTTGCGATTGAAAGATGACGCCCATGTTGTGGAATATCTGCGCCAAGTTATTCTTGTCCTTCTCCACCCGGCTGGCGGCCACGTATTGCTCCATGGCTTCCTGCACCTTGTTTTGTTGCAGGAGGGTGTTGCCCAGGTTGAACATGGACACGGTAGATTGGGGATTCACTTCCAACGCCTTACGGTAGTTCACCTCCGCGTCCACGTACACGCTATCTTTATACAAGCGGTTTCCTTTGCGTATCAGGCCGCGCTCCTCTTTCTGGGCGTAGACGGAAGTCACAAGCCCCAGGAGCAGGAATATGCCTATGTATCTTTTATACCACATCATTGCCTGTTCTGTTATTAGCATTTTTGTTCGAAAATAAATGGAAATTACGGAAGAGCGGATTCTTTCGCTCCAGTATCAGCATCTCGGCCAGCAGAAGGATGAGGATAATCCACGTCACGGCTTGGAATTGCTCGTTGAACTCGGTGTAGACCTGTGTCTCCACGTCGGCCTTGGCCATTTTGTCTATCTCTTTCGTGATGGCCCGCTGGGCATTGTTCGAGTTGTCCACGCGTACATAGATGCCGTTTCCGGTCTTGGCCACTTCCTGGCACATCTGTTCGTTCAGGCGGGTGACGATGACATTTCCGTCCCTGTCCTTGCGATAATCGTTGGTGCCCTCCACGGGGATGGGAGCGCCGTCGGGCATGCCCACGCCCAACACGTTCACCTGGATGCCTTTCTCGGAGGCGTTTTTTGCGGCCTCTATGGCTCCGCCTTCGTGGTTTTCGCCATCGGTTATGAGGATGATGGTACGTCCCACGCCTTCTTGCGGGGTAAAGCTACGGATGCCCAGGTTGAGGGCGGCTCCGATGGCCGTGCCTTGCTTGGAGATGAGGGAGGGGTCGATGGTTTCCAAAAACATCTTGGCGGAGATGTAATCGCTTGTGATGGGGAGCTGGGTGAAGGCGTCGCCCGCAAAGACTATCATGCCCACCTTGTCGTTCTCCATCCGATCCACCAATTGGGCCACCAGCCTTTTGGCCTTTTCCAAGCGGCTGGGCTTCACGTCCTCGGCCAACATGGAGTTCGATATGTCCAGCGCGATGATGACTTCTACGCCCTGGCGTTTCACGGTCTCCAGCTTGGAGCCGAATTGGGGACGGGCCAAAAGGACGGAGAAAAGCCCTATGGCCGCCCACACGAGCCAAAACTTCACGTCGGGCCGATACTTGGAGACGTCCGGCATCAATTGGGCCATCAGTTCGGGGTCGCCAAACCTTCGGATGGCCTTGCGCCTGCGGTAGTTGGAATACAAATAGAATGCGGCCAACACCGGGAGCAATATCAATAGGTATAAATAGGCAGGTTCTTCAAATCGAAACATATTTCATTCTTCCTTAATTCTTCAATCTTCATTTCTTAGGGTATTTTCTTCAACACCGAGTTGCGCAGCAGGACTTCGAGCAACACGCAGAGGAAAGCCGCCAGCGCAAACCAGCGATATTCTTCCTCGCGCTTGCTGAACTCTTTCACGCTCAGCTTGGTTTTCTCCAGCTTGTCTATCTCCTCGTACACTTCTTTTAACTTTGAGTTGCTCGTGGCGCGGAAGTAATTGCCTTCCGTGATGCCGGCTATCTGGGTCAGTGTCTTTTCGTCTATCTCCACGGGGATGTTGACATATTGCACGGTGCCGCCCACGGGGTATGGATAGGGAGCCGTTCCGTTGGTGCCCACGCCGATGGTATAGACGCGGATGCCGAAGCTCTTGGCTATCTCGGCCGCAGTGAGGGGGGATATGTCGCCCCGGTTGTTCGTACCGTCCGTCAGGAGGATAATGACCTTCGACTTTGCCTTGCTGTCCTTCAGGCGGGTCACGGCGTTGGCTATGCCCATGCCCACGGCCGTACCGTCCTCTATGAGGCCGCATTTTATTTCCTTAATGAGGTTCAGCAGCACGGCATGGTCCACAGTCAGGGGGCATTGCGTGAAGCTCTCGCCCGCAAAGAGGGTGATGCCGATGTTGTCGTTGGGGCGTCCTGCCACAAACTGGGAGGCCACTTCCTTGGCGGCTTCTAGACGGTTTGGCTTCAGGTCCTCGGCCAGCATACTGGTGGACACGTCGATGGCCATCATGATGTCGATGCCTTCTATCTCGCTATTTTGCCAGCTGTCCGTGGTTTGCGGGCGTGCCAGCACCAAGATGATTAGCGCCAAGGCGATGACGCGCAACGCGAAGGGCACGTGCAGCAAATAATTCTTGTAGCTGCGTGGCGTGTGGGCATAGACGCGGGCGTCGGAAATTTGGAGCGTGGCTTCGGTCTTCCGGCGCTTCATAACATACCACACAACGTAGGGTATCAGCAACAGGAGTAAAAACAGATATTCAATATTCGCAAAAACCATTGTCTTTCCTCCTTCTTTTTAAGCAAAATAGTTATACAATTCCTTACAGATATACACCAACGCCCAGATGAACATGCCCGCCATGAGCACGGCACCGGCACCCAAGAGCAACTTGGTCTGCAAAGAACGTTTCTCCACCACGGTTATCTCCGTGGGTTGGGGCTTGGCGCCGGGGGCTTCCTGCTCCTTGGTGTCGTTGATGAAGTCGATGGCGTTCAAAAGATTGGCATCGTTCTCGTTCATCAAGGGATTGTGCTTGGCGAATTTCACGAGGTCGGCCGTCTGGAAAAGCTCGCGCAAGTCGGCGATGGCTTGCTTGTCGTTGGTTTCCAGCAGCTTTTCGATGATTTCGCCCGAGGTCATTTCCAGTGCGTTGAAGTGGAAACGCTCCTTGATGTAAGTGCGAAGGGCATCGGTCAGTTCGGTGTAGTATTCTTTCGGCTGGCCTTTTTGCCAAACTTTTTCTTGCTTGATGCGCTCTATCTCCTGCATGGCCACTTGGTGCGGGGGCAACTTGGGTTCTACCTTCACCTTACGGATGATGGGCTTGTTATCGCGCAGGCGTTTCACGAAATAGATGCCCAACAGGAGGAAAGGCGTCAGGAGTAATACGCACGCGATGAACATATACCAGTCCTCCCAGGCGAAAGGCGGATCCATTACCGTCTTGGGCGGGAAGAAACTTTCGGGATTTTCGGGGTCGAGGGGCACTTGGGGCGAATACACCTTCAGGGCCAACGCTTTCGAGCGGTAGGGTTGCCCGTCTACGATGACCTCCAACGGAGGCAGGTAATAGAGGGCGGAGTCGAATGACGTGATGGTGTACTCCTGGGTGATGAGCGCGCGCCGCCCGTCGTTCAGCAACTGGGTGTCGGGCTTGGCCACATCAAGCACCTCTACGCCCCGCACTAACGTATCGGCTATGACGGGGAATACGGCGCGCTTGTCGGCGTCTAAAGACACTTCCAATTTGACGTGCGCTTGCTCTCCGATGAGTATTTGCAGGGAGTCGATGCTGGCATCCACGGTGACGCTCTGCGCCCTCGCCTGACCCATGCAGGCCGCTCCAAGCAATATCAGTAATGCATATTTTTTCATCTTAGTTTCTTTTCGCAAACAAATTCATTAACGCCTTGACATAATCCTGGTCGGTGCGCACCGACACGTTGTCCACATTGCTCTTGGTGAACGTCTCACCCAGCGCGGCCTGCCGATTCACCCACCACTCGTGGTGTGCGCGACGCACGGCGCGCGAGGACGTGTCAATCCATTGCTCGTGACCCGTCTCGGCATCCTTTATCTTCATCAGGCCGACGGGCGGAAGCTCCTCGGCGCGTCGGTCGTACACTTGTATGGCCACCAGGTCGTGCTTGCGGTTGGCTATGGTCATGGTGTTCCGGAAGTCGCCCTGGTCGATGAAGTCCGAGAGAATAAAAGCTGTGCAGCGGCGTTTCATCACGTTGGTCAGATACTCCAGTCCAAGGCGCACGTCCGTCCGGCGGCTTTGGGCGTGGAAGTCCAGCAACTCACGGATGATGTAGAGGATGTGCTTACGTCCCTTCTTGGGCGGGATAAATTTCTCTATTCGGTCGGAGAAGAAGATGACGCCTATCTTATCATTATTCTGTATGGCGGAGAAGGCAAGCGTGGCGGCAATCTCCGTCACCATGTCCTTCTTCATCTGGCGCACCGTGCCGAACTCTAAACTACCCGAGACATCAACGAGCAACATCACGGTCAACTCGCGCTCTTCCTCAAACACCTTCACGTAGGGCTTGTTGAAGCGGGCGGTCACGTTCCAGTCTATGTCGCGTATATCATCGCCAAACTGATATTCGCGCACCTCGGAGAAGGCCATCCCCCTGCCCTTGAAGGCCGAATGATACTGTCCCGCAAAGATGTTGTTGGACAATCCGCGCGTCTTGATTTCAATCTGGCGGACTTTCTTTAATATATCTGTTGTCTCCATGTGGGATGTAAAATGTTCCCCCTATCAGGGCACTTCCACTTTGTTAAGTATTCTGCTTACAATCTCGTCCGAAGTCAGGTTGTCGGCCTCGGCCTCGTAAGTTAGCCCGATGCGGTGACGCAACACGTCGTGGGCCACGGCGCGTACGTCTTCGGGAATGACGTAGCCGCGGCGCTTGATGAAGGCGTAGCTTCTTGCGGCCAAAGCGAGGTTGATAGATGCACGGGGCGAACCGCCGAAGCCTATCATGTCCTTCAGTTCCTTCAGACCGTACTTCTCGGGATAACGCGTGGCGAAAACGATGTCCACGATATATTTCTCGATTTTCTCGTCCAAGTATACCTGACGAACCACCTTGCGCGCCTCAATCACCTCCTCGGCTTTCAGGATGGGGCGCACGTTCACCTTGTCGCCCGAGATGTTCTGGCGGATGATGAGCTTCTCTTCCTCCAGCTTCGGATAGTCTATCACCACCTTCAGCATGAAACGGTCTACTTGGGCTTCGGGCAGAGGATACGTACCTTCCTGCTCAATGGGGTTCTGCGTGGCCAGCACGAGGAACGGTTCGGGCAGGCGGAAGGTCTCGCTTCCGATGGTCACCTGGCGTTCCTGCATGGCCTCCAACAGGGCGCTCTGCACCTTGGCCGGGGCACGGTTTATTTCATCGGCCAGCACGAAGTTGGCAAACACGGGCCCCTTCTTCACCTGGAAGCTCTCATCCTTCTGGCTATACACCATCGTACCGATGACGTCAGCCGGGAGCAAGTCGGGCGTAAACTGTATGCGGCTATACTTGGCGTCGATGAGCGATGCCAGCGTCTTTATCGCAAGAGTTTTGGCCAGTCCCGGCACACCTTCCAGCAGGACGTGCCCGTCGGACAACAAGCCTATCAACAGAGATTCCACCAAATGTTTCTGACCCACAATCACCTGGTCCATACCCGTGGTGAGGTTGGTTATGAAAGCGCTTTGTCTTTCGATCCGCTCGTTCAGTTCGCGGATATCAATCGTTTCAGCCATAAAATCTATATGTTTTTAGTTTCTACTTATCGTCTTTGCGGACCGTGTTTCGCGGTCCTCTTCGCTTATGCGCCCCAAAAGTACAGTAAATCGGTTAAATCTGCCACCTAAATTTTATTAAAAATGAAAGGGAAATATGAATTACAGTCTGACAGATGACAGATGACAGTTTTTCAAAAATCGGATTTTCAGCCCGGTTTTCGCATGAAAGAAAAGTGTTAAATATTTTAATATATTATATATAATATATATATATTATATATACAATATATTACTGTCATTCGCACTTTTTCTCATTCTCATTTTCAAAAACTGTCATCTGTCATTTGTCATTTGTCAGACCGTAAGATTTCGATGCCAAAAGCGATTCTCCCATTCAATACACATTTTCACTTGTACACAAAAAACATAATCCCTTGGCTTTCAGCATTAAAATACGATTTTCTGAAAAAGAGACAAAAAAAGGACTTTGGCGCGCCCCCGATTTTTGGCTATATTACGAGAAGTGATTACCTTTGCAGACACAAACGCGAGCCAATGCTTTGCGAAGCTTGCAATAACCCTATAAACCGAAAAAACTTATGCGCATAGACATCATAACCGTACTGCCCGAGATGATAGAGGGCTTCTTCAACTGCTCCATCATGAAGCGGGCGCAGACTAAAGGCCTTGCCGAGATATACATACACAACCTACGGGATTACACGCTGGACAAATGGCGCCGCGTGGACGATTACCCCTTCGGGGGCTTCGCGGGCATGGTGATGAAGATTGAGCCCATCGAGCGGTGCATCGAGAGCCTGAAGGCCGAGCGGACGTATGATGAAGTCATCTTCACCACGCCCGACGGGGAGCAGTTCAACCAGCCCATGGCCAACACCCTGTCACTCTGCGAGAACCTCATCATCCTGTGCGGGCACTTCAAGGGCATCGACTACCGCATCCGCGAGCATCTCATCACGAAGGAAGTGAGCATAGGCGACTACGTGCTGACGGGTGGCGAGCTGGCCGCGGCGGTGATGGCGGACGCCATCGTGCGCATCATCCCCGGCGTCATCTCCGACGAGCAATCGGCCCTGTCCGACTCCTTTCAGGACAATCTGCTTGCGGCTCCCGTCTACACCCGTCCGGCCGACTACAAGGGCTGGCGCGTGCCCGACGTCCTTCTCTCCGGCCACGAGGCGAAGATAAAGGAGTGGGAGTTGCAACAATCACTGGAACGTACGCGGAAGCTCAGGCCGGATCTGCTGAAGGAGGAATGAAGAATTTAGCAAATCAATCCACCTACAATCTCGTTCACGGACTTGAATCCGTGCCGCTCCAGATAATCATTAATCCCCTCCGCCACACGAACCGTAACACAAGGGTCGATGAAGTTGGCCGTGCCAATTTGGATGGCCGAAGCACCCGCCAAGAGGAATTCTACGGCGTCCCGCGCGTTCATGATGCCTCCCAGTCCGATGACGGGGATTTTTACCGCATGCGACACTTGCCATACCATGCGCAGGGCGATGGGCTTCACGGCTGCTCCCGACATGCCTCCCGTGATGGTGGAGAGCACCGGACGACGCCGCTCGGCATCTATAGCCATGCCCAGCAGGGTGTTGATGAGTGACACGCTGTCCGCGCCTCCCGCCTCGGCCGCACGGGCTATCTCGGTGATGTCCGTCACGTTGGGTGAAAGCTTTACGATGAGCGTCTTGTGATAGACCTTGCGCACCGCACTGACCACTTCCTCCGCGCCCCGGGCGGTTACGCCAAAGGCCATGCCTCCCTGTTTCACGTTGGGGCACGAAATGTTCAGCTCGATGGCAGGAATCTTGTCAAGTCCGTCGATGATGGAGGCCGTCTCGGCATAGTCTTCAATGGCGGAACCGGACACGTTCACTATCATGTTGGTGCCGATGTTCTTGATGCGGGGATAGATGTGCTCCACGAAGTAATGCACCCCCTTGTTTTGCAGCCCTACGGCGTTCAGCATGCCCTGTGGGGTCTCCGCCATGCGCGGATAAGGATTCCCTTCACGCGGGTGAAGCGTGGTGCCTTTCACGATGATACCGCCTATTCGCTCCAAATCCACAAAATCAGCATACTCTTCGCCATAACCAAATGTCCCGGATGCGGTCATCACCGGGTTCTTCATTTGTAGTTCGCCTATCTTTACACTTAAATCTGCCATAATAACTTATCTATGTTAAATACCGGACCTTCTTTGCATACACACACATGTCCTTCCTTGGTGTTCTCCACGCAACAGAGGCATGCGCCTACGCCACACGCCATGGTGTTTTCCAGCGACACCTCGCACGCGATGCCTTGTGCCTTGGCATAACGCGCCACGGCCATCATCATCGGCTTGGGACCACAGGTATAGATGTGGTCAAAGCGCACTTGGTTCAGCAGGGAATGCTGGGTGACGTAGCCTTTCTCGCCCCGGCTCCCGTCTTCGGTGGTCGTGTAAACATCTCCAAACTTTGAAAACAAATCAAGTTGCAACAAATCTTTATCACTCCGGGCACCTAAGAGGAACGTAGGCCTGCATCCCCTCAACGCCAGTTGCTCACCCAGATAGAGCATCGGAGCCGTGCCCACTCCGCCACCTACCAGGAGTAATTTGCCGGACGTATCTTCGGGCATGGTGAATCCGTTCCCCAAGGGGAGAACGACATTGATGATGTCACCTTTTTTTGCTTCGCCCAAGTGTCGCGTCCCGTCGCCCACCAGCTGGATGAGGAACCACACTTCATTGCTTGTTTTGTCCACATAATTGATGGAGATAGGACGCCGCAGGAAGGTGGTGGGCGAGCCGTCCACGCGAATCTCGGCAAATTGTCCCGGACGCATTTCCGGAAGTGTCTGGCCGGAAGTCAGCTTCAGCAACACGTAGTGTTCGTGCAGGCGCATGTTTTCCGTCACGACCAGATCTAAAACATATTTCTTCATTCGGTCTTATAATAATAAAATGATAATTTAAATCCCATTACCGGACAAATATACGCCAAAAACATAAAAGTCCGTCCTTTCTTGCGCCCTATTTTTCAGGTTTAAAGGTTTCGTAGGTATTGTCATCGAAGAAAATGCGTATTTCGGTAATCTTCCGGGGAGGGCGTTCTTTGTAGATAATCTCCTGGCGGACAGATTCTTTTAGTTGGTCGGGGGCGTTTCCTGACGGCATTTCCTTGCGATTTTTCGCTTCATCCGTCCCGTGTCCGGCATTTATCGCGTTCTCGGCGAATAGCGGATAGCCGGAATCCTCCGGCTGGCCGGATTGCGGGGCGTCTGGCGAACCGTCATTATACATGTCGCCTTCGCCCGCGAGAAGCCATTCCAGATTAACGGTGGGGTATCGCTTGTGGAAGCGCAGGATGACATCCATGCTGGGGTTGGTGCCACGCGAGCCGAAGATGTTGGAGATGGTGGATTGGACTACGCCGATTTCTTTGGCAAATTCGCCATTGTTCAGCCCTTTGTCGTCCATTATCAGTTTTAAACGGTCTTTTATGTCCATGCTCATGGGTATATTGCAAGTATGTTCTTTCCTTTTTTGCGTTTACAAAGGTAAACATCAGAAATTACAAAAGCAAATTTATTCCTGTGATTTTTAAATATCACTCGTGTAAATATGTATTGCAAATGTGAACCAATGGCTTCTTCACGAATGAAAAAAGAAACGTAAATGCTTGGATATTAAGTTTAACAAATAAATATAACACACTGATTATTTGCCGTATAACATAGCTGTATATAAGATAATGGCACGTGTTTCACAAATGAAAACGTTCTTTCTCCGGTTAATCAAACAAAAAAATCAGTCATTTCATATAATTTCCTGATAAATGTAGAGTTACGAATGAATAATGTGTTTCTAAAAAAGCATGGCAATACAAGTGTGATTTTGCCTTTACAAGAATAAAGCAAAGCTCCCCCACCCTGTTTTTCAGATGTGATAATTACGGATGTGATTTTGCGAAGCGTTTTCAGGCTTGAAAAAAGTTCCAAATATTACATGTGTAACGCTTTACGGTTGTAAAAAGGGGAATGAAATAAGAAAAAGGTGTGCTATTTAATGCAGAATCTTAAAGACCAGCTCGCGCAGAATGTCCCCGTTGCCGATGGAGGAGTTTCCCACTCCCTTCGACATAGCATCGGCCTGGCGTATATCGCCTATTATCTGCATGGTCTTCACCCCGCCATACCTGCGCATGGCGGCCAGATACTCGCGCGCTTGCCAGGGGGACTTTAGCCCTAAATAGGAAGCTATGCCCTGCTCCGATTTCTCGGGTGCATAGTAGGCCACCATCAGGTTGGAGAAGAAGCCGAAAAGCAGGGAGAGGGTCACCTGTATGGGATTGTTCTTCGGATTATCTTCAAAATATTTTATGATTCGGTTGGCTTTGAGCACGTCCTTCTCCACGAGGGCGGCGCGAAGCTCGAAGTTGTTGTAATCTTTGCTTACGCCGATGTTTTGCTCTATCTGTTCGGGCGTCACCCGTGTCTGGCCTTTCGGCATCGTTATCATTAGTTTCTCCAGCTCTCCGGCCATGCGGCTAAGGTCGGTTCCTACGAACTCCGCCATCATGGAGGTGGCTTTGGGGTCGATGTCAAATCCTTTCCGTTTGAGGTAGTTCGTTATGAATCCGGGAAGTTGAGTTTCTTTCAGCTTTTTCGATTCGAACAAGACGCCCGTTTTTTCTATCTCTACGGCCAGTTTCTTGCGCCTGTCCAGCGCGCCATGCTTATGGCAGAGGACAAGGATGGTGGACATGAGGGGCTTTTGCAGGTAATAGGCCAGCTCGTCCATGCCTCTCACGGCTTGCGCTTCTTTGACGATGACCACCTGGTGTTCGGCCATCATGGGGTAGCGTTTGGCGGCATTGATGATGGTGGCCACGTCCACATCGGCCCCGTACACTACGGTCTGGTTGAATTCCTTTTCCGTCTCGGTCAGGACGTGTTCTTCGATGTAGTCCGCTATTACGTCTATGTAATAAGGCTCCTCGCCCATCAGGTAATAGACGGGGCGGTATTGCTTCGCGCGGAGTTCGCGCAAAATATCCTCGCATGTCAGTTCTTGTTTGGCCATATTTCCTTATTTTTGCATCCGGATTTTGATTTGAACTCACAAAAATAGCAAATGTTATCGTTAAACCTGCCTACATTTGACGCTAAAATAAGCACGAGGGATGGAAAAAGCGTGATTTTCGATGTCATCCGGCACCGATACGTGGCTCTGACGCCCGAAGAATGGGTGCGCCAGCACTTTGTGCATTTCCTGATGGAGCGGAAGGGATATCCGAAGGCTCTCTTGGCCAACGAGGTGCAGGTGACCCTGAACGGGACGCGCAAGCGGTGTGACACGGTGCTCTACGGGCGTGACCTGACGGCGCGGATGATTGTGGAGTACAAGGCTCCGGAGGTGGAGATTACGCAAGCGGTGTTCGACCAGGTGATGCGTTATAACATGGTGTTGCGCGTGGATTATCTGGTGGTGAGCAACGGCTTGAGGCATTATTGTTGCCGGATGGACTATGCGCGGGGGGCGTATCGTTTTCTGCGTGAGATTCCCCGTTATGAGGAGCTTTGAGAAGGGGAAAAAGGGGGGGCGCTATGCGGAGCCTTTGACGATGCTTCGCGTGACGCCCCTCCGTGTTTCGGCAAAGATGTGTGCCTTTATCCCTTAAAGGATGCTCTCTACCGTGGCCAGCATGCCTTTTTCCTGGATTGAGTTCAAGAAGCCGGTCACCATGTCCGTCAGGCCGGGGATGGTGTTCAGGTCGCCGTGTTCGCCCCAGATGAGGTCTTTGGCGGCCAGCACGCCTTCGGCCACCTTGCGGGTGTCGCCCGTAGCCCACAGGTCCGTCAGGAGTTGCATGATTTCGGGCGCGTCGTTCGGGGTGATGTCCGCCCCGTCTTCGCGCTTGCCGCCCTTGTAGTAGGTGATGATGGCGGCCAGGCCCAATACCAGGCCTTTGGGGAGTTCGCCCTTGCGTTCCAGGTAGGTTTTCAGGCCGGGCAGGTCGCGCGTCTGGTATTTCGGGAAGGAGTTCAGCATGATGCTTGTCACCTGATGGTCCACGTAGGGGTTGTTGAAGCGTTCCAGCACGTCGGCGGCAAACTTCCGGAGTTCGTCCATCGGGAGGTTCAAGGTCTGCATCAGTTCGTCAAATTGCACCTTGTGGATGTATTTGCCGATGACGGGATGGTTGCAGGCGTCGCGCACGATGTTCACGCCGCTCAGGTATGCCACGGGCGAGAGCACGGTGTGCGGGCCGTTGAGCAAGGTCACCTTGCGTTCGTGGTACGGGGCCTCGCTCTTCACGAAGAGGACGTTCAGTCCGGCCTTGTCGGCGGGGAACTCGGCGGCCAGCTGGTCGAGCGGGAGGTTCTCGGCGGCTTCGATGACCCAGAGGTGGAAGATTTCGGCCTGCACCACGAGATTGTCGGCATAGCATATCTTCTTCTGGATGTCGGCTATTTCCTTACGGGGGAAGCCCGGCACGATGCGGTCTACCAGCGTGGCGCATACGTAGCACGAGTTTGTAAACCACTCCTTAAAGCCTTCATAGTCGGTCCCGAAGTCTTCTTTCCAGAGTTCGATGTACTGGTAGATGCACTCCTTCAGGTGGTGTCCGTTGAGGAAGATCAGCTCGCAGGGCATGATGATAAGGCCTTTCTTGGGGTCGCCTCCGAAGGTGACGTAACGCCGGTAGAGCAATTGGGTCAGTTTGCCCGGATAGGAAGAGGCGGGGGCGTCCGCCAGCTTGCAGGCGGGGTCGAAGGCGATGCCTGCCTCCGTGGTGTTGGAGATGACGAAGCGGATGTCCGGCTGGTCGGCCAGGGCTATGAAGGCGGCGTTTTGCGTATAGGGATTCAGGGCGCGGCTGATGCAGTCGATGCGGGTGAGCGTGTTCACGGCTTCTCCGTCCAGGCGTCCTTGCAGGTTGACGTGGTAGAGGCAATCCTGTCCGTTGAGCCAGTCCGCCATGCCTTTCTCGATGGGTTGCACTACGACCACGCTGCTGTTGAAGTCTGTCTTCTGGTTCATGTTATAGACTATCCAGTCTACGAACGCGCGCAGGAAGTTGCCTTCGCCAAACTGGATGATTCTCTCCGGCGCCACCGATTTGGGAGCCGTCAATTTGTTCAATGCTTTCATGTTCGAATAATGTTTAAAATGTTTATTATTTTTTTGTTTCACTCCATTTCAAAATAGAAGTCGATGTTGTCCTTTATCAGGATGTCTATCGGCATGTACTTCACCGGCTCCACGGGACGCTTGAACACCACATGCGAGCTCAGGGCCTTCACCCCCAGGTAGCCCTGCATGGCGGGGCGTTGCCCGATGAGGTAGCTCGCTTCCCCGCTCTTCAGGCGTTCCACGTTTCTCCTCAGCAGGTCGTAGCCCACGAGCCCTTTCATCCTCCGCCCCGCCATGTGCAGGTAGTCGGCCACTTGGTAGACGCGCGAGTTGAACACTACGCCCAGCCCGGCGCGCGGGTGTTCCCCGAAGAAGCGGTCCAGCGTCTCCCGGTTGGCCTCCGCGTTTTCCTTGTCCAGCACCACGTCGTGTATCGCGGGCGTCTCCCGGTGTTCGGACAGGTAGCGCATGAATCCCTCCAGGCGGCGTTGCATCTGTATCTCGGCGGGATTATCCTTCTTGTTGTTGAGGAAGAGCGCCAGTTCGTCCCCCTCCGCGTAATGGTTCATCAGGATTTTGGCCGCCATGTACCCGCTCGTGCGCGAGTCTTGCCCGATGTAGCACAGGGCGTGCGTCCGCTCCACGTTGAAGTCCACGAACGTGTAGGGAATCTGCCGCTCCTCCAGGAGGAGGGCTGTCCGGCGCGTCTCGTCCGCGAAGTTGGGGGCTATGAGCGCCCCGTCCACGTCTCCTTCCGCCAGCCGTCCGCAAGCCTCGCGGTAGGAGGCCTCGTCGGAGTGGTTGTAGTACAGGTAGCTTAGCGAGACGTTGAAGGGCTTCAGTTCCCGCTCGGCGCGCTCCACGCCTTCTGCCACCGAGTGCCAGTAGCCGTGCTCCTTATAATAAGGTATAAGGCAGGCGAAGCGGTAATGCTTCTTGCGCGCCAGGCCGATGGCGAACATGTTGGGCTGGTAGTTTATCTCGTCCAGCACGCGGCGCACTTTCTCCAGGCTGGAGGGCGACACGTCCCCCCGGTCGTGCAGCACGCGGTCCACGGTGCCGGCCGATACCCCGGCCATGCGCGCGATGTCTTTGATGGTATAGTCCTTGTTCCCCAAAACTTAAATATTATAAATATTTTCCGCAAAGATACGAAATATTTTGTTTCTCCAAGTAAAATATCTACTTTTGTGTTCGATAACGGTTAATAAATATAAAAATGAAAAGACCGGCTATTCGCTTTACTTTCAAGCAGGTAAAGCCTTGCGGAGGACATTGGAACATTTTATATACTTAAACACACATTTGTTATGAAAAATTTTATGGATGAAAACTTCCTGTTGCAGACGGAGACCGCGCAGAAGTTGTATCATGAACATGCGGCCAAGATGCCGATTATAGACTATCATTGCCACCTGATTCCGAAGATGGTGGCCGACGATTACCAGTTTCGCTCGCTGACCGAAATCTGGCTGGGGGGCGACCACTACAAATGGCGCGCCATGCGCACCAACGGCGTGGACGAACGCTACTGCACGGGCACGGACACCACGGACTGGGAGAAGTTTGAGAAGTGGGCCGAGACCGTGCCCTACACCATGCGCAATCCCCTTTACCACTGGACGCACCTGGAGCTGAAAACCGCCTTCGGCATCACCAAGACGCTCAATCCGCAGACCGCCCGCGAGATTTACGACGAGTGCAACGAGAAGCTCCGCCAGCCCGAATACTCCGCACGGGGCATGATGCGCCGCTATCACGTGGAGACCGTATGCACCACGGACGACCCCGTGGACTCCCTGGAGTATCACATCAAGACGCGCGAGAGCGGCTTCGAAATCAAGATGCTCCCCGCCTGGCGCCCGGACAAGGCCATGGCCGTAGAAGTGCCCGCCGACTTCCGCGCCTACGTGGAGAAACTCTCCGAAGTGAGCGGCGTCGCCATATCCGGCTTCGACGACATGATAACCGCCCTGCGCAAGCGTCATGACTTCTTTGCCGAGCAAGGATGCCGCCTCTCCGACCACGGCATCGAGGAATTCTACGCCGAGGACTATACCGACGCCGAAATCGGCGCCATCTTCAACAAGGTGTACGGAGGCAAGGAGCTGACGCAGGAGGAAATCCTGAAGTTCAAGTCGGCCATGCTCGTCATCTTCGCCGAGATGGACTGGGAGAAGGGCTGGGCGCAGCAATACCACTACGGCGCCATCCGCAACAACAACACCAAGATGTTCAAGCTCCTGGGTCCCGACACGGGCTTCGACTCCATCGGCGAGTTTGCCACCGCCAAGAAGATGGCCAAGTTCCTCGACCGCCTGAACACCGAGGGCAAGCTGACCAAGACCATCCTCTACAACCTCAATCCCTGCGCCAACGAAGTCATAGCCACCATGTTGGGCAACTTCCAGGACGGCACCTGTCCCGGCAAAATCCAGTTCGGCTCCGGCTGGTGGTTCCTCGACCAGAAGGACGGCATGGAGAAGCAGATGAACGCCCTCTCCCTGCTGGGCTTGCTGAGCCGCTTCGTGGGCATGCTCACCGACTCACGCTCGTTCCTCTCCTACCCGCGCCACGAGTACTTCCGCCGCACGCTGTGCAACCTCGTGGGACGCGACGTGGAGAACGGAGAGATTCCCGCCAGCGAGATGGCGCGCGTCAACCAGATGATTGAGGACATCTGCTACAACAACGCGAAGAATTATTTTAACTTCTGACAAGCGAAGTCGAGCCGTACTTCTCTATAAAAACACAGATTGTCCGGAGAGGATAAAACTCTTTTTGAGCTCCCACCAGACAATCTGTGTTCATATTTTTATATCTAAAAATTCAAATAGAAGTCCCGCGTCAGCTCCTTGTATTCCTGCGTGTACGATCCGTCGGGAGTATGGATGTAGATTGCGTCTTCCTGAAGCGGACAGAGCTTCAATCCAAAAGTTATCAACACCCGGCGCGAGGGCTTTCCTTCCTTCGTATATATCCGCGTGCGGCGTTCGGGATAGAGTTCATGCGCCCATGCCGCGTCTTCGGCCAGCCCGGCCATTTCGGAAGGCACGATAACGCTCACCTTCCCTTCCCCGGCCAAAAGTTCGCGGGAATGACGGAACAGAGAAATATAGTTCAAGCCTCCGCCATGGCGCGCCAGGCTGCGTTGCTCGTCAGGGCACTTGAGGGCATTCACAAAATAAGGCGGGTTGGACACTATCAGGTCGAACCTCGCGTCCGGACGGAAGTCCATGAAATCCGTGCGGATTACGTCCACGCGCTCCCGCCAAGGAGAAGCGTTGATATTTTCTTGGGCTTGCATAGCCGCGTCTGCATCTATTTCCACGGCCGTTACATGCGCAAGTGCATTTCGCTGGGCTATCTGAAGGGCTATTAATCCCGTGCCCGTGCCCACATCGAGCACCCGCACGGCTTGCTCCACCGGTGCCCAAGCGCCCAAAAGCACCCCATCGGTGCTCACCTTCATGGCGCATCTGTCATGATGAATGGTAAATTGTTTGAACGTAAACGAAGTATGGGACATGAGAGACTTTTTTTTCAGACCACAAAAATAATGAAAGCCGCCCTAAGAAAACGCACAAAAGCGCGATATTTTTGTCTTTTTAAAGAATCAGAATTTAATATATACGAAGAAATAACGTAACTTTGCGCCTGCTTTATGAGCTCTACCGTTAGAGCTTGCTATAAAACCTATCAAAATGAAGAAAAGATTTTATATGAGTGATGAGGAGACGCATGAAAACAATTCGTTTTCAGTGATTGCTGACTTTGAAGGAGACGAGGAGCAGCTGATGAATGTCAAAGTGGACGATGTGCTGCCCGTGCTTCCACTACGCAACATGGTGCTGTTCCCTGGCGTATTCATGCCGGTGTCCATCGGGCGAAGGTCTTCTCTCAGATTAATCCGCGAAGCCAACAGAAATAATTCATATATTGCCGTCGTGTGCCAGAAAGCCATGGAGACCGAGCAGCCCTCCTTCGACGACCTGCACCGCATAGGCTCTGTAGCCCGTATCGTGCGCATATTGGAAATGCCGGATCAGACTACGACCGTCATCTTGCAAGGAAGCAGACGAATGCTGCTTGAAGAGATAGTAGAGACTGACCCCTATCTGCAAGGACGCATCAGGCTCCTTGACGAGGAAATGCCAGACGACAATGACAATGAGTTCAGAGCCGCCGTAGAAGCATGCAAGGACGTTGCCGTGCGTTACATACGCGCATCGGAGACCATGCCACCCGACTCGGCCTTCGCCATCCGCAACATCCTCAACCCGATGTTTATGATAAACTTCATCTGTTCCAACCTGCCCTTCAGGAAGGATGAAAAGATAGAATTGCTCAACATCGCCTCCCTGCGCGAACGTACCTATCGTCTTTTGGAAAAGTTGAATAGGGAGTTGCAGCTGGCCGAGATTAAGGAGTCCATTCAGATGCGCACACGCGAGGACATCGACCAGCAACAACGCGAATACTTCCTGCAACAACAAATGAAGACCATCCAAAACGAACTGGGCGGAAACTCGCAAGAACAGGAAATAAAGGAGATGCGCAAACGGGCCGGAAAGGTGAAATGGAGCGAGGAAGTGAAGGCCACCTTCCTGAAAGAAGTGGATAAACTGGAACGCATACAACCCCAATCGCCCGACTATAGTGTGCAGTTGAACTATCTGGAAACTATGCTGGCTCTGCCTTGGGGCATCTACACTGCGGATAACCTTAACCTGAAAAACGCGGAAAAAATATTAAATAAAGACCATTACGGGCTGGAGAAGGTCAAAGAGCGCATCCTCGAGCACTTGGCCGTGCTGAAGCTGAAGGGAGACATGAAATCGCCCATCATCTGCCTCTACGGCCCACCGGGCGTGGGAAAAACATCGCTGGGACGCTCTATCGCCTCGGCCTTAAAGCGCAAATACGTACGTATGTCCCTGGGAGGTGTGCACGACGAGGCCGAAATACGTGGACACCGGCGCACCTACATCGGAGCCATGCCCGGACGCATCATCAAAAACCTGCAGAAGGCAGGCTCGTCCAATCCCGTCTTCATCCTTGACGAGATTGACAAGGTGAATTCCGATCGGCAGGGAGACCCCTCGTCGGCCTTGCTCGAAGTGCTGGACCCCGAACAGAACACAACTTTCCACGACAATTATCTGGATGTGGATTACGACCTGTCCAAGGTGATGTTCATCGCTACGGCCAACAACCTGAACACCATCCCCGGCCCCCTGCTCGACCGCATGGAGCTGATAGAGCTGAGCGGATACATCACGGAGGAGAAGATTGAAATAGCCCGCCGGCACCTCGTGCCGAAGGAGTTGGAAAACAACGGCCTGAAGAAGAACGACGTGAAGTTCAGCAAAGCGGCACTGGAAGCCATTATAGAGAATTACACGCGCGAGAGCGGCGTGCGCGAACTGGAGAAGAAAATAGGGAAAGTGCTCCGCAAGATAGCTCGACAATATGCCACGGACGGTTACCTGGAAAAGACTGAGATAAAGCCCAACGATTTATATGCTTACCTGGGAGCCGTGGAATACACCCGCGACAAGTATCAGGGCAACGACTACGCGGGCGTGGTCACCGGGCTGGCATGGACGGCCGTGGGCGGAGAAATCCTCTTCGTGGAGACCAGCCTGAGCCGGGGCAAGGGCGGACGCTTGACCCTGACGGGAAATTTGGGCGATGTCATGAAGGAATCGGCCATGCTGGCGTTGGAATACGTCAAGGCGCACGCCTCCATGTTCGACCTCTCCGAAGACATCTTCGAGAACTGGAACGTACACATCCACGTGCCCGAAGGAGCCATCCCAAAGGACGGACCCTCGGCAGGCATTACTATGGTCACCTCGCTGGCATCGGCCTTCACCCAACGCAAGGTGAAAGCAAACTTGGCCATGACGGGCGAAATTACCCTGCGCGGAAAGGTGCTTCCCGTGGGCGGCATCAAGGAGAAGATACTGGCAGCCAAACGTGCCGGCATCAAGGAAATCATCCTCTGCGAAGAGAACCGGAAGAACATTGAGGAAATACAGGACATCTACCTGAAAGGGCTGACCTTCCATTATGTGAAGGACGTGAAGGAGGTACTGGCACTGGCGCTAACCGACGAGAAGGTAGCCGAACCCATTGACCTCACCGTAAAGAAAGAAACAACCGACAAGCAGAAAGAGGACAAAGCATGAAGTTCCAGTTACAATATACGGATAGCAAGACCAATGCCCGCGCAGGCCTGATAACCACTGACCACGGGCAGATAGAAACCCCCATTTTCATGCCCGTTGGTACCGTAGGCTCCGTCAAGGCCGTACACCTGACCGAGCTGAAGGACGACATCAAGGCGCAAATTATCCTGGGCAACACCTACCACCTCTACCTGCGCCCCGGGCTGGACGTGCTGGAGAAAGCCGGAGGCCTGCACAAATTCAACGGATTCGACCGTCCCATCCTGACCGATAGCGGAGGCTTTCAGGTGTTTTCGCTCTCTGGCATCCGCAAGTTGCGCGAGGAGGGAGCCGAGTTCCGCTCACACATTGACGGGAGCAAGCATTTCTTCACCCCCGAACGGGTGATGGACATCGAGCGCAGCATTGGGGCGGACATCATGATGGCTTTCGACGAATGCACGCCGGGCGATGCGGACTATGACTATGCCCGCACGTCCATGGAGCTGACTCACCGGTGGCTGGACCGTTGCGTGGCACGCTTCAAGGAGACCGAGCCTAAATACGGCTACCACCAATCGCTCTTCCCCATTGTGCAAGGATGCGTTTACCGCGACCTGCGCGCCCGCTCGGCGGAGTACATCGCCTCAAAAGACGCTGAAGGAAACGCTATCGGAGGATTGGCCGTGGGCGAACCCGTAGAGAAGATGTATGAGATGATAGAACTGGTGAACGGTATCCTTCCGGTGGACAAACCCCGCTACCTGATGGGCGTTGGCACCCCGGTGAACATCTTGGAAGGCATCGAGCGGGGCGTGGACATGTTCGATTGTGTCATGCCCACCCGCAACGGGCGCAATGGGATGCTCTTCACCAAGCAGGGCATTATGAACATGCGCAACAAGAAGTGGGAGGCCGACTTCTCCCCCATCGAACCGGACGGAGCCTCTTACGTGGATACCCTCTACAGCAAAGCCTACCTGCGCCACCTCTTCCACGCCCAAGAGCTGCTGGCCATGCAGATAGCCTCTATTCATAACCTGGCTTTCTACCTATGGCTTGCCGGGGAAGCCCGCAAGCACATCATTGCCGGCGACTTCGCCACCTGGAAACCTAAGATGGTCGAACAAGTATCTACCCGATTATGAAAAGAATACGAATACCGAAACCCCGAATCAGCCTCTCCAAACTGACCGGAGGATTCCTGAAACGCCTTGACGGCTACATCATCGCAAAGTTCCTGGGCACCTATGTCTTCGCCATTGTGCTCATCATCTCCATAGCCGTAGTGTTCGACTTCAACGAGAAGCAGGACAAATTCATGGCCCATGACGCGCCGTGGAGTGCCATCATCTTCGACTATTACCTGAACTTCATCCCCTACTTCGCCAACCTGTTCAGCCCCCTGTTCGTGTTCATAGCCGTCATCTTCTTCACCTCCAAGCTGGCTGAGAACTCGGAGATTATCGCCATGTTCTCCACCGGCATGAGCTTCAAGCGCATGCTCAGGCCCTACATGGTGTCTGCCGCCATCATATCAGTGGTCACCTTTTGCCTAGGTGCGTACGTCATTCCCCAAGGCAGCGTCACCCGTATCAACTTCGAAGACAAGTACTACAAGCAACGCAAAGCCAACTCCGCACGCAATATCCAACTGGAGGTAGACACGGGCGTCATAGCCTACATAGACCGCTTTGAGAATTACCGTCAGACGGGTTACCGCTTCTCGCTGGACAAGTTCGAGGACAAGCAACTCGTCTCCCACCTGACCGCCCGCAGCATCACCTACGATACCGCCCGGACGCATCACTGGATCATCAAGGATTACATGATTCGCCAAATGGAGGGCATGAAAGAGAACATCACCCGGGGCGACCGCATCGACACCACCCTCTTCATGGAACCAGCCGACTTCCTCGTCATGAAGAACCAGCAAGAGATGATGACCAGTCCTGAACTGAACGAGTACATCAGCCGCCAACGCCAGCGCGGTTTCGCCAACATCAAAGAGTTCGAGATAGAGTATCACAAACGTATCGCCATGTCCTTCGCGTCGTTCATCCTGACCCTGATAGGCGCCTCTTTGTCTGCCCGCAAAGTCAAGGGAGGCATGGGCTTGAACCTGGGCATCGGCCTGGCACTGGCCTTCTCCTACATCCTGTTCCAGACTATCGCGTCTACTTTCGCGGTGAACGGTAACATGCCTCCCGCCGTGGCCGTGTGGATACCAAACGTGCTCTACGCCTTCATTGCCTTCTACCTCTATACCAAGGCTCCGAAGTGATTTTTACAACATGTAGCTCATAATGCCCAGCGTGGTGCCAATGGCGGCCAGGATGTTTGGAAATTCCCCCGAAAGCAAACAGGTACATATGAAAAGTTACCTTGCTAAAGCTATCTCCCTTATCCGATCCCGTTCATGCACTCATGCGGATATTTTCAAAAAAGCCGCCTGCCTCTTGCGGTTGTTCGCAAAGGGCAGGCGGAATAATGGAGTATTATATGTTTTGTTTCTGTGGCCATTCTTTCCACAATGGTTCTTCTTGCCAGTTTGCAGGGAAGCCCATGGCCTTGATGTCTATTATCGGGAAATCTGCCAGCAACTGTTGCAGGTGGCCTTTCATGTCATTGTTAGGGGATACGATATCAACAAACCCAAATCATGCTTGCATGAATTTGCAGATTGCCGAGGCACAGCCGGTCTTATGTAAAGAACGCCGATTATTGCCGATAAGAAGTTAAGCAGATTGAAAATCCTTATACTCATGACCGACGGATGGCATATCCACCAGGACGGAAACGGAAGAAAAAGGGATGTTTTTTATGCAGTCATTGCCATAAGGCTTCTGTTTTCCAGTCGGAAGGGAAACCCATTGCAGTGGTATCCACGTTAGGGTAT
>CALUOR010000002.1 GCA_944322285.1 uncultured Bacteroides sp.
GTCTAACCAGAAAATCGGATAGGGTTAAGTAGAAAGTTGTGTTCAAACTTACGGTTGTATAACCGAAGCTTTAAGTTATACAACCGAAACTTTAAGTTGTACAACCGAAGACTTCGGTTATAGAATATGCTTAGGAAAAAAGAAGTTTTCATGAAGTTGTAATTCTTATTATGAGTAAGCTTTATATAATTAGGTATGTGCAATGAAGTATTTGTCTTTTCGTACAGGTGTCCGAAAGCGAACAGCCTGATTGTCCGAAAACGAACACCTACCCCCGTCAGAAGGACTTCTGGCGCGTTGGCACGCTCTTTGCCCGTAAGTTGGCATGAAAACGAAAACTAAAAATGTCAAAAACAGAAAATGATGAAGAAGATAACACTCTTGCTTGCTTGTAGTTTGGTTATTGGGCAGAACGTCTTCGCCCAGACGGATACGCTGACCTATAACCGTGACATCACCTTGTCCGAAGCCATTGCCTTGGCCCGCATACAGTCTGTAGATGCCGCTGTGGCCTTGAATGAACTGAAAACGGCCTATTGGGAATACCGCACGTTCCGTGCCGACCTCCTGCCCGAAGTCAGTTTTACGGGCACGCTGCCCAGTTATAACAAGTCCTATAGCTCGTATCAGAACTCGGACGGAACGCGTACCTTCGTGCGTAACAACACGCTGGGTCTCTCTGGTGAGTTGTCCATCGACCAGAATATCTGGTTTACGGGTGGCACACTTTCGCTCACCTCCTCGCTGGACTTTGTACGTCAACTGGGACACGGAGGCATGAAGCAATTCATGACCGTACCCATCGGATTGGAGTTGACGCAACCTATCTTCGGGGTGAACAACCTGAAGTGGAACCGCCGCATCGAACCCGTACGTTACGCCGAAGCCAAGGCAGCCTTCATTTCCGCAACGGAAGAAGTCACCATGACCGCTATCACGTACTTTTTCAATCTGCTGCTCTCCAAAGAAAATTTAGCTACAGCGAGACAAAACAAAGAAAACGCCGACCGCCTTTACGAAGTGGCCAAGGCCAAGCGCAAGATGGGGCAAATATCAGAAAACGACCTTCTGCAACTGAGGCTGAACGCCCTGCAAGGCGAGGCAGACGTGACGGAAGCCGAAAGTAGCCTGAATGCCAGTATGTTCCAGCTACGCTCGTTTCTGGGCGTGTCCGAGCAAGACAACTTGAATCCCGTCTTGCCGGAAACGGTGCCTGACATACGCATGAATTACCAAACGGTGCTGAGCAAAGCGTTAGAGCGTAACTCCTTTGCGCAAAACATACGTCGCAGGCAGCTGGAAGCCGACTATGAAGTGGCCACGGCCAAGGGTAATCTGCGCAGCATCAACCTATTCGCCAGCATCGGATATACGGGGCAAAACAACCACTTCAAATCATCCTACAAAGACCTGCTGGACAATCAGATAGTAGAAATTGGCGTCAGTATCCCTATCCTCGACTGGGGCAAACGCCGCGGACAGGTGAAAGTGGCGCAAAGCAACCGGGAAGTGGTGCGCTCGCAAATCCGTCAAGAACAGATGAACTTCAACCAAAATATTTTCCTGTTGGTGGAGAACTTTAATAATCAGGCCCAGCAGTTGAACATAGCCGAAGAAGCCGACCGCATAGCCGAGCGGCGTTACCGCACCAGCGTGGAGACTTTCATGATAGGCCGCATCAGCACATTAGATCTGAACGATGCGCAGAATTCCAAGGACGAAGCCCGCCAGAAGCACATCAGCGAACTGTATTATTATTGGTATTACTTCTATCAGTTGCGCAGCCTCACGTTGTGGGATTTCGTGAACGATACGGAGCTGGAGGCCGATTTTGAGGCCGTGGTGAAAAGTTGATTAAGAATTAGATTTCTTTTCGCTACATCGCAGGATTTTCGTATCTTTGCGCCCATGATTCAGATTGAGACTATATTCAATATATTATGGAAGGGCTTCATCATCGGCGTCATTGTGTCGGCGCCGCTGGGTCCCGTGGGTGTCCTGTGCATCCAGCGCACGCTGAACAAGGGCCGTTGGTATGGCTTTGTGACGGGCATCGGCGCCGCCTTGAGCGACATCTGCTATGCCCTGCTGACGGGCTACGGCATGAGCTTCGTGTTCGACTACGTGAACAAGAACATCTTCTACCTGCAACTGATAGGCAGTGTCATGCTGCTGGCATTCGGCGTCTATACGTTCCGCAGCAACCCCGTGAAATCCCTGCGTCCCTCTTCGGGCAACAAGGGGACGTATCTGCATAACTTCGTGACGGCCTTCTTCGTCACCCTCTCCAATCCGCTCATTATCTTTCTGTTCATCGGCTTGTTCGCCCGTTTCTCGTTTGCTGGAGGCGGAGCACTGGTCAGTGAGACGGTGCTGGGATACCTCTCCATCATCCTGGGCGCCCTGTCGTGGTGGTTCGGCATTACGTATTTTGTCAACAAGGTGCGTGCCCAGTTCAACCTGCGGGGTATCTGGATGCTGAACCGCATTATCGGGAGCGTGGTGGTGATAGTGTCCGTGCTGGGGCTGGCGTTTACGTTGATGGGAGAATCGATATATTGACCGTATGAAAATAGCTCAAGCATTAAAGGAAAAGAACATTGCCGAATACCTTCTATATATGTGGCAGGTGGAGGACTTGATTCGCGCCAACGGGTGCGACATCGACCGCCTGAAGGCGAATGTCATCAGCCGCTTCCCTGAGGAGGAACGCCCGGCATTGGAGGAATGGTACGCCAACCTGTGCAACATGATGCGTGCCGAGGGAGTCACCGAGCGGGGACATCTGCAAATCAACTGCAACGTAATACTGAACCTCACGGAGTTGCACGGCGCCCTGCTGGCATCCACCAAATACCCCTTCTACAACGCCGCCTACTTCAAGGCCCTGCCCTTCATCGTGGAGCTTCGCCAACGCAACGGGCACAAGGAAGAGCCGGAACTGGAGACGTGCTTCGAGGCCCTGTATGGCGTATTGCTGCTTCGCCTCCAAAAGAAGGAGATAAGCGCGGGCACGGCCAAGGCCATGGAGGCGATAAGCAGCTTTGTTTCCCTGCTGGCGAACTATTACGACAAGGATAGAAAAGGAGAACTTAAATTGGACGATTGATATGAACATCTTGATAACCGGCGCCAACGGTCAACTTGGCAACGAAATGCGGGTGCTCTCCGCCGAACATCCCGAACACACATACTTCTTCACCGACGTGCAGGAACTCGACATCTGCGACAAGGAGGGCGTGAAGGCTTTTGTGAAAGACAACCAAATAGACGTCATCGTGAACTGCGCCGCCTACACCGCCGTGGACAAGGCGGAGGACAACGCCGACCTGTGCGACCGCCTGAACCGCCTCGCCCCCGGCTATCTGGCCGAAGCCGCCGAGGCCGTGGGAGCCGCCCTGGTACAAATCTCCACCGACTACGTGTTCGACGGCACGGCACACCTCCCCTACACCGAAGACGCGCCCACCTGCCCCAACTCCGTCTACGGACGCACCAAGCTGGCGGGCGAACAGGAGGCTATAGGCCGATGCAGCCGCACGATGATTATCCGCACCGCCTGGCTATACTCCACCTTCGGAGGTAACTTCGTGAAGACCATGCTCCGCTTGGGCCGCGAGCGCGACTCATTGGGCGTGGTGTTCGACCAAATAGGCACCCCGACCTACGCCGCCGACTTGGCACAAGCCATCTTCCGAGCCATCGGGCAGGGGATAGTGCCGGGCATCTACCACTTCAGCAACGAAGGCGTCTGCTCGTGGTACGACTTCACCCTCGCCATACACCGACTGGCGGGCATCACCACCTGCCGTGTCAGCCCCCTGCATACGGACGAATATCCCGCCCGCGCGCCCCGCCCGCACTACTCCGTGCTGGACAAGACGAAGATTAAGCAAACGCTGGGCATCGAGATACCCCATTGGGAAGAGAGCCTGGCACGGTGCATCGCCAAGCTGGGCTGAGGAAGGACGGATAAAGAGGTCGGATGTAAAGAATATTTTATTCCGTCCCTTTCCGTTCGTGGCTTTTGTAACAGATTGATAATCAGCATAGGTAGAGGTGCCAAAGTTAACTGTCGTAGTTAACGCCGTTGACTGTCGTAGTTAACGCCATTAACTGTCGTAGTTAACACGGTTAACTGTCGTAGTTAACTGCACTACCTCCGTCAGTAGAAAGAATTGTAAATAAATAGGATAATAGATAACTGAACGATATATGGCAACAAACCCGGAAATTGAACGTAGACGAACCTTCGCCATCGTGGCGCACCCCGACGCGGGTAAGACATCATTGACCGAGAAATTCCTCCTTTTCGGTGGACAGATACAAGTGGCCGGAGCGGTGAAAAGCAACAAAATAAAGAAGACCGCGACGAGCGACTGGATGGACATCGAGAAGCAGCGCGGCATCTCCGTAACCACCAGCGTCATGGAATTCGATTACAAGGACTACAAGGTGAACATCCTCGACACGCCCGGTCACCAGGACTTTGCCGAGGACACCTACCGCACGCTGACGGCCGTGGACAGCGTCATCATCGTGGTGGACGGCGCCAAGGGTGTGGAGACGCAGACACGCAAGCTGATGGAAGTGTGCCGCATGAGGAACACCCCCGTCATCATCTTCGTCAACAAGATGGACCGCGAGGCGAAAGACCCCTTCGACCTGATGGATGAGTTGGAGGAAGAATTGGTCATCCAGGTTCGCCCCCTGACGTGGCCCATCGAGAGCGGCCCGCGCTTCAAAGGCGTGTACAACCTCTACGAGCACAACCTCAACCTCTTCCAGCCCAGCAAGCAGGTGGTGACGGAGAAGGTGGAAGTAGACATCACGACCGAGGAACTGGACAACCGCATCGGGCACGACCTGGCCGACAAGCTCCGTGGCGAACTGGAACTGATAGAGGGAGTCTATCCGGAGTTCAACGTAGACGAGTATCTGAAGGGCGAAGTGGCCCCCGTATTCTTCGGCTCGGCCCTGAACAATTTCGGCGTGGAGGAGCTTTTGAACACCTTCGTGGAGATAGCCCCGTCGCCCCGTCCCGTAAAGGCCGAGGAGCGCACGGTGATGCCCGACGAGGCGAAGTTCACCGGCTTCATCTTCAAGATTACGGCGAACATCGACCCCAACCACCGTTCGTGCATCGCCTTCTGCAAGGTCTGCTCCGGCAAATTCTCACGCAACGTACCCTATTACCACGTGCGCCACGACAAGACCATGCGCTTCTCCAGCCCCACGCAGTTCATGGCGCAGCGCAAGACCACCGTGGACGAGGCTTGGGCGGGCGACATCATCGGCCTGCCCGATAACGGCACGTTCAAGATAGGCGACACGCTGACCGAGGGCGAACACCTGCACTTCCGCGGCCTGCCCAGCTTCTCGCCGGAGATGTTCAAGTACATCGAGAACGCCGACCCCATGAAGCAGAAGCAACTGGCCAAGGGCATCGACCAACTGATGGACGAGGGTGTAGCCCAGTTGTTCGTCAACCAGTTCAACGGGCGCAAGATTATCGGCACCGTGGGTCAGCTTCAGTTCGAAGTCATCCAGTACCGCTTAGAGCACGAATACAACGCCAAGTGCCGCTGGGAGCCCGTCAGCCTCTACAAAGCCTGCTGGATAGAGAGCGACGACCCCGCCGAGTTGGACGCCTTCAAGAAGCGCAAATATCAGTACATGGCCAAGGACCGCGAGGGTCGCGACGTCTTCCTGGCCGACTCGGGCTACGTGCTGCAGATGGCGCAGATGGACTTCAAGCATATTAAGTTCCACTTTACGAGCGAGTTCTGAGAAGTCTTTATTGTACGATATAGATTTTTTGGCGGATTCATTATGTAATCTTCGGGAAAAAAGCGAACTTTGCACGAAGTAACATAATAACTATAGCATGAAAAAAGAAAAAGTGAAAAAAGATACCACGCCGCGCCCGTCCATCATTCATAAAGTGGGCGAGGCGTGGCGTAATGAAACGGCCCGTTTCATCATAGGGCTGGTGCTCGTCATATTCTCCATCTACCTCTTGTTGGCTTTCATATCTTTCTTCTTCACCGGAGCAGCCGATCAAAGCATACTCGACTCGGGGGATGCGGCCGATTTGGTTTCGGTGGATAATGGCGTGCGCAACTATGCCGGCTCTCGCGGGGCCCAATTGGCCAATTATCTTATCAATGATTGTTTTGGGCTGGCCTCGTTCTTCATTCTGGCATTCCTCGTTATGGCGGGGCTTAAGTTGATGAAGGTGCGCAAAGTGCGTCTATGGCGTTGGTTCATGGGATGCGCGTTGCTATTGGTTTGGTTCAGCGTGTTCTTCGGCTTTGCCTTCTGCTCGTTCTATGCCGATTCGTTCATCTATCCGGGCGGAATGCATGGTTATAACGTGAGCCGTTGGCTGGAGTCTCAGATAGGCACGCCGGGCGTATGGATGCTGTTGTTGGTTACGGCGCTGTGTTTCTTTATTTACTTCAGTGCACGTACGATAGGGTGGCTGAGAGATGTGTTCGCCCTTAAATTCTTGAACAAAGCGAATCGTCCCGTGCATGAAGACAATGAGCGGAAAGATACAGAAGGAGAAGTGCCCGGAGCATTTACCGGTTCGTGGACGGGCAAGCCTGAAGGGCAGGACGCCCAACCGGATGAGTCCGAACACCCAGAAGATATGAAGGAAAACGAACAGGAAGATGCCATCTCGCTCAACGTGGACAATCCTTCTTCTCCCGGAGAGCTTTCATCGGATGATATTCCCATCACCGTAGAAGTGCCCGATGCAGAGGCCGTGGTAAAGGAAGAGGGGAAAGAAGAAATGCCCGAGCCTACTTTTGATGTTGAGGCAAATGAAGATGAGGAGTATCAGGGAAAGGAGTTGGAGCCTTATAATCCTCGCCTGGATTTGGAGAATTATCATTTCCCCACACTGGACCTTATGAAGCATTATGATGAGAATGGCCCTAGTGTGGACATGGAGGAGCTGAACGCTAAGAAGGATAAGATTATCAGCACATTGCATAGCTTTGGCATTGAGATAAGCTCCATCAAGGCCACCGTAGGCCCTACAGTAACCCTGTATGAAATCACCCCCGGACAAGGCGTACGCATCTCCAAAATACGCAACTTGGAGGACGATATCGCCCTGAGCCTTTCCGCTTTGGGCATCCGCATCATAGCCCCCATTCCCGGCAAGGGAACCATCGGCATCGAGGTGCCCAACGAGAAGCCAAAAATCGTCTCCGGGCAAAGCATCATTGGGAGTAAGAAGTTTCAGGAATCCACCTACGACCTCCCCATCGCGCTGGGAAAAACCATCACGAACGAAGTGTTCATGGTAGACTTGGCCAAGATGCCCCATATCCTTGTGGCCGGTGCCACCGGACAAGGTAAGTCCGTGGGCTTGAATGCCATTATCACCTCCTTGCTCTACAAGAAGCATCCTTCGGAATTGAAGTTTGTGCTGGTAGACCCCAAGAAGGTAGAGTTCAGCATCTACTCCGTCATTGAGCATCATTTCCTGGCCAAGCTTCCCGATGAGTCCGACCCCATCATTACGGATGTTACCAAGGTGGTGCAGACACTCAATTCGCTTTGCGTGGAGATGGATGCCCGCTATGACCTCCTGAAAGCCGCCCACGTGCGCAATGTCAAGGAGTATAACGAGAAATTCATTAACCGTCAGCTTAACCCCGAGAAGGGACACCGCTACATGCCCTATATTGTGGTGGTTATCGATGAATTCGGTGACCTTATTATGACTGCCGGCCGGGATGTGGAGCTTCCTATTGCCCGCATAGCTCAGTTGGCACGTGCCGTAGGCATTCACATGATTATCGCCACGCAACGTCCCACCACAAACATCATTACAGGCACCATCAAGGCTAACTTCCCGGCCCGTATCGCTTTCCGCGTATCGCAGATGGTAGACTCGCGCACCATCCTTGACCGCCCGGGGGCCAACCAGCTGATAGGAAAGGGCGATATGCTCTTCCTGCAAGGGGCTGACCCCGTACGTGTGCAATGCGCCTTTATCGATACGCCCGAGGTGGTGGAAATCACCAAGTATATCGCCCGTCAGCAAGGGTATCCTACGGCTTTCTATCTGCCCGAATATGTGGACGAAAACGGGGGTAGCGATTTGGCTGATGTAGACTTAGGACGCAAGGATCCGCTTTTTGAGGATGCGGCACGGCTGATTGTGACCCATCAGCAAGGTTCTACCTCGCTCATACAGCGCAAGTTCTCCATCGGTTATAATCGTGCGGGACGTCTCATGGACCAACTGGAGAAAGCTGGTGTGGTGGGGCCTGCCCAAGGAAGTAAGCCGCGTGATGTTTACTTTGCGGATATTGTATCGTTGGAAGATTTCTTGAAAACATTATAAAAGCACCCAGTAATATATGAGAGTAAGGAATCTGTTTATTGTCCTGATGCTTTTGGTGGGATTATTACCTGTCGCGGCACAGAAAAACGAGGCAAAAGTCCTGTTGGACCGGATAGTTGAGAATTTCGAACATTCCAATGGTGTGTCGATTATATATTCAATCCGGCCGGAGGGAGCGTATTCATACGGACGAATCCAGTTGAAAGGCGAGAAGTTCCTCCTCAAGTCGCCGGGTATGACCACTTGGTTTGACGGGCATACCCAGTGGACCTACTTGGAGGCGAATGATGAAGTAAACATCTCAGAACCGACTCCCGAAGAATTACAGACGCTTAATCCTTTCGCATGGCTGAGGCTTTATCGGCAAGGGTATGCGTTGCAGCTCGAATCGAGCGGTAAACGGGCTTCCGTAATAGTCATGACCACTACAGAACCGAATCAGGAATGGCAACGCATCCAACTCTACGTGGAACATGTAGAATTACGTCCTATGGAGATACGAATGCGCAGAAAAGACAGCGCGGAAGATATTGTCATTAAAATCATTTCCTACGATGCGGAAGGCGAGAATTATCCGGATGCCATGTTTACGTTCAACAAGAAAGACTATCCTACCGCCGAAGTCATCGATTTGAGATAACGGAATACATCTTTATAAAATAAGCAAACAATATGGAAAAAGAACAAGTGAAATGCCTGATTATAGGTTCCGGTCCAGCCGGATATACGGCGGCCATTTATGCCGGACGCGCCAATCTGTCTCCCGTTATTTACGCCGGGCTGCAACCGGGCGGACAGCTCACCACAACGACAGACGTTGAAAACTTTCCCGGTTATCCACAAGGCATTGGAGGCCCTGAGCTGATGGAAGACTTGCGTAAACAAGCTGAACGTTTTGGGGCGGACATCCGTTATGGTGTGGCCACCAAAGCTGATTTGAGTCATCAACCTTACACGATAACCATTGATGGCGAGAAAGAAATTGAGGCTCAGGCAATTATCATTGCCACAGGAGCTACAGCCAAATACTTGGGATTGGAAGATGAGAAAAAGTATGCAGGCATGGGAGTCAGTGCATGCGCCACATGCGATGGCTTTTTTTATCGCAAGAAGATAGTAGCCGTAGTAGGTGGAGGCGATACGGCATGTGAGGAAGCCATATACCTAGCCGGACTTGCCAGCAAAGTGTATCTCATCGTACGCAAACCCTATCTCCGTGCTTCGAAAGTAATGCAAGAAAGAGTGTTGAATCATGAAAAAATAGAAGTGCTGTTCGAGCACAATGCCGTAGGCCTGTTTGGCGAGGATGGTGTAGAGGGTGTGCACTTGGTGAAACGAATGGGTGAAGCCGATGAGCAACGGTATGATTTACCCATTGACGGATTCTTCCTGGCTATTGGACACAAGCCCAATTCGGACATCTTCAAGCCTTACCTCGACACGGACGAGACGGGTTATATTCTTACCGAAGCGGGCACACCTCGTACAAAAATTCCGGGTGTGTTTGCTGCGGGTGATGTGGCCGACCCTCATTATCGTCAGGCCATTACCGCCGCTGCAAGCGGATGTATGGCCGCCATTGAAGTAGAGCGTTATTTACAACAATAAGTATGCCATGAGAAAGATTTTTATCACACTGAGCGCCTTGCTATGTGGGGCGATAACTTTGCAAGCCCAGTCATGGAAAACCTACGAACAGACCGCACAAGGCGAATCGTATGTCCGCTATGACTGTGTCAACTTGTTGGATAGCACCAGCGTGTCCGTGCAATCCAGCGGACAAGGTTCATTCATTATTTGCCGGGCAGTAAAGGTTCAGACAGAGGAAGGAGCCTTGCAACACCGGATATTAAAATATGACTATGACCCGTTAACGGCCGCCGCCTCCTTCAAGCGTGTCACCATCTATCATGCCGATGGGACGCAGACATCGGTAGACGTAAACCGTACCCTCGACTATGCGGCTCCGGCACGTGCCATCTATTGGGGTGCACGCCAAATCATGCTCGAACTGGGACAACTGCAACCCGGGGATATCATCGACTATGAGATAGCCAAGAAAGGATTCACATACGCCTTGTTGGCCGATGCTCCCTCTACGGGTGATGATGAGCGGTTCATCCCTCCCATGCGCGGACAATTCTATGACATCGTACCTTTCTGGAGCAGCATACCCACCGTGCGCAAAGTTTATCGGGTCAGCCTGCCCAAGGAGAAGGACCTGCAATTTCAGTTCTATCAAGGCAGTTGTGCTTCCTCCATGCGGTATGCGGATGGGGAGAAGGTTTATACGTTTGCCCTGAACGACCTGATGCCCTTCCGACGCGAGCCGAATATGGTAGACCTTTTCGATGCCGCCCCGAAGCTGATGATGTCTACCACCGCCGACTGGAAAGAGAAGTCGCGCTGGTTCTATGGCGTGAACGAAGGCTATGGTAGTTTTGAGCCTATCCCCGAAGCGCAGAAGAAAGTAGACCAGCTGATAGCCGGTAAGAAGACGGAGATGGAAAAGATTGCCGTGCTGACCCATTGGGTGGCCGATAACATCCGTTATGCCGGTATCACCATGGGCAAAGGCGAAGGCTTCACGCTCCATAACCTGAAGATGAATTATACCGACCGTTGCGGTGTGTGCAAGGATATTGCCGGGACACTCATCGCCTTCCTGCGTATGGCGGGCTTTGAGGCTTATCCGGCTATGACCATGGCGGGAAGTCGTGTGGAGACCATTCCTGCCGACCACTTCAATCATTGTGTAGCCGTGGTGCGTTTGAGTAATGGTACACTGATGCCTTTCGACCCCACGTGGGTTCCCTTCTGCCGCGAATTGTGGAGCAGCGCCGAACAGCAACAGAACTACTTGCCCGGCACGCCCGAAGGGACAGACCTTTGCCTGACGCCCGTATCGGCTCCTGAGAACCACTATGTACGCATCCATGCCGATAATAGGCTTTCCTCAGACGGCACGTTGAAAGGCACGTTCACCATTGAGGCCGAAGGCCAAAGCGACAGCAATATCCGCCGCATCTTCACTATCGGCTTCCAAAGCGAATGGCAAAACTCGTTGGAACGCCAGTTACTGAACGTATCACCCAAAGCACGTCTTATCAAAGTGGACTACGGACGTTCGCCCAAAGACTATCAGAAGGCACCTATCCGCTTGACGTTCCGTTATGAGATACCGGGCTATGCCCTACAAACGGAGAATAATGCAATGCTCTTCAAGCCTTTTGTGCTGAACAACCTCTATACGCAAGTGCTCTCCTACCTGCGCATCAATACCGACTTGGAGGAGCGTGCCTACGGATTCAAGGATGCATGCTCGCGCTTGGTAGAGATGGATGAGACTTTGAGCCTCCCCGGCGGATATCGTTTGGCAGGCAAGGAGAGAGAAGACAAGACTGACGGACCGGTCGCTTCGTTCGACGGCTATGTAAGGCAACAAGGCAACAAGTTGCTGTTGCACACTACGCTCGCCCTTAGGAAACGGGTGTATGAAGCTTCGGATTGGGACAACTTTCGCCACGCAGTGCAAATGGCCAAGAGCTACGGCAACTATATCCTCATAACCCAATAACAAGAATGACATGAAGACTTTATACATATATCTTAGTATAATAGGCTTGCTTCTGACTGCTTTTCCCGCACAAGCTGCTTCGGAAGCCCAATACCGTAAACTGCACAAGACGTATACCCTGCGCCCGGACGGAAGTCAGGAGATGCGTGTGCTGAAGGAGTTGACGCTCTATACCCATGCCGCCATGAACAGCCTTTATGGGGAAACGTTCATCGTGTATGACCCGCAATACCAGGAGTTGAAGATACATGATTCATACACCCGGCAGAAAGATGGTACCATTATCCGCACGCCCGCCAATGCGTTTGTGGAAGTATTGCCGGCTAATGCCGCCAATGCCCCCGCCTATAATGGCCTGAAAGAGATGGTCGTGGTGCATACCGGATTGGAATTGGGTGCTACCATCTATTTGGATTATTCCATTATCAGCCGTCCCGGTTATCTGTCTGAATTGGACGTATGCTGCCCGGTACGCGAACTCTCACCCATTGATGAATACATCTACCGGATAGAGATACCTGAAGACAAGACCTGTCACTACCAGCTGCTGAACGCTTCAGCTACTCCGGTTGAGACACGGCAGCAAGGCATGAAAGCCTTTACTTGGACACTGAAGAACGTACAGCCCCGTCCCTACAGCTATCCATCTCTGCATGGAAGCCTAGGGCTGGCACAGCAGGTAGCAAGCGGCATGATGCCCGTACTCATCGCCACCACGTGGGACAACCATACTGAGGCCTTGGCGTCGCTACGGAAGCAGTTCATCCCGGGCAATATGGACATTGTGCAGGCGCAACTAAAGAAACTGACACAGAGCGTAGATGGAAATGCCAGCACCATCCACCAGGCCATTGACCAATATATGAGCCGTCTGTACCGGAAGGCTATGTGTGGAGTGACCTTACAGGAAGCTGGTTACCGTTTGCGCCCGGCTTCGGAAGTCATACGTACTGCCTATGGTACCCAGGCCGAACTAGTTAATCTGCATCTCCAATTATTACAGCTTGCCGGCCTGCAGGCAGAAGTGGCAATGTGTGGCCTGCAAGCCTCTGTGGGCGGGTTGGCAAGTACACTGTCTATCATTGTCAAAGGCGAAGCCATATGCACGGACGCTTTGCCAGGTAATGCGGAAGCCTATCTGCAAGACTATTTGAATGTAACCAGTCTGCAAGGTGATAAGCTATCGTTGCCCGTAACCGCATCTGCAGGAACGTCCCAAGATACCCTCATGGTGTGCAACTATCCGGTACAAACTCCTGCTGAAGGATGGCAGGTCACCACCTTACCCACACCGGCCGAGGCATTGCCGTTGATTGCCTATGCCGCTAACACCTCCATTCGCGAGAATATCCTACTGCCGCAAACTGTAAACATCAGCCGAAAGACGTTGGTCCGTCTACCGCAAGGACTCAGCTGGAACGGAAAGGCGAATAAGACGCTCACCAACTCGTGTGGGCAAGTCACCTTCCAATACCAGCCAGAGGCCGATGGCATAGTCGTGACACAGACCCTATGCCTCAACCGTCAGCTATTGACCCCCCATATTTATAAAGAGTTCTATGCACTAATGGCCGAATGGCGAGACAATAATAACCGGACATTGGTGCTGAAGAAGCCCTAATACCCTATTGAGCGATACAAGTCGCAGAGGGTGTGCCGTAATGGATAATGGTTCCCATACCTACATTACGGCACACCCTCATTCATTTTACTACCTATCCATGTCCATAAGTTCCCTGACGATATGGCACGGGTTGCCCACGGCCAGCACGTGTGGCGGTATATCCCGTGTCACCACACTGCCTGCGCCTATCACACTGCCTTCGCCAATGGTGACGCCCGGCAACACACACACCTGTGCGCCTATCCACACATTGTCGCCTATAGTAATAGGGTAGGCATACTCCAACCCTTGGTTACGTTGCTTCACGTCTAGCGGATGCCCGGCTGTATAGAAACCACAATGGGGGGCAACAAACACATTGTCACCAAACGTCACCTGCGCACCGTCTAATATGACACACCCCGCATTCATATAGAAGTTCTCACCCACTTGGATGTTATACCCATAGTCGCAGTGGAAGGGCGATACTATACACACATGCTCCCCCATCTTACCCAGTAGTTGGCGAAGCAAGTTCGTACGCTCATCTACCTGACTGGGTCGAAGGAGGTTGTATTCATACAGACGGTCGGCACAGGCCATACGTTCTGCCAGCAACTCTGCATCATAATTCGCATCATACAATAAGCATGCATGTGCTTTCATTTTTTCTGTTACCATTCTATCTACTATAATAAATAAGGATTAAATCGCTATGTATTCAGTGTCACAGCCCTAAGTGTATGCAAATATAATAAAAAAATTATGCTCTATGTATCGAATAATCCGATAAAATGCGTATGTTTGGCATGGCGATACCCAAGTACGATGAGCAGGGCGGCACTACCCCCGGCGGCGACGAGGAGACGGACGACCCGTTGGCCTGAGCAAGGGAAACAGAGGCGGCGGGTAACATGAAATCTGCCGAATAGTTTGCTATATCCGATTCTTTTGCCTACTTTCGCAGAACTTTTGAGGATGTGCCGTGATGCGGGCGTTTCGCATGACGGCACATTCCTCACAGAGCGATGCTTTTATATGAAACGGATCTATTTTTTCCTCCTGCTTGTCATGTGTCTATGGCCAATGACCTTCACACATGCGGTCAACGACAAATCCATTAAGGAGCCTGCGTCCATTATAATGCCTGTGGATGATGACCATGCAGACACTGTGTTTATGGAGTCTTACCTGATGCCGGTCCTGCTACTTGTTGTCATTCTTGCCATCATGCTTGGAGTCATTGTCTATTACCTATGGATACGACACCTGTTTCAGCATAAGGAGTTGAACCTGCTTCGCGAGCATAACAAGTTGCTGGAGAACATGCCCATGTTCTATGCCCAGGTACATGTCATGCTCGACAAGGACGGGTTACTATCCGATATGCATCTGCTGGCCGGCAACGACCTGTTTAAGCGGATATTCCAGCCCGATGCCCAGCACAGTCGCTTGAATAGCCAGGTGTGGAAAAATGACGTTCCCTTTGTGCGGGCTGTACAGAAAGTGGTGGACGAGCAACAGTCCGTATCCTATAACTATTATATAGGGAAACCGGGCCTCAGCTATGAAGTGCTTATACGACCTGCCACACAGCCGGGAGTGATTGACATATTTGGCTCGGACACGACACGCCTACATCGGACGGAAGACAAACTGCGGGAAGCCAACGAGAAGCTTACACTGGCCTTAGACATGGCGCACCTGGTACCTTGGCGCTGGGACCTGGAGCGACAAACCATTACTTTTGACTCGCACTACCGCATGACTCTGCGCAGGTGGGAAAACAGGAAACGGCAGCAGGGCACACATGTGTATCCGGCATCGGAGTGTCTGGACAGTATTTGCCCAGAGGACCGAGAGCAAGTGATGCACCATTATGATGACCTTGTGTGCCGGCGGAAACGAGTGGTTACCCAGGAGTTCCGCATCACCACTTATGAGGATGGTACCCCTATTACCAACTGGGTAGAGGTACGTGCCTTAGCGGAGAAGGCGGATGCCAACGGACAGGTAAAGCATCTGGTAGGCTCTTTGCTGGTCATAACCAAGCGGAAGAATGAGCAGCTAGAGCTGATACGTGCCAAGGAGCAAGCCGAGGAGGCCGACCGCCTAAAGTCCGCCTTTTTAGCCAATATGAGTCACGAGATACGTACGCCCCTCAATGCCATCGTAGGATTCTCATCCATACTGACTACAACGGACAACCCCGATGAGCGTCAGGAGTACGTATCCATCATCGAGAACAATGCCAATCTGCTTTTGCAGCTGATAAATGACATACTAGACTTGGCTAAGATAGAGCATCGTGCGGAGGCTATTACGAAGGCAGTCAGCATGTTACCGCAATCCGCTTCTGCAGGCAACAGGCGTGCTACACTTTTAGTGGCTGAGGACAATGAGAGCAATTACCGACTGTTCTACTCCATTCTGCACACCCGGTATGACTTGATACATGCCTGGAATGGACAGGAGGCTGTAGCGCTTTATGTGAAGTACCGTCCCGACTTAATACTGATGGACCTTAACATGCCTGAGATGGACGGTTATGAAGCGGTTCGCCAGATACGCAAACACTCTGCACAGGTGCCGGTAATAGCCATTACAGCGTATGCCTATGCCGTAGACGAACATAGGGTGATGAGCAACGGCTTCAACGGCTACCTATCCAAGCCGATTAATATTAGCAAACTCAACGAGATGATTGTGGATAAGTTGAATGGGAAGGGCGTATCACCTACGTCTCCTACATAAGACAAGCCATGTCCCGGCATAAAAACATACGCGTTTGCTTTGTCTTGCGCTAGGTTTACATTATCTTTGCATGCATTTTTAACTAATACGATAGTAATATGGGAGGTTTCTTCGGAACAGTAGCCAAGGAAAGTTGCGTAACCGACTTGTTCTATGGCACAGACTATAATTCACATTTAGGTACGAAACGGGGCGGCATGGCCACGTATGATGGCGAGCAACATCGCTTCAACCGTTCTATACACAACTTGGAAAGTACCTATTTCCGCACAAAGTTTGAAGATGAACTGGACAAGTTTACCGGACGTTCGGGTATTGGTATTATCAGCGATACCGATGCCCAGCCTATCATCTTAAACTCACACTTAGGGCGTTTTGCCATTGTCACCGTTGCTAAGATTACTAACATACAGGAGCTGGAAGAGGAGCTGTTGCAAAGTAACATGCACTTCTCTGAGCTAAGTTCCGGGCAAACGAACCAGACGGAACTAGTGGCTTTGCTCATCATTCAGGGGCGTACCTTCGTAGAGGGTATCGAGAATGTGTTCAACCACATTAAGGGGTCATGCTCCATGCTACTACTGACGGAAGATGGCATCATAGCTGCGCGCGACAAGTGGGGACGCACGCCTATCGTCATCGGTCGGAAGGAAGGAGCCTATGCCGCTACCAGCGAGTCGAGCAGCTTCCCCAATCTGGATTACGAGGTAGAGCGCTTCCTGGGTCCCGGGGAGATTGTCCGCCTACGTGCCGATGGTGTGGAGCAGATGCGCAAGCCCAATGGGCAGATGCAGATTTGTTCTTTCTTGTGGGTGTACTACGGGTTCCCCACATCCAGCTACGAGGGACGTAATGTAGAGGAAGTGCGCTTCACTAGCGGACTAAAGATGGCCAAGACAGATACTTCGGAGGTAGACTGTGCTTGTGGCATACCAGATTCGGGCGTAGGCATGGCATTGGGCTATGCCGAGGGCAAGGGCGTGCCTTATCACCGTGCCATTGCCAAGTACACGCCCACCTGGCCACGCAGCTTCACGCCTAGCCGTCAGGAGATGCGTAGCTTAGTGGCTAAGATGAAACTCATACCTAACCGCTCAATGTTACAAGGCAAACGCCTGCTCTTCTGTGACGACTCTATTGTGCGGGGCACACAGCTTAGGGACAATGTAAAGGTACTCTACGAATATGGTGCCAAGGAAGTGCACATCCGCATAGCCTGCCCTCCGTTGATATATGCCTGTCCCTTCATAGGCTTCACTGCCTCCAAAAGTCCGTTGGAACTGATTACCCGACGCATCATTAAGGAGCTGGAGGGTGATGAGAACAAGAACTTGGAGAAGTATGCCACAACGGGGTCGCCCGAGTATAACAAACTAGTGGACATCATGCGCGAGCGTTTCGGCTTTACTTCCTTGCGTTTCAACACGTTGGAGACATTGGTAGAGTCCATCGGTCTGCCCAAGTGTAAGCTATGCACGCATTGTTTCGATGGTAGCAGTTGTTTCTGATTGTAAGGTATTATAGAACACAAGAGCGGGTGTATCGTCGCATGATGATACACCCGCTCTTGTGGTATCTGTGTAACGCGGCTTATAGCTCGATGACTAGCGACTCACGTGCCTGCATCTTTAACTCTTCACCGAAGGTAATAGTGCGCCCACTGAGGATGTCACGTCCCTGTGGGATGTCCTTCAGTATCTCCTGGTAGAACTTCAGGGGGACAGTGGTCTCACTATCGGTACCATTCAGCATTACGAAGACGGTCTTCCCTTCATACTGACGGGCGTAGGCATATACGCCGTTCTGTACCATGAACTGGGTCATGCTGCCTTTGGCTATGACATTGTTGCCTTTGCGCCAGTTGAGAATGGTTCTGTAGAAGTCGTAGCATTCGTTCTGTTCTGGCGTACGCCCCTCGCGGGTGAAAGCGTTCTGCCTATCACCGGGCCATCCGCCGGGGAAGTCTTTACGTACATAGCCGTCACTCTTGGCCTTGACCCCGTTCATCAGTATCTCTGTACCATAGTAGAGCTGTGGGATGCGGCGTGTGGTGAGTAACAAGGTGGTGGCTTGCTTCAGCATAGCAAAGTTCTGGGGCTGATCCTCACCGAGGAAGCGGTCGGTATCATGGTTCTCTATGAAAGCCAGTACGCTAGCGGGGTTAGGGTAGAGGTAGTCATAGACGAAGTTGTTGTACACCCGGTCCAGTCCTTTGAACCATGTGTCAGTCTGTTCATTCTTGGCAATGTTTATCTTGTCGAAGAAGCTAAAGTCCATAACAGTTTTCAGGTTACTGTTCTTGGGGGCGGATAGCTTGCTGTCCTTCTGCCACCATGCAGTATAGGCAGGCTCGGTTACCCACGTCTCGCCTACGGTGTTATAGTTAGGATACTCCTCGTTGAGTTCCTTCATCCATTGGCTCATTGCATCATAGTCGGCATAAGGATAAGTATCCATGCGTATGCCATCGATGCCTGCGTATTCTATCCACCAGAAGCTGTTCTGGATGAGGTAGCGCATGACGTGCGGGTTGCGCTGGTTGAGGTCGGGCATGGAGGGTACAAACCATCCATCATTCATCTGGCTAAAGTCGTATTGTGAGGCATAAGGGTCTACGTGGGGAGTCAGCTTGAAAGACGTCTGTACGAAGTTATTGCGGTGGTCGGGGTTATTAAACCAGTCTTTCGAGGGCATGTCCTTTATCCACACGTGGTCAACACCGCAATGGTTGAATATCATGTCCATCACAATCTTAATGCCCCGTTGATGGGCTTTCTCTATGAGTTGGCAATATTCTTCATTAGTGCCGAAGCGTGGGTCTACCTTGTAATAATCAGTTGTGGCATAGCCGTGGTACGAGCCGCCTTGCATATTGTTCTCCAATACGGGCGTGAACCATAGAGCCGTCACGCCGAGGTCGGTAAAGTAGTCTAAGTGTTGTTCTATGCCGGCAAGATCACCTCCATGACGGGCGTTAGGGTCGTTACGGTCTACCTTTGCGTCCAGCATACCGGGCACTTGGTCATTGTCCGGATTGCCATTGGCAAAGCGATCGGGCATAAGGAGGTAGAGCGCATCTCCCGCATCAAAGCCTTTGCGTTCGCAGCCTTTCATTGCGCGCGCTTTCAGTTCATAGTTCTGGGTTATTCGTTTCTTGCCGATGGTAAAGGTAAGGGGTACGTTGCCTGGCTCCACGTCTTTGTCCAAATGTAGATAGACAAGCAGGTAATTGTTGCTCTCCAGCCTGACAGTGCTGCTGAGTGATACACCGGGATAGTTGACCGTAACACGTGCGTCCCCAATACCTTCTCCGTAAACCATCAGTTGCAGTTCAGGGTTAAGCATGCCCGTGTACCAGAAAGGAGGGTCGATTTTGTTCACATTGATGCCCGCATAACTGCCGAGCGACAGGAGCATAGCTCCGAGTATAGACATAACTTTCTTCATGATATAAAGTATTTCGGTTGATATTATTTATGGGCGAATGTAAGAGGTTTAGGCGAGATAACTATGTTCCTCGCCTGCTAATATTCTTACTTGTTATGCAAACGTTTGTTTCGGGGGTGGATGTCAGGCATGAGGCTTTTCTGCCTGGGACTTGTAATAGTTGCGGTTAATCTTTCCGTTGTATGTCCTTTCAATCTTGTCTACCTGAGTATAATAGGAGGGGAGCTTGTGCGATTCCAAGCGTTCTTTCAGGTGCTTGATTAGTGCTTTTTGGCTGAAGGTAGCGGGGTCATTCGTGACATAGAGCAGCTTCAGTACGGGACCAATGACCGGGTGATTGGCACTTATACAGATGCAATCCTTTATACCCGGACAGGACATGGCTTGGTTCTCTACTTCTACGGGTGACACTTTATATCCGCCAATATTGATCACGTCATCCATGCGGCCTTGCAGGCGTAAGCGTCCTTGTGCATCTATGAGACCGATGTCGGAAGTATACAATGTTCCATCGCGCAAGACGGTATGGGTCAGGGCCGGGTCTCCCAGATAACCGGACATGAGCATGGGGCCTTTGCATGCCACGTTGCCAGTCTCAGTAATTTGTATGGAAGCATGTTTCATGGGTTGTCCCAAGCAACCTGCGATGCATTCGTTGTGGGCATAATCGTAGGTTGAGATGATGCCGGTTTCGGTAGATGCGTATGTATTGTACAGCCGGGTATGGGGAAGTAGCTCTCGCAAAGTCTGCATATCTCCTTGAGCCATAGGCGCGGCTCCAGTCTCGATAAAGTCAATCTTCTCTGATTGTGAGCGGAGCCGGTCGGATGCAAATTGAATCAGCATTCGTATACTGGCGGGTACGAGAAATGTGGCAAACGTAGAGGAGGAATATTCCAAGGCCGTAAAGAAAGCTCCCATGTCTTTGATGCCTTTTGTAATGAGAAGTGTTGCTCCTAACATCATGATAGGCCAAACTTTGGAAAGATTGCCTATGTGATTGAGAGGACCGCTGATGATGAAAGTGGTGTCTTTCGTATATCTTTGCGCGTCAATCAGATTCTCGGCATTGGCTATAATGGCTTTGTGGCTTATCATGACTCCCTTTTGCCGGCCTGTGGTTCCTGTTGTAAAAAGAATGTCTGAGATGTCTTCAGGGATTGAATGCTCTTCAACGACCCGTTTGATGTTTTCAAAGCGAGTATCCGGCAGATCACTTTCGAGAGGCACAATTATTTTCCCCGCCATGTGGACGGCAAAATAGGTAATGATGAAGTCAATCGTTTGGGATGACCTGACAATTACGGCTTTTCCTTTCGCTGATTCCCATGTAAGAGATTCTTTCCTTACACGTTCATAGAGTTGGGAGTAGTTTACACGCTCGCTCCCACATATCAGTGCTACATGCTCCGGCTTTTCGGCTGCATGGCGTGCGAGGTAATTATCAAGCCTTACCATTTTTCTCTGCAAGTTTACGCTCCACCAATTCTGCTAAAGAATCAAGCGATTTAAAGTTTTTAGGCGTTGCGTCACGGGATTCCAATTCAATATCAAACTCTTTGGATAAAACCATCAATATGGTGACAACACCTAACGAGTCTAATTCGCTAAATAGAAAGTCTGAATCAAAATCCACAATGGGGAGTTCAGTTTCAAGCAATGTTCTAATACGTTCCTTCATAAGTTTATTTGATAAATAGTTTTGGTAATAAGTCTACAAGATATTTACGCCAATTTTCCCAGGTATGTCCGCCATCTGTTTCGTTATAGAGGTAGGGATATTTGTTCGTGTCTAATAAATTTCGCAAATCGTCATTCAATTTTTTAGTGAAGTCATCCTTGCCCACGGCGATATAGAAAAGTTGCGGAGGGTTGGCAAATAACCTCTTCATTTTATCTTGCAAATGCTCATAAATTTCCAAGTCACCATTTGTGGCACTTTCCGTTAAGGATGAAATCTTTTTATCTAAGCCGCGGTCTCCAATAAAAGGTAATGTACTCTTAAGCTCTTTCCACGTGTTATTGATACTTCGTAGTCGTTGGATTCTTTTGTCGTTCAAGGCATTGGTGGTTTGGGCGGAGAATAGACCGATATAACCAAACACATCAGGATGATTTAACGCGATGTATAGAGTATGTAATCCACCCATTGACAACCCGGCTATGGCTCTTCCTTCTTTGACTTTTATGGTTTTGTAATGAGTGTCTACGTAGTGGACAATCTCCTCCACGAAGGATCTTTCAAACTTTCCGAACATGGAAGATGTATTGTTGCTTGTAGGTTGGGCGTTTGGATTGTTCGGGTCACTACCCGGAGCGGCCGCTAAAGTGACGTTACCGTTGGGCATTACCACTATCAGAGGCTTACATTGTCCTTGGTGGATAAGGTTGTCTAAAATCTGCATTGCCCTGCCGCAATTTCTCCATGAATCTTCATCTCCTCCTGAACCATGTAATAAATATAGGGCTGGATAAGAGCTTTGGGCAGTTTGATAGGCTGGGGGTAGGTAGATGGTCATGCGGCGCTTGGTCATTCCGTTAAGGGTGGATGGATACCAGACATGATATAATTTGCCATGCTCTACATTTTGCGTGGCATAATTGTCCGCAATGCCTCCACCTATGATGAAATAGTTAAGCTCCTTGTCAATGTCTCTTACAACGTTGGAGTTGTTGGAATCCAGATAGATGGTGTCTTCATTCACAAAAAAACGATATGTATAGAATTCGGAAGGAAGGGGAGGAGTGGTATAGGTCCAAAACTCTCCGTTACGTTTCATTTTCTTCTTGGATTCTTTAGAGAAAGAGCCGATAGGAGTTTTAATCCGATTACGTTGAGGAAACATGGATCCGGCAATTTGAACAACCTTGGCATGAGGGGCCTTGAATGTAAATGTTACAGAATTATCCGGATGAATGACCGGACTCGTAGCCTGCCCCATAGCCTTAATGGTGCAGAGAAATACAAACAATATAAAAAGACGGACCCACTTATTCATATTTTACATTCAGATTCGTTGCATCGTAAACAATCATTTTTGATTTGTTATTTGGAGCCTCAAATATATCAAAATTATTTCGATAGGACAAATTAAATGCAATTCCATCCGCGCTATAAAAAGCCAATGTCCTTTTTTCATCATCCGGTTCGGAGGCTATGACTGATACATGCGGATTAACCAACGCCAATAATAAGGGAAACTCGCCATAACCGCTATTCTTTACATAGACTGTATGTATGTCAGATGGCAGATTGTCTACCCATTGGGCATAATTGTTGTATCGCTTCAAATTAGACTTGACAGCTCTGTAAACATCCGTTCCTTTGTATATATATCTTTCAAGGACTAATTTCCTGTAATAGGAGGTATTTTCCAACTCTTTGCACACCTTTTCATAGTTGTCAATGAAAGTGCGATGCACCCGTTTGGTGGTTTCCGCATACGTTGCTCCCCACAAAGGACTGGAAGGAGTGATGCGTTGCTCTATGCATACGGTTAACTTACCCGGATGGGTCATGAAACTATGCAATGGCATGATGTTATTCATGCCATGAATGATGACGGGCAGAATATCAATCCCTAATTCATGAGCCAGGTAGAAGGCGCCTTTGCGATAGCGAAGGATGGACGAGCTTGCATTACGGGTGCCCTCGGGGAATATGGCGATGCTATAACCTTTCTCAACGTATTGTCGGAAAACATGGATGTCGCGCTGAAGCGAGCTGTCCTGCCAGGCTTTAAAATTGTTTTGATTGATGGTATAAAAGCCCAGCCAGCGAAACATAAAGCGGATAACCGGGTTGAGGCTTGAATGCTTGTTGGCCACAATGCGTATTTTGTGGCTTAATGCCATCAGGCACATGGGGTCGAGCATGGATTGGTGATTGCATATAATGATGGCCGGCTTTTGAAAATCTTCTTTGTAAGGATTGCGGAGAGAATAGCGCACACCGGGTATGATATGTTGATCCATGCGATGAATCCAACTTACAAACTTGTTGAGCACAGTTTGTCGGATTGCATTCTTTCTGCCGAAAATAAGAAGAATGCCTCCAAAAATATAGCCGAAACATAGTTGGCTGAGCCACCATATCGCGCAAAGCCATGTCCGGGTCAAGGCGGGAAGCGTCAAAGGTCTCCGGCGGTAAGAACCTTTAATTTTTACCATCCAGTTAAAGACGATAGGAGGCAAGGTGAATGCCATTAGGACTACGGAGAACATGCCTATGATGGTCACCTCGGCCAAGCTATGCAATGCGGGATGTTTGGCAAATATCAATGAGCCGATACCAATGAACATTATCAGGGCGGAAATGATGATGGAGCTTTTGTAGGAAGCCAATAATTTTTTGCGATAGGCATATTCATAACAACATCCCTCTGCTATAAAAATCGTATAGTCATCTCCTTGCCCAAAGATGAAAGTGGCTAAGATAATGTTGACAATATTGAAATGAATGTCGAAAATGCTCATGATGCCCAATATCCAAAGCCAACTGACAGCCATGGGCAGGAAAGAAAGCATGGCCAACTCTATCTTGCCAAATGAAAACCATAAGAATAGAAAGACGATGATGCCACAGGCCCAACCTATATAGTTGAAATTGTCAGACAAATGGTTGGCCAGTGCGCTATTCATGCTCTTGATGTCAAAACTGAAATAATGAGGGTTGTCCCAACTTTCAATCTGCTTTTCTATGATATCTGCGCGCTTCTTGTCGACCAGCAACATATCCACAACTTTATAGTCATGAGCCAGCGTATCCATACTTATGTATGAATTAAAAATCTGCTCTAATAGGGGAGTCTCGCTTAGCGTATCACAATGTTTCGTGTTGAGCATGTCAAAGTAGGGTGAAAACGCTTCCTCCGCGAAACCTTCCTTATGGCTTGCTTCCTTAAATTCATCCCAAAGCTTGTCTTTGTGTGTGGTTATAAAATTATTCCATAAGGACAAACGCTTGAACTGCTCATCCTTGGAGCAGAAAAAGCGTGAGCAAGAATAAAGCTTTTCACCCTTTTCCGGGTTGATGAAGCGGGCCAATGAGTCTTGTATGGACGTGTTATGAGAAAGTGCCTCATCTAGCGAGGAGGCTTCGGACACTACGTAGACGCACTCCAAAAGGCTATCATTTCCGGAAGTTAATTGTTGGAAATAATGCATGTCTTTTCGTTGCTCATCGCTCATGTAATTGATGTTGGCCATGTTGGCATCGAAATGTGTGGACATACTGAAATAGCCCAGGACGGCCGTTAGCACCAATAATACGAGCAATATGGAGGGGGTGGCTTCGACAGATAAATTGCTAATCCATTTAAATGGTGTTTTCGATTCTTCTTCAGTCATAAATTTCCCCTTGTGGCCAACCACGTGGGGTAAATACATAATGACAAATAAAATGGTGCCTATCAGCAGGAATGTGCTGAAAAGTCCTAAATCGCGCAAAGCAACAGCATCCAAGGGTATGAGAGCTAAAAAGGCGCCTACGGTTGTGATATTTCCAATGATTAAAGGAGAGGCCACTTCGCGCAAAGCCGCTCTGACACTTGTTGCTGAAGATAGGTGGGCAATAAGATGCAGGGGGTAGTTGATGGCTATTCCTAAGATAATGCTGGATATGCCTACGACAATTAAAGATATATTGTCATGCACGAAGGATAACATCCCTAAGGCGAAGATCCATCCCCACAGGATAGACACCGCAATGAGGAACAGATTTCTAAATCGTTTTAAGGTATAGGAGAGCAATAATAAGATAAGGATAATTGCTATGGATGCCGATAGAATGCTGTCGTGTTTTATTTGGCTGGCATTGCCAACGGCAATGACCGGCCCTCCGATGGGATGGGCGAATACGTTAGGATACAATGACTGCAAAGAATCGGCTACGGAAGACAAATAATTCACCAAAAGAGCATTGTTTTGCGTCTCGCTATTTCCAAACGGAGAATGCATCATGACGATAGCTTTCTGCATATCCGGTGTAAAGATATAGCCATCATACGTCTCGAATGAAGAAGTCGTGTTGATGGTTTGCAATGAGCTTAGGATAGGGGTGAACAGATTTAATGGGTCACGGGAGATATTTTCCGCAAGGATGGAAGAAGAAGGAAATAGCAACATCTCTTTATCCGTGGCCAATTGTTTCCCGATGTAGTCTTCCGTGTTCAGCAAGCTATCTAAGCGGACATAGTCCTTCGGGGTTAAGAAGTAGGGGACGTGTGAATAAATATAATCAATAAGTTCTGTATATTCGTCTAAATCGATTTGGGTCGTCAATCCGTTTACAAAATGCAAGGAATCTGTCTCTTTGATAAGAGACTCGTAGGCTTTTATTGCATCAATGATTAACTCTGGGTTTGTGGATGCAGAGTCTCCTTTTTGCTCAAATATAATGAAGATGCGGTTGGCGCCAGATATGTCTTGATATACGGACAACGCTTCTTTTTCTTTCCCACTGACCGGAAGAAAATCCGAAATGTCCTCTTTGTAGTTAAGCTGGGTCAAGGACACTATTAAAGTCAGAGTGACCACAACAAAGGAAAGCGCACACACAAGCTTGTGCGCCACCATATAATCATATAAACGAATAACAAACCGTATCATTCTTTTATCGTCTTAGAGCTTGTTAATTTAGCTATCCAGTTTAAAAATTCCTCTTTCCATTTTCGGCTTTCGGCACTCCCTTTGGTGGGGGATACCCCAAATCCATGTCCCCCTGTTTGATATTGTAGGTATAAATGGGGTATCTTTTGAGCTGATAAAGCTGAATCTAAAAGTATGGAATTATGATAATCCACAATTGGGTCATCTTTGCAATTCATCAAAAAGACTGGTGGACAATCTGCTGGGACATGCAATTCTAAAGATAAAGAGTCGCGCAAATAGGGATTATTTTTCTCATCATCGCCTAACAATGCGCGCCGTGAACGCTTATGCACGTAAGGGGTATTCATTGTGACAACCGGATAAATGGCGGCTATAAAATCCGGCCATTCAGCCTTAGGAAATAGTTCAACGGAGGACATAGCCAAATGGCCTCCGGCTGAAAACCCCATCACTCCTACTTGGTTGACATTGATTCCATATTGTTCGGCATTTTTCCGAATTAATTTCAATGCTTGTCTTAAATCATTTTGTGGATCCGGATAACGATTTCCTCTAAAGAAATACCGATATCGGAAAATGAAAGCGGGCACTTTAGCTGTCCGATAGTTTAAGACAAATGCAGATATACCATTTTTTTGCAACCATAATGCGACTTCTTTGCCTTCAGTCTTCTTTGCATGCCAAAAATAGCTTCCGCCAGGCAAAATGATTATGGCCAGATTGTTAGTGCCCGGTGAGAGATAAGGAGTCAATGTAACGTATTCATCACAATCTGTATTTTCCCATATGTTGATTTGAGACATGCATTCAGGTGAAATGAATAGTATAAGTATGAGAAATCTAAGCTTTAACATTCAATTTGTCAATTATATAGTTAGGTCCTAAAATCTCTTCACAAGTCTGCAATGAGGTTAGAATTACCCCGCAAAAGCCATGTATGTTTATATTCTGACCAGTTAAGAGCAGGTTGGATATGCGTGTGCGGACAGGCAGATGAGATGTTATGAAATTGTTCACGTCTTTTTTATAACCGCACATGGCACCATGGCGTACGCCTGTGAAGTCACGAATTGTAAGGGGTGAAGCTGTATCGATGAATTCTATCGCTTCCCGGAAAGCAGGGAATATCTTTTCCATTTTAGTCAATACCGTTTCAACGATTTTGTTTTTCCAATCATAGTAATCTTTACTACGTTTCCCTGTTGTAGAGCCTTCCCATTTTGCAACCTCATTCCAATCCATAGGTATTGTAATGCATAAAGTATGGGCATATTCCCCTTGCGTAAGAACCGGAGGAGTCAGAAACATGAATTTTGTAATTGCTCCATTACGGTTTGAATGCCATGCGCTATCGTAAGTCTCAAAATAATAACTCGAATGTTTATGATAGGAAAATTTATTCTCTTTGAGTTTGATATTTATGATGAATGCAGATTGCGAATCTTTTAAACCTTGCAACAATGAGATATAAGATTTAGACATCACAGACTTGTCGGATAACATATTCAGCAAAGTGGCGGGGTGAATGGATGAAACATAGGTATCTGCTTCATAAATACGGCCTGCATTCGTCTGGATACATTTTACGTTATTTCCTTCCGTAATAACTTTTGAGATACCTTCACCTAAAATAATTGTGCCGCCATGGCTCCGGATGAAATCAGCCAATACTTCAACGAAGCGGAATGTTCCGCCTTTAAATCGGCTGATGCCTTTCTGTAAAAGTACAGCTATTACAGCATGAAGGTAGGCGGGGGTAATATCCTTTTCTCCGGCATAAAGCGTATTCATGTAAGCCATAAGATTGCGCATTTTTGGATGATGGACGTATTTGGCTATAAATTTATCGGCAGGCATAAAGAAATCTTTGTTCTGCACAAATGCATTTTGTTTTGAACTGCGCAATAGGAACAAGTCCATTTCGTTGGTAATAGCATCTAAAGCATCTATGTAAGCACGAATGTCATGTTCCTCATTTGGGAAATAATGCAAAATGGATTTTATAAAACCTTCCCGTCCGGCTAATATGTCGTATGTAAAGTCATCTTCTGCTACGTATATTTTATCAGAAATACCCTGAGCCACGTTTTCAATGTGTATATCGTTTAATATGCCTAAATAGTTACATAGTCTATAGATGCTACTTCCCTCGAACATGCTTGTTATGACATGCATATCTGTATCGAATACAGCATTTTTGCGATGGTAACTTTGCATACCACCCCCTGGTGTCCTGTTTTTTTCTATAAGAGTGACTTTCATACCTTCCTTGGAAAGTAGGGCAGCGGTGAAAAGGCCGCCTAGTCCACCCCCTATGATAATAACTTCTTTTTTAGTGCACATCCTGATCGTATTTATTACAAATCTTGTTATAAGAATTGATATATAATTGCCTGAACAATTTCGTCCTGTTTAAAGTTGATTCCGCCATCTCTTTTTGTTCGGATGGTGTGATTCTCCGATCTATGGAGAGAATAATATTTCCGGTTCTGAAATATTTCCCTTTTTTAGGCAACACTCTATTTGCACCATAGATTGTCAGTGGAAGAATGTCGAGTTTTAGTTGTTCTGCAATGTAGAAAGCGCCTTTATGGAATCTGCCAATCTTTCCGTCATGCGAGCGGGTTCCTTCAGGGAAAATAGATATACTATAGCCACGCTCTGTCAATGATTTCAATTTAGGTAAAATAACATCAATGCCTGCTGATACAGGATAATATTCGGCGTGGCGTATGACGAAACCGAAAAAACGGCTGTTCCAAACCCAATCATTGGTTAAGAAAATGATTTTAGACGTTAAACTTAATTGTATCATTAAGTCTAAATGGCTTTGATGATTGCATATAATGATGGCCGGCTTTGAAAAATCTTCGTTATATGGGTTCATCATTCGTGTTTTGACCTGTATGACACGAAGTGCCTTGAGAGTTAAAGAACCAAAGTTATGAAGAAGTCTACGAATTGCATTGAAGTCTAATGGAATGACTTTGGAAAGAAATATGTAGCATAGTGTAAAAGGAGTTAATACAAAGAATGTTCCGCATAAATAATACAAAGATGCAAAAAGGGTATAAGCTAAGGTCCTAAAACTTCTTAGTATAGCCAATGGCCATCCATATGCCATAGCGCATAGGCATAATAATGTGTTCAGGACTGAAATTCGGAAGAAATCTTTTCCTGGTTTGAAATGACTGACACGTTCTTCACGGGGCGGATAATACACATTTATCGGAGTTGATACTATTTTGACGCCATGCCAAGAGCTAAAAACCAATAACTCTAATTCGGCCTCATAGCGGGATGTCAGTATGTCCATTCCGTAGAGTTTGTGTAAAGGGTATAAACGATAACCGGTCTGAGTGTCCGGGACATATTGCAATGTTTGTACAGCAAACCAGAAATTGCTGAAAGCATTTGCAAATTTGCTTCCAAAGGACCTGTCTATGCCAGACAAATTCCTACGTCCTAAAATGATACAGCCTGGATGTCTTTTGTTAGCGTCGAGGAATAAAGGTATGTCTTCAGGATAATGCTGGCTATCGGCATCCAACGTAATGGCATAGGAGAATCCCATTTCAATAGCTTTCTTAAAACCTGATTGCAAAGCTTTGCCCTTACCTTTGTTTTGACTATGTTCTATCAATGTTATGCCTTTGATGGAACGAAGCATATTCGTGGTGGCGTCCGTACTTCCGTCATTGACAACAATGACGTCATGGCATTGCTCTTTAGCCCGTTGTACTACATCGACAATGGTGCCTGCATTATTATAAGTCGGTATTATAATGCAGATCCCACGGTCGTGCAATTCATTGAGTTGATTGTTTGATGATATGGGATGCTTATCAATCATATTTTAGACAAGTAAGGGACAACTTAGCGTATACCGAATCTGGAATTTTACTACTTATTGTACATTGGCACGAAACTTCGCCTTCAACCGTTTTTATATTGGAAAATGTCACGATTAATTCTGATATATTGTTCGGTGCAATTACGGCAGTAAACTTCGCGTTTTTTATCTTTTTCAGTGATAAATCTAATTCTGTTTCTTCTGAAAGTAACTCTTGGGCAATTTGCAAGATACACACACCTGGTGTTACCGGCTCACCGGGAAAATGAGCTTCATAAATAAAATGCTGGGCATTTAAATGGATGATATAGGAAATTCCGGTTGATGTCTGTTCCTTACGGACTATTGTATACAGATTATTGTTTAATATCATGATTGATCGTAAAAGTATAGTTTAATTTGTGTCTTTTATCACTGTATGAATTTTCTCCTGCACGCATGGCAATCATTATTTTCTTTAGATTTCGTTTTAATACGCGACGTATGTACCATTTGTCAAGTTTCTCAAATACATAGTGCAGTTTTACTTTGGATTTTCTTACATTGAAAGAATAGTCCATGAATGTGGCTCCAAATTCATTCACGATGCTTGCTTTAATCGTATTTCCGCTATACATCAATATACATAAGCCACTCAACTCTGTATTTGGTGTGCTCATGGAGAAATCATAATATGCACAATCTCCATCTTCCATCGGAAACGATTGCTGTGCAATCAATGGAAATGTTGAGAAAAAACATAAAAATGAGAGAATTATTTTATGTTTTAAGCTATTTGACATGATAGATATTTTCGTCAATAGGTTCATTCTTGCGTACATTTGTTAGGGTGATGATGGTATTGTCACCATTCTTTTCGTGCAATTCCACTACGCGGACCATTGCTTGTTTTTTATCATAGTGAAGGGTGATGCGTGAAAAGATCATCTTCATTTCTTTTTTTACCGGTAATAAAGTGGCGATATATTGTTCGTCCTCTGATTTTATATTGACTTTAAAACTTTTGTCGGAGAAACAATTCCCAAGAACGCTGTTCAACATGATGTTCGCAATTTCTTTAAACATCTTATTGCTGTTTACGTCAATCACATCGGTACGTTCCCTCTTTTTTAATATTACTTCGTTATTATATAATATAAAGGTATATGTATATGGAGAAAGGTATTCCCATCGCAATTTGTTCGGTTGAGAACAACTCATTTCTCCTTTGGATACTAATTCGTTGCCAAGCATCTTCATGTGCTTTGTCTGAACGAAATCGCACTGCATTGTTTTTATGCTTGCTGCCGCTTCGCTTATCTCTTTGATAATTGCATCTTTGTCCGTTTCTTGACTATATATCTGTAGAATGAATGATAAACAAAACGCCAGTGATAATATGATTTTATACATAGGTTTGTGAAATTTTAAATAATTATTTTGCTAATATAAAACAACCCAATACAATGAAGGCTACTCCCAACCATTTATGAAAGTCTACTTCCTCATGAAAGAAAATCATCGCAGCCAGGAGGCCGAAGACATAACTTAAACTGATTAATGGATATGAGGAGCTTAATGGATAATGCTTAATGATATACATCCAAAGCAAACTGGCTGAGGCGAAACATATACCGCTTAGAGCAAATTGCCAATTGGCGAAAACTGAAATCCAAAAAGATTTTGTCCATCCAAAAGGCTCCATCCGCATAAGGCCAAATTTTAATGTTACTTGTCCCAATGCCAGTATGGCACTTTGAATAATCGCCAAAGAAAAAAGTCCTAAGTTCATAACCGTTTATCAATTTACTTTTTTGCTATAAGCAGGCTCTTGGAATAAATAGATGGCTTTCCTTCTTTCCCTGCACGCTTTAAGAAAGAGGCATATTGTTCCGTATATTCATTATGATATCCTACAAGTATAGTTTTAGCCTTACCTTCAGCAATAAGTCTTTTTGCGTCATTAATAGCCCATTTGAGGGAATCGGTGCCTTGTGTATATGTAATGTTATAGCCATGACATTTCAATCGGATAGCCAGAATGCCGGCAAGAGTGTTATGGGTGCTTTGCATAAATAGGGTAGGGCTGACACTGTCTTCTCCTGAAGTAGCTATATTATGAAGAATCTTCTCACCTGTAGACAACATTCCATTTGAAGTTCCTATAATAATGGCGTCTGGTGAAGAAATACCGGTTGCGGAAAGAACTTTTAATGAGGTATATAAGGAGGCTTTGGTTAATAAATCCATACGCCGTTGCTCTATAAGCGGAATAAATTGCCCCAATTGTTTTAATTCGTCCAAATCTTTCAATTCATATTCCGAAAGAATTTCTGTTTCTACTTTATTATCAAGTAAAGGCAATTTATGCTCATGCCGGGAAAGTAGCAAGGATGAGTCGTTGCCACCAAACCCAAATGAATTGCAAAGCACATAATTCAAGGAACATTGTTCAATGCCCATACATGGCACAATACAAAGAGCATCGGCTTTTTTCCAGCCAATATTGGCGGGAATATACTGATGCCGCATGGCTATTAGCGATATAATGGTTTCAATAGCTCCTGAGGCACTTGTCGTATGTCCTGTGAAAGATTTTGTGCTTGATACGGGTGGAATATGATCTTTGAATAGACGCCTTAGGGCCATGGATTCACTTCGGTCATTGTCGGGTGTTCCCGTGCCGTGTGCATTTATATAATCAATGTGGGCACGGTCAACTTCCGCCATTAGCAAAGCATCCTGCATCGCTAAATAGGCTCCTTCTCCGTTTTCAGATGTTGCGGTTTGATGAAAAGCATCACAACGATTGCCATATCCGGCAATGAAAGCCGCAATTTCCGCTTGATGAGAAAGTGCATCTTTCGTGCGTTCTAATACGACATAAGCGGCACCTTCACCCAAGTTTAAACCCGAACGGCTTGCATCGAATGGCTTGCATTGCTCACGGTCTAAAATCATCAGGCTATTGAATCCATTGAAATGTAAGATGGAGAGTGCTTCGGCTCCACCGGCAATCACAAAATCAGTTTCATTGTTTAAAAGCATTCTTGCTCCTAAAATAATTGCATTCAGAGCCGAAGAACAGGCTGTAGAGATGGTGCACAACTCTGCGTCAAGGCCTGCATATTCGGCTATGCGTTTTGAGCAATTGCCGCAATCATAATCATCCAAATAATCCAAATTACTGTCAGCTGTTAGCATAGAATGATAAAAACGTTCTGTTACATCCATGCTGCCCGTTGTTGTGCCTGAAATAAAACAGACACGTTTATTCTTTAAATATGCAGGAGAGAGTTTTGCGTCTTCCAAAGCTTGGCGTAGAGCATAGGCGCCCATCAAAATGGTACGGCTGACGACCTTGTCTGTATCTAAATTTAATGCCGCTTTAAGTTCTTCATTTGAGAGTTTTACCTCACCAACAAGCATTTCCTTATGGCACGAAGGAAGATACTTCATACGTTGAATACCGCTTTTGCGGGCATGCAATGCATTAGACACGGCATCTTTATCTGTACCTATCGCACAGATTATTCCGCTACCGGTTATGGCAATACTTTGTTTCACCTTTACTTATTTAGTACGATGTTCATTTACGTATTTGGCAATGTTTTCAATGCTGGTAAAGATTGCTTTTCCTTCTGCGGCATTTTGCAAACGAATGCCATAATTCTTTTCTAACAATACAATAATTTCCAATGCGTCAATAGAATCAAGTCCGATGCCCGCATCGCCGAAAAGTGGAGCTTTTACGTCAATATCTTCAGGAGACATTCCTTCCAAATTGAGAGCTTCAATAATCTGTTCTTTGAGTTTCAATGTTAGTTCTTCCATTTCATCTTTTTTATTCAAGTTGTTTTTTTATCAGTTTAATATCTGCTACAAAATGGTTGTCATCCGTATATTCCAGCCAACCGGTTATGCAATATGAGATGTTCGTATTTGCCAATGTGGCTTCAACCAATTGTTTCATTACTTCTTCATTCTTATCTGGTAAAATGTAGAATGAAGTTTCTCCATGCATGTTGTGTCGCAATGCAATTTCTCCATTGACTATATTGGGCAATGTATACACAAATGCACCGGGGCTTGGAAAATAATTCTCTGTTTCATGAATGGATTTCAAATATTTCTTATCCGCACAGATTGAGGAACTTTGATTAAATAAAACTACAGCTGTTTGTTCGCACCAATCGAAAATGGGTTGGGCTTTAATTAATAACTCCGTAGCAAGTAAGCCTAATCGGGACAGACCGTCCATCTTATAAAAGCGTGGATAATCACCTATATAATTTTTGTAAAGTTCAAAAAGTAAGTTCTTTCCTTTTTCTGAGGTTACTAATTGCTTAGTATTAACTTGCGCTTTCTCGTTGGATATTTGTACATTACTTATCACGATAGACTTATTAGGTCGTAAAGTACAATTCTGTTTATCAGTTTTACTGGTAAAGTAAATGGCCGCATTGCAGCCTCCGAATCCTGAGATAAGCTTGATGAATGAACTTTTATCAGAAAAACGATTGCTGGAAGAGATGTTTATATTCCCAGAGACTCCAGAAGCGTTATATCCTCTTGTTCCTAAGATAATGCCATCATCAACCGAAAGCATTGAAATAATACATTCCAATATACCTGCAGCTCCCATTGTATGACCTACGTATCCTTTTAATGCATTGGCCGGAACATCAGTTAAGTGGGATTGCTCAAGCGCTTTCCATTCCATCTGGTCGTTATACATTGTGGCTGTGCCATGTAAGTTGATGAAAGCCAAATCTTCCTTCCCGTTTTTGAGTATTCTTTGAAGAGCTGTTCCTAAGCCGATCCCTTTAGGTGAAGGGGTCGTGATATGATAAGCATCGTTGCATATTTCTCCTCTGCAAATATGCCATTTCCCGATTTCTTTTGATAGGACAATCGTAGCAACAGCTTCGCCTAAATTGAGTCCGATTCGTTCTTCGTCAAAAGGTTTGCATTCATCGGGTGAAAGTGCTTTTAAAGAGTCAAATCCGGAAACGATGAATTTACCTAGTATGTCGCAGCCGCATATCACAACATTTGTATATATGCCTAAGTCTATCAATCGTGCCGCAGTTATCAAGGCTGATACACCGGAGATACATGCATTGCATACGACAATAGGAGCATTTATAAAACCTAAGTATTGTGCGATTCTTTGGGCTGTATGGCCTGGTAATATGGATTCATCAGGCAGAACGCCCAATGACTCAATATCAGCTTTGGTTGTGCTAAGTATAAGGCAAGAATCCGCGAGGGATATATCAATCTTTTCCATCGCTTTTTGGATGGAGCGAATAACAATAGACTCAAAAAATGTGAAACCGTCAATTAGAAGTTCTTTTCTTGTCTCATCATCAAAGATTGAGGCTGTTACTTTCAAAGGCGAATCGAATACCTGTTCATAACGGTGCAACGAGGATTTGCCACACTTCATTGCGTGGTAATTCATCTCGCTCGTAAAGCCTAGTGGTGATAATATGTTATGTGATATTACTGTTGCCATTTGCGTTTCCATTCTTCAAAGAAAGCCGGATTATTATACTGAAGTTGATAATCCAGATCCATAAAAACTTGTGTAGTCGTAGCCTTGCAATACAATGATTGATCCTTTCTGTCTCTAATTTCGTAATGAAAGATGATTTTAGCAGCTTCCGTTGGCTGGTAGGATATGAGAACATAAGCCTTGCTACCATATTTAAGAGATTTATGGTAATGAATTTGCATGTCTACAATCGGAGCATAATAAGCATGATCCAAATAGCCTTGATAGGTAAGTCCGTATTTATTTCCGAATGCTTCGCGTGCATCTTCTAAATATTTGGGGTATGAGCCGTGCCAAACAACCTTCATCATATCTACCTCACTGAATCTGATATCAATATCTACTTTCTCAGTTAATACCATAATTATTTGTTTTTTAAGGCAATCTTTAAATCCGTACTCGCCAAAGTTTGGTTGTCTTTTCTAACAATGGCTGTGGCTAAAATCAAGTCCAGAATTTCATCTTGAATTTGGATTTCAGTCGTTATGACATCTCCGATTTGAGGCAATGATTCTATCGTCAGATTCTTTAAGGAGCCGATATATCCGATTTGTATACCTTGTCTGAGAATGTATTTGTTGATATATCCTATACGTGCCGCACAAGTTTGGGCTATGTTTTCAATTAGGCCGTAACATTGCATTGTCCCATTGTCCACATAGATATTGGATGCTCTGACAGTGGTTTTGCTGATTACTATTTTTTCTTCATAGTGTGTCAAGGCATCAACCATCACAAATGGTGGTTGTTGTGGCAAAAGCTCGTTCACACTTATGTTGCGCATAAACTCGTCAGTAGGATTATGAAAATCAAAATCACTCATCTTTATTCCAAAAATCAAAATAGTTATACCATTGTGCCGGAAACAATCGAAGCATCCTTTCTAACTCTTTTATATAAGCGTCAGCCAGTTCTTCGATTTGGGCCTTACGGCTTGCTTCCTTATTATATAAAAGAGGAGTAATATAAATCGTATATTGTTTTGTAGAGGTCTTCATCACGTTTACTGCCACAACGTCTAATGCGTGCATCGTCGCAATGCTGAATGGCCCATAGGGCAAGGGGGCATTTTTGCCTAAAAAGCATTTGTCAATCTTTTTAGTTGACCCGCAAAATCTGTCTGCCGGTATACTGACAACTTCTCCTCTTGAAATGGCTGAATTAATCTCAAATAGGTGTGACATGTCCGGAGAGACAGGTATCATGTGAATATGTGTATCTTTAAATATAGAGCTTCTATTCTTCATGATAGATTCTTTTTCACCATAATAGACTAAGGCGTTGAATGCCTTTTCATCAGCTTTCAAGGAATAGCCTGCAATTTCATAATTGCCTATGTGCGAACTTAATTGTATAAATGCATTTGGACTTTTGGTTAACTTAAGATAGTAATCATACCCTTCAATCTTTATGTCAAATTGTTTCCCGGCATACATCGCAAATTTGTCAATGACAACTTGGGCAAAAAGACAATGGTTGAGATAAGTATTCCAAAAAGAACGAACACGTCCCATTTGCATTCGTTTGTGCATATAGTGAAAAATAATGCCACAACTTGGGTTTAGTATAAGACATATAGGTATGACAAAGAGTGCTGTAAAGGCATAGAATACTCTTACGTCAATGTAACGCAACATCTGGATAAGAGCTTTATGCATCCAATTGTTACCATATGTCGTACCTGCCCATTGTTTCACCATTATATGTATTTATTCATCAGAGATTGTTTACTTTCTGCTCTATATAATCGCAGAACTGACCGTAGGTTTTTACTCCGGTCATGTCTTCGGGCTTTATCTTGAAGCCAAAAACACGGTCGATAATGACGACTATATCAACATAATCAAGGCTGTCAATACCCATGTCGTCTTTTAAACTGGCTTCCGGATAAATTGCATCCTCTTCAATTTCCAACTCCTCGATCATCAAATCTCTTACTTTCTCTTCTATTTCTTTTCTGTCCATTTTGACTTTATTTATTGTTATTCAACTTACAAACCACAATGCTATGTCCTTGGCCTAATCCATCGAATATCTCCTCTATGGCTAAACCGGCTTTATGAATGCATTCTTCCAAATCTTTTGTATTATACATCTTGCTGTTGCCATTGGCAAGGGCTGTGAAATAAAGCGAAGTCATCGTAAGGCAAAATGCCGCCGGCTCATAATGCTGCCTGTCCCACAATGTTTCCATGATGTACAATCGGGTGTTTTCAGCCATCACCTTTTTAGCCCGCGAAAGTATGCGGACAATCTCATCCATGGCGAAGCAATCTAAGAATTGAGACATCCAAATTGCGTCAATTCCCTTTTCCCGTTGAGGAAAAAAACTTTGCTCGTCGAGGAGATTGATGGCAAATCCTTTTATCCGTTCGGCATCTTTGTCTTCCTTTATATTTTCCTTCAGCATTTCTATCTGTTGTGGCAAATCGAGGACGGTGACTTCCACTTCCTTGTCGAAGTGTACACATTGCAAAGCCCACTTGCCTGTATTTCCGCCTACATCATACAATGAACGTGTTTGGTGCCGCTTAAACACAATCTGCAAGGCTTCAGGGAAGGAGGAATCGCTATAAAAATGGTCAAATCCGAACCATGACTTTTGTACTTGTTCCGGCAATTCTGATAAACCTTCATAGATTGTCGGCCAATTGCCGAAATGTTTTAATCCGACCGGTTTCCCTTCTTTTAAGGATTCTTCCAAGTAGAACCATCCTTCATAGTTTACATCCTGATTGAAAGCGATATTGACTTTCGTGGCAGGGTCGTTCAGCAGGAACCATCCGGTCTTACTTAATGTGTATCGCTCTGTTTCTACATTCACCAGAAGAATGCCGATGCTTAGCGAAGCTTCGAGCAAACATTTGATGGCATACTCCGATTGTCGGGTTTCCCGAACGATGTCTCCACAAGTAAGTCCGTCTTTAGAGTCTCTTATCAAGTCTAAGATTCCCCATTTGAGCATAATCCTCGAGACCTGAAAAACAACGGGTCCCCAAGCTATGAACTCAGCCAGACGTTGTGCTTCGCGTGCGGATAAACGCTCTTTAGTGTATCGTTCAGTCAATGCTGGAAATAAGTGTATCATTGCTTCGCTTTTATTCGTTTAACTTCTTAATAACCAAGGCCGAGTTAGTTCCTCCAAAGCCGAAAGAATTGCTCAGAATGACATTCAATTCCGTATCAATCGTTTTCGTTGCGATATTCAGTTTCTCCGAATATTCATCCGGATTCATAAAGTTAATGTTGGGAGCCACGAAATTGTTTTGCATCATGATAATGGAGTAGACCAATTCGCTTGCTCCTGCCATCCAACATTCATGTCCGGTCATGGACTTTGTACTGGATATCAACGCATGCTTCTTATCGAATAGGCGTGATAGGGCTTTCGCTTCAAACATGTCGCCTTGTGGCGTGGAAGTTGCGTGTGCATTGATGTAATCTACGTCTTCTTCGGCGATTGAGGCATCCGTCATTGCCCGTTTCATGGCCAATGCCGAGCCTTCATCACTGGGCTGTGAGATGCCTCCGCCATTGCTTGAGAAACCGTAGCCGCATACTTCACATAAGATGTTTGCACCGCGAGCCTTCGCATGTTCATAATCTTCGAGCACAAGGGCAGCCGCACCTCCGCTTGGCACCAACCCGTCACGGTCTCGGTCGAAAGGACGTGAAGCTTTAGTCGGTTCGTCCACGCGCATGGAGAAAGTCCGGATGGCATCGAAGGAAGACATTCCATACATGTTGACTTCCTGAGCTCCGCCACACAATATCATGTCTTGGAAGCCTTGTTTAATCAGCATATAACTGATGCCGATGGAGTGACTTCCACTTGCACAGGCTGCACTTATGGTGAAATTGATGCCGCGCAAGCCGAAAATGGAACATAGGTTCATGTTGACGGTGGAATTCATCGACTGGAAGATAGAGCCGGACCCAATCAATTCAGAGTCATGCTTTTCCTCCATAATCTTATATCCGGCGATTACGGCTTCTGCCGTAGAGTCATTTCCAAATATACAACCAATTTCATTATTTGCGATATAATCTTTGGTTAAGCCGGCCACTTTAAAGGACTCTGCCGCTGCCATGTAGGCATATTCCGCTTCCTCTGACAAGCAAGCTCTCTGCCGCCGGTCAAGTATCCCTTTTAGTTTGGGTTTCTCTACAATTCCGGTCAGGGGAGATCTGAATCCATAAGCGATACGGGCTTCATCTATTCCAATACCGGATTTTCCTTCGTATAATGAGTGCCTGATTGTGTCGATATTTGTCCCGATGCATGACCATGCGCCGATACCCGTAACTACTACTCTTCTATTCATAATTTGACAAAGCGTTAGGAGTATAAGCCTCCATTGATAGAAATAACTTCTCCCGTTATGTAATCAGCAGCTCCCGAGCATAAGAAGCCTACCAAAGCGGCCACTTCTTCCGGCTTGCCGAAGCGATTCATTGGAATCATTTTCTTCAATTCATCCATAGGCAGATCTTTTGTCATATCGCTTTCAATAAAGCCCGGAGCTACGGCGTTCACTGTGACATTCCGGCTGGCCACCTCTTGTGCCAATGCTTTTGTCGCACCAATTAAAGCAGCTTTTGCCGCACTATAGTTGGTTTGTCCCGGCATACCCTTCAATCCGGACAAGGAGGCAATGTTTATGATATGTCCTCCATGTCTTTTCATCATCATCTTAGGTAAGACTTTCCGCGTTACGTAATAAAAGCCGTTCAGCGAAGTATTGATGACATCGTGCCAATCCTGCTCCGGCATCATGAACATCAGACTGTCTCTTCGGATACCTGCATTATTAATAAGGTATGCTATATAATCATCCGGATGATTATGTTCCCAATTATCTAAAGCAGCGGAGGCTTCCTGTTCTATTCCGACGTTGAATTTTAAAAGTTCGGCACTTCCTCTGTTAGAAAGAATCGTATGGAGGACTTCTTGGGCTGCGGCATCATTGGATTGGTAATTGATAAGAACCGGAATTCCCATCTGTGACAATTGGACACAAATTGAACGGCCAATACCTCTTGAGCCACCTGTTACAAGTGCATATTTCATATTTTTTTGATCGTTCTAAATTATTGTGCGCAAAATTATAAAATAATAATTGAATGGCAAAAATACTTCATTATTTAAATGAGTAAGTATATACGGGGATAAGCAAATCTTCATCGGGCCAATGCGGCACGTAGAACAAGGGCAAAGGGGGTCTTCCGATGCCAGACCATTCGATGCGTTGTACTCGGGTAAAATCCGGTATACCGAAGTCGAAGGAACGACCATATAATAAAATCGCTCTTCGTCCTTCGTCTATTTTCCATAATCCGCCGCCAAAAGGACATCGTTCGCCACTGCTTAACAGATCTCTGTGCAGATAGACGTGCCCGAATTTTAACACGCCGTCTTGATTGATGATAAATTTCTGATACATGGATTCTATTTATTACGGCTCTATTGTTATTTTAGTTTTTGAGGTGAGCAAAGTTAACTATTATTTATGAGATAATGGGGTGTTTGCATGAAATGTTATAAAGAAAGTAGCAAATCCGCTAACAAAACAGCGGTTTCTGCTTCATTTGCAGGTGTGTCTTTGGGTTTCCATGCCACGATGAAGCGGACGGATGCGTTTTTCATCACATAATCCTTTTCTTCCCACTTTGTCAATGTCTGTTGCATTTTTGATGATAACTTTGCTATCGGTTGGCGGGTTAATGCATTGTAGAGGACGAAGTCTTTGTAGATAAGTGAGTCTCCGCTCTGCAATGCCAGGACTTCCTCTTTACGCTTCTTGAAAAAATCCAGATAGACATCCCTGTGCGAAAGTTGCAGCACAATCTCTTCAGGCATTGTGTATTGTTGAACGTCGATAACATACTTGTCGGTAGGTAAATGTTGGAAACAGTCACTATTGGTGTGTATGAACAGTCGATTCTTGGCACGAGTTAATCCTACATAATAGCGGCGCATCACAGTGTCGTCTTTCTGAAGTTTGTCAGTGATGAGCATATATACGTCATCGAACTCCTTGCCTTTGGCTTTATGGATGGTCGAAACAATCACTTTGGCTTTTGATATGTCGCAAAAGTCTTCTACAGAAGATTCGTACACAAATTCTTTGAAATCACTGATGTACTTTGTCTTGTTAGTCTGTTCGAACAGTTCTAAACAACGTTTCACATACGTCAGGCTTTGGCTGCGCCTGTATGTGGAGAAAGTCGCTCGTCTGGCCTGTTCCCATAATTCTTCCGGAATCAAAGGTGCGTGTGCTTGTTTGTCTATATACTTTAAGAAATATCTTATTTCGGCTAAGTTCCAGAACCGGAATCCGTCCAGCGATTGTATCAACATGCAGTCTACGCCTTTTCTCTGCAATAAAGCCATGATGATGACGGCTTCTTCGTTGGTCTGGGTAAGCACACATGAGGTTCCTTCCCCTTGGTTCTGAATGATTTTCTCGACCAATGGTTGGTACATATATGCTGACTGGTGACGCGTCACTTCCACCCAACCGTTTTCTTTCTTCATGGAGACAATCGGGCTGGTTTTCATCCTGTTGCGGATGTTTCTAGCAAATTCATTGGCAAAACTGACAGGATGGTGCGCACTGCGATAGTTCTCGGTCATTTCAATGAATCGGCTTGCGTTTTCCTGTGTCAGTCGGTACATATAGGTTGAATTTGAACCGCGAAACTCGTAAATATTTTGGTCGTCATCTCCTACAGCTATGATACGCATTTCTTCGTTGCGGGTCATCAGTGCTTTTACAAATGCATACTCTTCAGCTCCCATGTCTTGGGCTTCGTCTATGACCAACACTGTTTTGCCGATTTTGTTGGGTTCTACTTCTCCTTGGTTTATCATAGCGGTTGCTTTGGCAACAACGTTTTTGGCTTCTTCCAGGTTCCCTATTCGCCCCAATAAGTCAAAACAATAGGAGTGGAAAGTTTTTATTTCTACAAAATGTGCGGCGTTCCCAATCAGCTCCATCAGCCGTTGTTTAAACTCCGTGGCTGCCGCTCTCGAGAATGTCAGCATGAGTAGTTGTTCGTGTTTCACGTCTTCTAATAATAAGAGAGAGGCAAGCTTGTGAACTAATACACGTGTCTTTCCGCTGCCCGGTCCTGCCGCTACTACGATGCAGCGGGAATCTTTGTCGGAAATAATCTCCATTTGGCGTGTGGACAATAGCTCGAACAACTGTTTGTACTTGGCCGGTGTCAAGTTGCGCTGTATCTCGTTTAGTCTTTCTCCTTTAAAGTATTTAGTGATGAACTTTCTATAGTCCATTTGGAAATAGTCTTGAACATACTGCAAGGCAGCGTTATAATCCTTCACCATCAGGTTGGCGTATTCGCCTACAATATGTACTTGCTGGATTTTTTGCTTGTAGAACTCGTTGAGCATCCGGTAGTCGTCTTGCTTGTATCTTGCTTTGTTGTCTTTTATTCGTTGGATGCTCATCGCATTGTAAAGAACTAAAAATCCGCCTTCCAGTTTGAGTACACCGATGGCCGAAAGGTACAGAAGTGCTTCTTCCACATCTTCTAACTGTAACTCTTCAAATTTGCAGAAAAGGGAATGAGGACTTGACTTCAGTTGTTTTAGCAGTTCTATGACCGAGAATTGGATTGTCATGTCAGGTGAATCTTCTTTTTTCGTTTCGTTGGCTAACTTATAGAGCCATTCGATCGTGAAACGGCATACTTCCACCCTCTTCTCATGACGTCTGATGGTTGATTCCAAGTCTGTTTGGCGGCTTATCTTTATATTGTGGGTTGCGTCTTCTTTTTTATGGATATATCCTTTGACTGTTAGGAAATAGAGCAGTGTCCGAATATCCTTTTCTGTCGATGTGCCGATTCCTTCATTTATTGCGTTGTCGTTCAGTAGTTTGTAGGATGTCTGTAATGACTCATTCGGGATATGGGATAGAATATATTGTTCAAGTTTGGCAAACCGTTCGAATGCAGTCCGTGATTTCCGCTCGGAGTTTCCGGCATCTTGTAGATAGGCCGATATGTCCTTGCTGTCTGCCAATATGCCGTCTTGGCGCATTCGTTCCACTACGGAAATGACTTCCCTCTTACTTAATCCCATGATGTCTGCCAGGTAATCGACTCGCGATTCCGCCTCTGCGTCTTGCGCTTTGGTTATGTATTTTTGTGAAATGAGTGATTTAATCACTCTGACAGCCTTTTCTATTTCATCGGAACCAAATAACAAGGAGGCTGTTATACGCATTCTTGCTTCGTCTACGTTCTTTACCGTGATGCCTGTGGCATATACGCGGGGCGAATTATTCTCTCTGGCTAAGTATCCGCTTTGTTCTAAGGCTGCCAACGCGGTACGTACACGGGTTTCTATATCAGAGATCGAGTCGTCCCATCCGGCCTTCCGCGCAATTTCCAATGCGGAGCAACAGATTCTAGTACGTTGCCTGGTAAGATCTTTCACGGCTTTCCATACTTGTTGTATTTCGCTGATACTGAGTTTGGTCTGGTTCAACAATATAAAATGCTTGTCCAAGTCATTGTCGCTGTAGAGCACGTAGCAACGGGCATTGAGATGCGGATCACGTCCTGCCCTTCCGGCTTCTTGTACGTAATTCTCTAGCGAATCGGATATGTCGTAATGTATCACCAGTCCGACGTCTTTTTTGTCCACGCCCATTCCGAAAGCTGAAGTTGCGACAATGATGCGTGCTTGGTCGTTCATGAAGGCATCTTGATTGGCAATTTTCGCATCGGCTTCCATTTTGCCGTTGAATGGTAAAGCCTTGTAGCCGTCACGGTTTAATTGAGCCGCTATTGTTTGCGTACGTCTGGTGCGTGATGTGTAAACGATGGTCGGGCAATCTGAATCAGCGATAATTCTTCTTAGTATGGAATATTTTTCCTCGTCCGTTTCTGCGTGGATGACAGAATAGCGCAGATTGGTTCTTGATGCGGTTGATGTAAACAATGCCAAGTCGATGTTCAGCGTCTGTTTAAAATAGTCGCGTATGTCCTGCACCACTTTCTGTTTGGCGGTAGCGGTAAAGCAAGATACGGGAATTGGCTTTTGAGATCCTTTCTTTTGTTGGTATTCGCGGATGAATTTGCCTATGTAGAGATAGTCCACTCTGAAATCCTGCCCCCAGGAAGAAAAACAATGTGCTTCATCTATCACAAAGCGAACCACGTGGCGTGCCATTAAAATCCGGCAAATGGTATTTGAGCGAAGCATCTCAGGTGCTATGTATAAAAGGGAGGCTTCTCCGTCTTGTACCCGTTGTATGGCCAATGCCCTGGTAAGAGGGTCGAGCAAACCATTGATGGTGACGGCATCTGTAATACCTTTCTCTGCCAGACTGTCCACTTGATCTTTCATTAGCGATTGCAGAGGCGAGATAACCACTGTCAATCCATGTACAGAACGGCCGGCCATAAGTGCGGGTAATTGAAATGTGAGTGACTTCCCGCCTCCGGTTGGGAATATGGCCAGCAATGACTTCCCGTTTACGGCTGCTTGGACTGCTTGTTCTTGAAGAGGCTCGTCTTCGTAAGTCCTGAATTGGTCGTATCCGAAGAATGCCTTCAAGTGGTAATGCACGTCCAGTTGGGTATTACAGTAAGCGCAGCCTTCCTTGCAGCGGATATGTCGTAAAAGACTCATTACATATTCCACTTCAGGGTAATTGCGGAGCACCCATCCGGGAGTGATGGAGCGATAGTTGGTCGTGTCGACAAGAGCCAGCGCATAAGCCAGTTCGCATGGATAGTGTTGGATGAGTCTTTCGAGGTCTGTATGTCGGCAGATTTTCTCTTCGTAACAATTCCTTATTAATTCAGTCAATCTCTCCTTTGCAGGCTCTGTTCCTACCAAGTTGAGAAATCCTTCAAATTCTTTTTGTCCGGACAATAACGATGCGTATATTTGTCGTTTGTCATTGGGCAAGGAATTCCAACGGGCCACTTCGTCCCAAAGCAGGTCTTTTGCCTTTTCGCAATCGTTTACCGGATTGTTTACTTGGTCGCTCACCAGTTTGTCGTCTTTTACTAATTTGTGGTAAGGGCGTTCCGGAAACAATAGGGGCGAGAGGTAAAGCGTATCTACCAAATGCCAGCGACAGAAGTCTTCTCCGAATAGATACTTTGCATCGTGATGAATGATGTTGTGTCCGCATAGATAGTCCATTTCACGAAGGAAATCAAACAATTCATCTTTTGAAGCCTTATGGAATACGGCTCCGTCATCGCGTAATGCCCCAATGTCATGAATTTTACGATCCTTTATCCCCACTTCTACATCCACGATGGCATAACGCGGGGTGTGGTTTTCTATGGTATTGTTCCATATAGGCATGTATTCAATGAAAACTAATTTTGTGGGAACAACTGTCATTCTGTCATAACTCAATCTTGTCTTCTCCATTCCGTTCCGCCCGCAGCAGTTTGCGTTCCGTGCGTCGGTCTATCGTTTCTTCAAACGTGATGTCTTCCCGGATATTTTTGAATGCTTCCCCAAGAGCCCAGTTTACTCTCACTTCCTTGATGTGTTTGTCCGGATTGAACGTTTCCCTGCTTTCCGCTCCTTTGCAGCCCAAGGTGAGGTAGAAAGTGCCTAAATCGTCCAATTCTACCCGATAGCCTTCTTTCAACATTTTAGCGGTAGCTTCAGCCAGCATTTTAGTGATGGCTATGAAATCACCTTCCTTATAGGCGCACCCATGGAAGCGGATGTATTTTGCCAATTTCTCTAAGGTAAGGGTTTTCATACTCTGTGCGGAAGCATAAAACTTTTGCGGTTGTTCCGGATGTCTCAGATCTCTTCGTTTTACCAGACTATACTTTATCATGATTTATTATATTTAATATTTTATTTCATATAACTGCTGTTTGCATTGCTTATAACCGTTTTATGGGTACGATTACAAATCATCGCACTGTGTGATTAGTAATTGTGCGGATGTACGATTACTAATCGTGTTAGCAATGCAGCATATTTGAAACTGCAAATATAATAGACAAACTGCCGTTTTCGACCTTCTTTTGACAAGTTTTGACTATTATTTTGAGGATGCGCTTGCGTGGATATTTGGAATGTGGATTTAGATTGATAATGGTCCATAAAAAATAGCGAAAAGCCTATTATAAATAGATTTTTGCTACATTTGCAGTGTTCCGCCCACACTGAAATTTTTTCTTATCGGAACGGGCGGGAATGTATATACATAAAAGGCGTTACTGAACGCTTTGGTTTTGACGCTATAAGAATTTCGCAACTTTAAAACAGTTTGTCAAGAACAAAGCAACGGGAACGTTCTATGGGATGTTTATTATGTATAGCCCTTGGTGTATCTTGACGAAAGATGCAGAGGGAGAGTTATATAAAGGCATCAGCGTGGGGCTTTCGGCGTTGCTCGTTTCGACAATCCGGGCAATGCGAAGGCCTTTATAGCGTGGAACGAGTGACAGGACTGGTTACACTTTTTTATGTGTATGCTATTTAGGGAGCGTGATTTTGAAGATACTGATAGGGAAGTAGATAATGCGAACAAAAGAATTTCAGATTTAACGGGGCGGCGAAGCCGTCCAACTATGCTTACGTCTGGTGAGCGCAGCACATCTCCTGTCACTTTAGAAAAGTTTTAGCTTTCAAAATGCTTTTATTTCCAATGTTTCGCTTACTCGTTATTTTGAAAAAATCCGCAAATTAGAAAGGCGAAAAAACACTTCTCTCAGAAACACTTAACTGTTTGCACTAAAACAGTTAAGTGTCTTGGCTGGAATACTTAACTATTCCGGAGAGAATATTGCGCTGATTGAACGCAAACAGTGCAGTATTTCAATGAATATCTCTCTTTATTCTGCTAAAGACTGTGAAATTTACCTCAACAAACCTTTCAAATCTGGAATAATGCGCTTCTGAAATTTGTAAATAATTCAATAAAAATTGTCGTATTCTATTGATAATAAGTGGATAAGCAATTTAAAAATCTGTTCTTTTCGTTCAACTCTTCCTTCAGTCCAAAACAAGCGATTCTCAGCGATTAGGAAATACAAAGTGTCAGAAGTGACAAAATGATAATTTATCTATTAAATGAAGAATGATGAATTAAGAATGAAGAATAACCATGCGGCGTGATTGTGTACACGGACAGCGCAGCCTAATTCTTAATTCTTCATTCTTAATTCTTCATTTAAAGCGCGCTTACGCGCGCTAAATTCCCATTTATCGTATAAATTAATTCTGTACACTTACTTATGATTTTAGAGTTAAGATTTTAGCTGGGGCATCGTGCGCAAAATAAAATCTAAAATCATAAATCTGAAATCTCTGCGTTTCTGTTATAGTTCATTCTGACCGGTGTATAAGTGCATGGTCTTTTCATGTATGACTTTTCTTTTTGAAATAAACATTTGGATACTTCACAAGGTAGAAGATACCACTGCTGCGGCACCTATGGCTGTAGCAGCAAAAAAATAAATCAGTCCCATAGCTTTATTCCTCCTCTTTCTTTATTTTTTTGAAAATGATTAGTGCTGTTGTACAACACCGCCAAACACGAGTTTTGCTAAATCCAATATGAAGTTACCGACTTTCTCTTTTAAGAAACTGTTTTGAATTTATCGTGTCTTCTCATGCTCCTCTTTTGATGAAACAAAAGATTGCCAGACAGACTGGCTTCCCGATGTCGAAGCAAGAAATAGAACGGAAAATAGGGAACGTGATTTTGAAGAAACTGATGGGGGAGTGAAAGTATCCCAAGCAAAATTGCAGCATGACATTAAATTCCGCAATGGTCTTCGGTGAAAGCCAGGCGCACCGATAATTATCTGCGAAAGAGTTGCTTATTCACCGGATAATCTCTAACTTTGCATAAAACTGAGTGTGCTATGCGATATATACACAGCTATGATAATTGGTGGCAGTTCCGTTATGACAGTCAGCGGATAATGAATGAGTTGAGGCGAGTGCGTGCCAAATATGACAGCGATTTACTGGCACCATTCATATATTCTTTTTTGTCTGATATTATGGATAATATCAAGAATAAGGGGAAATATGATAAGGATGAGTTCGAATCGGAATCTATCAATTACAAAATAGAAGTAATGGATAACTATGCTGCCGGTATTGATGACGGCTCTACGATTCCGTTCGTTTCTACGCATACCAGAAGTGCAATTATCAACTTCGATGGGAAAGTTTAAGGAAAAATTCAAACAAGAACAATAAGCCTCAAACAAGAATAAAATGACTCCAGCAAAATACGAAGAATATGCTTCACAATATAATTTGAAACGGTTCGAGGATGCCCACCGTAACGAATACACTTCCGCGTTAAAAGAGATACAGTCCGGGAGAAAACAATCACATTGGATGTGGTATATATTTCCCCAGTTGCGAGGTCTTGGTCATAGCCGTAATTCCGATTATTATGGAATTGCCGATAGAGATGAAGCATTGATGTTTCTGCATCATCCTGTCCTTGGTAAAAACATTTGGGAAATCACAATGGCAATGTTGGCGATTGACGGGAAATCGGCCGATGAAATCTTGGGCGGAATAGATGCCTTGAAATTCTGCTCATCGATGACTCTATTCAATACTGTTTGTCCGAATAGCATATTCACGGAAGCATTGTATAAATATTACGATGGTAAAGAAGATGGACGCACACAGGTAATGCTGAAAGCTGATAACAGTGAGCGACTTGTATCCGGAGGCATCATAGGGGCTATCATCGGAGATATTGTCGGTTCCTTTTACGAGTTTTATAATTGTAAGTCAACAAAAATCGCCTTATTCAATTCAGGGACAACATTTACGGATGACACTGTAATGACCATAGCGGTAGCAGATTGGCTTTTGAGTGGAGTGCCGCTACAGAATACTATGTCAGACTGGGGACAGGAATATTCAAACAGAGGATATGGAGGAATGTTCTATGAATGGCTATTTCACAGTAAGAATAAAGAACCGTATAATAGTTTCGGAAATGGTGCAGGTATGCGCGTAAGCCCATGCGGATATTATGCCAATTCTCTTGAAGAGACTCTTGAACTCGCCAAGCAATCGGCAGAAGTGACACATAATCATCCGGAAGGCATTAAAGGGGCACAGGCTATAGCTTCTGCAATCTTTTTGGCACGTCAGCAGAAATCAAAGGACGAAATTCGGGAATATATAGAAAAGACTTTCGGATATGACTTACATCGGACTTGCGATGAAATACGACCTGTATATCAATTTGACGAAACATGTCAAGGTTCTTGCCCGGAAGCAATAATTGCATTTCTGGATAGTCACGACTATGAATCAGCCATCTGTTTAGCTATATCACTTGGAGGAGATAGTGATACGATTGCCTGTATGACAGGAGGTATTGCGGCTGCCTATTATGGCATTCCGTCATGGATAGTCAAATATGTTGTATCGGAATATCTGCCTCAGAATATGCTAGATATTATTGAGAATTTTGATGAATTATGTGCGAAACATAAACATACATAAATTTCTATGTTATAATATGGAATGTGAAGGAGGCTATCTTATTTCCAAGTAAGCATTCGAAGAAATACACATTGTACATTCTTGTGTCTGGTTGTAATTTTGCGTTCGCAATAGAGGTAGAATTATTTTTATTAGCAGCAAAAGAATAACATAAAAAATTAAAAGGCAGGAACCGACTGGCGGTTTCTGCCTTTCTAATGAGTGATTATGCTTTATTTAATTACTTCAGCATAGTGTCTGCGGGAGCTACGCCCCAGCTTTCAGCGGCCATACGCTTGTAGCTTGCATAACGCCACTTAGCGTTGTCCTCAGCAGCTTGGAAGAGTTCTTCGGCTTCTGCGGGATATTGTTTCATGACAGATGCGTAACGAACTTCACCCTTCAAGAAGTCTTTGAAGCCTTCCCATTCAGGTTCTTTGCTATCCAACGTGAACGGGTTCTTGCCTTCAGCTTCCAAAGCCGGGTTGTAACGCCACAAGTGCCAGTAACCGCATTTAACAGCCTTCTCTTCCTCAGCCTGGCTCTTGCCCATACCGGCCTTCAGACCGTGGTTGATACACGGAGCGTAAGCGATGATGAGTGAAGGTCCGTGATAAGCTTCAGCCTCGCGCAGGGCTTTCAGTGTCTGAGCCTGGTCAGCACCCATAGCGATTTGAGCTACATATACATAACCGTAAGTCGTAGCCATCAAGCCGAGGTCTTTCTTACGTACACGCTTACCGCTGGCAGCAAACTTAGCGATAGCACCGAGCGGAGTAGCCTTAGAAGACTGTCCACCTGTGTTAGAGTAAACCTCCGTATCCAATACGAGGATGTTGACGTCCTTGCCGGTAGAGATAACGTGGTCGAGACCACCGTAACCTATATCGTAAGAAGCACCGTCGCCACCGATAATCCACTGGCTGCGTTTTACGATGTATTGCTTCAAACCGTAGATTTGTGCGCAAATCGGGCACTTGTCTTTGGCTGCTTCCAGCATCGGAACGATACGCTCGTAGATGTCTTTCGTCTTGTCGGCATCCAGACAGTTGTCCAGCCATTCCTGGAAGATAGCCTTGTATTCAGCCGGAGTCTCTTCGCCAGCAATAGCTTCCTGCATCAGCTTGGCAATGCGCTCACGAATCTTCTCGTTAGCCAGTTCCATACCTAAACCGAACTCGCAGAAGTCCTCGAACAGAGAGTTAGCCCATGCGGGACCGTGCCCCTTCTCGTTCTTGGTGTACGGGGTAGAAGGAACAGAACCTGAGTAGATAGAAGAACATCCTGTAGCGTTGGCTACCATTTCGCGGTCACCGAACAACTGAGAAATCAGTTTCACGTACGGAGTTTCGCCGCAACCGGAGCATGCGCCCGAGAACTCGAACAGCGGAGTAGCGAACTGAGAGTTCTTCACGTTGGCCTTGATGTCTACCAGATGTTGTTTGCTCTTCACGTTGTTTACGCAGTATTCCCAGTTGGCTGCTTCGTTCAACTGGCCTTCGAGATGAACCATCTCCAATGCTTTGCCGCCCTTCTTCGGGTTGCCCGGACATACGTCTACGCAATTGCCGCAGCCCAGACAGTCGAGTACGTCAACTTGCATACGGAAGGTCATGCCGTCGAATGCCTTGCCCACAGCTTTCAGCATCGGGAAGTTAGCACCCTTCTGCTCTTCAGCATCGAGTACGAACGGACGGATAGCAGCGTGAGGACAAACGTAAGCACACTTGTTACACTGAATACAGTTTTCAGGATTCCATACCGGGACGAATGCGGCTACACCGCGTTTTTCGTACTTGGCAGTACCTTGCTCCCAAGAACCGTCTTCGATGCCTTTGAATGCAGATACTGGCAGCAAGTCGCCGTCTTGTGCGTTGATAGGACGAACCACTTCGTTGATGAAAGCCGGGTCGTTGTTTTCAGCTTTGGCATCGTCAGGCAGGTTAACCCATGCGGGGTCAACAGTCAGTTGCTTGTATTCGCCACCACGGTCAACGGCTGCATAGTTCTTGTTGACAACGTCTTCACCCTTCTTGCCGTAAGACTTCACGATGAACTTCTTCATCTGCTCTACAGCCAGGTCAACGGGGATAACGCCCGTGATGCGGAAGAATGCGGATTGCAGGATGGTGTTGGTACGGTTACCCAAACCAATCTCCTGCGCAATCTGAGTAGCGTTGATGTAGTAAACAGTGATGTTATGTTGTGCGAAGTATTTCTTCACGCGGTTCGGCAGGTTCTTAGCCAGTTCTTCGCCTTCCCAGATGGTATTCAGCAAGAACGAACCATTGTCACGCAGACCGCGAGTAACATCGTACATGTGCAGGTAAGCCTGTACGTGGCAAGCCACGAAGTTCGGCGTATTTACCAGGTAAGTAGAGCGGATAGGCGTATCACCGAAACGCAGGTGAGAGCAAGTGAAACCTCCAGACTTCTTAGAGTCGTAAGAGAAGTATGCCTGGCAGTGCTTGTCGGTGTTGTCACCGATAATCTTCACAGAGTTCTTGTTGGCACCTACCGTACCGTCGGCACCCAAACCGTAGAACTTAGCCTCGAACATGCCTTCGCCACCTACAGCGATTTCAGCTTCCTGAGGCAGAGAAGTGAAGGTTACGTCGTCCACGATACCGATAGTGAAGTGATTTTTCGGTTCATTCATCTTCAGGTTGTCGTAAACAGCCAAAATCTGAGCCGGAGTGGTATCCTTTGAACCCAAACCGTAACGTCCGCCTACAATCAACGGAGCGTCAGCCTGTCCGTAGAAGCAGTCTTTTACATCGAGGTACAGCGGTTCGCCGTTAGCGCCCGGTTCCTTCGTGCGGTCGAGTACGGCAATACGCTTAGCAGACTTAGGTACAGCGGCCAGGAAGTGCTTAGCGGAGAACGGACGATAGAGGTGAACAGCTACCAAACCTACTTTTTCGCCCTTAGCGCGCAGGTAGTCGATAACTTCGCGGATAGCTTCTGTTACAGAGCCCATGGCGATGATGACACGGTCGGCTTCGGGGTCACCGTAGTAGTCGAACAAACCATATTGACGGCCTGTGATTTCGCTGATTTTCTTCATGTAGTCTTCTACGATGGCGGGAACTGCTTCATAGAAGCTGTTGCAAGACTCACGATGCTGGAAGAAGTGGTCGGGGTTCTCGGCCATACCGCGTGCGATGGGAGTCATCGGGTTCATGGCACGGCTACGGAATTCAGCCAAAGCATCTTGGTCAATCAGCGGAGCCAGGTCTTCGTTGTCCAGACGTTCAATCTTCTGGATTTCGTGTGAAGTACGGAAACCGTCGAAGAAGTTGATAAACGGCACACGGGCTTTCAATGTGGACAGGTGAGCTACACCGGCCAAATCCATAACCTCCTGTACAGAACCTTCAGCCAACATGGCAAAGCCTGTCTGGCGGCAAGACATGACGTCTTGGTGGTCGCCGAAGATACACAATGCGTGAGAAGCCAGTGTACGGGCCGATACGTGGAATACGCAAGGCAAATTCTCACCGGCAATCTTGTACATGTTGGGAATCATCAGCAACAGACCCTGTGAAGCGGTGTACGTTGTAGTCAACGCACCGGCTTGCAAGGAGCCGTGTACGGCACCGGCAGCACCGGCTTCCGACTGCATCTCTTGTACCAATACTGTTTCGCCGAAGATGTTCTTGCGACCTGCGGCAGCCCATTCGTCTACGTGCTCAGCCATTGTAGACGACGGGGTGATGGGGTAGATGGCGGCTACTTCCGAGAACATATACGAGATATGAGCGGCAGCCTCGTTACCATCACAAGTGATGAATTTTTTTTGTTTAGTCATAACTAAATAATTTTATAAGTAAAAAATCTTATTATTAGTTTTCTTTTCTCTTTTTCCTATTCCTGAAATACATTTTCTCAATACAAAAAACCCAGCAACCATAGCGGAATCACATTGCCGTGTCCGATGTCCGTCCGGTGTGCGGCGTAGGTCACGTTCGGATTGTTTTTTACCCTTACGTTGTCCGTACATACCTTGAAAGGTAAGTCGCCATCCACTAAGAAAGACGTGTATTTATCTCCCTTGTTCACCTGATGGTCTTTCCAAAGATTGTTGACGAAGAAAGTTTCCAGCACGTCTTGTTCTTCCACTTTCACCGGATAGATGGAATACATCAGGTTGGGATTATGCATCATGATTTTAGCCGGTTTTTTGGGAAACTCCTCACCGGCCGGATACACCATATTAATAAGACGTGCATCCGCCAGATACTTGATGTAATTCATCACCGTGGCGCGCGAAGTCTCAATGTCACCCGCCAATTGGCTTACATTGGGTGCCTTGGGACCGTCTACGGCCAACAGGTAAAGCAGTTTCTTTATCTTTGAGAGGTATTTCAGTTCTATTTGTTTGATAAGCAGGATGTCTACTTCCACCATCATGTTCATGGTCTTGAGCAGGTTTTCCGAGAAATTGCGTTTTTCCAGAAAAAACGGATAAAATCCGTGGTGCAGATAGTCGGCAAAGTATTCTTGCGGGCGAACCTTGGACAAGATACCTTTCGCAATCTGTTCGTGGTTCCTTCTGATTTCGTCCAGTGTGTAGGCGTGAAATTTCATGCCCGTTTGTAGGTTGAGATATTCGCGGAAAGAGAATCCGCGCAGGTTATAGCTCTTCACAATGTCGTGCAGTTCTAGATTCTCTTCCTTTAGCCGCATTACCGATGAACCGGTGAACACAATCTTCAGATTAGGGAAGCGGTCGTAGCACATGCGCAGTTCCTTACTCCAATTGGGGAACTTAAATACCTGGTCTATCAGCAACACTCGTCCGCCCCGGCGTTGGAATTCGTATGCAAATTCAACGATGCCATGTCCGGAGAAGTAGAAGTTGTTCATATTAATGAAGAGACAGGAACGGTCGTTGCCGAATTTCTCTTTGGCATATTGCAGCAGGAAAGTGGTCTTACCCACACCGCGCGTACCTTTTATACCGATAAGGCGGTCGTTCCAATCGATCTCGTCCATGAGGTCGCGGCGGACCGGAGCATTGGTATGCTCCACCAAATAGGCGTGTGTGCGGTAGAATGCTTCCATATTATTAAACTGCTTATCAGGGCACAAAGATACTTCTTTTTGTTGAATTGCAAAGTAGACATGGCAAATTATTTGTGGATTTCGCTAAAAAAATAAAACAAGAAGCATCAGAGAAAAATAATCTAATGAAAAACGGGCGTTTTAGTTGGCACTTACAAGTATAAACCTTAACTTTGCCACGTTTTGTTCCGCATCCTCTGTTCGGGGGATGGGATGAAAAGGGAATCGGGTGAAAGTCCCGGACAGTCCCGCTGCTGTGTGTTCCTTAGGAAGCGTGTCAAGACCAAGGCCACTGTTCTATGACGAATGGGAAGGCGACACGTTTTGGAATGAGTCAGAAGACCTGCAAAACAAAGTCAAGAAATCGTCCGTTCGAGGAAAGCGGAAGATGTAACAAGTGGAAATTACCAAATTATTCTTCTGTGTTAATGAGGAAAGGTAAGGCGTGGCTACGTGTTGTAGCAGGCGTATGGGTGTGTTTATCCATTGGCACTTCTGTCTTTGCGCAGGAAAGTGTGTCGGATACCATTGGAGGCAAAGTGCATGTGCTGGGTGAAGTGGAGGTGAGTGCTTCCGCTTCGCGAAGGGGCATGACAAGTACGGCTCCTGTGCAGATGCTTTCTCAAAAGCAATTGACGTTGCAGGGGGTAACGGACATGGCGGATGCTTTGCGCCGCTTTTCGGGTGTCAATGTGAAGGATTATGGCGGTGCCGGAGGCATGAAGACTGTGTCTGTGCGAAGCTTGGGCTCACAACATACGTCCGTGTCCTATGATGGGATGACCATCACGGATTGTCAGAGCGGACAAGTGGACTTGTCGCGCTTCTCTTTGGATAACATCCAGTCTCTCTCTCTGGCCGTGGGCGACAATGAGGATATCTTTGTTCCTGCCCGCACCGTGGCTTCGGCTGCTTCCATTCGCTTGCAGACACTGATGCCCGATTTGTCCGAACGTCCCTATCGGGTAAAGGCGGAAGTGAAGGCAGGTTCCTTTGGTCTCGTGAATCCTTTTATACGTTATGACCAACGTTTGGCCAAGCAGGTATCCATGTCCTTGTCCGGTGACTTTATGCGGGCAGACAATCGCTATCCTTTTACTTTGGTGAACGGAAAATATGTGTCCGAAGAACATCGTAACAACAATTATATAGAGACTTGGCGTGGAGAATGGAACCTTTATGCCCGTCCTAGTGAACATGCGGTGCTCAACGGTAAGATGTATTACTACGACTCCTTCCGCGAATTGCCCGGTCCTGTTATCCTATATAATAATGTAAGCAATGAGGAGCTGAGCGAGCGCAATTTCTTCTCTCAGCTTCATTATATGAATTACTGGGATAACGGTTTCTCCCTTCAGCTCAACGGGAAGTTTAATTGGGCTTCCTCTCATTATCACGATGAGGGTGAGGAGTTTCCGAACGGGGCGATGAACAATGTCTATTATCAGCGCGAATATTATGGTTCGGCGGCCTTGCTTTACGCGCCTCATGCGAATTGGGCATTTTCATACGCAGCTGATTATTCGTTCAACAACCTTACATCGAATGCCACGTTGGGTGTGAAGCCTTACCGGCATACGGTGTTGCAAACCTTGGCCGTGCGTTATCGCACTTCACGCTTGACCGCCACCGCTCTTTTGCTTGGCTCGCTGTATCTGAATGAAGCGCGGGGAGGAGAGCCGGCCGGAGACGCTCGTCGCTTGTCTCCTTCCGTATCTGTCTCATGGAAACCATGGGAAGAGCACGACTTGCGTGTGCGTGCGTCGTATAAAGATATCTTTCGGGTGGCAACCTTTACGGAGAATTATTTCGGGCGATGGGGAAGCAGAGACTTGAATCCTGAAGTGGCTCGCCAATACAACGTAGGACTTACTTATATGCACGCTTCGTCCCGTTCTTGGTTGGAAGGAGTGAATTTTTCGGTAGACGGCTATTATAATTATGTAAAAGATAAAATTGTGGCCATGCCTTACAATATGTTTTTCTGGACGATGGTCAACTTAGGGCGTGTGGACATCTGGGGTATGGATGCCACGTTGGACGGAACTTTTCTTCTGGCTCCCCGTCATCGGTTGGTTTCCACGCTCTCTTATACTTACCAGAAGGCCGTGGACAAGACCGACCCGTCTTCAGCCTATTATGAAGACCAGATACCCTACACGCCGGAACATTCGGGAGCATTCTCTTTGGCTTGGGAGAATCCGTATGTCAATGTGTCTTTCCATGCTACGGGAGTTGACAAGCGTTATGCTTCCGTGCAGAACATTAAGACTAACGAACTGGATGGCTATATAGAATATGGTGTGGCTCTATACCGCTCTTTCAAGTGGAAACGGGTAGATTGCTCCTTGCGCTTGGACGTACAGAATCTTGGAAACAAGCAATATAGCATTGTGAAAAACTATCCGATGCCCGGGCGTTCGTATAAAGTGACTTTGGGAATTAATATCTAACCTAATCTATAATTATTTTAAAATTAAAAGTTGTATGATGAACTTAAAAGAACATTTGAAGATGCTGGCGCTTCTTGTGCTGGCTATGCCTATGACATTTGCGGCATGTAGCGATGACAACAATCCTTCGGACGATCCCGATACTCCGACTCAGATAGAAGAAGGTGTGTTTGTGTACAATTCCGGAAACCAAGGCTCAAGCATTGACGGAAGTCTCTCTTTTATTGACGTGCAGACGGGAACGGTGACCAATGATGCTTTCCTTACCGTAAACGAACGGAGCTTGGGCTCTACGGTGCAGGATGGTGTGGTGTTAGGTGAGAATCTTTACATAGCCGTGTCCGAGTCCAACACCGTTGAAGTGATTAACAAGAATACGTTGGTAAGCGTGGCTCAAATTCGTCCTGAGTCTCCGCAAGGAAGCAGTCCGCGTGATGTTGTAACCGATGGAGAATACGTGTATGTGTCTATGTGGTCCGGCTACGTGTCCCGCATAGACCCGGCAACAAACACCATTGACAAAACTGTAAAGGTGGGACCCAATCCTGAAGAGATGGCTATAAGTGGAGGATACCTGTATGTGGTCAACTCTGATGGCAACAATTGGCAAGCCAACTATGCCAACGGATTAAGTGTATCCAAGGTGTCGCTTACTACGTTCGAGGAAGAGAAGAAGATTCCCGTGGGCTTGAATCCTACTAAGATTGTGGCCGATGCTTCGGGCAACCTCATCGTGTTGTGTATGGGAGATTATACGGAAGCTAATCCGGCATCACTTTGGAAGATTAATAGCTCGTCGGACGAAGCTTCAGAGATGGGTATCCAGGCAACTATCATGGCCTTGCGTGGTAATTCGCTTTATACCATCAATGCACCTTTTGGATCTACGGAAGTGTCTTATATCGTTTATAACACGGTGACCGGAGCGGTTGAAAATGAAAACTTCGTCTCCACACCTGTAGATTCCGCTGCAGGTCTTGCTGTGCATCCTGAAAGTGGAAACATCTACATCACGTCCTATACGTTGGTGGACGGCTTTGCTTCTTATAATACTCCGGGTTACGTTAACGCTTATGCTTCGGACGGTACGCTGACTGATACGTATTCGGTGGGAATAGGAGCCGTAAACATGTCTTTCCTTGATTGACACTGAACGATGAAGCATTTCATAGCTTTGCTTTTCCCCGTCTTGCTCCTGCTGGCTTCGTGCCGGGGAGCAGGCGGGTCATCGGCTTCCTTACCTGAAGGCGACACGCTGGTCATGCGTTATGCCGAGAACTTGACATTGGTGACTTATCCCGACTATACCGTGGCTACGTTGCGCAATCCGTGGGACACGTTGAAAACGTTGAGCACCTATATATTAGTGCCTAAGGACAAAGCTCTCCCTCGTACACTTCCGCAGGGAACGGTGGTGCGGGTGCCTTTGTCTAAATCCTTGGTCTACTCTGCCGTACATTGCGGATTGGTGGAAGAATTAGGAGCTGCGAAACAGATTGGAGGGGTTTGCGATGTGAAGTATATGCATCGTCCTTTTGTTCATGAAGGATGCCGTCAAGGTACGATTGTAGATTGTGGTACAAGTGCCAATCCGGACATTGAGCGTATCATCGACTTGCATCCTGATGCTATTCTGCTCTCTCCTTATCAGAATAATAACGGTTATGGACGCTTGGCCAAACTGGATATTCCTATCATTGAGTGTGCCGACTATATGGAGACTTCGGCTTTGGGGCGTGCGGAGTGGATGCGTTTCTATGGCTTGCTGTATGGGGCGTCCAGATATGCAGACAGCCTTTTTGTTCAAGTGGAAGAACGTTATAAGCGTCTGAAGACGCGTGCCATGTTTTCGTCCACTTGTTATTCGTTGCTGACTGACATGAAGTATGGTTCCGTCTGGTATATTTCCGGTGCCGATACACCAATGGGACGTCTTTACGAAGACGCTTCCGGACGCTATGCCTTTGCCGATTTGAAGCAGGGTGGGGCAGTGCCTATGTCTTTTGAGGCTGTGTATGACAAAGCCGGTGAATCTGATGTATGGATTATCAAGTATAACCGTCCGCAGGATATGAGTTATGATGACTTAAAGGCGGAGTATGCCGGTTACGCCCGTTTCAAGGCATTTAAGGAACACCGGGTCTATGGTTGCAATACCGCCCGGATACCTTATTATGAGGAGACGCCATTCCATCCCGACCGTTTGTTGGCGGATATGATACAGATACTTCATCCTGAAATCCGATTGGAAGACGGTTTGCGGTATTTTTCGTTGTTGGAGGAAAAATGATAATTTATCTGTCCAGAGAACGCAGACAACACAGAGCACGCAGATGAACGCAGACTTATATTCTTCCCTTTGTGCAGACAGGCGAAGCCCTTTATTTTCTGCGAGCCTCTGCGCCAGTCAGCGTTGTCTGCGTTCTCCTGATGCAGTCGCTAAATTCCCATTTATAGAATGATTATGAAGAAAGCATTTCGATATGGAGTATTGCTGACATTGGCATTGTTCCTCTTATTTGCGGCCAATTTGTTAATAGGTTCGGTGGCTATTCCGGCACGCGATGTCGTACGTGTTTTGCTGGGTGATGAAGGAGTGAAAGAGAGCTGGCGTTACATTGTATGGGAAGCACGTCTTCCACAAACACTCACCGCTGTATTGTCCGGAAGTTCATTGGCTGTATGTGGCTTAATGCTGCAGACCGTTTTTCGCAATCCTTTGGCAGGTACATCTATTTTAGGTGTTAATTCGGGAGCCGGCTTAGGCGTGGCTTTAGTAACCTTATTGCTGGGCGGTAGTGTGACAACTGGCGCGTTCAGCCTTTCCGGATTCTTTTCTGTATTGGCGGCTGCTTTTTTAGGTGCTATGGCGGTCATGGCGCTTATATTGTTCTTTTCCTTGTTGATACGCAACAATGTTATGTTGCTCATAACAGGCATCATGATAGGTTATCTCGCCTCTTCGGCGGTATCTTTGCTGAACTATGTTTCTACGGCGGAAGGAGTTCAATCTTATATGCTATGGGGAATGGGTAACTTTGGCGGGGTGTCATTAAGTCAAATGCCTTGGTTCGTTTTGGTTGCGTTGTTGGGGATTGTAGGAGCGTTGAGTTTGGTTAAACCCTTAAATGCCATGTTATTGGGTGAAAGGTATGCCGAGAACTTGGGTGTACATGTCCATCGGGTGCGCAATATTTTGTTAGTAGTTACTGGCTTGTTGACAGCCGTTACTACCGCTTTTTGCGGTCCTATTCTTTTTATTGACCTTGCTGTGCCTCATATTGCCCGTTTGTTGTTGGGCACTTCCAATCATCGCATCTTGCTTCCTATAACGCTCTTGACAGGTGCTGTTGTGGCTTTACTTTGTAATTTGGTTTGCGTTCTTCCCGGTGATGCCGGCTTTATCCCTCTCAATTCTGTGACGCCTATCATTGGTGCTCCAGTTGTTATTTATGTTATTCTTTCAGGACGCAGACGGGGATAACATTTCTATAAGACATTCTTATAATGATGATTCTAGCGTTATGTAAACTTGCTTTTCCCCAACTATATTCTATAACCGAAGTCTTCGGTTGTACAACTGAAGGTTTCGGTTGTACAACTTAAAGCTTCGGTTATACAACCGTAAGTTTGAACACAACTTTATACTTAGTCTCGTTCTCTTTTCTGATTAGGATTATTCCGTTTTAACGGTAAGTGTCTGGAGGTATTTGGCAAACCCGGTGCAGCCCAATTAGTACATTGGCACATTTGTCACATTAGCATATTGAATTATCATTTATTAGTCTTTAAATACACATATTTGGGCGGTTTTTGGAGCGGTTTTGTCGATTTGAGCTATAATTCGACCTTTTTGAGTTATAATTCGACCTTATGATGTATAATTCGACCTTACTGAATGATATGTAGAGTTGATTTTAACGAATTTGTTGCAATTTTGCAATGCAACATGAGAAATGAAAACATGTTGCATAGAATTAATTTATGTGTAATCTTAAAGTTTGTACAATGAGAGAACAGAGATTCTTTTCAAAAGAGCTGGGCTTTAAGTCGTTCCTTGCATGGATCGTATGTCTCGCTCTTTGCCTGAACGTGCAACTAGCCAACGCTCAGGGTCAGACAATCAATGTGACAGGTACAGTGAACGATGCCCTTGGGCCGGTCATTGGTGCCAGTGTAGTGGAAAAGGCTAATACAGGAAACGGAACCATTACCGACATGGACGGTAATTTCTCGTTGATGGTGCCTTCAGACGCTACGTTAGTAATTAGTTTTGTGGGTTATGCCACGCAGGAGATTCCTTTGAACGGACGTACTTCTATCAGTGTTAACCTGAAGGAAGATACTGAAATGTTGCAGGAAGTCGTAGTCGTAGGTTTCGGTACACAGAAAAAGGTGAACTTGACCGGTTCTATCGGTATTGCCGATGCTAAAGACTTGGAAGCCCGTCCCGTAAGTAATGCCACACAAGCCTTGCAGGGTTTGGTGCCGGGTCTGCAGATTTCGACCAACACCGGTGAGTTGGACAAGAACATGAGCATCAACATCCGTGGTGCAGGTACTATCGGTGACGGTTCAAGCGGTAGCCCGTTGATTTTGATTGATGGTATGGAAGGCGACTTGAACACGGTTAATCCGCAGGACATTGAGAACATCTCTGTGTTGAAGGATGCTGCTGCTGCTTCTATTTATGGTTCGCGCGCGCCGTTCGGCGTTATCTTGGTAACGACTAAGAAAGGTAAGTCCGGTAAGGCTACCATTAATTATAACAACAGTTTCCGTTGGGGTAGTCCTATCAACATGCCTGAGATGATGGATTCTTACACGTTTGCCAATTACTACAACCAGGCTGCGTTTAATGGTAACCAAGGTCAGCAGTTCTCTGATGCTGTAATGCGCCAGATGCTTGAGTTCCAAGCAGCCGGTGGCTCTAGTAAAGGCGGTCTGCCTACTGATGGTAATGTTTGGGGTAAACCCGCAGGTGACCCGTTTACAACTGCATGTGCTAATACGGACTGGTATAAAGAAATCTATAAGGATAGTTCTTTCTCGCAAGAACACAATATGAGTATCAGTGGTGGTAGTGAGAAGATTACGTACTACGCTTCATTGGCTTATTTGGATCAGAACGGTTTGTTACGTCCTGCCGATGATAAATTGCAGCGTTTCAACGCATCTGCTAAATTCAGTGCCCAGTTGACCGACTGGTTGAAGTTTAATTATAGTATGCGCTATGTCCGTCAGGACATGGAACGCCCAACCAAGTTCAACAGTGGTTTATACGAGAAGATTGGTCGTCAGACGTGGCCCAACCTTCCGGTATACGATGAAAACGGCTACTATTTCAATAGTAATGCCGATACACCGGTCATGCAGTTAGCATTGGGTGGTACCCGTAACGTGCAGACTGACAAGACTTATCAGCAGGCTTCATTGGTGATTGAGCCCATTAAGAACTGGGTGACGAACGTAGAGTTCAACTACAGTTTGAATAACGTGGATACACGCGAAACAGAACTACCGTACTATAACCATAAAGTAGACGGAAGTGTAGACGATACGCATGGTACGACTAGTCTTTATCAGGACTATACGAAAGAGACCTACATGAACTGGAACATCTATTCTACTTATTCATTTACTCTCAATGATGTACACAATATGAAGGTGATGGCCGGTTTCCAGTCCGAGGAAATGCGTCAGAAATTTTTTAGTGCCAAAGGTTACGGTTTGCAGGCTGAAGATCTGCCGGAATTGGACTTGATTTCGAATCAGGACGGTCTGGGTGTTGACAAAGTGCCTGAAGTAGGAGGTTATCGCAATGAATGGGCTACAGCCGGTTTCTTTGGCCGTATCAACTACGACTATCAGGGTCGTTACTTAGGTGAGGTGAACTTGCGTTATGATGGTACATCTCGTTTCCGCGAGGGTAACCGTTGGCAGTTGTCTCCTTCGTTCTCTTTGGGTTGGAACATTGCTCAGGAAAGTTTTTGGGAAGATTATTTGGATTATTGCAACCAATTGAAACTTCGTCTTTCTTACGGTGTATTGGGTAACATGAATACCACCGGCTGGTATCCAACGTATCGTGTCATGACTTTGGAATCTGCCAACGGTAGCTGGTTGCAGAATGGAGTGAAACCTAATAAATCGTATGTAGGTGATTTGATTAGTACGTTGCTGACGTGGGAAAAAGTTCGTTCTTGGAACGTTGGTTTAGACTTCGGTTTCTTCAATAACCGTTTGACGGGTTCGTTGGAAGGGTTCGTACGTTATACAGACAATATGGTGGGTCCGTCTATCGAGCTTCCCGCTACATTGGGTTTGTCCGCTCCCAAGACGAATAACTGCGACTTGAAGACTACAGGTTGGGAATTGACCATCGGTTGGCAAGACCGTACAGAATTTGGCTTAAACTACGGTATCAAGTTCAATGTATCCGATGCCCGTACCTACATTGAAAGCTATCCGGGTAATCCGACAAATTCTATCAATACCTATGTGGCTGGTCGTGAAATTGGTGAAATTTGGGGCTTTGAGACCGTTGGTATTGCCAAGACCGATGCTGAGATGCAAGCTCACCTTGAAGCCGTTGGCGGACAAGATCAAATAGGTACGGGAGCATGGACTGCCGGTGATGTTATGTATGCTAATCTTGATGGCAAACCGGGTATTAGCAAGGGTGCGCAGACTATAGAAGATCATGGTGATTTGAAGGTGATTGGTAACAATACGCCGCGTTACCTCTTTGGTCTCGATTTGAATGCTGCTTATAAAGGCTTTGATCTTCGTCTGTTTTTCCAGGGTGTTGGGAAACGTGACTATTGGCAGGGGTCTAATATGTTCTGGGGTGTTATCAGCAATATGTGGTGGTCTGCTGGTTTGAAAGAGCATGGTGATTACTTCCGTGCCGAACCCGTCGGATTGGAAGGTTACCAGATAGCAGCTAATCCGGATGCATATTATCCGCGTCCGCGTTTCGATAGCGACCAGAATCACGAAGTTCAGACTCGCTATTTACAGAATGCTTCATACATCCGTCTGAAGAACTTCCAGTTGGGTTACACGCTGCCGACTTCACTTACCAACAAGATTGGTATTGGTAATTGCCGTATCTTCGTTTCCGGTGAAAATCTGTGGACAGGTACCAAACTGAGTAAACTGTTTGATCCGGAAACCCTTGACGGTGGTGATACAAGCGATAATGCCAATAGTGCAATCAAGAGCGGTGGTAATGCTTATCCGTTGTCACGTACATGGTCATTTGGCCTTAGTGTAACACTTTAAACCTTAAATAAGAAATGTATATGAAATCGAATAATAAATATATAGTAAAGGCTCTCATGGCATTCGGATTGGTGGCCGGCATGTCTTCCTGTGAGGACTTTCTGAACAGAGAGCCGATGTCCACCATTTCGCCGGAAGCTTATTTCTCTTCGGCTGCCCAGTTGGAAGCCAATTTGAATGATGAATATCCCAACGTGTTGCCGGCATACGGTGGATGGGATTATGGCATTTTTGGTGAAGATAAAGGAACAGATAATCAGGTAGAGGCAAATGCCAACGACCGTTATACATTAGACCGTTGGAGAGTACCTCATGAAGAAAGTGATAACTGGAAGTTCGAGCGTATCTATCGTATCAATTTCTTCTTGTCACAGGCTTTGCCGAAATTTGGTACGGACATCAGCGGTGCGCAAAACACCATTTCTGGTGACGTGTCCAGCGTCAAGCACTATATTGGTGAGATGTATTTTCTCCGTGCTTATGAGTATTTCAAGAAGTTGCAGTTATTTGGTGACTTCCCTATTATTAAAGCACCGCTTGCTGATGATATGCAAACATTGGCTGCAGCCAGTCAGCGTTCTCCGCGTAACGAAGTAGCTCGTTTCATTATTTCCGATTTGGACTCAGCTTATCTTTACATGAGCGATATCGACATGGCTACAACGCGTGTGAACAAAGATTTGGCAATGCTTGTTAAGTCTCGTGTAGCGTTGTTTGAAGCTACTTGGTTGCAGAACTTCAATGGAACGGCTTTTGTTCCGGGTGGACCGGGATGGCCAGGTGAGCAACTCTATAGCGGTTATGCTTATCCCAGCGGAAGCATTGAGAACGAAGTGCGTTACTTTTTGGAACAGGCCGTTGAGTCTTCACGTATGGTAGCTGATAAGTACAAAGGTCAGTTGACACAGAATACGGGTGTACTGCAACAATCTGTAGATGATCCGGTGAATCCGTATTATGAAATGTATGCATCGGAAGATCTTTCCAGCGTGCCCGAAATCCTCTTGTGGCGTCAGTATGCCCGTGGCCTATCTACGCACAACATCAATGCAGCTGCCGGACGTGGTAACTATCGTATCGGTTTGACTCGTGGTTTTGTACAGAACTTCCTGATGAAGGACGGTACACCGGTTTATACACACGGAACGTATGCGGAAGGTGACGGTTATTATATGGGTGACGAAGTTATGAACAATGTCATTGTAAACCGTGACTCGCGTTTGGCTATCTTCCTGAAAGTGCCCGGACAGACCAATATTCTTTATGAATTGGATAATAACGAAGGTACTGAAATGGTTATGACAGAACCTTATCCTTTGATTACCAGTGGTGATGCCGAGCGTGCGTATGCTACCGGTTATACCATTCGTAAGGGTGCCTCGTTCAACCGTAAACACTATGCCAATGGTGGCGGATATACGGCTGCCGTATGTTTCCGTGCTGTGGAAGCTTTGCTTAACTACATGGAGGCAAGCTACTTGCTCAATGGATCATTGGATGCTACTGCACGTGAATATTGGACACTTATCCGTCAACGTGCTTGCATGGATACCGACTTTGATAAGACCATTGCTTTGACAGACATGAGCAAAGAAGCTGAAAACGATTGGGGAGCTTATACTGCTGGACAAATCTTGGAAGATAAGACACTGTATAACATCCGTCGTGAACGCCGTTGTGAGATGATGGCTGAAGGTCTCCGCTATATGGATTTACGCCGTTGGCGTTCGATGGATCAGCTCATCAATACTCCGTATCATATTGAAGGTATGCATTTGTGGAATACCCCAATGGAAGCTTGGTATGACAACGAGGATGGAACTTCTTCTTTGATTGCCGATGGATCTTCCACGGCTAATGTTTCGTCTCCCGACCGGAGCGAGTATCTTCGTCCGTTCGAGAAAAATTCCACACAAGCTGCATTCGATGGATGTACTTGGAAGATGGCTCACTACCTGTATCCTATCATGGTGAAACAGTTCCAATTGGTAGAGGCAGCTGGTGTAGATGTATTGTATCAGAATCCCTACTGGCCTGTTGTGGCTGACCAGCCCGCAGAGCAATGATTATAGGTTAGGGGATAGTTTTCAATAGTTATTATCTCTGATAAGGATAGGTTTTGTCCGTAAAAGGAAAGGCCTATCCTTTTTCGTGTTTCAACTGCTAGGAGGTCAAGTCAGCAATTGTTTCTAAATTCCCATTTCACTTGATTTGTTCCTAATTTCCACTGTGTATAAAAAATAATTCTTATCTTTGTGCTAAAGATAAAATCGATAGATATTTATGGCAAGATTCATCAATCCTTTTACAGATGTTGGCTTCAAGCGCATCTTTGGGCAGGCAATCAATAAGGATTTACTGATTGACTTCCTCAATGCTTTGCTGGAAGGTGAACGATATGTGAAAGACATTACATTCTTAGACAAGGAATTGCTGCCTGCTTATAAAGAAGACAGGGGCGTTATTTATGACATTTATTGTACAGATGAGAATGGAGAACAGTTCATTGTTGAAATGCAGAACCAAGAGCAAATCAACTTTAGGGAACGTGCGCTTTACTATTTGTCGCAGACAATAGCGCCCGTCAAGGCGAGAAAGGACCTGAGTGGAAATTTGAACTGAAATCCGTATATGGTGTGTTTTTCATGAACTTCAAGTTGAAAGGTCGGGAACACAAATTGCGGACGGATGTCGTTTTGGCCGATCGTGATACGCATGAATTGTTTACGGACAAAATGCGTTATATTTTCCTGGAACTTCCCTCTTTTACCAAGGAAGAAACAGAGTGTGAGAATGATTTTGAACGTTGGATTTATGTACTGAAGAATATGGAAACTTTACAAAGATTGCCTTTTAAGGCGCGTAGTGCCGTTTTTCAAAAGTTGGAAGAGATTGTTGATATAGCTTCGCTTTCCAAGGAAGATCGAATGAAGTACGACGAGAGTCTTAAAGTGTATCGGGATAATTTGGCAGTGCGGGCTTTTGCCATAGAAGAAGGTCGAGCAGAGGGACGTGAAATCGGTCGTGCAGAAGGTCGTGCAGAAGGTCGTGCTGAGGGTCGTGCAGAAGGTCGTGCTGAGGGTCGTGCAGAAGGCATTACGGAAGGTCGCGAGGAAGAACGTCTGAAGAATGCCCGTGGTATGAAAACAGAAGGAATACCGGCGGACATAATAGCTAAAGTTACAGGACTGACTCTTGAAGAAATAGCGGTTTTATAGTACAGTATAAATTTTATATGCATGAATAGATATTTTTTAGTGACATTATGTGCGTCTTTAGTAGCTATTTGGCTGGTATCATGCCAAGGGACGCGGACAGGGGGGAAGAATACTAAGATTCTTCTTCCTACTGAATGGAAAGACATTGAGGGCGAATACATCAATGCTCATGGTGGGGGTATTCTGACTTATGAAGGTAAGTATTATTGGTTTGGCGAGCACCGTCCAGCCCAAGGTTTTGCTACTGAGGTGGGGGTGAATTGCTACTCTTCTGAGAACTTGTGCGACTGGAAGTATGAAGGGGTGGCTCTATCCGTTTCAGATGAAGAAGGCAATGAGATAGAGAAAGGATGTATTATGGAACGTCCTAAGGTGATATACAATGCCAAGACTAAAAAGTTCGTCATGTGGTTTCATTTGGAGTTGAAAGGACGAGGATACGAGGCGGCTCGTGCGGGTGTAGCCATTAGTGATACGCCTACAGGCCCTTATCGTTTGCTCCGTTCTGGACGTGTCAATCCTGGCATCTGTCCGGAGAATATGTCGGAAGAGGAATGTTCTGCCAAATTGGATACGGCGGAATATCGTGAATGGTGGACACCTGAATGGACGGAGGCCGTAAAGAGGGGATTGTTTGTACACCGTGATTTGGAAGGCGGACAGATGTCACGCGACATGACGTTGTATGTAGACGATGATGGCAAAGCTTATCATATATATTCTTCCGAAGAGAATCTGACTTTGCAAATAGCCGAGTTAACAGATGATTATCTGCGACATTCCGGCCGGTACATCCGCATCTTCCCAGCTGGACATAATGAAGCTCCCGCCATCTTCAAATATAAAGGCACGTATTGGCTGATTTGTTCGGGGTGTACAGGATGGGCACCCAATGAGGCTCGTCTATTTTCTTCACCTTCCATCTGGGGACCTTGGGAACAGCATCCTACTCCTTTTGTAGGGGAAGGGGCTGATAAAACCTTTGGCGCTCAAAGTACTTATGTGCTTTCCTTACCCGATGAGCAGTTCATTTTCATGGCTGACATTTGGAAGCCAGAGAGTCTGATGTATTCGGGCTATTTGTGGCTTCCCATTCAGTTTGATAAGAATGGAATGCCGGTTATTTCGAAAGAAAAATGATAATTTAATGTGCTAATGTGACAAATGTGCCAATGTGCTAATTGGGCTGCGCTGTGTTTGCGCTGGCGTGTTCTCATGCCGCAGGGCATTAGCACATTAGCATATTAGTACATTGACACATTGCGGGGCTCCGCCCCGCTAAATTTCCATTTATTCTAGTAATCATATTTTATGAATATGTTTAAAGAGTTTTGTAGCATAGTAATCTGTTGCTTTTTAGGAGTATGCGCTTATGCTCAGGTTATTACCCTTAATGGTGAAGGGATAGGAACTCCAGGTTCGTGGTATTGTTTCCGCAATACAGTGACTTTGGGTGACAAACCCGAAACGGTGAAGTTGGCCATTGCCGCTGATAGTAAGTATTGGTTATGGATTAATGGGGAACTGCAAGTGAGGGAAGGGGGATTGAAACGGGGGCCTAATCCCAATGACACATATCGGGACGTCCTGACTTCTTTGCCTGCACTTAAGCAAGGCGACAATACGATTGCTATATTGGTCTGGTATTTTGGTAAAGATGGTTTTAGTCATAAAACTACTCCGACCCCCGGCATCACTTTTGATTTAAAAGTCAATGGTTGTCCGATTGTGTCCGCTACCTCTTGGAAAACAAAAGTGCATCCGGCCTATTATCTCCCGGAAGGTGAGGAACCTAATTATCGTCTTCCAGAATCGAACATCGGCTTTGACGCCAACCGGGACATTCCTTTTACTATTACGGATTATGATGATAGTGGGTGGGAGGAAGCCGTTATCTTATCTTTGGAGGAAGCCGGATGGAACCATTTAGTGGATCGTCCTATTCCGCTTTGGAAAGATTATGGCTTGAAGCCTTATGCCCGCGTTGAACAAAAGGCGGACACAATGCTTTGTGCCCATTTGCCTTATAACGCGCAAGTTACTCCCTTTTTGCGAGTAAAAGCAGAATCTGGGAAACGGATTCGCATCCTTACGGATAACTATCGGGGTGGGTCTGCAACCAATGTCTTTGCCGAATATGTGACGAAAGGAGGTGAACAATCCTTTGAATGCCGAGGATGGATGAATGGTCATACGGTGATATACTACTTTCCGAAAGGTGTGGAAGTGCTGGATGTAAAATATCGGGAAACGGGATACGACACGTCTTTTTCCGGAAGTTTCGTATGCGATGACCCTATGCTGAACACGCTGTGGAACAAAGCGCAGCGGACATTATACATCACCATGCGTGATACATATATGGATTGTCCCGATAGGGAGCGTGCCCAATGGTGGGGAGATGTAGTAAATGAATTGGGTGAAGCTTTTTATGCATTGGACGAGAAGGCGCATTTATTAACCCGTAAAGGGATTCGCGAGCTGATGGATTGGCAGCGTGCGGACAGTACGATTTATGCTCCGATTCCATCCGGCAACTACGATTCGGAATTGCCTATGCAGATGTTGGCCAGTGTCAGCTATTATGGCTTTTGGACATATTATATGGGGACGGGTGACCGGGCTACTATAGAATATGTATATCCGAAAGTCAAGAAGTATATACATGTGTGGAAGACGGATGAGCAAGGTTTGGTGATTCCCCGTAAGGGTGGATGGACTTGGGGCGACTGGGGCGATAATAAAGATATGACCCTGCTTTTCAATCAATGGTATATCATTGCTCTCACGGGTTATCAGTGTATGGCCGAATTAGTTGGAGATATGGAAGAAGCGGACTGGGCGGCAACTCTTGCCCGGCATGTGCGCGAGGCTTTTCACGCAACCTATTGGAATGGGCAATATTATATTTCGCCTGATTATGAAGGAGAACCGGACGATCGTGCGCAAGCTTTGGCCGTTGTATCCGGCACTTTGCCTCAAGAATTGTATCCCGTTTTGCGTCCTTTCTTTAGTCGGCACTTTCACGCTAGCCCCTACATGGAAAAGTACGTCCTGCAAGCCTTGTGCAGGATGGGTTGTTATCAAGATGCGCTTAACCGGATGAAACTGCGCTATGCGGCTATGATAAACAGTCCCCTTACCACTTTGTGGGAAGGATGGGGCATTGGAGCCGAAGGTTTCGGGGGAGGGTCCTACAATCATGCCTGGAGTGGAGGCCCATTGACCATTTTATGTCAATACATAGCTGGTATAGAAACCCTTACGCCTGCTTTTGAAACATTTCGGGTCAATCCTCATCCGGCTCATCTGAATCATATCCGAGCCATAGTGCCCCTAAGCGGGAAAAGAGAAATTCGTATGACAATGGATAAGGACCAAAGCTGTTGTTATATTGAGCTGGAGGTGCCGCAAGGAACGACGGCTCATTTCCAGATGCCGACAGGATATGCCTCAATGCGCTTGAATGGTGAAGAGCAGGATGTGTGTGAAAAGACGTTGCCTGCGGGAAAATGGTCCATCTGTTGTTACTGACCATTCCCTATAAGGAAATAGAATAGAAAAGCATCGCTTTGAAGGTGTCAAACCTTGGCAAAGACGATGCTTTTCTTTTGCTGAGCTATGTCGGAAATCATCTTTTTTCCTCTTGTAATCGCTATTTGCGGAAAAAACTGTATATTTGCATCGTTTCCCCACGCCGGTGCTGCCATAACGGGCAGTAGGGACGGGTGGGGTGCATGTACATAAAAGGCGTTTACTGACGCTTTGATTTTGACGATTCAAGAATCTCGCAAATTCAATCGGTTGGTCAAAAACAAAGCAACGGTGAATGCCCTCGGGATGTATATTATATAGCCCTTGTTGTGCCTTGTGGTGCAAAGGGGTGTTGTATCTATACATCGGCGTGGGGCTTTCGGCGTTGCTCGTTTCGACTAACCGGGCAATGCGAGAGCCTTTGAATCGTGGAACGAGCGACAGGACTGGCTCCACGTTTTTATGTATATGGCTAAGACATCCTTGTGTATAACCTTTCAGCAGGAGCCGCTGGCATTGGTAGAATTGAACCGGAGGGCGATTGTACCAACGGATTTAATAGTATGGAAAGTGGCTTTCAAAATAATATTGTTCGTGTAAAATGTGCTTTACTTCTGCTTCTGATATTTTTTGTTGCGGGAACAAATGTGGCAAGCGAGCCAGATGAAGTCCGTGCGTTGCGTTATAGGCAAATAACGATAGCCGATGGGTTACCTTCGGACGAAGTGCAAAAGGTGCATCAGGACCATGACGGCTTTCTTTGGTTTGCCACTCGGTATGGTTTGTGCCGGTTTGACGGATATCAGATGATTGTCTTGAAATCCGACTTGTATAATCTTGATTTATTTACTTCCAACGATATTCTATCTCTGGCGGACGATGCCGATGGTTATTTGTGGATAGGTACCCGGGAAGGGTTGAACAGACTCAACCGGAAGACTGGGGAGATACGTAAGTGGGTTGCTCCTTCTATCCCTAATAATATGGTATCCAGTTTGCTTGTTACGCGTAAAAATGAGGTGTGGATAGGTACGGATGCCGGCTTATGCCGTTATGTGCCGGAGAAAGATTCTATTTTACTTTATGACAAACGTTTTACGAACGGAGTGTTGGGCAGGTGGCCCATCAAGTCATTGTATGAAGATACGGAAGGCGATTTGTGGATAGGCACATGGTCGGACGGACTTTTCCGGTATTCGCTTGCGTCAGATAAGTTTTATGCTTATCCGCAACTTAATAAGCGAAATTCCGCCCATGTTATTTATCAAGATATGCATGGTGACATTTGGGTCGCGGGATGGGATAGCGGCCTGGCCCTGTTGCATCATCCAAAGGATATGGACAAAGTTTCCTACACACGTTATGTACATCAGGATGGGGATGATGCGAGTTTGCAGGACGATATTGTATATGCATTGGCGGAAGATGTGCATTCAGGAACGTTGTGGATAGGTACGCGTAGCGGGGTGAGCATTATGGATTTAAATCATCCGGGACATTTTGTTAGTTATTCCCCGGGCCAGCCTGGTTCCAGTTTGGCATGCGATGAAATAAACTCGTTGCTATGTGACCGTTCGGGTAACATTTGGCTGGGCACTTTGGGAGGTGGAGTGTTGCTGGCAAATACAAAGCCGTTTCCATTTACCGGTCATGAATTAGATTTGGCAAAAGACGGCATCCATACAACGGCGGTTCGTGCTTTGTTTGCCGATGCAGATAAAAATTTATGGATAGGTGTCGGTTCATATGGATTGGCTTTGCAGGAATATCAAAGCAAGGAGGTGCGATTTTATACACATATTCCGGAATTTTCTGATATTGAGGTGATAGAAACCATTCATGCGATTATTCAGCGTAGTAATGGCGATGTGTGGTTTGGCACGTATGATGGCGGAGTATTGGTTTATCGGAAAGGTGAAAAAGTGTATCGGCTCAGGCAACAAGATATGCCTTCTTTTTATTCAGATTGCATTACGGCGCTTTATGAAGATAGTAAAGGCAATTGTTGGATAGGTTGTCGGGGAGGAATGGGCGTGAATATGTCCAATGGAGAGCATTATAAATTTGGTAAGTTTATTTTTGAGAATGGAGGAGAAAGCAATTGGTATCATGTGCTGGATGTGGAGGAAGATTGTGACGGAAGTTTTTGGATAGCTACTTCCAATTGCGGAATTATACATTTAGTAGGTGACGTGCAATCGCCAGAAAAATTGAAATGTTATAATTATAGCCTTTCCAACCGTTTGCTTTCCACTAATACAGCCTTGTGTTTTCATGTTGATAGATTAGGTCGCTTATGGGTTGGTACAGAAGGTGGCGGACTTTTGTTGTACGACCGGGAACAGGAGATGTTTATTGAAATGAATCGAAAATACGACATCCCGGGTGATCGTATCGGGACGATAGAAGAAGATGAAACCGGTGCGTTGTGGTTAGGGACGAATGTGTCGTTGATTCGTTTTCGATATTTTTCTGATGAAGAAAGACCTTCCGTTCGGCTCTATACTGCTTCTGATGGTTTGCAGGATAACTTCTTTGCTTCGGTTTCTTCATGTCACAGAGATGGAGAATTGTTTTTTAGCGGGCATAGTGGATACAATAGTTTTTTCCCATCGGAATTGAAGGAGGAGAAAGAGGAGATTCCTTTTTATATTACGGATATAAAGATTTTCAATCGTTCGTTTGCGACTTTGGAGGAAGATGTGCAGGGACGTATTTCGTCAGAAATGCCCTCATATACGCAAAAAATAGTCTTGCCCTATCAGTATAATAATTTCAGCATAGAGTTTGCTTCGCTTACTTACATGAACCCTGAATTGAATCGCTATGCCTATCAGTTGGAAGGATTTGACGATACTTGGCAGCATGTGAGTGCCAAACACCGTCATGCGTCTTATAATAATTTGGAGAGTGGTACGTATCAGTTTCGCCTGAAGGCAACGAATGAAAACGGTGTTTGGAATAAAAATGTACGTGAACTGACGGTTGTGGTTTTGCCTCCGCCTTGGCAGACGTGGTGGGCATATATGCTTTATATCACCTTTAGTTTGTTGGGCGGATTTTTGATATTTCGTGCCATACGCAATCGTATCCGGTTGGTTAATGCCCTTCGCATGCAGGAATTGGAGAAATCAAAATCAGAAGAACTGAATCATGCTAAGTTGCAATTCTTCACCAATATTACACATGAATTATTGACTCCGTTGACCATTATATCTGCCAGTGTAGATGAACTGAAAACACAAGTGCCGGGGCATGATGCTTTATATGGGGTGATTTCGGTTAACATTCGTAGGCTTATCCGCTTGTTACAACAGATTCTGGAATTTCGTAAGGCAGAAAGCGGAAATCTTAAACTTTGTGTCTCGCAGGGTGATATTGCTGATTTTGTGCGGACAGAGTTTGAGTCTTTCAAACCTTTGGCTAAGAAGCGTGATTTGCATTTCTCTTTTGTTTGCGAGCCTGAATCTATTATTGGATTTTTTGATGCGGACAAGTTGGACAAAATAATGTATAACTTGTTGTCCAATGCAGCTAAGTATAATAAGGAAGGGGGAAGCGTGCAAGTATCTTTGGGCTATGCTCCCGGTCGCCCAAACTTTGTTCGCCTCAGTGTGAAAGATAATGGCCTTGGTATTTCTAAAGAGAGGCAGAAAACTTTGTTTCAAAGGTTTTATGAGGGCGATTATCGGAAGTTCAAAACTATTGGTACCGGTATAGGTCTTTCCTTGACGAAAGATTTGGTAGAATTGCATAAAGGCATCATTACGGTAGAGAGTGAAAAAGATCAAGGTACAGAGTTTGTGGTGCTTCTTCCTATTGCTCGCGGCTGTTTTGAGGAAGAACAGATTAGTGAAGAAACACCGATACCTGTGTTGGAAACCGGGAAACCGGAAGACTCATCGCTAAAAGTCGTTGACAAAACCTCTGCTCAGGCATATACTATATTGGTGGTAGAAGATAATGAGGAATTATTGCAGCTGATGAAGCAATTGTTGCAACGCACTTATCGGGTTGTAACGGCTCGAAACGGGCAAGATGCTGTTACTATTGTAGAAAATGAAGAAATAGATTTGATAGTGACTGATGTTATGATGCCTGTGATGGATGGGATAGAGCTGTGCAAGTATATAAAAAGTAAGTTGGAATATAGCCATATTCCGCTTATTTTGCTGACAGTCAAGAATCGGGTGGAAGATCGTGCCGAAGCTTATGAGATAGGTGCGGACGCTTTTATAACCAAACCTTTCCATGCCAGTGTGCTCCGTGCTCGCATTCGTAATTTGCTAAAAGCGCGTGAACGTATGATGAGTGATTTCAGAAAGCAAATCGTTTTCCAAGCCAAGGATTTGGAATATACCGATATGGACAAAGAGTTTGTACAACGCGCCATTGATTGCGTTGCCCGTCATGCAGCAGAAGAGGCGTTCGGTCAGTTACAATTTGCCGATGAGATGGGGACAAGTAGGTCTACATTGTATCGCAAACTTAAGTCACTTACTGGTATGAGTACTACCGGTTTTATCCGCAATGTCCGCTTGAAGACTGCTTGCCGGCTTTTGGAAGAACGTAAAGAAAACATTCGCATTTCAGAGTTAGCATATTCTGTAGGTTTTGCAGATCCCAAATATTTCAGTGCTTGCTTTAGAAAAGAATTTGGCGTTTTGCCTACAGAATATTTGGAGCAGGTTTTGCATAAGAAATAATTTATCCTAATTTCTCCCGTAGGAACCGTCCCGTGTAGCTCTCCTCACACCGGGCGATGTCCTCCGGCGTGCCCGTGGCCACAAGGCTTCCTCCCCGGTCGCCGCCTTCAGGGCCGAGGTCTATCACGTAGTCGGCACACTTTATCACGTCCATGTTGTGCTCGATGATGGTGATGCTGTGTCCGCGCCGGATGAGGGCGTCGAAGGCTTCGAGCAACTTGCGGATGTCGTGGAAGTGGAGTCCCGTAGTAGGCTCGTCGAAGATGAAGAGTGTGGGGTCGGCCTTCTCCAGACTGAGGTAGTAGGCCAGCTTCACGCGCTGGTTCTCGCCCCCGGAGAGTGTGGAAGAAGATTGTCCCAACTTGATGTAGCCCAGCCCCACGTCTTGCAGGGGGATGAGGCGGGCGGCTATCTTGTTTTGCTTGTGTTGGCGGAAGAAGTCGATGGCCTGGTCTACGGTCATCTCCAGTACGTCGTAGATGCTCGCCCCGTGGAACTTTACCTCCAGGATGTCCGGTTTGAAGCGCTTCCCGTGGCACGACTCACACTCCAGTACCAGGTCGGCCATAAACTGCATTTCCACGGTGATGATGCCCTCGCCCTTGCACTCCTCACAGCGTCCTCCGTCGGTGTTGAAGCTGAAGTAGGCGGGGGTGTATCCCATCTGTTTGGCCAATGGTTGGTCGGCAAAGAGCTTGCGGATGTCGTCGTAGGCCTTGATGTAGGTTACGGGATTGCTTCGCGAGGACTTGCCGATGGGGTTCTGGTCGATGAACTCTACGTTGCGCAGGTCGCTCAGGTCGCCACCGATGGAGACAAACTCGCCCGGACGCTCCGAGCATTCGTCCAACTCACGTTTCAAGGCGTGGTAGAAGATGTCGCGCACTAAGGTAGACTTGCCCGAGCCGCTCACGCCCGTCACCACGGTCATCACGTTCAGTGGGAAACGCACGTCAATACCTTTCAGATTGTTTTCCCGCGCGCCTTTCAGTTCGATGTATTGGTTCCACTTGCGGCGTTCCATGGGCACCGGAATAGTTTCTTCGCCCAGCAGGTAGCGCACGGTGTAGCTCTGTGTATGTTCCTTCAGGTCTTTCATATCCCCTTGGTACACCACTTCGCCTCCCAAGCGTCCGGCTTTGGGCCCGATATCGATGATGTAGTCCGCCGCGCGGATGATTTCTTCGTCGTGCTCTACGACCACCACCGTGTTGCCTAACTGCTGGAGTTGGCGCAGGACGTGGATGAGGCGGTCCGTGTCGCGGCTGTGCAGGCCGATGCTCGGCTCGTCCAGAATGTAGAGGCTTCCTACAAGGCTGCTTCCAAGGGATGTGGCCAGGTTGATGCGCTGGCTCTCGCCTCCGGAGAGGGTGTTGCTCGGACGGTTCAAGGTCAGGTAGCCCAGTCCCACGTCAATGAGGAACTGGATGCGGCTCTTGATTTCGGTCAGGATGCGGCTGGCTATTTGCGTCTCGTGTTCGGTCAGTTCCAGGTGGTCGAAGAAGGTCTGCAGTTCCGTGATGGGCAGATCTACCAACTGGCAGATGTTCTTTCCGCCCACCCGCACGTAGGTGGCTTCCGGCTTGAGGCGTGTGCCATGGCACTTGGGGCAGATGGTCTTGCCCCGGTAGCGTGCCAGCATGACGCGGTATTGTATCTTATATTGATTCTCCTGCAACATGCGGAAGAAGGCGTTGATACCCTCGAAGTAGGGGGTGCCTTCCCAAAGCATGCGGCGTTGCTCGTCGGTCAGTTCGTAGTAGGGTGTGAAGATGGGAAATCCCGCCCGTTCGGCTCCGCGGATGACCATGTCGCGCCACTCGCCCATCTTCTCCCCACGCCAGCACACCACGCATCCGTCGTATACGGACAGGGCACGGTTGGGCACCACCAGATGCTCGTCAATGCCTATCACTCTGCCGAAGCCTTCGCATTCCGGACAGGCTCCGATGGGGGAGTTGAAGGAGAACATCTGGTCGGTAGGCTCCTCAAACCGGATGCCGTCCGCTTCGAACTTGGTGCTGAACCGCCTCAGGCTGGTTCCTCCGTCCGCCTCGTAGAAGCGCAGGAGGCAAGCTCCGTCGCCCTCGTACATGGCGGTCTCCACGGAGTCGGTCAGGCGGCTCAGGGCGTCCTTCTCGTGCGAGGTGGCCAGTCGGTCCACCAAAAGGAAAAGCGTGTCACTCGGCGAAGGTTTGTAATCCTCTATGCGAAACATTGTGGCATTCACCTCCAAACGGGTGAATCCTTGTTTCAAGTCCATGTCCAGCTGTTCCTGCAAGGTGCGTCCGGGAGGAACGATGAGGGGAGCCAGGACGGTGAAGCGGGTGCCGTCGGGATAGTCTAATGTGGTGCGCACGATGTCCTCCACAGAATGTTTCTTCACCTCTTGTCCGCTCACGGGGCTGAACGTGCGTCCTATGCGGGCGTAGAGCAGTCGCAGGTACTCGTATATCTCGGTCGAAGTGCCTACAGTGGAGCGGGGGTTGCGGCTGTTCACTTTCTGTTCGATGGCGATGGCGGGCGGCAGGCCTTTGATGAAATCGCACTCCGGCTTGCTCATGCGTCCCAGGAACTGGCGGGCGTAGCTGCTGAGGCTTTCCACATAGCGTCGTTGGCCTTCGGCATAGAGGGTGTCGAACGCCAGACTCGACTTGCCCGAGCCGCTCAGTCCGGTAATCACTACCAATCGGTTACGAGGTATTTCTACATCAATATTCTTTAGGTTATTGACTCTTGCGCCTTTTATGATGATGGATTTTGTTTCGCTCATGTGTTTCGTATCTTGTCTTTTAGAGTGACGCAAATATACGGTAATCTTTTGAACCCTGCAAATAGAATGCATGCGTCTGTGATGAAAATCTTCTGCTCTTTTTTTGACTTCTTGTGCGGAGGTTGCGTCATTCACGAAACCGTGGCTTTATCCTCGCGAAGGAAAATTATTTCCCTCACGGGGGAAAAATATTTCTATCACGAGGGAAAAATATTTCCCCTACGAAGGGAAGTCTTTGCTCTCGCGGAGACAATGTCTTGCATGATACGAAAAAAACTTCTATCTTCGCCCTGAAAATGAGAAAATGAATTATGCCTATTTATTTAATTTTAGAAGTTCAATTCTCAAATTATCAAAATAAGGAGGCTGTATTACAAAGATATTGCAGGGTTATTTTTAACTTTGCAGTGATAATTATGCATGATAGATATGAAGCATTTCTATATAATACTTTTCTTTTTTGCCCTATTCCTTGCAGCATGCGTGCCGGGAGCGTCTGCCCAAATAAGAGGGGTCGTGACGGACTCGCTCACCAAAGAGCCTCTGCTCTACGTCACCGTCCAGTATGAAGGCAAGGGCGTGGGGGCCATCACTAACGGCAAGGGAGAATATACGGTAGAGACCCGGCGGGGATGGGACGAACTGACTTTTTCGGCCATCGGCTATGTGACCAAGCGCATCAAGCTGAAACCCGGGCAAAAGGTACTGAACGTACAACTGGCCACGGATGACATCATGCTGGCTGAGGTGGTGGTAAAACCCAAGAAGGAAAGATACTCACGAAAGAACAACCCTGCCGTGGAGTTCATGCGCAAGGTGATAGACCGTAAGAAGAAACTGAAGCTGGAGGAGAAGGACTACTACCAGTATCGCAAGTACGAGAAGATGAGGATGTCACTGAACGACATCACGCCGGAAAAGATGGAAAAGGGACTTTACAAGAAGTTCGCCTTCTTCAAAGACCAGGTGGAAGTGTCGCCCAAGACGGGCAAGAACATCCTGCCCATCTCCATCAAGGAGACCGTGTCGCGCACCCTCTACCGCCAGCGCCCTAAGAGCGAGAAAACCATCATAGAAGGTATGAACTCCAGCGGCATCGAGGAGTTCTTCAGTACAGGCGACATGCTGGGCACCATTCTGAACGACGTATTCTCCGACATCAATATCTACGATGATAATATACGCCTTCTTCAGCGCCAGTTTGAAAGTCCCATCGGCCGGGGAGCTATCTCCTTCTATAAATATTACCTGATGGACACGCTCATGGTGGACAATCAGGAGTGTGTGCACCTGACGTTCGTGCCCAACAATTCGCAGGACTTCGGCTTCACGGGACACCTGTACGTAGTGCGCGACTCTACGTATGCCGTGAAAAAATGCACCATGAACTTGCCCAAGCACACGGGCGTTAACTTCGTGGAGAATCTGGACATCGTGCAGGACTTCAAACAATTGGAAGACAGTACGTGGGTGTTGACCGATGATGACATGACCGTAGAACTTGCCCTGATGAAAGGCATACAGGGACTGGAAGTGCAACGCACCACGAAATACTCCGACTATAATTTTGACGAAATAGAAGCCCGTTACTTCCGCCTGAAAGGCAATGTCATCAAGGAGGCCAACATGATGAACAAAAGCGACGAGTATTGGGCGGAAGTGCGCCAAGTGCCGCTCACCAAGAAGGAAAGCACAATGGACCTTTTCATGAACCGCATCGAGCAGATACCGGGATTTAAAATCATCATCTTCGGCGCCAAAGCGCTGATAGAGAATTTTGTGGAGACGGGCAACAAAGACCATCCCAGCAAGTTCGACTTTGGTCCCATCAACACCATGATTACGAGTAACTATGTCAATGGCGTACGCTTCCGCGTAAGCGGAATGACCACGGGAAACCTGCATCCCCACCTTAGCCTGAGCGGTTACGGAGCTTATGGCACACGTGACCACAAGTGGTTCTACTCCGCCCAAGCCGCTTGGTCGTTCAACAAGCGCGAATACGTCCTTTGGGAATTTCCCAAACACTACATCGCCTTTAAATATACCTACGATGTCATGTCCCCCATGGATAAGTACCTTGCCACGGACAAGGACAACATGTTCGTAGGTTGGAAATGGACGACGGTCGACCAAATGTCTTACATACGCGATGCCACTCTTACCTATGAACTGGAGACCCAGACGGGCTTTTCCATCAACGCCATGCTCCGCCATCGCAATGACCAGCCTGCGGGCAACTTACAATATTGGCGCAACAACGGTGAGACACCCGGCGTGCTGGGAGAAAACAATACGCTGGTGCACGACATCACCACCTCGGAGATAGGCGTCACCTTGCGCTACGCCCCGGGCGAGACGTTTGTCAACACCAAACAACGCCGCGTGCCGGTGTCATTGGACGCGCCGGTATTCTCTATCTCACATACGGCCGGATTTAAAGGCGTATTGGGAGGTGAATACAACTTCAACCTGACCGAGGCCAGCGCCCGCAAACGTTTTTGGTTCGGCTCTTGGGGTAAACTGGACATTACGGCCCGTGCAGGCGCCCAATGGAACAAAGTACCTTTCCCCTTGCTGAACCTGCCCATGGCCAACCTGTCATACATCACCCAGCACAACGAGTCGTTCTCGCTCATCAATAACATGGAGTTCCTGAACGACCGCTATGCCTCGCTGGCCCTGAGCTACGATATGAACGGAAAGCTCTTCAACCGCATCCCACTCTTGAAGAAACTGAAGTGGCGTGAAATGTTCCGCGTCCGTGGATTGTGGGGCACCCTGACGGATAAAAACAATCCATATAAAAGCCATGACTCCGACCTCTTTCTCTTCCCCATGCGCAACGGCTCGCCCACTAGCTACGTCATGGGCAAGACGCCCTATGTGGAGGCCAGTGTGGGTATTTATAATATCTTCAAGTTGTTGCACATCGAGTATGTGCGTCGCCTGACCTATACGAATATCCCCGGTGTGAAGAAAGATGGGATCCGATTCATGATTCTGATGATATTTTAATTGTCATAAGTAAGTGTACAGAATTAACTTATACTATGGCACACAGATAACACAGATTTAACAGATGACCACAGGTATTATTAAAAAATAATCTGTGCAAATCAGTCTCATCTGTGTCATCTGTGTGCTATAAGATAATTTTGATTAGTTACTTAACCCGTTGAACCTTAAAATTAAGTGTGATATATGTTACATAACATAAACGTTTGTGTAGCATATATGGAAAATAAGTGTTAGTTTTACACCCGACAAGGGGAATAACTAATTTATAAACTATAATTACACATGAAAAATCACATTTTTCTTGCAGGCGTTGCCGCATTCATGTTGGCATCCTGCGCACCTAAGCCCGATGTAACCCTATCGGGATTGAACCCTATGAATTTCCAGACAACGGTCAATGGAGAAACTACAGCCCTCTATACCCTGAAGAATCAATCGGGGATGGAAGTCTGCATCACAAATTTCGGAGGACGTATCGTCTCCATCATGGTGCCGGACAAAAATGGGGGGATGCAAGACGTTGTGTTAGGCTTTGACAGCATAGCCGATTACATCAACGTGCCGAGCGATTTCGGTGCTTCCATCGGACGCTATGCCAACCGCATCAACCAAGGAAAGTTCGTTTTGGACGGCGACACCATTCAGTTACCTCAAAACAACTTCGGGCATTGCCTGCACGGAGGTCCGCAAGGCTGGCAATATCAAGTGTATGAGGCAAATCAGATAGACGGTACAACCTTGGAGTTGACCCGCGTTTCGCCGGATGGTGACCAAAACTTCCCGGGTAACGTGACCGCTAAAGTCCTTTTCAAGCTGACAGAGGACAACGCCATTGACATCAAGTACAGTGCCACGACGGACAAGAAGACCATCATCAACATGACCAACCACTCTTACTTCAATCTGTCCGGCAATCCTGCCCAACCTGCCACCGACCACATTCTGTATGTGAACGCTGATGCCTATACGCCTGTGGACAGTACGTTTATGACCACCGGCGAGGTTCTGCCCGTCAAGGATACCCCAATGGACTTCAATACTCCCAAACCTGTAGGTCAGGACATCGACAAGTATGACTTTGTCCAACTGAAGAACGGAAACGGATATGACCACAACTGGGTGTTGAACACGAAAGGCGACATCAAGCAAGTGGCTGCACGCCTGACTTCACCTGCAACAGGCATTGTGCTCGAAGTCTACACCAACGAACCGGGCGTGCAGGTGTACACTGGCAACTTCCTGGATGGCACAGTGACCGGCAAGAAAGGCATTGTCTACAACCAGCGCGCTTCCGTATGCTTAGAGACACAGCACTATCCGGACAGCCCCAACAAGCCTGAGTGGCCATCAGTAGTACTGGAGCCGGGACAGACTTATAACAGTGAATGCATCTTCAAATTCTCTGTGGAGAAATAACTTCTATTTTGTAACCATAGGACATACATTATCATGAATTGGAACACAAATGAATTTATCTGGCTTGACTGGACGGTGCTTGCCGTAGGTGTCGTAGCCATCGCGTTGGCCATTTACCGTGCCATCAAGAAAGACAAAGAAAAAATGAAAGGCGCCGATAGCCAGGATTATCTCTTCGGTAAGGGTGAACCTTGGTATATCATCGGTGCGGCTATCTTTGCCGCCAATATCGGTTCGGAACACTTGGTAGGCTTGGCCGGTACGGGTGCCAAGGACGGTGTGGGCATGGCCCACTGGGAGATGCAGGGATGGATGATTCTGATATTAGGATGGCTGTTCGTGCCTTTTTATCAACTCTTGAATAATAAGTTAGGCAAGATTATCACCATGCCCGACTTCCTGAAGTTCCGCTATACGCAACGCACGGGCTCCTGGCTCTCCATCATTACGTTGATAGCTTACGTGCTGACCAAGGTGTCGGTAACGGCTTTCACGGGAGGTATCTTCTTTGAATACCTGTTGGGCTTGCCTTTCTGGTATGGTGCCATCGGACTGATTGTCATCACGGCTGTGTTTACGGTGTTCGGAGGCATGAAGGGCGTGATGACCTTGTCCGCCATCCAGACGCCTATCCTCATCATCGGTTCGTTCCTCGTATTGTTTTTAGGTTTGAGCATGCTGGGCGACGGAAGCATCTCCGCAGGCTGGTCGCAGATGATGGCGGTATGTAATGCGGCACACGATGGTTTCGGTACGACCCACATGTTCCATACCGACCCTGCCGACCCCATGTATCCGCAATTCCCCGGCTACGTAGTATTTCTGGGCGCTTCCATCATCGGTTTCTGGTATTGGTGTACGGACCAGCACATCGTTCAGCGTGTGTTGGGCCAGACGAAGGGCGAGAGCAACGAGGCCGTCATGAAGCGTGCTCGCCGCGGTACGATTGCCGCCGGTTATTTCAAGATACTGCCGGTGTTCATGTTCCTCATCCCCGGTATGGTGGCGTTCGCATTGTCACAAAAGACGGGAAGCGGCATTGTGATGGATCTTGCCAATACGCACGATACGGACGGAGCTTTCGCCATGATGGTGAAGAACATTCTGCCCGCCGGCGTGAAAGGTATCGTAACCATCGGTTTCATCTGCGCCCTCGTAGCTTCGCTGGCCGCCTTCTTCAATAGCTGCGCCACGCTGTTCACCGAGGACTTCTACAAGCCGATGAAGAAAGGCATGAGCGAGAGCCACTACGTGTTGGTAGGACGTATCGCCACGGTCGTGGTCGTTATCTTAGGATTGGCATGGATGCCTATCATGATGAACATGGGTAACCTGTACTCTTATCTGCAAGACATCCAGTCGCTGATTGCGCCCGCCATGGTAGCCGTGTTCACGTTGGGTATCTTCTCCAAGCGCATCACGCCGAAGGCGGGCGAATGGGGCTTGATTGGCGGCTTCCTGATTGGTATGCTTCGCTTGCTGACCAACGTGCTGACCAACTCGGGCAAGGCTACGATGGACGGCGCTTTCTGGGAATACACCACCTGGTTCTGGCAGACTAACTGGCTGATATTCGAAGTGTGGTTGCTGGTGTTCATCATCATCGCCATGTTCGTCATTTCGGCCTTCACGCCGAAACCAACCGCCGAACAGGTAGCGGCCATCACCTTCACCAAGGACTACAAGAAGTCCATCCGTGAGAGTTGGGGCGTGTGGGACATCGTCGCCTCGTTAGGCGTCATCGTGCTCTGCGCATTGTTCTACGCATATTTCTGGTAAATAATATGATAAATGGGAATTTAGCGGGCTGAATTAGGAGAACGCAGACTACGCAGACGGGCGCAGAGGCTCGCGGAAAATAAAGGGCTTTGCCTATCTGCACTGAAAAAAAATATATATAAGTCTGCGTTCATCTGTGTATTCTGCGTCGTCTGCGTTCCCCGGACAAATAAATTATCATTTAACTTATAGATGAATAACTATTATAGTTCCAATCCCCGTTTCTATGTCGGCATCGACTGCATCATCTTCGGCTTCCTAGAGGGCGAGCTGAGCCTGCTGTTGCTCCAACGCGACTTTGAACCGGCCCGCGGCGAATGGTCCCTGATGGGCGGATTCGTGCAGGAAGGCGAAAGTGTGGACGATGCCGCCAAGCGAGTATTGGCCGAACTGACAGGACTGGACAAGGTATACATGGAGCAAGTGGGAGCGTTTGGCGACGTGCAACGCGACCCGGGAGGGAGGGTCGTCTCCGTGGCTTATTACGCGTTGATAAACATTGATGAGTACGACCGCGAGCTGGTGCGCCAACACAACGCCTACTGGGTGAACATCGACGAAGTGCCCCCGCTGATATTCGACCACACGGAGATGGTGCGGAAGGCACGGACGTTGATGCGCCAAAAGGCGGCCACCGAACCTATCGGCTTCAACTTGTTGCCCAAGCTCTTCACCTTGTCGCAACTGCAAAACCTCTACGAAGTCATCTATGGCGAACCGTTGGACAAGCGGAACTTCCGCAAGCGCGTGGCCGAGATGAATTACATTGAAAAGACCGATAAGATAGACAAGACAGGGTCGAGGCGCGGCGCAGCCCTGTACCAGTTCAACGAGAAAGCTTATCGGGAGGCGCCGAAGTTTAAGATATGAGATATATGATAAATGGGAATTTAGATGGCACACAGATGACACAGATTTCACGAGATGACCACAGATTTCTTTTGTCATGCTGAACGGAGTGAAGCATCTCCCAGTGTGTTCGGGAGATTCTTCGCGTTGCTCAGAATGACAGATACATGGCGAAGCCCTTTAAAATCTGTGTAAATCTGTCTCATCAGTGTCATCTGTGTGCCATTAAATACACCGCTAAATTATCATTTAAATAAGATAGAAGACATTATGTTAGAAGAACTGAAAGAGAAAGTATTTCGTGCCAACCTCGACTTGGTGAAGCACGGACTGGTCATCTTTACGTGGGGCAACGTGTCAGCCATCGACCGCAAGAGCGGGCTGGTGGTCATCAAGCCCAGTGGCGTAAGCTATGACGAAATGAAAGCCAGCGACATGGTAGTGGTAGACCTGGACGGGAAAGTGGTGGAAGGCACCTTGCGCCCCTCGTCGGACACCCCGACGCACGTGGTGCTCTACAAAGCCTTCCCCGAAATAGGCGGCGTGGTACACACCCACTCCACCTACGCCACCGCGTGGGCGCAGGCCGGACGTGACATCCCCAACATCGGCACCACGCACGCCGACTACTTCCACAACGACATCCCCTGCACGGCCGACATGACCGAGGCCGAAGTGAAGGGTTCCTACGAGCTGGAGACGGGCAACGTCATCGTGCGCCGCTTCGAGGGGCTGAACCCCGTGCACACGCCCGGCGTATTGGTGAAAAACCACGGCCCCTTCGCCTGGGGCAAGGACGCGCACGACGCCGTTCACAACGCCGTCGTCATGGAACAAGTGGCCAAGATGGCCTTCATCGCCTACAGCGTGAACCCCAACCTCACCATGAACCCCTTGCTCATCGAGAAGCACTTCAGCCGCAAGCACGGGCCGAACGCTTACTACGGACAGGCGAAGAAGTGACCCCGCCGGGCGGACACTTCGGCACCCCTGCCTGCCGAAGGCTTCGGCATACCCGCGCCGCAGGTTCCGGCATACTCGTGCCGCAGACTCCGGCATACTCGCGCCGTAGACTCCGGCATACTCGCGCCGCAGACTCCGGCAAAAAAAGGACAGATATATCGATTATTAACAATAAAAACAGTATTACAATTATGGAACAAGCATTTTCTCAGTATGAAGTATGGTTCGTCACCGGAGCACAGCTCCTCTACGGCGGCGACGCAGTGATAGCAGTAGACGCGCACAGCAACGAAATGGTAAAGGGTCTGAACGACTCCGGCCGTCTGCCCGTCAAGGTGGTATATAAAGGCACCGCCAATTCATCCAAAGAAGTAGAGGCCGTGATGAAGGCCGCCAACAACGACGAGAAGTGTATCGGCATCATCACCTGGATGCACACCTTCTCACCCGCCAAGATGTGGATACACGGCCTGCAGCAACTCAAGAAGCCGTTGCTCCACCTCCATACCCAATACAATAAGGAGATTCCTTGGGACACGATGGACATGGACTTCATGAACCTCAACCAGTCGGCGCACGGCGACCGTGAGTTCGGCCACATCTGCACCCGCATGCGCATCCGCCGCAAAGTGGTGGTAGGCTACTGGAAGGACGAAGAGACGCAGCGCAAGATTGGCGTATGGATGCGCGTTTGCGCCGCATGGGCCGACTCGCAGGACATGCTCATCATCCGCTTCGGCGACCAGATGAACAACGTGGCCGTGACTGACGGCGACAAGGTGGAAGCCGAAGTGCGCATGGGCTACCACGTAGACTACTGCCCCGCCAGCGAACTGATGGAGTATCACGCACAGGTGAAGGACGCCGACGTAGACGCCCTCGTGGCCACCTACTTCCAAGAGTACGACCACGACAAGGAACTGGAAGACAAATCGACCGAGGCCTATCAGAAGGTATGGAACTCCGCCAAGGCCGAACTCGCCCTGCGCGCCATCCTGAAGGCGAAAGGCGCCAAAGGCTTCACGACCAACTTCGACGACCTGGGCCAGACGGACGGCAGCCACTTCGACCAAATCCCCGGCCTGGCTTCTCAACGCCTGATGGCCGAAGGCTACGGCTTCGGCGCCGAAGGCGACTGGAAGTCCGCCGCCCTCTACCGCATGGTGTGGGTGATGAACCAAGGCCTGCCTAACGGCTGCTCCTTCCTGGAGGACTACACGCTGAACTTCGACGGCGCCAACAGCGCCATCCTGCAAGCCCACATGCTGGAGGTTTGTCCGCTCATCGCCGCCAAGAAGCCCCGCCTGGAAGTACACTTCCTCGGCATCGGCATCCGCAAGAGCCAGACGGCCCGCCTGGTATTCACGTCCAAGGTAGGCACCGGCTGCACGGCCACGGTAGTAGACCTGGGCAACCGCTTCCGCCTCATTGTGAACGACGTAGAGTGCATCGAACCGAAACCGCTGCCTAAGCTCCCCGTAGCCAGCGCGTTGTGGATTCCGCAGCCTAACTTCGAGGTAGGCGCAGGCGCCTGGATATTGGCCGGCGGCACGCACCACTCTTGCTTCTCCTACGACCTGACGGCCGAATATTGGGAAGACTACGCCGAAATAGCAGGCATCGAGATGGTACACATCAACAAGGACACCGACATCAGCGAGTTCAAGAAAGAGCTTCGCATGAACGAAGTATATTACATGCTGAACAAAGCACTTTGCTAATTATTTTTAGGCACGGATTACACGGATTTTCATAGATTAAAAATGGTTTCGCCTACGGACGGCAAAAGAAATCCGTGACCAATCCGTGTAATCCGTGCCTAAAAAATACACTGCTAAATTATTATTTAATTTTGTACACTTATACTATGGATGCAAAACAAACCATCGAAACGGGCAAGGCAATATTGGGCATCGAGTTCGGCTCTACCCGCATCAAGGCCGTTTTGATTGACCAAGAGAATAACCCCATCGCCCAAGGCAGCCACAGCTGGGAGAACCAGTTGGTAGACGGGCTATGGACGTATAGCGTAGAGGCCATCTGGTATGGCTTGCAGGATTGCTACGCCGACCTCCGCAGAAATGTCAAAGAGCAATACGACATCGAGATAGAAGTCCTGGCCGCCATCGGCATCAGTGCCATGATGCACGGCTACATGGCTTTCAACAAGAAGGAAGAAATCCTCGTGCCTTTCCGCACCTGGCGCAACACCAATACGGGGAAAGCCGCCGGCATTCTCTCCGAACTGTTCCGATACAACATCCCTTTGCGCTGGAGCATCTCCCACTTGTATCAGGCCATCTTGAACAACGAGGAGCACGTGCATGACATCGACTTCCTGACCACCCTCGCGGGCTTCATCCACTGGCAGTTGACCGGACAGCGCGTGCTGGGCATCGGCGACGCTTCGGGCATGTTGCCCATCGACCCTGCCACCAAGAACTATTCGGCCGAGATGGTTGCCAAGTTCGACAACCTGATAGCCGACCGTGGCTATGGCTGGACGTTGCTTGACATTCTGCCCAAGGTATTGCCGGCGGGTGTCAACGCAGGTTTCCTCACCCCCGAAGGCGCCAAACGTCTCGACGTGTCCGGCCACTTGAAAGCCGGCATTCCTTTCTGCCCGCCCGAAGGCGACGCAGGTACGGGTATGGTAGCCACCAACGCCGTGAAGCAACGCACGGGCAACGTGTCGGCCGGCACTTCGTCCTTCTCCATGATTGTGCTGGAGAAAGACCTCTCCAAGCCCTACGAGATGATAGACATGGTGACTACGCCGGACGGAAGCCTCGTGGCCATGGTGCACTGCAACAACTGCACGTCCGACCTCAACGCGTGGGTCAACCTCTTCAAGGAATATCAGGAACTGCTGGGCATCCCCGTGGACATGGACGAGCTTTATGGCAAGCTCTATAACCACGCCCTGACGGGACAAGCCGACTGCGGTGGCCTGATGTCCTACAACTACTTCTCAGGCGAACCCGTAACCGGACTGGCTGAAGGGCGCCCCTTGTTCGTGCGCTCGGCGGGCGACAAGTTCACCCTTGCCAACTTCATGCGTGCCCATCTGTATGCCTCGGTAGGTGTGCTCAAGCTGGGTAACGACATCCTGTTCAAGGAAGAGAAAATCAAGGTGGACCGCATCACCGGGCATGGCGGATTGTTCAAGACGAAAGGCGTAGGCCAGCGTGTGTTGGCGGCGGCGCTCAACTCGCCCATCTCCGTCATGGAAACGGCCGGCGAAGGTGGCCCGTGGGGTATGGCCTTGCTGGGGTCTTACTTGGTGAACAACACGGAGAACCGCTCCCTTGCCGACTTCCTGGACAAGCAAGTCTTTGCCGGCAACACCGGTGTAGAGATTGTGCCCACGCCGGAAGACGTAGAAGGCTTCAACGTCTATATAGAGAACTACAAAGCCTGCCTGCCCATTGAGCAAGCGGCGGTGAACTATAAAATTTAGCGGGGCGGAGCCCCGCAATGTGTCAATGTGCTGATGTGCCAATGTGCTAATGCCCTGCGGAATGAGAACATGTCGCCGCAAACACAGCGCAGCCCAATTAGCACATTGGCACATTAGCATATTAGCACATTAAATTATCATTTAAATCGAAATTCATGAAAACAAGACTATTTGTAAGTAGCCTCATGCTGGCCACCGGCCTGACCCTCTCCGCACAGAAGAGCGCTACCATCACCGTACATGGCGACCAGGGCAAACAAATCATCCCGAAAGAAATCTACGGCCAATTTGCCGAACACTTAGGCACGTGCATCTACGGCGGCCTTTGGGTGGGCGAAGACTCGGACATTCCCAACATCAAGGGGTATCGTACCGATGTGTTTAACGCTTTGAAAGAACTGCAAGTGCCTGTCCTGCGCTGGCCGGGCGGATGCTTTGCCGACGAATACCATTGGATGGACGGCATCGGTCCCAAAGAGCAACGCCCCAAGATGGTGAACAACAATTGGGGAGGCACCATCGAGGACAACAGTTTCGGCACACACGAGTTCCTGAACCTCTGCGAAATGTTGGGCTGCGAACCTTACATCAGCGGAAACGTAGGAAGCGGCACGGTGGAAGAGCTGGCCAAATGGGTGGAATACATGACCTCCGAAGGCGATTCGCCCATGGCACGCCTGCGCCGCCAAAACGGACGCGACAAGGCTTGGAAGGTGAAATACCTCGGCGTGGGCAACGAAAGCTGGGGCTGTGGCGGAAGCATGCGCCCCGAATACTACGCCGACCTTTACCGCCGTTACTCTACCTATTGCCGCAACTACGATGGTAACCGCCTGTACAAGATTGCCAGCGGTGCCAGCGACTACGATTACAACTGGACGCGGGTGCTCATGGACCAAGTAGGCGGACGGATGAACGGCCTGTCGCTGCACTATTACACCGTGTCCGGCTGGAGCGGCAGCAAAGGAGCGGCCACCAAGTTCAGTGATGAAGATTACTATTGGACGTTGGGCAAATGCCGCGAGATAGAAGACGTGCTGAAGCGTCACATCGCCATCATGGACGGATTCGACCCACAAAAGAATATCGCTTTGATACTGGATGAGTGGGGCACTTGGTGGGACGAAGAGCCCGGCACCATTCCCGGACACCTCTACCAGCAGAACACCCTGCGCGATGCCTTCGTAGCCTCCCTTTCGTTTGACATCTTCCACAAGTACACCGAGCGTCTGAAGATGGCCAACATCGCCCAGATAGTCAACGTGCTGCAATCCATGATTCTGACCAAGGACGACAAAATGGTACTGACACCCACCTACTACGTCTTCAAGATGTACAAGGTGCATCAGGATGCCACTTACCTGCCTTTGGACGTAAATTGCGAGACGATGGACGTACGCGACCGCCGCACATTGCCGCTTGTCAGTGCCACGGCGTCCCGCGACAAAGACGGCAAGGTACACATCTCCCTCTCGAACGTAGACTTGAAGCACGAGCAGGAAATCAGCGTCAACTTGTCGGGCATTAGCGTCAATCAAGTCCAAGGCGAGATACTGACTTCTCCAAACATTGCCGACTACAACTCGTTTGAGCGGCCCGATGTCGTGAAGCCCGTTCCTTTCAAAGGTGCCAAAATCAGCAAAGGCGTGCTGAAAGTGACGCTTCCCGCCAAGTCTATCGTGACGTTGGAGCTGATGTGAAAAAATTGTGCATAGCGAATGAGGTTAATCATGATCTATGCACAATTTTTGTTATTGTTTTTGCTTAGTAAAGTCTATTTATATACAAGCCACGTGGTTACTTTGGCATCAGCATCCACGGAGAAGCGTATCCAGCGTGCTTGAAAATTTTCGGGGAAATGATATTGGAAGGTTTCGTCTGGATTTACAGTATAATCAGCATATTTCATCCAATCGCCATTTCCGGAAGGGTCAACTTCTAATGTAAAGGTTACGGCTTGAGTTGCGTTGTGGGACAACAGCATTTCTTTTTGGTCGTAAAATCCTATGAGGTAAGGATCGGATATGTTGCCGGCTTTCACTTCCGTGTTTTTCCAAGGTCCTCCTTCTCCTACCGGCTTGCCTAAATACCATAAATCATCGATTGCGCCGGCCCAAACGGCGGCTTTCCCGTCTTCCGACACAATAATATGTTCATTTCCTTTTCCCGCTTTCGGATCAATGCCTGTCATAATTAACATGCCGCGATAAGAAGCATAGTCATTGATTTGGAAGCTATGGGTGGATATGGGTCGAATTTTGGCAAAACCATCTGCATTTTCAGCGGGAAGTTCGTAGAAAGTTCCCATGCAGCTGAACAAATCTCTCTCGGTAGCCACTTCACGACAGATGCGAAGTTTCCCGTTATCCGTCAATGATTTGTAGTCTTGAATCCCCAAAGGCAAGCGCCACCTGCGTTTTTTATCATCTACAATCAATACAGAGCTTGGCTCAATGCTTACAATTTGTTGTGGTATGGCGAATTTTTCTCGAATGAAAGAAGCCATTTCTATATCCTCTTTCTTGACCAATTGTAATGTGTCATTCATTTCATAGTAGCCCGTTTCTATGGTTTGTCCGTCTTTCGTCTTTGTAGCCAGTACCCCTAAAGCGCGACGGTTTTCACCCAGACTGTAAAGCACTCCGCCAGTTGTGCTTGTTTCGGATACTTTGGCCAAACCAGAAAACATTTTGTCCGGTTCGGTATTTCTCATGTCTTCTCCTGTATAAGCGAAGCTGACTGTAGCTGTCACGTCTTTATTTGCCTTCACTCGGATCCATTCACCGGATTCTTCACTTTCAAACGTTACATAAGCGTTGGAATACGCATCCGTGGAAATCGTTTTCAGCTGCTTCCAATCACCATTCCCGATTTTGTCCACTTCTAACGTAAAAATAACAGGTATATTACTTTTGTTTTGTAGCCAAGCGCAACGTTTCTTCCAACCGGCGAATAGGAACGGTTCGGAATATGTCTCTGCCTTTACGGTTTCTTTGACCCAAACGGCTCCTTCCACCGTAGTTGGTCCCAATTCATCGGGTTTGCTCAGCGAAGTGAACCACAGGTTGGAGTTCGATTGTCCTGGGCCTTTAATCCCACCTTTTGCTTTGCGTTTATTCAGAAATTCATTTTTGGCGGAATCATCGCAACCGAATACCAACCGATCATTCCAACGGGCATAGTCACCGATTACTTTCAGATAGGCGGAGCGTGGACGTATGCCTATTGCATGTCCCATGGCAAAGTCACCGGGGAAATGCCAGAAAAGTCCGTGCATGGTCATCAGATAATCAGGATTTCCCAGAGTACCTACATCTCGGATACGAGGCCATTCGGTATTCCATCCGTGTGCTCCATCGTAACTATGGCTCGCTTTGGGCAGGCGGTAGAACGCCCAGCCTTTTTGCATATCACGTACGCCGACCAAAATGGATTTATGATCCCATCCTATAGCCCATAGTGGATCTGTTTCCGGATTAGCATTTCCATAAATACCTCCAGGCCCAGTCACTTCCGTGAACTGGTTGCGACGAACTACTTTCCAATTTTGTCCGTTCCATTCTGCTAGTACACCCGATTCCACATCAAATTGGCGCAATGCTTCCATGGAGCCTTCACCATTGTTCGTAAACAGTACCACACCCTGACCGGAATACAAGCCTTTTCCGTGTACACCTGGTAATAAAGTTCCGGTGGGTGCGTAACTATCGGCGTTTTTGTCTTTCTTTTGTAAGTTACCGTCTTTATAAAGTTCTTTTATGGATAGGGTGTGCACATCTACTTCATACAGACCTTCTTCCATAGTACCATAATAGATTTTATTTTCTGGGTCAGTCAGGTGACGGGCATTGCCGGTATGACGGCCTGGCATGACATTGTAGGGAATAGTACGCACTTTCCCTGTAGAGTCAATGGCATAAGGGCCGATGAACAATTGTTTGCTTTCCCGATGAATCATGCGATTAGCAGGAGTACCACCCACACTTTCCGGCCGGACAATCTGTTTCAGATCCGGTGTAATCTCGTAGAGTTTGTCTGAAGAGCCTAGAGGTTTGTGTGGGCCGTAGGTTATTACCCACAGGCGTTCTGCCCAAGGTACCACGGCTCCTGTACCGCATTCCCCTTCATTATTGTAATAAGCTAGTTTGGGATAGATACCTGATACGCACTCTGGTATTTGTGTCTTTTTGACGGGTGAACATCCTAACAGGATACAGGTGGAAAACGTATATAGAAAAGTTCTTAAATTCATAATTTTATGCTATAAAAGTCCAGAGAGATTCGCTCTTTTTCAAGTTTTACTCTCTGGAACAGAAAATACTCAATCAATTATTCCCACTGCGGATTCTGCGTCAGATTCGGGTTCAGCAGTAATTCATCTGTAGGAAGCGGTTGTAAGTAATAGTAGTCGGGGAAACCGGGAGGCGTTCCGTCCAGCGAGATGTAACCTTCTTCCGCACCGTCTTGGATGGGCATGTGAGGATAGTCTGATTGTTTGATCCACATGCCGAGTTTTGGAGTCTTCAAATAGTCGTCGCATTTCTTCCAGCGGCGCAAGTCATCGAAACGGAAACCTTCCGCCATCAGTTCTATCGCACGTTCGCGGCGGATTTCCCATAAGGTAGGTGCCACTTCCGGATCGCGTGTCGGGTCTTCCGGCTCTTGTCCGATGATCAGGGCGGGAATTCCTCCGCGTTCACGCAGTTTGTTGATGGTTTGGTCACATACGTTTTGGTCGAAGCGTCCCATCTCGTACATGGCTTCGGCGTAGTTCAGCATCACTTCTCCGATTCTAAAGATGGGGCAGTCGCTGATGTCTCGGTTATTTTTACCCACTAACAAGCGGTTATAGAACTTCCAGCAACGGTAGCCGGTTCCGCTATGGTTCCAGTTGTCCACACGGTCATTGAACAGATTGGGCTGCACTTGCGTAATGGTGCCTGTCCATTGGTCGGAAGGCAGGGTCTTGTGTTGGTCGTCCGATAGTTCCTGCATCAAGGAGAAGTATTCTTCATCAATGGGATTTCCGGTTGATGTCCATCCGCTTGCGCTGTCAGGATCCTTCTTTACACGATAGGGCGGTGTCACCGTATAATAGAAACGTTTGTCGCGGTTGCGGAATTCGGCATGAATATCCTTATCACCTTCAAAGAGCGGACTAGTCCAACGGGTCTGTCCGTCGGTCATCAGGTACATGTCTACCGCTTTCTTTGTCAGGTCCTCGCCGGCGTTGTCATTGCGTGTCTCTTGCGTCATGCGGTGCATGAAGATGTCTTCCACATATCTTTTATAGAGTATGATTCCGTCCACACCGCTCAGGTCTTCGCTGTTGAACACTTCATCGTAGTTGGGATGCAGGTTGTATTTGGGTAACAAGGCTTCTGAAGCTTCGATAGACACTTCCAAATATTTCTCCGCATTGCCCAAGCCATGGTATTTGCGCCACGTTCCTTCCATCAGACCATAGCGAGAGAGGAAAGCGTTGACCACGTCCTGCGTGATGGTGCATTCTCCGTCATCAAAAGCCCCTAAGTTGTCGCGGGCATATAGCAACTCATCTAGGATTTTTTGTGCTACTTCATCGCGGGGTATGCGTTCGCCATACAGCTCCGGACTGTCATCAGACAGCAGTTTGTCTACATAGATGATGTCACCGTAGCGGTTCATGAGGGAAGCGTGGTTGTAAGCGCGGAAGAAATAACATACACTCCGCCAATGTGCTCTCTCTTCTTCGGTCAGTCCGCTTGAAGCTTCTACTCCTTGCAATAAGGAATTGATGGCACGTATGTTCTGATAAGGGGCTGTGTAGTCATAACTGCTGGTCGGAATGTCATAGCGTTGCCATATCCAGTCCGATTCGCCATTGTCCGCTCCTTGATCCATCAAGTCGCTATCAAAATCCGCCCACATAATCATGTCGCGCATTCCACGTCTCAATTGTACGGTGCTTCTAGTACTCCCAAGATTATCATGATTACTGTTTCCTTGACCGCTGTTAATTTGATCGTAGGCGGGGAAAGCGTCATAAAGTTGCCAGGCATACGTTTTTATACTTTCATAGTTGCTGTAGACGGCGTTTTCTGTCAACTCGTCTTTGGGAGAGCGGTCCAATAATGAGTCGCATGCGCCTAACGTCAGCAAGGCGGCTGTTCCTAAACAGGCATGTGTATAGAATGATTTCATAATTCGATTGTTTTTAATGTTTAAAATGATACGTCAACACCGAAACTGAATTTCCGCAGAGACGGATAACCGGCACCGCTACTTTCGTCATAAAGTTCGGTCTGGATGCCGTCAGGCAGATGGTCGAAGATAAACAAGTTTTCGCCGGAGACATAAAGTCTTGCTCTGCTCATGCCCAGTTTGCCGATCCATTTCTTGGGCAGGTTATACCCTAAAGTGATGTTCTTGATGTTCAGGTAAGCACCGTTATAAACGTTGTGTGTATTCTTTTCGCTGGAAAGTCCGTAGTTGGGACTCATGACGCGCGGGAAATACGCATTCTGGTGATCCGCTGTCCATACGTCTGTTTGTCCTTCATGGATGGCATAAGTGAAGGTGGAATGATAGGGACGGGACAAGTAAGTGTTTAGATAAAGGTCTCGTTTGCCCACTCCTTGCAGGAAGAAAGACAGGTCGAAGTTTTGATATTCCACCGAACCATTGACACCGAATTGCAGACGCGGACGCTCATTTCCAATCACTTTCTTGTCTCCGTGGTCATCAATGGAGTTTGTTCCCCAGTCTACCGTGCCACTCTCATCCAAATCAGCGAAGCGGATGTCACCAGGGATGTGGCTTGTGTTTTTATAGGGAGCGATGCCGTCTTTTAGGGTGAATTTGTCTGAATAAGAACCAACTATTCCTTCTTCAAAATCGTCTACATTATAGAAACCTACCACTTCATATCCCCATATTTCACCTAACTCTTTTCCTACGTAGTAGTTATTAATGTTGCCGGACGAAAGCATCACTTTCGTAATGTGGGCACGGCTGTCGAACAAGTTACCTCCAATCGAGTATCTCACCTTGCCTATCTGGTCTTTCCAGTTCAGGTTCAATTCCCAACCTTTGGTCTCCAAGTCAGAGACATTCTGCAAAGGAGCTTCGGTTCCTAATACAGCGGGAAGTTCGTTGGCGGCATCCAACATGCCAATGGTGGCGCGCTTATACCATTCGAAAGTTCCCGTCAGGCGGTTGTTGAACAAGCCGAAGTCGAAACCTACGTTGAGGGTACGCACTTTCTCCCATGTAAATCCACCGCTGACAATGGCAGGCATACCGATGGTTAGGTACGTAAGCCCCGTGCTCGGATCAATCCATTCGGCGTTATAGGTTGCCATGGTAGGCAGGTAAGGGTAATAGTTGCTGCCCGTATCTTGGTTGCCGATTTCACCGTATGAGGCAAATACTTTCAGACTGCTCAAGGTAGGAGCCAGATTTTCCATGAATTTCTCCTTGCTGATGTGCCATCCGATGGATCCGGAGGGTACAAACACGTAGCGGTCATCCGGAGCAAAGCGTGAGGAACCATCATAACGTGCGGAAAACTCTACGAGATATTTTTCTTGATAGTTATAGTTGATACGCCCGAACGGGCCGGCAACCGCCCATTCGTAATAGCTGTCTTCTACTGTCATATCACCTGTTGCCGTGCCGAACGAAGGCACATCCTCACTGAGGAGGTCTTGACGTTTTCCGGAGAATTGTTTATAGTCGGCATCCTCATAGTTCACACCTACCAATGCGGTCAGGTTATGGCCTTTCTTACTGAAGTCATATCTTGCCGTGGCACTGAATGACTGATAGAAGCGGTTTTGGTTGTTACGCTGGTAGCTGGAAACTGTATTAAATTCAGTGGTTTCCGTACCGGTGGAATTCCAATAACGGTTGATGATGGCTGTATTGTCCACGTATTTATTGGATTTGTTGACTGTATATTCACCTGCTAGCGTAAACCCTTTAACCGGCTTCCATTCCAGACGGCCGAAGATGCGGAAATCATCGCCTCGATTGATCTGTGGCTTTTCCGTATTAAGGAACGTTTCCGGTGTCCAATAGGGTATTTCCTCGCCGGTTACGGGATCGGCTTTGGTTCCTTCGAACGCATAAGGAGGTTCTATCACACCGTTGGCAAACACTTTCCACATGCCTCCCGGAGTCTGCCGCTTGTCGTTCTTATAGAAGATGTTGACGGTGGCTTTCAAGTTGGAGGTGATGTTCATGTTCAGGTTGGTGTTCAGGTTGTACCGCTTGTAAGAGTCGTGGTCGGTTATCAAGATACCGTCCTGATTCGTATAGCCTAAAGATACACGGTAGCCCAACCGTTCCGTACCGCCTGAAACAGATACATTATGAATCTGTTCAAAACCTGTGTTGAAAGCCATATCCCAATAATTATAGGAGTCTCTCAACGGATATCGGTTTCCGTTCTCATCGGTATAGATGCCGTCTGCCGGAAATTGGCTGGGATCTGTTCGGTATTGCTCCAAAAGGTCTACCCATTTGTCAATGTCGGCAATGGTGCCGTTATTTCTCACTTCCCATGATTGGAAGGTTTTGGCAGTGTCATAGGTGTTCAGTTTCTTGGGCAGATTCGATGCGTTGGTGAAGGCGAAGTTCGCACTGTAAGAAACCTTTGTCTTCTCGTTTCTCTCTCCTTGCTTGGTCGTAATCAGGATAACGCCGAATGCGCCACGTGCACCGTAGATGGCCGAAGCGGATGCGTCTTTCAGTACGGAGATGCTTTCGATATCCTTCGGGTTAATGTCATCAATGGATTCCACTTCCGCATTGTCCACCAAGATAAGCGGTCCGCCACCATTGATGGACGTATATCCTCGGATGTTCAACTCAGAGCTCTGTCCAGGACGACCGGTGTTGGTAATGACCTGCAAGCCGGGTGCCGTACCTGTCAACGCCTGCGCCGTGCTGGCGATAGGGCGATCGCCCAATGCATCTTCCATTTTGACGGAAGCTACGGAGCCTGTCAGGTTAGCTTTCTTTTGTGTGCCATACCCCACCACTACGACTTCACCCAATATCTGTGCATCTTCTTCCAGCCGTATTGTCAGCTTCTCATTATTCTTCACTTTCACCTCTTTAGGAAGATAGCCAACAAAGGTAACAGCCAATACATCTCCTGGAGCAGCTGCTACGCTGAACCGTCCGTCAAGGTCTGTGATGCTGCCGGTGTTTTTACCTTTCACAAGAACATTGGCGCCGATGATAGGCTCTCCGTTCGCATCCACCACACGTCCCGTGATGTTTTCCTTTTGTGTTACATGGGTTATGCCGGGTACATTTGGTACACTCGAAACATCTCCCGCATCATAGTTGTTCACGGCATTTAAACCGGAGCAACATACCAAGCCTACATTAAAGAACATAGCTTTAAGTAGAAGCCTGTTGTTTTGATTGAGCAATGATTTTGAATTCATACGCTTCATAGCATTAAAAATTAATATTCGTTTTGAAAAAAAACTTTTTCTGTTTGCAAATGTCTTTTAAATCTCTGTAACCGATTGTTTTATTTGTGCATGAGAATGTTCTGTTCATGGCAATGGGACATATAGAATATAATTGGGACAAATTGGCTAAAGGATTTTCTTAGATAAGTGTGTAAGATTAAATATGCGCGGGCGATAAACGGAGAAACTCTCGTTGTTTGTGTAATATTTTTAATGAATGATTTCTATTGGCTCCTATTGAAAAAAGACCAGGCATTAGACATTTGTAAAAGAATTAAACTGCTTATAATTAGGTATATACAGCACTGCTTATATAGCAGATTTTGGAAAGTCAGAATTAAACTTATAGTCCTGCCTAGTCCCGCTTAAGTAGGACTGCAGTCCTAGTAGTACAGGACAGGGCAGGACTATACGCTAAAGGGGAGGCGTAAACTATTTTACTAATCCGTTATTTTTCGTGTCATAGGCTTCAAATACTCAAACTACAGCATAGACTTATATACGGTTTGCAAAATTTTTAGCCTGAATTATCTCATCACACACCCTTTCTTCGTTTCCTGTTTTAGTATCTCTTGCAGTTCTTTCAGTTTATCCGGACATTGGGAAGCCAAGTTTTTCCGTTCTCCCAAGTCTTCTCGCAGATTGTACAGTTGTTCTTCGGTGGAGTTGCCTGTTTCGGTGCGGGTAATGGCATAGTAAGGAGTGTATTTGCAGGGCGTGATGTATTTCCATTCTCCGTCTGAAACGGAAAGTGTCTGTGCCGCCTCTATTACATAATCGCGTCCTTTGGCGTCTTTCCCTAAGAAGGCGTCCAAGTAATTTTGGCTGTCTATGCCGAGGTTTTCACTCTGCTCGCCACCTGTCAGCCCGGCCATGGAAGCCACGAGGTCGATGTGTGATACCAATGCATGAGATACACCCGGTTCAATCATTTCTGGCCAGCAGACAATGAACGGCACACGTGTGCCTGCCTCGAATATACTGTACTTGCCGCCCCGCAAGTCACCCCACGGGCAATGGTCGCCCAGCAGCTCTACTGCCTGGTCCAGATAACCATCGTTCACCACCGGACCATTGTCGCTGGTTAGTATAATAAGTGTATGGTCGGCTATGCCTTCTTCTTTTAGTGTCCGGACAATCTCGCCAACCGTCCAGTCGAATTGCAGAATGGCGTCTCCGCGGTATCCCATTCCGCTTTTGCCTTGGAAGCGGGGATGCGGATAGCGGGGCACATGAATGTCATTCGTACCTACGTAGAGGAAGAAAGCACTATCTTTGTGCGCTTTGATGTAGTCTGTAGCTTTCGTAGCAATCGTGTCAGCGATGTTTTCGTCTTTCCATAACGCCTTTCCGCCTCCCTTCATGTAGCCGATGCGGGAGATGCCGTTTACAATAGCCTGGTTGTGTCCGTGATTGGGATAAGGCTTCAGCTTGGTCAGCAGTTCCGGATGGTCTTTTCCGAGCGGCTCACCGGGGAAGGGGGTCTTGTAGCTGACATAGATGGGAGCATCCGCATCGTAGTTGGCCACTCGCTGATTCTCGATCCATACGCAAGGAACACGGTCACCGGTGGCAGCCATCAGGTAGGAGTAGTCGAAGCCCAAGTCTTGCGGACCCGGTGTGATGATGCCGTTCCAATCCTGCGAGCCCGTTTTGTCGCCCAATCCCAAATGCCACTTGCCGATAGCACCGGTGGCGTATCCGGCTGATTTGAACACATCGGCAAGGGTGGTCTGCTCCGGACGGATGACCATACCTGCATTTCCTGCGGCAATTCCGGTGTCATTCCTACGCCAACTGTATTGGCCTGTAAAAAGTGAATAACGAGACGGGGTACTGGTAGCGGCTACGGAATGCGCATCGGTGAAACGTAGGCCGGAGGAGGCCAGGCTATCCACGTGTGGAGTGGAAACGCGGGTTGCCCCGTAACAACTTAAATCACCATAGCCCAAGTCATCGGCCACAATTAAAATCACATTGGGTTGAGGTTGTTCTTCCGTTCCGGCCTTATCGGCGTTGGCGCAACCTCCCGCTAGGAACAGACTGCCTAAGGAGCATCCGAATAATAAGTTTGTTTTCATTGTATAATTCTATTAAGTTATTGATTACAGTGCCCAAAGTACGTCCGTTTTCTTGAGATTTCTTTTGCTTATTGTCTCTTTTTGTTTGCTATCCGTTTGATTATGTCATATATATATGATTATGGTGTAAGTTGAATCAGATTAGTTACTTCATATATAAGTTGAAATATGATTTTTATTTTACATGAACGGTTAACGTTTATTGGCTTCTGATAGGTTCCTTTGTTAACGAGTGTATAGAAATTCTTCCGTAAGTCTCTTAATTGTTGTTTATATTTATGGATTGTGTTGATTTATAACATGTTATGCTTCGCAAAAATAGTGCACTATTTCCGTTCAATCAGCGCAGTGTTTACCCCCAAAACACTGCGCTGATTGAACGGAAACAGTTAACTGTTTGAGCGGAAATAGTGCGGTGATTGAGAAGCAATTCCACACTCCATTTTCTGATATAGAAAAGTTTTGATAAAAGGATACTGACGATGGAAAAGGAGCGTTTCGAGAATTTGTTTTTTATTGGCAATCTGTGACTATATGACAGATTTTTATTTATATTTGCGCGGTTTTAGCAATTTAATGATTACCATGAAAATACTTTTTGTTTTCTTTTTTACTATATTATTACTCCCGCAGACCCTATGGAGTTCTGAAGGGTTTCAGCAACTGACTATTAATGAAGGTTTGGCGCATAGTGACGCGAATTGTCTAGTGCAAGATAGTTTGGGTATGATTTGGATTGGTACGAACGCCGGTTTGCAAAGCTATGACGGCTACGGATTGCAGACATTCGATTATTATCCCGAAGGCAACCGTTTTTTTCAGTCCCACAACCGGATTCACTCTATGGCTCGCACGGGAAACCGATTGTGGTTGGGAACCGGGAGCGGACTGATCTGCTTCAACCTGAATACCCACCGCTATACCACTTATTATTGGAAAGACGCGGCGGATCAAGCACTCTCCACCTATCAGAATCTGTTTCTATATGCTTCCTCTGAAAAACATTTATGGGTAAAAACACGGGAAGGCTTGAAGGTATTCCGTTTAAAAGGAGATACACTCTCACCCATCAAATGGACGGATCCTGGTTTGTCTGCCCGACTGAATGACATTTTGGGTGTACGATTCTTGGAAAATACCGTTTGGGCGGTAACTGACAAACAACTGTTTTGGCTGGAAATATCGGGAAACGAAGTGGAGGTGAAACACAGCTATGAGTTAGAAGAACTGATTCGGGAGAACGAGGTTATTTGTGATATTTATTGTGGGGGAAAATTCCTTTTCATACGCACGTCCAAAGGTTGTTACCGTTTTCCAATAGCGGAGAATAAACTTCTTACGACAGCTTCCGGCTATGTCTGTTTTCATGACTTGGACCATCGAATTCCATTGAACAGCCGGGGACGTTTTGTCGTTACTGAAGAGGGAACTTTGTGGTGCGCTTATCAGGAAGGTGTGTTCAAAGTGGAATATGCGTTTTCTGAAATGCCTGTGTTGCACGAGTACTTACGCAACACCCGGGATGAGAAACGGTCGGCGCAGAAAATCAAAGATTTCCTCATCGACCGTTTTGATAACCTTTGGATAGCCACAAACAGTTGGGGTGTCTATTACTGCACTTTGTCCGAACCGCTTTTTAAGAACCTTTCGCATGACGATTTTGAGCCGATGGGGTTTACACAAAATGAGGTCGTTTCCATCACAAGTCGGGATGATGGAATGGTTTATCTGATTGTGGAATATGCCAATTTGCTGAGTTACGACATGCGCACGGAACAGCTTCGGCATATAGATCTTCCTGCCGACCTATTCCAAAACCTGTATTTGCAATGCGTCCGGATGAGTCGCAACCAACGCCATCTGTACATCGGAACCAATCGGGGAACTTTTATATTTGACACAAGCAACCAAGCTACTTGGAAATTGCAACCAGCCAATTCATCCGATGCAGACAAAATCAATACCAGTATAGCCGATCTTCAGGAAGACAGCGAAGGAAGGCTTTGGATTGGAACGTGGGGGAAAGGTTTGTTTTGCGTGGAACATCCGTTGGAAACTCCAGTTTTGTCGCTCCGCTTGGGCCAAAATACTTATCCCGCCTTGGTGTCCAACTCCGTCACTTCACTGTTCCTGCATGAAGAAAATATTTTTATCTGTACCATCAACGGTCTGAACCGATTGTCTCTGACTAAAGACGGGAAAATAAATCGTCTGTCACATTATCAGGTAGACCCGCAGCTGGGAAACGCTTCCTTGTCGTCCAACTACTTGGCAGGCATGGATTACCTCAATGATTCGGTCTACTGGTTAGGAACTATCGGAGGCGGTGTGAACCGGATAGTCCTTCATTCAGAACAAGATAACGACTACACTGCCACCTGTTATACCCGTTCGGACGGTTTGTCGAGCAATGATTGTGAAATTGTCATGACGGACAATACAGGAAATGTGTGGATAGGCAGCAACGGGATAGACTTGTTGAATAGGAACAAAAAACAGACGTTCACTTATGATTATGCTGACGGACTACAGAAAAACGCTTTCAAAATAAACAGTTCTCATAAAAGGGAAGAAGACGGCACATTCTTCATGGGCGGATTGTATGGGCTTAGCTATTTCCGTCCGGAAGCCTTCGTGCAGGAAGAGAAGAAATATTCGCTGGCCTTTACCCATCTGTACATAAATAACCGGCTTGTCATTCCCGGCGAACCGGATGACGGGCGTATTGTGCTGGACGAGATTTTAGAGAGAACTTCCCGGCTGACCCTCAATTACCAGCAGAATAACTTTACGATTTCCTTTGCCGCATTGGGCTATAAACTTTCGGATCAACTGATGTATCGCTATCGGTTGAACGACAAGGAGGAATGGCATGTGCTACGATCCCGGGAGAACCGGGCTTCCTTCTCCCATCTGCCTTATGGATCCTATAAACTGGAATTGCAACTTTCTACGGACATGGGACACTCTTGGCAGACACCCGCCAAACAACTCTCTATTCGGATTTTGCCTCCTTGGTGGCTTTCTACAGGCGCCAAACTCTCTTATGTACTCTTGTTCCTGCTCTTAGCGGGTATGGCTCTCCGCCAATACACAAAGGAACAGAAACTGAAACGGGAGAATGAGATTCAGAAAATTTTGATTGAGCAGGATGAAGAGAAGTATCAGGCTAAAATGCGCTTCTTCATGAATGCCTCGCATGAACTGAAAACACCGCTTACGTTAGTGCTTTTGGCCGTAGAAAAACTGATAGGGAAAGAAAAAACGAACAAGGAACTGCATACCATATTATATAATATAAAAAGGATGCTGGCTCTGATTGCGGAATTGGTGGACATCCGCAAACAGGACTTGGGTATCTCATCGCTGAACTTGAGTTGGGTGAATCTATCAGAATTACTTCAACGTTTCTTTGCGGACATGAACGCTTGGGCAGAAAACAAACACATCACGATGACCTGCCGGACGGACGAAATCGCCTTGACAATGGACGGTGACCAAGACAAATTGGGCAAGATGATACTGAACCTGATTTCCAACGCCATCAAATACACCGATGAAGGCGGAAGTATAGAAATTGTATGCAAGAGAGGTTCGGCACAGGATATAACGCCTTATTATTCAGCTTCGTACACGGAAGGCGAACTTCCCGCAGATAGTTCACCACTGTGTATCATAAAAGTGAAAGATACGGGCGTGGGCATTTCACCCGAATCCATCCGGTTGATTTATGAACGCTTCTTCCAAGTGGATGGGAAGACGCAATCGCATTTAGGCTCCGGTATCGGTTTGGCCATCGTGAAGAATGTGGTGCTACAGCATAAGGGAATGATTGTGGTGAGCAGCGAGCGCAATGAAGGTACCGAGTTTATAGTGGCATTACCCATGTACAAAACATGCAAACAACAGGAAATAGATCCGCAAGCAGAAATCAATTTGACGGACTTCATACAAGAACAATACAATGAATTCGACTTATCAACAGCGGACCGGAGCAAGTCCGCGGAAGAGTTTGACACATCGACCGATAATCCGGACTTACCCACATTGCTAATCGTGGAAGACAACAGGGAGTTGCAGATGGTCCTAAAAGAACAGCTTTCCGCAAGCTACAACGTGCACATCGCCGAAAACGGACGTGTAGGTTTGGAAATGTGTCAGACGCTCTTCCCGGACGTGATCGTGAGTGACGTAATGATGCCCGAAATGGACGGAATGGAAATGTGCAGACAAATCAAGAATAACCTGAGTTTAGCTACCATCCCACTTGTTATGCTGACGGCGAAAGACAGTGTGGAAAGCCAAATAGAAGGATATGAGTCCGGAGCGGATCTTTACATCGCCAAGCCTTTCTCTATGAAGCTGCTGGAGGTGAGTCTCCGCCGTTTGATTGCGCAACGTGAATTATGGCTGAAAAAAAGCGGTAACGAAAAAGTCAAAGAGAATGTGGAAGATAGCCTTCTACCTCAATCTGAGGAAACAGAAAGCCAGGAGGAAGCGGAAGAGATGACTGCCGAACAACGTACAATGATCGAGCGGCTGAAGAAAATCATCGAAGAGCACATGGATGACCCGGATTTATCACCGGACTTTTTGGCAAAAGAGTTAGGTATCAGCCGAACCAAGCTTTATAGGAACATGAAACGGATTGACGGCTATTCGTTGGCGGATTACCTGCGGAATGTTCGTTTGGAAAAAGCCGCTGAACTTTTACGGCATTCCGAAATGAACATACAGGAGGTGATGTTCGAAGTAGGCTTCATCAACAGCTCTCACTTCACCAAAATATTTAAATTGAAGTACGGAGTGACTCCTACGGACTACAAACGGGGAAGTAGGGACGGAGAGCAAAGGAATGGGGATGGGTAACAAAGTCCATACGTCCCTTCCTGTCTACCTTTGCGCCATTATATCACATGAACAGAAAGAAATCATCCGCTACTAACATAAAACAAACTTAGAGGACTATATGAAAAGACTATTTTTAACCAGCTTCGTCTTTTTGATATTAACGGCGAATGCGCAAATCAGAGAACTGGCTGGCTTTGTTTATGGAAACGCATCGAGGCCAACCGGAAAAGAATGGGAGTCGCCCGAACAATTGGGTTACAATAAGGAGCAACCTCACGCTTGGTTTTTCTGTTTTGATAATCAGGAGGACGCACGGCGTGTATTGCCCGAATACAGTCATTACTATCAGTTGCTGGACGGAATGTGGAAATTCCATTGGGTAGGCAATCCGAGTGAACGTCCGGCATCCTTCTATCAGCCAGATTATGACGTGTCCGGTTGGGACGAGGTGAAGGTGCCCATGCAGTGGAATGTAGTGGGCATTCAAAAAGACGGAAGTCTGAAGTATGGTGTGCCGGTGTATGCCAACCAACCGGTCATCTTCCAACACAAAGTAGCGGTGGGCGACTGGAAAGGCGGCGTTATGCGTACACCCCCTCAGGATTGGATCACTTACAAAAACCGCAACGAGGTGGGTTCGTATCGGCGCAACTTCACCCTGCCCGAAGACTGGAAGGGGAGGGAAGTGTACCTCAATTTTGACGGTGTCTCGTCTTTCTTTTATTTGTGGGTGAACGGCAAATATGTGGGTTTCTCCAAAAACTCGCGCAACACTGCGTCTTTTGACATCACACCCTATCTTTATGAAGAAGGAGAAAATATGGTGGCGGTGGAAGTGTATCGCAATTCGGACGGTTCATTCCTCGAAGCGCAAGACATGTTCCGCCTGCCAGGAATCTTCCGTTCGGTGTCTCTGACGGCTACGTCGAAGGTGCAGGTGCGTGACCTCCGGATAACGCCGGATTTGGATGCGGACTATCGGAACGGAAGCCTCAAAATAGAAGCCGACATCCGGAATCTGAGTGGGAAAGAAGCGAAAGATTATACCTTAGCCTACTCACTCTATGCCAACAAACTGTATTCGGATGAAAACTCACTCGTGGAGGGTGTGGGCGTAACGGCGCGCATTGGGAATCTGAAAGTAGGAGAAGCCGTTACAAGCGAAGCGACTATTGAGGTAGAGAATCCCGCCAAATGGTCGGCAGAGGAACCTTACCGCTATGTGGTGGTGGGACACCTGAAGGATAAGAAGGGCCGGACCGTGGAACTGTTCTCTACAGCGGTAGGTTTCCGTAAGGTGGAAATAAAAGACACACCTGCGGAGGAAGATGAATTCGGGCTGGCCGGAAGATACTACTACGTCAACGGAAAGACGGTGAAGCTGAAAGGTGTGAATCGCCAGGAAATCTGTCCGGAGACGGGAAATGTCATTACGCACAAGCAGATGGAGGAGGAAATCATGCTGATGAAACGGGGAAACATCAACCACGTGCGCAATTCCCATTACTCGTGTGAGCCTTATTGGTATTATTATTGTGATAAATATGGCATCTATCTGGAAGACGAGGCGAATCTGGAGAGTCACGAATATTATTATGGTGACGCTTCTTTGTCCCACGTGCCGGAATTTGAAGCGGCTCACGTGGCCCGTGTGATGGAACTGGCTCATGCGCACGTCAATCATCCGTCCATCGTCATCTGGTCATTGGGCAACGAAGGCGGACCGGGCAAAAACTTTGCGGCCGCTTATCAAAAGCTGCATGAGTTTGATCCCTCACGTCCCATACAATACGAACGAAACAACCGTATCGTGGACATGGGATCCAACCAATATCCTTCCATTGCCTGGATGAGGGGAGCAGTGACCGGAAAATACAATATCAAATATCCGTTCCATGTCTCGGAGTATGCACACTCTATGGGAAATGCTGTAGGTAATTTGATAGATTATTGGGATGCCATCGAATCGACCAACTTCTTCTGCGGAGCGGCCATTTGGGATTGGGTGGACCAAGCCCTGTGGTACTATGACCGTCAGACGGGTGATCGCTATTTGGCTTACGGAGGTGATTTTGGTGACAAACCGAACAGTGGCATGTTCTGCATGAACGGCATCCTCTTCCCCGGGCATCGCCCCAAACCGCAATTCTATGAGGTAAAGAAAGTATATCAGAACTTGGATGTCCAGCTGGTTGATTCTGTAAAAGGAGAAATTGAACTGTTCAACAAAAACTATTTCACAGACTTAAATCAATATGAACTGGTGTGGACACTCTATAAGGACGGAAAACCTGTTTACGAAAGCGAACCGGTACGGAAACCCCTTGCAGGCATCGCACCGCGTGACCGTAGACGCTATACATTGAACTACCAATATGATACTTTGACGGCAGGAAGTGAATATTTCGTTAAGGTACAGTTACGTCTGGCGCAGGATATGCCTTGGGCGAAAGCTGGATTTGTGCAGATGGAAGAGCAGTTGCAAGTGAAAGCCGCGGGCGAACATCCTTCGATCACCGTGCTGACCGCTTCGCAGCCTAAACCGAAACTGACCGAGACGGAAGCATACACGGTTATTGCCGGCAATGGTTTCACCGCTAAGTTCGATAACCGGGAAGGTACTCTGTACAGTTTGGAATATGACGGGAAGAAAATGATTTGCGAAGGTCAAGGCCCCAAATTGAACGCCTTGCGCGCTCCGGTGGATAATGACAATTGGGCTTATCCCGGATGGTTTGAAAAAGGACTGCACAACCTGAAACACCGTGTGATCGCTTTCAAACGGTTGCAGGATACGGATGAAAGTGGCAACCGCATTCAACTGATGTACACCGTTGAATCGCAGGCGCCCAATGGTGCCAAACTGAAAGGTGGAACTTCCGGAAGGTATCAGGTAGAAGAAAATACGGCAGAGCCTTTCGGCCCGGATGACTTCAAGTTCGTGACCAACCAGATATGGACCGTTTACCCCGATGGAACCATCGAACTGCGCATGGAAACACTTTCTAACGATGAAACGGTCTTTTTGCCTCGTTTGGGATATGCCATGCAAATTCCCTCGGACTTGTCGCAATATAGCTATTATGGCCGTGGCCCTTGGAATAACTTTAACGACCGTTGCACCGGCTCATTCATCGGACTGTACCAAAGCACGGTTAAGGAACAATTTGTGGACTTCCCCAAACCGCAAAGCATGGGTAACCGTGAAGGAGTACGTTGGTGTGCCCTGACTGATAAAGCGGGCAACGGCATCGAGTTTGTGTCTGAGCGTACGATGTCCGCCTCCGCTTTACCTTGGTCAGACATGGAATTGACGTTGGCTCCTCATCCTTACCAATTGCCCCCGTCATCGACCACTCATTTGCATCTGGATTTGGGTGTGACCGGCTTGGGCGGAAACAGCTGCGGACAAGGCGGCCCGTTGGAAGAAGACCGTGTGAAAGCGGAAAGTCATGCGATGAGTTTCCTCATCCGTCCGGTACGCCAAGGAGCGTTTATCGAAACTGCCCAGGTGAGCGGAGGAGATACCTATCCGTTGTCTATTTCCCGTGCGAGGGATGGTCGGGTAACTATTCATACACAGAAGAAGGGAGCGGAAATCGTCTACACACTGAACGGAAGCAAAAAACAAAACGCATACATAGAGCCTTTCAGCCTGAATGAAGGCGGTGTGGTTACGGCCTTTTACAAGGACCATGCGGAACTGACAGCTACGGCCACGTTTGACAAGGTAAACATCATTCCTTTAAAAGTGGTCAGTGCGTCCAGTGAGGAAATAGGCAACGGAGATGCCGCAAACCTGGTAGACGGTAACGTTCATACCACTTGGTTCACCATGCATACCACCACGGTGGCCAAATATCCGCATTGGGTAGACTTTGACGCAGGTAAGGAATTGACCATTACCGGATTCACTTACTTGCCCCGCCAAGACGCATCCTATACAGGCTGTGTAAAAGACTATACGTTGTCGGTAAGCATGGACGGGAAAAAGTGGACGGACCATGTAGCCCGAGGTGCATTCCCTCGTAACAAGAAGTTGCAGACGGTGAAACTGAGACGACCAGTCAAGGCGCGCTACATCCGTTTCACTGCCCTTAGTTCACAGCCCGGAACGGATTATGGAGGAGGAGCCGAGTTCTCTATCCTTACGGAATAAGCGCAAGCAAAATCGGACAAGTTGACAAGGAGACTGCATCGCATCGCCTTGCCAACTTGTCTTTTATCATTCCAAACTTTTAAAACTAAAAGCCATGAAAAGATTCTTATTTTTAACCCTATGCTTTTGGGGATGTTTAGTCAGCGTTGTAAAAGCCGAAAACTATCCTTACCATAGCGATGTGCTTTGGGTGACCGTACCCGATCATGCCGATTGGCTGTATGAGGTGGGTGAGAACGCTACGGTGAATATCCAGTTCTACCAATATGGTATCCCGCAAGACGGACTGACTATAAATTACGAATTGGCGGACGATCTGATGCCTGCCGACACCCAAGGAACTGTCCGGTTGAAAAACGGCAAAGCCACCATTCCTTTCGGCACCATGAAGAAACCGGGTTTCCGCGACTGTCGTCTGCGGATCAACTTAGACGGGACGGAATATCGGCATCATATCAAAGTGGGATTCTCTCCGGAAAAACTGAAACCGCATACTCAAAAGCCCGCAGACTTTGAGGCGTTTTGGAAGAAAAACCTGGAAGAAGCGTCCCGTTTCCCCCTCCAATACGCCAAAGAACGGTACGAAAAATTGTGTACGGATAAAGTGGATTGCTACCTGATAAAATTGCAACTGAATCCGCAAGGGCAGGCCGTGTACGGCTATCTGTTCTACCCCAAGAATGCGCTTCCCGGCTCATGCCCGGTGGTATTCTCGCCTCCCGGAGCCGGAGTCAAGACGATAGTCAAGCCTCAGCGGCATCTCTATTATGCGGAAGAAGGCTGCATCCGGTTGGAAATAGAAATCCATGGTTTGCATCCCGATCTTCCCGCTTCTTGTTTTAAAGACATAGCCAAAGCATTTGATGGCAAAAACAATGGCTATCTGTGCATCGGGCTGGACAACCGCGACCATTATTATATGAAACGGGTTTACCTGGCCTGTGTCCGTTGCATAGACCTGCTAACTTCTTTGCCGGAATGGAACGGGAAGAACGTCATTGTGCAGGGAGGAAGTCAAGGAGGAGCTTTGGCATTGGTTACGGCCGGGCTTGATTCGCGCGTCACGGCCTGTGTGGCAAACTATCCTGCGCTTAGCGATATGGCGGGAAGCCAGGCCGGTCGGGCAGACGGCTATCCTCATTTCTCGCGGATGCCCGGTATGACCATCTCTGAAAAGTTGGAAACAATGGCTTACTACGACGTGGTGAATTTTGCTCCGCTCATCAAAGCTCCTACATACATGACCTGGGGATACAACGATGATACCTGTCCCCCGACAACCAGCTACATCGTGTATAATACGCTGACCTGTCCCAAGGAAGCCCTTTTGACCCCCGTTAACGAACATTGGTCGTCCGACCGGACGGAATACAAACTCTGGCTCTGGATTAAAAAGCAGCTTCGCAAATAGAGCTATTCTAAATTTTGCAAGTGATCAAATCATACTATTATATACTAACATAGCCTGTTCTTCTTATGTGCATATGAGGAATCAATGCCACCTTTTCCTATCATCAGTGCCACTGATTCTTACCATCAGTACCACTGATGATGCCAATCAGCGTTGACAAGTCCCTGTCAACTCCTCAACACTGATTTCTACAAATGTATAATTATTCCATTTGGTGGATGTTCTAATCGTACAATGGGACGTTTAGCACAATTTGTGGGATAAATAGCATATCATGCAACACATTTAGCAAAGCGTCATTCTGTATTTTAATATAGCTTTGCATCTAGTAAATCATAAATGTACGAATGAATATGAATAGAAATCTACTACCTTTAATTTCTTACGCACTGTGCGGTGGGCTGACGGTTCATGCTTCCCCTGCGGAAAAAAAGGATAAGGAACCGGTGAACATTCTGTTCTGCATAGCTGATGATGCAGGACACATGAGCGCTTACGGAACGCCATGGGTGCATACTCCGGCATTTGACCGCGTGGCTCGCGAAGGTATTCTTTTTGAGAACGCCTATACATGCAATGCGAAGTCGGCTCCTTCACGAGCCGCTATCATCACCGGACGAAATTCTTGGCAATTGGAAGAAGCTTGTAACCATTGGGCGGAGTTCCCGGTAAAATTTAAGTCCTATCCAGAGGCGTTAGCGGAGAATGGTTATTATGTGGGCTGCACTGGAAAAGGATGGGGACCGGGCGTAGCCAATGATGAGAACGGTAAGAAAAGAGAGATTACCGGTAAAATGTGGAACGAGAAGAAAGCGACTCCTCCGACGCCACTAATTTCCAAAACAGATTACGCCTCCAACTTTGAAGCCTTTATGGAGAGTCGTCCCAAAGACCGTCCTTTCTGTTTCTGGTATGGCGCGTTGGAGCCACACCGGGATTATGAATACGCTTCGGGATTGAAGATAGGGAAGTCGGTGAATGACATCGACTCCGTGCCGGATTATTGGCCGGACAACGAAGTGGTGCGTACAGATATGTTGGACTATGCGTTGGAGATAGAACACTTCGACAAACATTTGGGCCGCATTTTGCAGACACTTGAAGAGGCCGGCGAGTTGGATAATACCATCATTGTGGTAACTTCAGATCACGGTATGCCTTTCCCGCGTTGCAAAGGGCAGGAATACAACCAGTCGAACCATGTGCCGATGGCCGTCATGTGGAAAAATGGTATCGTGAAGCCGGGACGCAAGGTGAGCGAATACATCAGCCTGATAGATATTGCGCCGACACTGCTTGAGGTGGCTGGGATTTCTCCTCAAAAGGCCGGAATGCAACCCATCACCGGACGAAGCTTCACGGATATATTGAAAAACAAAAAGTCGGATGTAGACCGTGACTTTGTCATGATAGGCAAAGAAAGACACGATGTGGGACGGCCGGACGATCAAGGCTATCCGATACGTGGCATGATACGCGGGGATTATCTTTATCTGAAGAATTTTGAGACAGACCGTTGGCCGGCGGGAAATCCCGAAACTGGCTATATGAATGTGGACGCCAGCCCCACGAAGACGGAAATCCTGAAGGCACGTAAAAATCCGAAGACGGAACACTATTGGCAGCTCTCCTTCGGGAAGCGGGAAGCAGAAGAATTATACAACATCAAGCAAGACCCGAACTGCCTGGTGAACCTGGCCGGCAACACGGCATACGAACCGTTGATGCGGAAGATGGAAAAAGAAATGACCGCACGCCTGGTTGAACAGGAAGACCCGCGCATGTTTGGCCGTGGAGAAGTGTTCGACCGCTATCCGGATATGAGTGGCGCTTACCTCTATTGGGATAGGGTAAAAGCCGGAGAGGAAGTAGAACACGGTTGGATAAACGAGACGGACATTGAACCCGCAGGAAGTGGTCTTGACGTGGATTGGAACGTGCAAAATGAAGCGGAATTCCGCATTCAGGATTTCGAGCAGACCCAGCATCCCGATGTGATGGCACAGATAAATAAGACAAATGGATATAATTTATTGGATAACGCGACGGGTATTGTGGCCCGAAAAGGTAAAAAGTTGTTTATAGCGGTAGAGGGAGCCGGCAAAGACACGATTCAAATCAAAATTCAAAACCTCGATTGTCCCGGCGGTGACGGGTATAAGTCCGGCTCCTCCTATTATGACCTGCATGAAGGAATGAACCGCATCATCCCCGAAAATGACGGATTAATATATGTATTGTATCACACGAGAGGTAATTTGACCGGCAAGAAAGTAAGGATGCGTTTCCTGACCGGTGAAGTCAATGGGTATTTCGATATAAAGAAGCACGACGCTTCGCAGTGGAAAACGATGTTGGAACGTGCCACTTACAAGTATTTTGATGTATTGGGCGAACGGGTTCACCTTACATTCCCCACAGAAAGTTTCCGGCGTTATACTCCGGACGGAAAAGCGCTGATAGATGTGTATGACCGCATTGTGGCTTTGGAACATGAGTTTATGGGGTTGGATAAATATGCGGATAAGCGGTTTAAAAACCGGATGTATTGCCACGTGATATATCGGGGCTACATGGCCGCACCCAACTATCGGACAATCTACAACGCGACCACAATGCCTAAAATCTGTGACATCCGGCAGCTGACGAATATCGCCCTTTGGGGGCCGACGCATGAAATGGGGCATCTGAACCAAGTACGGCCGGGATTTGATTGGCACGGCATGACAGAGGTGAGCAACAATATGTACTGCCTCTACGTGCAGGAAGCGTTTGGAAAAACGACCCGCCTGCAAAAAGAAGTGGAACGACCCACGGGAATGTATGACGACTGTTGGTATGAACGTTCGATGACGGATTATTTCACACAAGATTTGGGGCATAACGAAAATCGCATTAATCATTGCCGCTTAGTGCCCTTCTGGCAATTGTATTTATACTTGGTGAAAGTGAAAGGGCAGACGGACTTCTACAAAGATTTGTTTGAGCTGATTCGCACCACTCCCGATCCGGAGACGTCAGGATTGTGTCAGCTGGAATTTGTGAAGAAAGCTTGCCAAGTCGCTCAGATGGACCTGACTCCATTCTTTGAACGGTATGGGTTCTTGAAACCGGTTCGCATAGAGGTCAACGATTACGGGAAAGAATGGTTCGAGATAACCGAGGCGGAAGTGAAGCAATTGCGGAAGGAAATAAAAGGCATGAAGCTTCCGAAGCTGGAGATTCCTTTCTGGTACATTACCGATGAAACCGTTGACCTGTTCCGAAACCCACAACCCTTGCAAGCCGGCACGGCCCGGTGCAAAGGAAACACCTTTACAATGGACGGTTGGAAAGGAGCCGTTGCTTACGAGGTGTTCCAAGGAAAGAAGTTAGTATTCGTAAGTCCGCTTTCGCATTTCACGGTAGAAGGGCTACGAGTAAACGCTGATATGAAAGTGTACGCCATTGGAAGCGACGGCAAAAGAAAGAAAGTCGATTTCCAATGGACCGAAGACACCGAGCAATGGAAAAAGATGCAAGCCCGAGACTCGAAGTATAAGAATATGTATAACAGGTAATTCCTGAAAAAGGAACCCAAAAACTGGTAGTCAATATGAATATTAAAAGAATTTTATTTATGTGCAGTATTTTATCCTGTAGTTTTTTGCAGGCAAAAGATTATCTGATAAACACCCCACACACTTCATTGCTGATTTCAGCTACGCCGGGTGAGAAGGCGCGTTTCCAATATTACGGAAGCCGTATCAGTGAATCCGAAATTTCAGGGGTATATGACAGCGGATTGACTTTCAATGCGGAGAGCTATCCGGTGTTCGGGTTGAATTCACCGGGAGAAAAGGCTATGGCCGTCACTCATGCGGACGGAAACATGAGCTTGGATTTGATGGTAAAGGAGGTGAAGCAATATGAGAGTGTGGACGGAAATGTCACAGAAGTATGGATGCAAGACAAGGTTTATCCGTTTGAGCTGAAACAAGTGTTTAAGGCTTACAAGGGGACTGATATCATTTCCACGTGGGTGGAAGTAAGCAATCAGGCGAAGAAACCGATTACGCTCTATCGCTTTGCTTCGGCTTTCATCCCCATCCAACGAGGTGACAACTGGATGACTCACTTCCACGGCGCATGGGCAGCGGAGCATACCATGGATGAAGAGAAGCTGACTAACGGACAAAAGGTTATTTCCAATAAAGATGGTTTGGTGAATACGGAAACGGACAATCCTTCTTTCATGGTGACCTTGGATGGCAAGCCGCAAGAAGAGGCCGGACACGTCTTGGGAGGCACCTTGGCTTGGAGCGGGACTTATCTCATCAAGATGGATGTACGCAATACCCAATTCAATATATCCGCCGGAATGAATGAGGAGAATTCCTATTATACCTTGGAGCCGGAGGAAACATTTATCACACCGGAGTTTGCCATGACCTACAGCACAAGCGGTAAGGGAGGAGTCAGCCGGGCATTCCACCGCTGGGCGCGTCAGTACAAACTGCATGGAGGAAACGAGCCGCACGACATCCTGCTGAACAGTTGGGAAGGCGTTTACTTCAAGGTTAACCAAGAGAAGATGGATCAGATGATGGAGGATTTTGCGGCGTTGGGTGGCGAACTTTTCGTGATGGACGACGGCTGGTTTGGCAATAAATATCCGCGCAACAACGGCTCCAGCAGTTTGGGTGACTGGGAAGTATGCAAGGAAAAATTGCCGGGTGGCATTGAAGGGCTGATTGCTTCCGCCAAAGAGCATCGCATCAAATTCGGCATCTGGATAGAGCCTGAAATGAGCAACACCAAGAGCGAATTGTATGAGAAACATCCGGATTGGGTGTTGCAGGTAGAGGGACGTCCTCTTTCCACCGGACGCGGAGGAACGCAGATTGTATTGGATTTGACCAATCCGGAAGTGCAAGATTTTGTGTTCGGTGTGGTAGACAAGTTAATGACCCGCTATCCGGACATTGCTTACATGAAGTGGGATGATAACTGCGCCTTGTTGGATTACGGCTCCACCTATTTGCCGAAAGACAAACAGTCGCACCTTTACATTGACTATCAAAAAGGACTCATCAAAACCTTGAAGCGTATCCGGGCTAAATATCCGAAGTTGGTGATGCAGGCTTGTGCCGGAGGAGGCGGACGTGTGAATTACGGCTTATTGCCTTACTTCAACGAATTCTGGACGAGTGACGACACCGATGCCTTGCAACGTGTATATATGCAGTGGGGAGTATCCAGTTTCTATCCCGCTGTGGCAATGGGGTCGCATGTGAGTGCGGATAAGAATCATCAGACAGGACGCCGCTTGCCCCTGAAGTTCCGTTTTGATGTGGCCATGTCCGGCAGATTAGGCATGGAAATGCAACCGAAAGACATGACGGAAACGGACAAGGAATTTGCCAAGCGTGCCATTTCCGCATACAAGGGCATACGTCCCGTGGTGCAGTTCGGTGACTTATACCGTTTGGTTTCCCCGTATGATAACAAAGGCGTTGCCTCGCTGATGTATGTCACCCCGGAAAAAGACGAAGCCGTGTTCTACGCTTACAAGATGAGTCACTTTATGAATATGATTATTTCTGTTGTCCGGATGAACGGTTTGGATGCCGACAAGATGTATCGCCTGACCGACTTGACTCCTGAAGAGGAAGGCAAGCCGTGTAAGTTCCATGGTAAAGTCATCAGCGGACGTATCTTGATGGAGGAAGGGCTGTCACTGAAAGATGTCTTGAAGAAAGAATACTCCAGTGTAGCGTTGCGAATAGAAGAGGTAAAGTGAAATAGTAAGATAAAGGCTCAGTCCTCTTACGCAAGGACTGTAGTCCTCCTATGTAAGGACTGCAGTCCTCCTTAGGAAGGACTATAGTCCTAACTGAATGAAATCGTAAAAGGACTTTGTTGACGATGTGGCTTTATGAATCTTTGCAAGCGCAAATATTGTTATGAAAAATTTTATTTTATTGCTGATATTGGCCGGGACCTCCTTAGGTATACAGGCTAAAGAAAAATACAGGCAGAAGGATTTTCCCAATCTGCTGAATATTGAAGCCGGTTATGAAGTGTCTCCGGAAGGGTTTTTCTTTTCCGATTTAGGAGATTGGCATGGTTACGGGCTGAACAATCCGGAGGTTGATTCTTTGACCGGTGGCCTGCGAGGACCTGCTTTTACGGGTGAACGCAAACTTCGCCTGCAATGGCTGTCGGATTGTTTTGAACAAGTCACACTGGTTGAAGAAACGGAAGAAGGGCAGGAAAAACTGTCTTTTACAGAAAAAGCCTTCAACGAATATTTGCCGGGTATGTTGAGGCAACGTTTGGAAGCGGGAGACTTGTCTCTGCAGTTGTGCGAGATCGCTGTTTCTAACCGGAGTACGATGATTGAATATACTTTGACGAATCACGGGGACCGGGAGCGTGTGATAGGCGCCATGCTGAGTGGCAAAGCTACTTATAAGGATGCCCGATGCGAATTCCTGTCCGATCAGTCATTGGCGGTGAGTGTCGCTTCCGACAAGCATCATTTTGTCGTTTCCTTCCCGGAAGGTTGCCTTTTGCGCCCTGATGGGCCAAATGCCTATCGTGCGGAAGTGAAAGGAAGAAAATTGCGTCCGGGAGCTTCTTTCAGATTTTGCACCTTTACGACCTATTGTCCGGCATCAACCCGTGAAGAGGCGATTGCGGAGCATCAAAGCTTGGATTTCGGCAAAGCCGGGAAATATCTCAAAGAAAACAGACAGCGTTGGGAAGGCTATCTGAATGACATTTTAGGCAAAGAAACACCCTATTTGCAGAGCGAGCGCAACCGGAATTGGGCCGTAAAAGCGTTGATGACCCTGCACACCAATTGGCGAAGCGCGGCAGGTGACTTAAAGCATGGTGGCGTGCAGCCCGCGACAGGACATTTTGACGCATTTTGGGCATGGGACAGTTGGGAGCATGCAGCCGCTCTTTCTGTCTTCAATCCTGAATTGGCCAAAGAACAGTTGCTGACTATGTTCGATTTTCAAACTCCTGAGGGAATGATTATTGATGTGGTGGCGCTCTATCAAAAAGACAACAATGGAGTTTGCTCCAAACCGCCTATCGCAAGTTGGGCGACCTATATGACTTATCAACGCACCAAAGATAAGGATTTCGTTCGGGAGATGCTTCCCAAGCTCTTGAAATATCATGCATGGAGGTATCAGTATCGTGACCATGACCGAAACGGGCTGTGCGAATATGGAGGCATTGGGCCGAAAGTCTATATGGGGCAATGGGAAAGCGGCATGGACGTAGCGGTCAAGTTTAAAGGCGTAAAAATGCTGAAGAATGCGGAAGGAGCCTATTCTTTCGATCAGGAATCTGTCGAATTGAATTCTTATCTTTGCGCTGAGAAATTTTATTTGGCCTATCTGTTGGATGAGGTTGGAGAGAAAGAAAAGGCCATCCGCATGAGAGAAGAAGGCCGAAACTTGAAAAAACTCATTCAGGAGAAGTTTTTCGACCGGGAGACGGGCTATTTTTTCGACCGGAAGTTGGGAAGCGGGGAGTTGGTGAAAGTGATAGACATCTCCGGCTGGATACCTTTGTTTACCGGTGTGGCTACGCCCGAACAAGCTGAAGCTGTCAAACGCAATATGCTCGACCCCGAGTTGTTCGGGACATACTTCCCTTTCTCCAGCTTGAATCACAAGCATCCGTTGTATAGCCCGGACAAAGGTTATTTTCGTGGACAGACGTGGCTGAATTATACATACTTCGGCATACGGGGATGGAAGAATTATGGCTTCCGCCAAGAAGCGGAAAAATATACCTGGCTTTTGCCCGACCGTCTGAAAGGGCTGGCCGAACCCGGTTATCCCATCCGTGAAAACTGGAATTCGGCCACGGGTGAGGGTATGACCGCCAAGCACTTTGGCTGGTCGAGTGCTTTTTCTATTTTATTATTAACAGAAGATGCGGATGAATTTCCGTATATTCCTCAATAAATTATAGTATTCGTATGAAGAAACTGAATTTGATGTTGGGTTTATTAGGATGGATGGCGTTTGCTTCTGTCCAAGCGGCTGACCGTACATGGGAGTTAAAATCTCCGGACGGACAGCTGAAAATGGAAATCCGGGTCGGCGAGCAATTGACTTACTCGTTAAGTCGGGGGGTGCAGACGTTGGTAGCCCCAAGCCCGGTAGGACTGATTCTTGAAAAGGAAACCGTGGGTGAAAACGCGAAAGTCAGCAAAGCCAGGCGCAGGACTCGTGTGGAAGAACATATAGTTTCTCCGCATCATCGTGTCCCGTCCTTCGATGTCGTCTACAATGAGCTGAATCTGAAGCTGAAAGGAGGACATGGCATCATTTTCCGCGCTTACAACGAAGGAGTGGCTTACCGTTTCTACACCACGTCACGCACACCGCTTATCATTAAGGATGAGATTGCCGTGATGAACTTTGACGCGGATTATCAGACGTATCGCGCTTATTCTACCGCTTCGCCAAAGAATGACCGCTATTGCATGGCTTTCCAGAATATTTATACGAAAGCTACATTGAAGAATGCGGACAAAGACAATATCGCTTTCCTGCCCGTCACCGTAGATTATGGAAATGGCGTCAAAGCCACTTTGTTGGAATCCGATTTGGAGAGCTATCCCGGTATGTTCATTCAAGGCGATGGGAAGACGTGCGCTTTGCGGGGCACATTCGCCCGCTATCCTTCGGCGTTCAAAACCTTTCCGCCCCGCGCGATGAAACGGGTGACCGGACGTGCCGACTACATTGCCAAAGTGGAAGGTACACGCAGCTATCCTTGGCGCATCTGGGCAGTGACAGAGAAGGACACGCAGATGCCCGTCAACAATCTGGTTTATGCGTTGGCTTCTCCTAACCGTATAGGAGACTGCTCGTGGATAAAGACAGGAAAAGTGGCATGGGAATGGTGGAATGACTGGGGACTCTTCGGCGTGGATTTCAAAGCCGGCATCAATATGCAGACTTACAAGCATTACATTGACTTCGCGGCGGAAAACCGGTTGGAGTTTGTCGTGTTGGACGAAGGGTGGTATAACCCGAAGAATGGCGACATGTTGACGGTGATTCCTGAGTTGGATTTGGAGGAATTGGTACGTTACGGAAAATCCAAAGGAGTAGATTTGATTCTTTGGACGGTATTCAATGTCCTGGACGATCAGTTGGAAGAAGCCTGCAAGAAATATTCCGCCATGGGTATCAGCGGTTTTAAAGTCGATTTCCTCGACAGGGATGACCAGACGGCCGTGGAGATGGCTTACCGCATTGCGGAGGCTACGGCCAAGTATAAACTGACGCTCGACCTGCACGGCTTCTACAAACCGACAGGGATGGAACGCACCTATCCGAACATCATCAACTACGAATCCGTCTTCGGTATGGAAGAAGTGAAATGGAGCACCGTGGAGAAAGACATGATGGAGTATGACGTGACGATGCCTTACATCCGTATGATGGCCGGGCCGGTGGATTATACGCCGGGAGCCATGAGAAACGCGTCAAAGAAAGATTTCAAGCCGATTTATTATAACCCGATGAGCCAAGGCACCCGCTGTCATCAGTTGGCGGCTTACGTTGTGCATGATTCCCCCTTGACCATGTTGGCGGACAATCCCAGCATTTACCGGAAGGAAAAGGAGTGTACGGATTTCATTGCAAGCATCCCCAACAAAGGCATTGAGGAGACGCGTATCCTGCAAGGCACATTGGGTGAATCCATTGTGACGGCACGCCGCGTAGGCACTTCATGGTATGTAGGAGGACTGACCGACTGGACACCGCGTGAAGTGACCCTCGACTTTGCATTCCTGGGGGAGGGAACTTATGAAGTGGTTCTTTTCCGCGACGGTATCAATGCCGACGAGCAGGCGCAGGATTATCAGAAGGAGGTATTCACCGTGACTTCCTCTTCAAAGAAAGCCATCCGCATGGCTTCCGGAGGAGGATTCGCGCTGACCATCAAGAAACAATGAGATGACAATAAAAGTTTGAATAATCATTATATAAGATTTAATCGATGAAGAAATTAGTTTTATCCGTATTGTTCTTGCTCGGCATGAGCGGCCTTGGGTTCGCCCAACAGCAATATTGGAAGGTAGAAAATGACTGTCCCAATATTACTTGGAACGTGGAGAAAGGACAAGTGCACCATGACCATATAGAGATGGCGGGCAAGCAAGTGGCCACCGTCTTACGCTATGGAGTGGACGAAAATGGCCGGTTCGTATTGAATAAAAGTATGATATGGCCCATGCTGCGCACTTTGCCAAACAATACACATGCCAGCCTCATGCGTCGTTTTGACTTCAACCCCTTGGATGAAGTGACGATAAACGGACGCAGTGTGGATGAGAAAGTAAGGCATATCACGCTGAACGGCACCCTGGAGGTAGTGAGTGACATTGTTTTGAGAAAAAACACGTCGTTGTCTTTGAAGAGGACGTATTTCCCTTCTGTCGACCAGCCGGCTTTGATAGAGCGCTATGAGTTTACCAACACCGGGCAAAACAAGGTGAGCATTGAGACAGCCGAAGTGAACGACCGCGTGAGCACGCTGGCCAAGAAAGGGGTAGATGGCAGCTACAACATCTTCTTCACGGCTTCTCCCGGCACGGCTGTTGAACTGAATCCGGGTGAAACGTTCGTCTATTCGGCTTCGCTGTCGGCTTACAAGCCTTCCGTACGGACGCAACCGGACAAGTCGTTGGCGGACTCAGGCAAAGAACTGGCCAAGCGTCTGGCGAATGTAGACGAATGGACGAACAACTTAGTGCTCGAAACGCCTGACCCGGTCATCAACGAAATGTTCGCTTTCTCGAAAATACGCGCCTGCGAAAGTATCTTCGAAACCAAAGGCGGGCCGATGCACGGGCCGGGAGGCGAAAGTTATTATGCGGCCATTTGGGCCAACGACCAGGCTGAATACATCAATCCGTATTTCCCGTTTGTGGGCTATGCTTACGGCAATGCGTCCGCTTTCAATTCATTCAAGCACTTTGCCCGCTACATGAACGATGAATGGAAACCCATTCCCAGTTCGATTATTGCGGAAGGAGATGGCTATTGGAACGGGGCGGGCGACCGTGGTGACGGAGCCATGATAGCCTACGGAGCCTCCCGCTATGTGTTGGCTCATGGCGACAAAGCCGAAGCGGAAGCCTTATGGCCGTTAATTAAATGGTGCTTGGAGTATTGCCATCGGAAACTGAATGAAGACGGGGTAGTGGCATCGGACAGTGACGAACTGGAAGGCCGTTTCCCTGCCGGAGAAGCCAATTTGTGCACCTCTTCTCTTTATTATGACGCCCTTCTTTCCGCCGCGTACATTGCCGAAGAGTTGGGAGAGAAGAAGTCGGCCGGCACTTATCGCAAACAGGCCGCCGAGCTTGCCAAGAACATGGACGCTTATTTTGCCGCCGAAGTGGAAGGATTCGACACGTATGCTTACTATAAAGGCAACGACATTCTCCGTGCTTGGATTTGCATCCCGCTCACTGTGGGCATAGACGAACGTGCGGAAGGTACCATTGAGGCCCTTTTCTCTCCGCGTTTATGGACAGAGAACGGTTTGCTCACGCAAGCCGGTAGCAAGACGTTTTGGGACCGCTCTACGCTTTATGCGTTGCGGGGCGCGTTTATGGCAGGCGCCACGGAGAAATCAATAGAGTTTTTGAAGCGCTATTCGGCTACCCGTCTGTTAGGCAATCATGTGCCATACGCGGTTGAGGCTTGGCCGGAAGGCAATCAGCGCCATCTGTCGGCTGAAAGCGGTTTGTATGGACGTATTATTACGGAAGGTATCTTTGGCATCCGTCCTACAGGCTTTGATTCTTTCACGCTGACTCCGCGGCTTCCGCAAGAGTGGGATAAAATGTCACTCCGTAAGATTCGCGCTTTCGGCAGCGATTTCGATGTGGAGGTATCCCGTGTGAAAGGCGAAACGCTTCGTGTAGTAGTAAAAGAAGGCGAAAGAAAGATTCTGGATAAGAAGATAAAGAGCGGAGCCTCATTGAAGTGCAGGCTTTAAGTTGATGGCACGCGTTCCATTAAATACACAGCGCAGTACCATTAGCACATTAGCACATTAACACATTAAATTAATTGATTATGAACAAATTGATAAGACATTGCGTGGTCGCTTTGTTGGCGGCCATTCCTCTGGGCGTAGAAGCACAGAGAGTGGAGGAACTGAAAGATCCTTCGGGAAAAATTAAAATCACCGTCACGATAGATGAACGTGTCACTTATAGCGTGACGCACGGAGAAGACCTTCTGATAGACGCCTCACCCGTGTCCATGACTTTGACGGACGGCACTGTGTGGGGCGAGGAACCCCGCTTGCGCAAGGTGAAGAGGCGCTCGGAGGACCAGACGATTTATCCTCCCGTTTACAAAAAGAAGACGATTGAAGACCGTTACAACGAGATGACTTGCTCTTTCCGGGGCGGATATGACTTGGTGTTCCGCGCCTATCCGGATGGAGTGGCCTATCGTTTTGTCAGCCATCTGAAGAAACCTTTCAAGGTTGAAGCGGAGCAGGCCGTGTTCAACTTGCCCGATAATCCCCGGATGTATGCAGCCACACCCAAAGGACGGCAAGTGGACGGGAAGGAAAACCAATACCACAGTTCTTTCCAAAATACCTATCGGCATGTGACTTTGTCCGAGTGGGACGAGTCACGCCTGGCTTTCCTGCCTATTTTGGTTGAAGGGAAAAACGGGACGAAACTGTGTATCACGGAAGCCGACTTGTTGAATTATCCCGGCATGTTCCTCAACGTCACTCCGGATGACAAAGGCTTGCAGGGCATTTTTGCGGCCTATCCCAAAGATGTTTCCGTAGAAGTGCGGGGCTTGAAAGGCGTTGTGAAGTCGCGCGAACCTTATATTGCCAAAGTGGAAGGCGAAACGGCTTTCCCGTGGCGGGTTGTGGTGATTTCGGAGCAAGATACCGACCTGCTTTGCAGCGATATGGTGTACAAATTGGCGACACCTGCGGCCGAAGGGGATTACTCGTGGGTGAAACCTGGTAAGGTAGCTTGGGACTGGTGGAACAATTGGAATATCTATGGCGTAGATTTCCGTGCCGGCATCAATACAGAAACCTATAAATATTACATCGACTTCGCCTCCCGTTTTGGCATCGAATATGTCATCTTGGACGAAGGTTGGGCTGTGGCAGGACCTGCCGATCTGTTTCAAGTGGTACCTGAAATTGATTTGGAGGAGCTGATCGCATACGCTGGCAAGAAAAATGTTGGGCTCATCCTATGGGCAGGTTATCGCGCTTTCGATTGTGACATGGAGCGTGTGTGCAAGCATTACGCCGCCATGGGCGTCAAAGGATTTAAAATAGACTTTATGGATAGGGACGACCAGTATATGGTAGACTTTAACCGCCGTTGCGCTGAGGTGGGCGCCAAATACAAGCTGCTGATAGATCTTCATGGCACCTATAAGCCCACCGGTTTGCAGCGCACTTATCCGAACGCCATCAATTTTGAAGGCGTGCATGGCCTGGAAGAGATGAAGTGGGCGGAAGAAGAGACGGACCAGGTGACTTATGACGTCACGATGCCTTTCATCCGCATGGTGGCGGGCCCGTTGGACTATACGCAAGGTGCCATGAGCAATGCCACCCGCGAGAACTTCCGCTCTATCTACACCGAGCCGATGAGCCAGGGAACCCGTTGCCGTCAGTTGGCGGAATACGTCATTTTCGATTCGCCGCTGAATATGTTGTGTGACGCCCCGACCAACTACCTGAAGGAAGAAGAATGCACCCGCTTCATCGCCTCCATTCCTACCGTGTGGGACGAGACGAAAGCCCTTTCCGGCAAAGTGGGCGAATACATTGTCATGGCTCGCCGGAAAGACGCGGCCTGGTACGTAGGCGGCCTGACCAATTGGGACGCCCGCACGATGGAGTTGGACCTGTCTTTCTTAGGCTCGGGAGACTACCGGGCGGAGCTGTTCGAGGATGGGCTTAATGCGGACAAAGTTGGGAAAGATTATCATCGGCAGACTTTTCGTATCCCCACAAATCGCAAGCTCAAAGTGTTAATGGCACCTGGCGGTGGATTTGTCATCAAAATAACGAAGCTATAATTATTGTCTGAAATGTATTGAAAGGGAGGGCTGCTGAAAAATAAGAGATACGCCCTCCTTCCCCTTTTTCATTTCCATGTAAACACATTGTTCTCTGTATGCGCTTCTTGCATGAGTGCTCTCAATTCCTCCGCCTTTCGTGGATATTGATCTAGCACATTATGGCACTCCTCTATGTCGGTGGGCAGATAATATAACTCTTCTTTTAGTTTTTCCACATCAGATAAATTTAACCGAATTAACTTCCAACCATCTTTCAGGACAGATTGTTTTCCTCCACTTTCATAAAATTCATAATAGATGTATGTGTGCTTCTTTTGTTCGGTTTCATGCCCCGTCAGAAGCGGCAAGTAGGAAATACCATCAGACTTTTGTTGCAGTCCTGCTCCTACTATATCACATACCGTAGGCATAAAATCCCAAAATGCGGCTATGTGATCGGTTTCTCGGTGTTCGGCTATATGTTTCGGCCACGACACGATAAATGGAGTCCGTATGCCTCCCTCGTACAAATCTCGCTTATACCCTCTGAAAGGGCCGTTGCTGTCGAAGAAATCCGGCTCATGTCCGCCCACACAATGCACACCGTTGTCTGACGAGAATATGAAAAGCGTGTTTTCCCAGTCGCCCCTTTTCTTCAGCAGCCGGATAATTTTGCCCACACTGCGGTCTACTTCGCTCACCATGGACGCGTACGCCGCTTTGGGCTCCATCTGTGTTTTGAAAGTTCCCTTTCCGTCTTTGTTCAGGTAAGGCGTTTCCTCGAATTTACCCGTATAAGCGCGCATGTCCGGATAATCCAGGTCGGCGTGCGGCGGTGTAATGGCAAAATAAGCGAAGTACGGTTGCCCTTTCTTCTGTTTGCGTATGAACTCCAATCCCTTTTCCATGATGAGCCAATGGCTGTAGACCTTCCCATTCAGCATCACTTTTTGCTCGTTTTCATACAGATGGTCGGGATAATACCGGTGCGCGTTTCCTTGGGACAGATAGCCGAAGAAATAGTCGAACCCTTGATTCTGCGGGTGTCCGCTTGTGCCGGGGCCTCCCAGTCCCCATTTACCTACGCACATGGTGACGTAACCTTTCTGTTTCAGTATTTCGGCCACGGTCACTTCTTCGTCCGGCAAAGCCAGGTCAAAGCGTCCTTGCAGCAACCGTTCTCCCTTGTTTCCCCTGATGGCCGCGTGTCCGGTATGTTTACCGGTCAGGAGGCAGCAACGGGACGGAGCGCTGACGGTAGAGCCGCTGTAATGTTGCCTGAACTGCAACCCGTGCGCGGCCAGGCTGTCTATGTGCGGCGTATGGATTTTGTCCTGCTGATAGTAGCAGTTGAGGTCGCCTATTCCCATATCATCCGCCAATACAAGAACGATATTGGGAAATTCATGGCAACATGTCTGCGCATATCCTAAAACCGGGATGGTGCATACTGTAAATAATGATAATATTTTCATTGTTATGCAAATTGAAATTTTTATGTTACAAAATTATAGATTGAGATGAAATGTGACTTTGTTTTAGATGCATAATGTTTTGTTTTTCGTTGCATAATTATGGAAAATGGACGATTGTTGAACTAAATATGCAAGATAGTGTGCTTATGAGTGTAAATGACATAAAAATAATCAAGGTGTACATTAATTTATTAATTTCGCTCTGTTTTTCCAATGATATTTTTAACTTTGCAAAAAAATAAAAAATTAATTGATTATGAATGATAAAAAACTGATGAACCGCGCAGCCGACAACATCCGCATTCTGGCTGCTTCTATGGTGGAGAAAGCCAAGTCCGGACATCCGGGCGGTGCCATGGGCGGTGCCGACTTTGTGAACGTACTTTTTTCCGAGTTCCTGGTATATGACCCCGAAAATCCCGCTTGGGAAGGACGTGACCGCTTCTTCCTCGACCCCGGCCACATGTCGCCGATGCTTTACTCCCAACTGGCTTTGGCGGGTAAGTTTACATTGGACGAACTGAAGGAGTTCCGCCAATGGGGAAGCCCCACACCGGGACACCCCGAACGCGACATCGCACGCGGCATTGAAAACACCTCCGGCCCACTGGGACAAGGACATACGTTTGCCGTAGGCGCCGCCATTGCCGCCAAGTTCCTGAAAGCCCGTTTTGGCGAAGTGATGAATCAAACCATCTACGCTTACATCTCCGATGGGGGCGTGCAGGAGGAAATCTCACAAGGCGCAGGCCGCATTGCCGGCACACTGGGCTTGGACAACCTCATCATGTTCTATGACGCCAACGACATCCAGCTTTCTACCGAGACCAAAGCTGTGACCACGGAAGATACCGCCAAGAAGTATGAAGCATGGGGCTGGAAGGTCATCAAGATAGACGGAAACGACCCCGACGCCATCCGCGGGGCACTGAACGAAGCCAAGGCGGAAACTGAACGTCCGACCCTCATCATCGGCCATACCGTGATGGGCAAAGGCGCCCGCAAGGCCGACGGCAGCAGCTACGAGGCAAATTGCGCTACGCACGGCGCACCGCTGGGCGGCGATGCTTACATCAACACCATCAAGAACTTGGGCGGCGACCCGGAGAATCCCTTCCAAATCTTCCCCGAAGTGCAGGAACTTTATGCCAAACGTGCTGCCGAGTTGAAGCAGATTGTGGCTGAGCGCTATGCCGCTAAAGTCGCTTGGACTGCCGCTAACTCCGAGCTGGCCGCTAAACTGGAGCGTTTCTTCTCAGGCAAGGCTCCCGAGGTGAACTGGGCTGCCATCGAGCAGAAACCCAATTCAGCCACCCGTGCCGCATCGGCTACTGTACTGGGCGCATTGGCTGAACAGGTGGACAATATGATTGTGGCTTCCGCCGATTTGTCCAACTCTGATAAGACCGATGGCTTCTTGAAGAAGACGCATGCTTTCCAAAAAGGCGACTTCAGCGGTGCTTTCTTCCAAGCCGGCGTAGCCGAACTGACCATGGCTTGCTGCTGCATCGGTATGGCCCTGCATGGCGGTGTCATTCCCGCTTGCGGAACCTTCTTCGTATTCTCCGACTACATGAAGCCGGCCGTACGCATGGCTGCGCTGATGGAAGTGCCCGTGAAGTTCATTTGGACACACGACGCTTTCCGCGTAGGCGAGGATGGCCCGACGCACGAGCCTGTAGAGCAGGAAGCTCAAATCCGCCTGATGGAGAAATTGAAGAACCACAAGGGTGAAAACTCCATGTTGGTGCTCCGCCCGGCCGATTGCGAAGAGACGACTGTCGCCTGGCGTTTGGCTATGGAAAACACGAAGACGCCTACGGCTTTAATCTTCTCCCGCCAAAACATAACCAACTTGCCCGCAGGCAACGACTATACACAGGTGGCTAAAGGTGCTTACGTAGTAGCCGGATCAGATAAAAATCCCGATGTAGTGTTGGTAGCTTCAGGCTCCGAGGTGTCTACGTTGGTGGCCGGTGCCGAGTTGTTGCGCAAGGACGGTGTGAAGGTACGCATCGTTTCAGCTCCTTCCGAAGGACTTTTCCGCACGCAACCTACTGACTACCAAGAGTCCGTGATACCGGCCGCAGTCAAAAAATTCGGCATGACCGCCGGATTGCCCGTCACACTGGAAGGCTTGGTAGGCACACAGAGCAAGATTTGGGGATTGCCTTCGTTCGGTTTCTCGGCTCCCTACAAGGTGCTGGACGAAAAATTGGGCTTCACGGCTGAAAATGTGTACAACCAAGTAAAGGCTATTTTGTAAATGGGAATTTATTTTTTAGGCACGGATTACACGGATTTCACAGAGATTTTATTTTTCTCTATGTCCCTGTCATTCTGAGCAAAGCGAAGAATCTCCCTCACGCACTGGGGAGATGCTTCACTGCGTTCAGCATGACAAAAGAAATCCGTGAAAAAATCCGTGTAATCCGTGCCTGAAAAAACAACCCGCTAAATTATCATTTAAGTATATTAAGGAAAATGGAAACCATAGGAATTTGCTCCGACCATGCCGGATATGCGCTAAAACAATACGTGAAGCAATGGCTGGAAGCCAAAGGCTGGGAATATAAGGACTTTGGCACCTATTCGCCGGAGAGCGTGGATTATCCCGACTTCGCCCATCCGCTGGCCCGTGCCGTAGAAGCCGGAGAATGCTATCCGGGCATCGCCATCTGCGGAAGCGGAAACGGCATCGCCATGACTCTGAACAAGCACCAAGGCATCCGGGCGGCTCTTTGCTGGAGGCCCGACATTGCCGAGTTGGCACGCCAGCACAACAATGCCAATGTGCTTGTCATGCCCGGCCGCTTCGTGACCAACACGGAGGCCGATGCCATTATGAACAAGTTTTTCTCTACTCCGTTTGAAGGCGGACGCCATCAAAGACGAATAGAGAAGATACCCGTTAGCGAATAAAGACGTAGCGGATAAACGATCTTGAAAAGGTGACAATGCAATAAACCGGAAAGGTGACCCAGCATTGCCACCTTTTCGTATAAAGGAAGTAGCGTAAGTTTGGAAGTAACACAAGTTTTTTGTACTTTCGCCCCCACTAATCATCAATATCATTTAGAAATGAAATCATTGAAAAACGCCATAGGACTGTTGCTTGTTGTGTGGCAAGCCGTATGTCCGGCTATGGCCGACTCCATTGACTTAGAGAAAGCTTTCGAGGAAAGCAAGGACATCGTGCAAGCCATCCAACGGGTACATTTCCCTGAAAAGACATATCTTATTACGGACTTCGGCGCCAAACCCGACACCCCGGACAGTCCTTGTCATGAGGCCATTAATCAGGCTATTGTGATGTGTAGTTTGAATGGAGGGGGAACTGTAATCATTCCCGAAGGTACATTTTACACAGGTCCTATCACGTTGAAGAGCAATGTCAACCTGCATGTTTCCGAAGGTGCCGTGTTGAAGTTTTCTACCGACCAAAGCTTGTATTTCCCCGCTGTATTGACTCGTTGGGAAGGCATCGATTGCTACAATGCCCATCCTCTGATTTATGCGTATGGAGAGACGAATATCGCCATTACGGGCAAGGGTGTGATAGACGGACAAGGTTCTATGGACACCTGGTGGCCGATGTGCGGTGCCGCCCGATATGGCTGGAAGGAAGGGATGATAGCTCAGCGCAACGGCGGACGTGCCAAGTTGCTGATGTGGGGTGAAAGCGGTACGCCTGTTTACAAACGGGTTATGACACCCGAAGATGGTATGCGCCCGCAACTCATCAACCTTCACTCTTGCAACACCATCCTGATAGAAGATGTCACCTTGCTCAATTCGCCTTTTTGGGTCATTCATCCGCTCTTTTGCGAGAGCCTCATAGTGCGGAGGGTGCATGTCTTCAACAGGGGGCCTAATGGTGATGGTTGCGATCCCGAGTCGTGCAAGAACGTATTGATAGAGAATTGTACGTTTGATACGGGGGATGACTGCATCGCCATCAAGTCGGGACGCAATGCGGACGGACGCAAGTGGAACATACCGAGTGAAAACATCATCGTGCGCAATTGCTTCATGAAAAACGGACACGGAGGCGTGGTGATAGGCAGCGAGATATCGGGCGGCTACCGTAACCTCTACGTGGAGAACTGCCGGATGGACAGCCCCGAGCTTGACAGAGTGATTCGCATAAAGACAAGCATGTGCAGGGGTGGCCTTATCGAAAACATTTACGTGCGCAATGTCAGCGTGGGGCAATGTCGCGAAGCCGTGCTGCGCATCAACCTGCAATACGAAAACAAAGAGCAATGCGACCGCAGCTTTCCGCCCGTTGTGCGCAACGTCTACATGCAAAACGTCACTTGCGAGAAGAGCGAATACGGTGTGCTCATTATCGGCTTGGACGATGATAAGCATGTGTCGAACATCAACGTGGAAGATTGCCGCTTCAACAATGTGTCTACGGGCGGCAACCATGTGAGCGGTGCTCGTGATGTGACTTATAAAAATCTATATATCAACGGGGAAATGATAGAGTAGACGGAAAGAACTGCTTTTTTTGTAAAGAGAGTGCACAATGTCCGATAGAAAAAGCTATCTTTGCGAAATAATAAACCCATACACGTATTGCATGGAAGATTTGATAACGATAAAAGAACTTATCAGCCGGGGAGAGGTTACCCAAGCTATTGAACAACTGAACAGATTGCTTGAGAGTGATTTCCCCCAAAAAGACACGGCTTACTATCTGCGGGGAAACGCTTACCGCAAACAGGGAAACTGGCAGCAAGCCTTGAACAACTATCAGTATGCCATGGACATCAACCCCGAAAGTCCTGCGCGTGAAGCCCGGCGTATGGTGATAGACATACTAAACTTTTATAACAAAGATATGTACAACCAATAAATAAAATGAAACGTAAATTATGGCAAAAATCAAAGGAGCTATCGTAGTAGACACCGAGCGTTGCAAAGGGTGCAACCTGTGTGCTGTGGCTTGTCCGCTTCATGTCATCGCTCTGGCTAAGGAAGTAAATATAAAAGGATACAACTATGCCTACCAGGCACTGGAAGACACGTGCAACGGATGCGCTTCGTGCGCCACGGTATGCCCGGACGGATGCATATCCGTGTATAAAGTAAAAGTAGAATAACATGTAAATCTGTGTAAATATGGCAGAAGAAGTAGTATTAATGAAAGGAAACGAAGCCATCGCCCATGCAGCCATCCGTTGCGGGGCCGACGGGTACTTCGGTTATCCTATTACTCCTCAATCGGAGGTTTTGGAAACGCTGGCCGAGTTGAAGCCCTGGGAAACCACCGGCATGGTGGTGCTTCAGGCCGAGAGCGAGGTGGCGTCTATTAATATGGTTTACGGCGGCGCCGGAAGCGGCAAGATGGTGATGACATCTTCGTCCAGCCCCGGCATTAGCCTCATGCAGGAAGGCGTGTCCTACCTGGCGGGTGCCGAATTGCCGTGCCTCATTGTGAACGTCATGCGCGGAGGCCCTGGTTTAGGCACCATCCAACCCAGTCAGGCAGATTATTTCCAAACCACCAAGGGAGGTGGACACGGCGACTATCGGCTGATAACCTTAGCTCCGTCTTCGGTGCAGGAGATGGCGGACTTTGTAGGCCTGGCTTTCGAATTGGCCTTTAAATATCGCAATCCCGCCGTTATCCTAGCGGACGGTGTCGTAGGGCAAATGATGGAGAAAGTGGTATTGCCTCCGCAAAAACCACGCCGCACCGACGAGGAAGTCATCGCCCAATGCCCGTGGGCTTCCACCGGTAAGACAAAGGACCGCAAGCCCAACATCATCACTTCGTTGGAACTGAAGCCCGAAGCTATGGAGAAGAACAACATCCGCTTTCAGGCCAAATACAAGCTCATCGAAGAAAACGAGGTGCGCTTCGAGGAAATCAATTGCGAAGACGCTGACTATCTGATTGTGGCATTCGGCTCCATGGCACGTATCGGGCAAAAGGCGATGGAAATTGCCCGCGAAGAAGGCATTAAGGTGGGCATTTTGCGCCCCATTACCCTGTGGCCTTTCCCAAAAGACGCAATCACCCGTTACGCCGACAAGGTGAAAGGAATGCTGGTGGCCGAGTTGAACGCTGGACAGATGATTGAAGATGTCCGCCTGGCCGTCAACGGAAAAGTGAATGTCGAACACTTCGGACGCTTGGGAGGCATCGTGCCCGACCCTGACGAGATTGTAGCGGCGTTGAAGGAAAAACTGATTAAGTGATGGAAACAGATAAAATCAGAAACGTACTGAACATCCTCTTTATGGTGTTGGCCGTAGCGGCTGTAGTTGTGTATTTCACGGTAGACGATTTTACCGTATTCCTCTACACGTGTGGCGCGGCCATCTTCTTTAAAGTAGTAGAATTCTTCATACGCTTCACCAACAGATAACGATTATGACAAAAGAAGATATTATCAAACCCGAGAATCTGGTTTACAAGAAACCGACTCTGATGAACGACAACCCCATGCACTATTGCCCGGGATGCAGCCATGGCGTGGTACATAAGCTCATAGCCGAAGTGATAGAAGAAATGGGGATGGAAGACAAGGCTATCGGCATCTCTCCCGTGGGATGTGCCGTATTTATCTACAACTATCTGGACATCGATTGGCAAGAGGCAGCTCACGGACGTGCGCCGGCATTGGCTTCAGCCATCAAACGCCTGTGGCCCAGCCGCTTGGTATTTACTTATCAAGGCGACGGCGACTTAGCTTGCATCGGTACGGCCGAAACTATCCATGCCCTGAACCGTGGAGAGAACATCACTATCATCTTTATCAACAACGCCATTTATGGCATGACCGGCGGGCAGATGGCTCCTACCACGCTGGTGGGCATGAAGACTTCTACCTGCCCCTACGGACGTGACGTACACCTGCATGGCTATCCGTTGAAGATTGCCGACATTGCAGCCCAATTGGAAGGCACGGCCTACGTCACCCGCCAAAGCGTGCAGTCTGTGCCTGCCATCCGCAAGGCCAAGAAAGCCATCCGCAAGGCGTTCGAAAACTCCATGGCCGGCAAGGGAAGCAACCTGGTGGAAATCGTATCTACCTGCAACTCAGGTTGGAAGATGTCACCTGCCGCTGCCAACAAGTGGATGGAAGAAAATATGTTCCCCTTCTATCCGCTTGGCGACTTAAAAGATAAAGGATAATGTGACAATGTGCTGATGTGCTAATGTGCTAATGCAGAATGATATAATGTAAGGAAATTATGTTGAATACGGGCAATATTATTCTTGATAAAAGTTTTGCTTTTGCTCTTGATATTATTCAATATACAGAACTTTTAGAAGAATGTAAAAAGTTTGTAGTAGCAAACCAACTTACAAAAAGCGGAACTTCAATTGGCGCAAACGTACACGAGGCACAAAATGCGGAAAGCAGGGCAGATTTTATTCATAAGATGAAAATTGCGGCTAAAGAAGCTGAAGAAACAGAATATTGGCTTATGCTTTGCAAACACTCCGTGAGTTATCCTTATCAGGAAGATTTAAGTCCTAAATTGCAGGAAATAAAAAAATTGATAAATCGTATTATTAATTCCGCCAAAAAACCATTGGAGTAATTTAATGCATTGATACATTGAATTAGCACATTGGCACATTGGCATATTAGCACATTAATATAATGAAAGAAGAAATCATTATAGCAGGATTCGGCGGACAAGGCGTATTGTCCATGGGTAAGATATTGGCTTACTCAGGGCTGATGGAGGGTAAAGAAGTGACATGGATGCCCGCCTACGGTCCCGAGCAACGAGGAGGTACGGCCAACGTGACCGTCATCGTGAGCGATGAGAAAATCTCTTCGCCCATTTTGAGCAAATATGACTCGGCCATTATCTTGAATCAACCTTCGCTGGAGAAGTTCGAAAGCAAAGTAAAGCCCGGAGGAGTTTTGATTTATGACGGTTATGGCATCATCAACCCGCCTATGCGCAAGGACATCCACGTCTATCGCATTGACGCCATGGATGCCGCCAACGAGATGAACAACTCGAAGGCCTTCAACATGATTGTATTGGGAGGCTTGCTGAAGATAAAGCCTATCGTGACGTTGGAAAATGTTATCAAGGGATTGAAGAAGACGTTGCCCGAACGCCACCACCATTTGATACCGATGAATGAAGAGGCTATCAAGCGGGGCATGGAGCTGATAAAGGAAGTGAAGTAAAAGCTTCGCAGAGACGCGGATTATGCGGACTTTTGAGGATGCCTTTGCACCGCAAAGTTTTCTCTTCTATTTGAGTTCATGTAATCCGTGTCTGTTTTTCTTCATCCGCCATAGCAATCCTGTCACCAGTAATCCGGCTATGGCTATTGCGATGTACAAGGCTTTGCGCAGAGTGTGTATTTCTTGCCTTAGTGCTTTTTGTTGGCTCTCACTCTCTAACAAAGCCTCATCTTGGGCCTTGATGTGCGATTGGAAATCAGAAGCTTGTTGCTTAAGTTTGTCGGCATAAAGGCTGTCGGCTGTCTTCACTGCTCGGTCGTAAAACTTCATGGCCCGCAGATAATCGCGTAAGCTATAATAGTTGCGTGCCATACCCAGATATATTTTGTCTATTGTCAGATTTCCACCTCCCTGATGGTTGAGCAACTTTTGGTGCACCTCCAGGCTTTTTCGAAAATTGCGGTATTTGGTGTAAATGATGGCTTGCTGCTCAAGTGCCATGGCCGCCTCGCGCGTATAGGCAGGCATGACATTCAGGGTAGAATCCATTGCACGCATGTAATGGCTCACTGAGTCGCGCATGCCTCGACGGTCGAACATTTGCAACATGATACGATATCCTCTCAACATGTATTGCGGTTTATCCTGCCGGGCGGCTTCTTCTACTAGGTTGTGCAACACCTGAATGCCTTTTGCATACGCTCCGCAACGGAAGTAAATAGAGCTGCCCGCATAGCCAGCAAACATGATGGCCTCCATCTCACCGCTTCGGCGGGCGGCACTTACGGCTTTATCGCTGGTTGTCATGGCCATGTCTGGTTTTTGTGCGGAGAGGTAACATAGGGCGATGTTGCTTTGCAAATTTGCCTGCTCGGCATAGTCGTGCGTATGCTCCGCCAGCCTCAAGGCCTCTTGATAGCACGCCAGGCACGAATCCGGCATTTGTTTGCGTCGGTAGATGGCACCCATGGACGAAAGGGCTGCACTCCAGCGGGCCGTATCCCGCATGAGCGGAGCCGCTTCGCACACCTTCCGGTAGCACTTCAACGCCGCATCCAAGTCACCGCTTTTAAAATAGTCGACTCCCTTGTCGCTCAGCGTACGGATGTAAAGCGTATCGGCAGGCTGGGGAAGCGCTAAGGCTGACATGAAAACAAGAGACAATATGAGCATAACACATCTTTTCATACCACAAAGTTAGGAATTTTTTCGATTTGTACTATCTTTGCACGTTGAATTATGGAGAAATTTGAATTACATATATTAGGATGCGGGTCGGCATTGCCCACCTCCAGGCATTTTCCTACATCGCAGGTGCTCAACGTACGCGATAAGCTTTTCATGATCGATTGTGGGGAAGGGGCGCAATTGCAATTTCGAAAGTCGAAGTTGAAGTTTTCGCGTCTGAATCATATTTTTATCTCCCACCTGCATGGTGACCATTGCTTTGGCTTGTTGGGCTTGATTTCTACATTGAATTTGTTAGGGCGTACGGCCGAACTTCATATTCATTCTCCGCAAGACTTGGAAGGATTGTTGTGCCCGATGCTCGACTTTTTCAACCGGCAGATGACCTATCGAGTGGTGTTTCATCCGTTCGAGACGCGCGAACCGGCATTGATTTACGAAGACCGCTCCATTACGGTCACCACCATCCCTTTGCGCCATCGTTTGCCCACGTGCGGCTTTTTGTTTGCTGAGAAGCCGCGCGCCAATCACATCTTACGCGAGATGACCGATTTCTATCAAGTGCCTGTGTATGAGCTGAACAGAATTAAGAGCGGGGCCGATTTTGTGACACCGGAAGGGAAGGTGATACCCAATGCCCACCTGACGCGTCCCGCTGATCCTCCCCGTCGGTATGCCTATTGCTCGGACACCCTTCCTTTGGCTTCCGTGGTCGAACAGGTGAGGGGGGTAGATTTATTGTTTCACGAAGCCACCTTTGCCGATGAGGACATCCCGCGCGCCAAAGAAACCTTTCACACAACAGCCACACAAGCAGCTTCGCTGGCACGCGATGCGGGTGTGAAGCGTTTGCTTATCGGGCATTTTTCGGCTCGTTATGAGGACGAAAAGCTCCTCTTGAAGCAGGCGACCGAGGCCTTTCCCGCCACGATGCTGGCCAAGGAAGGCTTGTCGGTGTCCATCTGAATTAAACCTTTTACTATTTTTGAATGTCTAAATGAACAAATGCGAATAGAAGGAATATGAACTCCACTTATAATGAACGCGAAGTGTTGGCCCTCTTGCAAGACGAAAAGACGCAAAGGCGCGGATTCGAGATGGTCGTAGCTCAATATAGCGAGCAGCTGTATTGGCAGATACGGCGCATGGTATATACACACGAAGACGCGAACGATTTACTTCAAAACACATTCATAAAGGCATGGCTCAACATTGATTATTTCCGAGGTGATGCCAAACTCTCCACATGGCTATATCGCATCGCCCTGAACGAATGCCTCACCTTCCTCAATAAGCAGAAAGCCATGGCCACCGTGTCTTTGGACGATCCCGAGGCCGATGTGCTTCAAAAACTGGAGAGCGACCCTTACTTCTCGGCAGATCGCATACAGATGGCTTTACAGAAAGCCTTGATTTCCCTGCCTGAGAAGCAGCGCATGGTGTTCAACCTGAAGTATTATCAGGAGATGAAGTACGAGGAAATGTCCGAGATATTCGGCACAACGGTAGGGGCACTGAAAGCCTCCTATCACCATGCGGTGAAGAAAATTGAGAAAAAACTGGAGGAGGAGTTTTAAACCTTCGTACACAGATAATGTCTAAGTAAATAGAAAGGAGAAAGCTTATGAAAGAAGAAGATAAATTACGCAAAGTATTGGGCACGGAGAATCCCTTCCGGGTACCCGAGGGGTATTTCGAAGGTTTTACTTCCGATTTGATGAGCCGACTGCCTGAGAAAGAAAAGTCAGACGTCTTTCGGGCACCCACCACGTGGGAGAAAATTCGCCCGTGGGTGTATATGGCCGCCATGTTCGTAGGTGCAGCTTTAATCATTCGCGTAGCATCGTCTAGGGTAGAGGTGTCGGCCGATGGACAACAATCAGTTATGGCTGAAGAAGTGATGGATACGGAGACGGAAATGGAATATATAGACGTGGTGATAGACAACTCCATGCTGGAGGATGACTATTCCCTCTATGTCTACCTGACGGACGAAGGTGACGAATAATAAAAACTGATAACAATTAAGAATAAACGATGAGAAAAATAGCATTTTTGATAGTCCTGATTTGTGGCTTTATTCCCTTGCTATGGGCAAGCGATAACGGACAGCAAAAGTTGACGCGGCAGGAATTTCGTGCACGTCAGCAAAGTTTCATCACCGAACGTGCAGGCTTGACTGCGGAAGAGGCCTCCAAGTTTTTCCCCTTATACTTTGAACTTCAAGACCGTAAAAAAGAACTGAACGGAGAAGCTTGGAAGCTGATGCGCGAAGGGCGGGAGAAAGATACTGCTGAAGACCGTTATGGCGAAATAATGGAAGGCGTGCTGGATGCTCGCATTGAGTCGGATAAACTGGAGAAAGAATACCTTAAGAAATTTCAGAAGATACTATCCAACAAGAAGATTTATCTGATACAACGTGCCGAAATGCGTTTCCACCGGGAGTTGCTGAAAGGCATGAAGGGCGATAAGAGCCACAACCCTAAAAAGTAAGGCTAACCCGTTGGCGGAATTAATTTAGTGCGTACTTAATTCTGCCAATAGGTTTGTTATTAATATAGTTGGCGTATTGC
>CALUOR010000003.1 GCA_944322285.1 uncultured Bacteroides sp.
ATGAAGAATCGGTCTTATTCCACACTCTGATGTTGAAACTTTATGCAAATGTACAATGATTTAATATTATACAATGAGGAACAAATGAATGAAGAATGAAGAATAGTCCCTTCGGGACGAAATGAAGAATTTTCGCATGACATCCTTGAGAATACTTCATTCTTCGTTCTTCATTCTTCATTAAAAGAGGCTTATTTCTCCGGCACGGTCATCACCACCGTAATCTTGTTGCCTTGGGCAATCATGTCGGCGGCAAACTTCTGCACGTCGGCGCGGGTGATGGCGTTCACGGTGGCTTCGTAGTCCTTCGTCATGTCTACGCCGGTGTAGAAGTATTCGTCCAGGTTGTTCAGCCAGTAGCCGTTCTCCTTCTGGTTGTCGGCGTACTTCTTGAGCATGTACTCCTTAATCTTGCTCATCTGCTCGTCCGACGGTCCTTCCTTGGCTACCCGTTGCAGTTCGCGGTCGATGATGGCGTTCAGCGTCTCCATCTTCTCCGGGTCAGTCTGGTAGACAATCTGCATCATCAGCCGTTCCTTCGGGTATTTGTTCAGTCCGCCGTAACAGCTTACACCGTACGTGCCGCCTTCCTTCTCGCGGACTTCTTCCGTGTAGATGATGTCCATCGCCTGGGTGAGGTAGCTCATCAGCAGTTGGTTCTTCAGGTCGTACTTGCACGTGCCGCTGTAGAGCATGAAGACGGTTGCCATCGGCGTCTGTTGCTCTTTGGCGTAGATGTTCTCCAGGTTGCCCTTGGCGATGTCCATGTGGTTGTCGCGGAAGGTCTCCTTGCGTCCCGTGGCGGGCAGTCCGCCTAAGTATTGGGCGATGAGCGGCTTGGCTTCTTCCAGATTGATGTTCCCTACCAAGAAGAACGTAAAGTCGCCTGCATCGGCAAAGCGGTCTTTGTACATGGCCAGCACCTTGTCATAGTCTATCCGGTCTATCATCTCCGGTTGCAGGGAAAGGTAGCGCGGGTGCGTGCCGTACATCATCTTGCTGATGGTGTCGTTGATGCTTGCCAAGGGGTTGGCCTGGGCGTTCTCCAGCTGGGCTTTCAGGCGGGTCTTGAAGGAGGCGAAGGCTTCTTCGTCTTTGCGGGGAGCGGTGAAGCTCAGGTAAGTCAGTTGCATCATGGTCTCGAAGTCCTTGGGCGAGCAGTTGCCTTGTACTTGCTCTACGGTATTGCCGATGGTCGCGTCCACCGACACCTTCTTACCGGCCAGCATCTTGGTCAGGTCTACGTTGCTGAAGTTGCCCAAGCCGCCTGCTGATACGACGCCGTTCAGGATTCCCGCGTTGAAGTTCAGTTTCTCCTCGTCGGGGAAGAGGCTGGTTCCGCCCAAACTGACGCCTTTCATGCGGATTTCATCGGCCTTGAAGTCGGTCTTCTTCACATACACCTTCACGCCGTTGGAGAGCGTTAATTCCGTTGTGCCATAGATGCCGTCCGTCTTTTCCGAAACGATACTGCCGCCCTTGGGGGCTTCCTTCATCAGTGGCTCGTTGCTCACTTTGTCCTCGTAGGGCTGTACGTCCAGGCTTTTCATGCCGTTCAGTTGGGCGAGCACTTCTTCTTTTGTAGGAATGACTTCGCCTTCCTTGTCGGGGGCGGTAATCATGACGACTTCGTTGTTGTCCGGTATCAGTTCCTGCTGTACCAGTTGATTGATGACGGCCACGGGGATGTTGGGCGCCAGTTGGTTGAGTATGGTGTACTCATATTCAATGCCCGGCATCGGCTCTTTGTCGAGGAAGTGCCGGATGCACTCGTTGACGTAGGCGTCGTTCTTTGTGTTGGCGCGTTCGTTGTAGGCCGACTCTACTTGTTGCAGGATGTTGGCGCGGGCACGGGCGTACTCAGACTCCGTGAAGCCGTAGCGGCGCATGCGCTCCACTTCGGTGAAGAGGGCTTTCAAGGTTTCGGGCAGTCCGTTGTCCTTGGCTGTTCCGCTGATGACGAAAGCCTCTTTCGTCTTGGCCAAAAGGAAGTCGCCGTAGTAGGAGTAAGCGCGGACGTAAGGAGGATTGGCGCTTTGTGCCAGCTCGCTCAGGCGTTCGTTCATCATGATGTTTACAGCGGCCAGTGCGTAGTCCTGTATCAAGTAGGCCATGTTGTTTTTGATGCTGTCCGGTGTGGCGTCGTGCTTGAAGTAGATGTCAATGCTCGGCTCGTCTATCTCTTTGTCCTTACCTATATATATAATAGGCTCCGCATTGTCGGCCACGGGGTAGTAGACACGTTCGGCGGGGTTGACCGGGGCTTTCACGTCGGCAAAGGTCGATTTGATTTTAGCTTCCATCTGGTCCACGTCGATGTCACCCACGATGACGATGCCTTGCAGGTCGGGGCGATACCACTTGGCGTAGTAGTCGCGTATGGCCTGGTAGGGGAAGTTGTCTATCACATCGATGCTGCCGATGGGCATGCAGTCGGCATACTTCGAGTCGGGATAAAGGGTCGGTTGGGCTTCCGTGATGAGGCGCATAATGCCGATGTTGCGGCTGCGCCACTCTTCATGGATGACACCGCGCTCCTTGTCAATTTCCTTGTCGGACAGCAGGATGGCGTTGCTCCAGTCGTGCAGGATGAGCAGGCAGGAGTCTACCACGGCGGGATTGGTGCTGGGTACGTTGCTGATGTTGTACACTGTCTCGTCTACCGAAGTGTAGGCGTTGAGGTTGGTGCCGAACTTGATGCCCTTCGTTTCGCACCACTGCACGATGCCCAAGCCGCGCTCATCGCCGGGGAAGTTCTTCGTGCCGTTGAATGCCATGTGCTCCAGGAAGTGCGCCAATCCGCGTTGTTGCGGTTCTTCGAGGATGGAACCTACCTTCTGCGCGATGTAGAACTCCACACGGTTTTCGGGCTTCTCGTTGTGACGGATGTAATATGTCAGTCCGTTATCCAGTTTCCCGATGCGTACGTTCGGGTCAACCGGGATGGAAGGCATTTGCTGGGCAAAGGCCATACCTGTGCAGCCGAACACTAATGTCGCGGCTACGACCATGGTTTTAATAAGATGTCTCATGTCTTTATTGGTATAAAATGTAGTTTAATCCGGGATAATTAATGTAATGGCTTCATGCAGTATGCCAATCTCCAGGGGGAAATGGCGGTCGAGGATGCGTCCGTCCAAGTCTACCGGAGCGTTCTGCGCGCGAAGCACTTTGACGTGTTGGGTGCGGTAGGGGTGTACCATCTTGTAGTTGAGGATGCGTCCCTGTATCAGCATCCATAAGCCTGCCCATAGCTGGCGTAACTCCGGCCGATAGATGACGGACACGTCCAGCCACCCGTTGTAGGGCACGGCGCTGGGCGTTTGTCCCCATCCGCTGGCACTGCCTATACAGACGCTCATGATGCGGCCGCGTATGTGCTCATCGTTTATCTTCAGGTGCATGCGATGTAGTTTCCGTTCGAAGATGAGAGAGAGCAATGCCATGAAATAAGAAAGATACTTCACGCCCCAGAAACGTTTGCATTGGTCGGTGATTTTCACGATGCGTGCTCCGAGGCCGATGTTGATGGCGTTGAGGAAATAGCGCGTCAGATGCTGATGCCCGTCGTAGTAATGGCATGTGCCCACATCAATGCGCCGGCGTCGCCCGTGAATGATGCAGTCCACCGCCTCTTTGTACTCCGAACTCATGTCCCAATAGTCGGCAAAGTCATTACCTATGCCGTTGGGGATGATGCCGAGGGCTATTTCCTGCTTGTCGGGCGCGTCGGAGTGCATGATGCCGTTGATGGCATCGTTCAAGGCACCGTCTCCGCCTACGATGACGATGGTGCGGTACCCATTGTTGGCCAGTATGCCCGCCAGCCGTTCCATCGAACCGAAGCCTTCGGATTGCACATAGTCGTAGCTCACGCCCCGGCTATCCATGTAGGCTTTGATTTCCTTCCAACGTTTCTGCACCTTGCGGGTGCCTGCCTTGGGGTTGTAGATGATGCCCCATTTATCTGGTGTCTTGCTCATAGTCATTCTTTTTTTCTCCTCTCATTGGTGAGAATGTCGCCCGCAAATGTACTAATTCTCTTTGAGTTTTTCTTGTACAAAGGCAATCTTTTCTTCCATAGGCAATTGTGCGTTTACCCAATGGATGGTAAATCCGCGCCGCTCCATGCCTCTGAACCATGTCATCTGGCGTTTGGCGAATTGGTGGATGGCCGTTTCCAGTTGGGTGAACATCTCGTTGTAGGTCAGCTTCCCCGTGACGTAGAGGGTCAGGTATTTATACTCCAGCCCGTAATAAATAAGGTCTTCGGGGACGATGCCGCTTTGTATCAGGTTTCTTACTTCGTCCACCATGCCTTCGTCCAAGCGTTGCCGGAGGCGGCGGGTTATCTTCTCCCTGCGAGCCTCCCGGTCGATGTCCACGCCGATGATGAGACTATTTAGGTGAGGAAATTCTCGTTCGCTCACCGGGGTACGCAGATAGTATTCTTCTATCTCGATGGCGCGGATGGCTCGTTTAGCCGTGTCCACGTCCGTCGTATTGTGCAGGGTTTTGTAATGGCTTAGAATTTCAGTCAGCTCCTCCAAAGACTTGTTGGCCAGGCGGGCGCGAAGCTCCGGATTCTCCGGCACGGGTATCAGTCGGTAGCCTTTGAGCACCGCTTCCAGGTATAGTCCCGTACCCCCGCAAAGGATGGGCAGGTCAATCCCTCGCGAAGTAATGTCCTTGTAGGCACTTAGGAAGTCTCTTTGGTACTCAAAGACGTTGTATTTGTAGCCCGGGGCGGCGATGTCTATCAGGTGGTAGGGCACGCGCTGTCCGTCTACGGTATAATCCGCCAAATCCTTGCCCGTGCCCAAGTCCATGCCCCGATACACCTGGCGCGAATCCGCACTGATGATTTCGCTCCCTAACCGTGCGGCCAGCGCCGCGGCAAAAGGCGTTTTGCCCGATGCCGTAGGTCCCAGGATGGTTATCAAGTCATAGTGTGCCATAATCGTTATTAAATCCATTTTAGATACATTTCAATGTTATCACCGTAATCTCCGGCCAGGCGCCGAAACGGAAGGGCAGCCCGACGTAGCCGATGCCTACGTTGACATAGAGGGCACGTTGTCCTTCATAATACATGCCTGACCATTCGGGGTATCTTAACGAGGCGATGGAGTGGCCGAAGAGGCTCATCTGCATGGCGTGCGTGTGGCCGGAAAGCATGAGGTCGATGTCCGACTCAGGCAACACCTGACGACGCCAATGCGTGGGGTTGTGGCTCAGTAGGATGCTGAACATGCCCCGTGTTCCTTGCAAGGCGTGGGGCAGGTCGGCATGTTGGGAGAAAGGAGGCTCGCCATCGTTCTCCACACCGATAAGGGCGATGCTGTCCCCTTGATGGCGCAATATAGCGTGGGCGTTGTTCAGCATGCGCCAGCCCATGCCCTGTTGCAGGTCTTTGAGGTGTTGCAGGTTGTCGGTCTCTTCTTTGGCGTTAGCCCAGCGGTAGTAAGTGCCATAGTCGTGATTGCCTAAGATGGAATATACCCCGTCCGGTGCGTGGAGGCGGGAAAGAATGGAGGTGAATCCGTCCAACTCGCGGCTTTGTTGGTTCACCAAGTCACCGGTGAAGACGATGAGGTCGGCTTTCTGTGCGTTGGCTAAGTTCACCATCCGCTCGATGTCGGCTTCCTTGCCTTCCCAGCTGCCGATGTGTATGTCGGACAGTTGCACGATACGGTAACCGTCGAAACCTTGGGGCAGGCGATCCGATTCGTAGGTCACTTCCTTCACCTGAAAATGGCGGATGCCTTCGGTGGAGCCGTAGAGGATGTTGCCGAAGCTGATGAGTGCCAGTGCAAGCCCCGTTAAGGTGAAAGGACGGAGCGGACACCGCCGGAAGACCAAGCGCACGCCCATGCCCACTAAGGAGCAGAGCATGAAGATTGTTTTAGGGGCCGCCAATAGGAGCGTGATAACGGCTAAGACACCAATGGCATGCGCGTTGTGGGACATGGCGTTGGCGCCGCCTAAGTAGAGATAATAGATGTAGGCGGCGGTGAGCAAGAGGGTGGGAGTCCAGTAGGCCCAAAGTAAACTGTGACGTTTCGTCTTGCGCACGAGGTAGACAAAATAGATGTAGATGTCCGGCAGGAACAAAAACAGGATGAGGATGAGTGTGATTCGGTGCATAAGTTGTTTTTATTAAATTGATTCGTTTTTTAAGTTTGCTCCCAAGAACTTTTCCATTTGTTCAATGGGCATTCCACGACGCCGGGCGTAGTCCTCCAACTGGTCGCGCCCGATGGGGCCTATGGCGAAATAGCGTGCGGCGGGATGGGCAAGCATCAGCCCGCTGACGGAGGCCGAGGGGTGCATGGCTCCGTTTTCGGTCAGGGTGATGCCTATCTGTTTCATGTCGAGCAGGCGGTCTATCAGGAAATTGACCGATTGGTCGGGCAACGATGGATAGCCTACCGCAGGGCGTATGCCTTGGAAGTTTCCTGTCAGTAGGGACGGGATGTCCAACTGTTCGTCGGGCACATAGCCCCAGAGCGTTCGGCGCACGTATTGGTGCATCTTCTCCGTGGCGGCTTCGGCCAGACGGTCGGCCAGGGTTTGCGCCAAAAGCTTTCGGTAAGGGTCGTCCTCGGCGGCCACATCGCCGGAGACAGAGGAGGCGAATACGCCCACCGTGTCGGGCTTACCCAAGGCGAACGGGCGTACAAAGTCACTCAGGCAGAGGTGAGGCTCTCTTTGAGTGCGAGGCATCTGTTGGCGTAGCAGGGGGAAACGCATCCCGTCCAGTATCAAGTCATCTCCGTCCGCATAAGCCTGGCACAGGCGGCACAGGCTCTGTACGTGCAGGTGTCCTTCCAACTCGCTTAGCATGGCTAAGGCGTCCGTCCGAAGTCCTTCAGCTTCGGGCGTATGGACGGCGGACGGTTTGAAGCCCCACGCATGGAAAAAGTAAATCCAATGGATGTAGGGCGTCACCTCTTGGACGGAGTAAATAAAACGGTTCATCGTTCAAACGTGAGTGCTTCTCCCCGATAGGTTTCGTCTACTTGCTGTCCGTCATATACCGTGTGTCCGTTGACAAGGGTACGCTCCACGTGCCAATCGAACGTGCGTCCTTCCAAGGGACTCCAGCCGCACTTGCTCAGGATGAGACTCTTGTCCAGCGTCCAAGGCGAGTCGGGGCGCACCAGCACCAGGTCCGCCTGATATCCTTCACGGATAAATCCCCGTTGGCGGATATGGAAGAGGCGGGCAGGGGCGTGGCACATCTTCTCCACAATTTTCTCGATAGTGAAGACACCTTCGTTCACCAATTGGAGCATGCTTACGAGCGAGAATTGCACCATAGGCATCCCCGACATGGCTTTCAGGGCGCCGCCTTTCTTTTCGGTTATCAGGTGCGGGGCGTGGTCGGTGGCGATGACGTCTATTATCTCGTCATTGACAGCCTTACGCAGGGCATTCCGGTCGGCTTTGCTTTTCACGGCCGGATTGCATTTAATAAGAGTACCTAACGTGCGATAATCGGCTTGGCTAAACATTAAGTGAGCCACGCATGCTTCACCCGTAATGTGCTTGCCTTCCACGGGCCCCGCCTCTAATAAACTTATTTCGCGGGCGGTGGAGAGGTGGAGCAAATGCAGGCGTGCTCCGGCTTCGCGTGCCAACTGTACAGCCAGACTGGACGAGGCATAGCAGGCGGCCGAGGAGCGGATGTTGGGATGCTTGCCCACGGGCACATCTTCCTCATCGGCATATTGGGCTTTGTATTTCTCTGTATTCTTGCGGATGGTGGCCGTGTCCTCGCAATGGGCGGCTATGGGCAGGTCGGTACCTCCGAAGACGGCACGCAGGCTGTCTGAGCGGTCTACCAACATGTTGCCGGTGCTGGAGCCCATGAAGAGCTTGACGCCGCATACACGGTTCTTGTCCAAACGGGCAAAGTCCGCGCTATTGTCGTTCGTGGCGCCATAGTAGCACGAGTGGTTTACGATACATCGTTCATCCAGCAGGGCGAGTTTCTGTTCCAATGCTTCAAGGGTGGTGGTTTGAGGCACGGTGTTGGGCATGTCCATGATGCTGGTTACGCCTCCCGCAGCCGCCGCCCGGCTCTCGCTCAGGATGTCGGCTTTATAAGTCAATCCGGGGTCGCGGAAGTGTACATGGTCATCGATGATGCCGGGAAGCAGGTAACATCCCGTGGCGTCTATCGTTTCGTCACAAGGAGCGGAGAGGGGTTTGCCGTGGGTCAATACTTCGGCTATGGTGCCCTGGGCGGTGATGACCACGGAGCCTTGCGTTGTGGTGCCTTCGTTGACGATGAGGGCGTTGTGTATCAGTGTACGTTTCATTGTATATTTTTTAATTAAGAATGAAGAATTAAGAATGAAGAATGCCCTGCGGAGGGATGTAGCTTTATTCTTAATTCTTCCTTCCTCATTCTTCATTCTTTTGGGGGTATTTCTTAAACCAACTGTCCCACTTCAGGCGGATGACGCCGAAGACGGCTTCGCCAAAGATACTTGAGTTCATCTTCGAGGTGCCCAGCTCGCGATTGATAAAGATGACGGGCACTTCCTTTACCCGGAAATCGCATTTGTAGGCGGTGAACTTCATCTCTATCTGAAAAGCGTAACCTTTGAAGCGGATGTGGTCGAGTGGGATGGTCTGTAACACCCGGCGGCGGTAGCACACGAAGCCCGCCGTTGTGTCGTGTATAGGCAGTCCGGTGATGAGACGCACGTACTTCGAGGCGAAGTAAGACATCAGTACCCGCCCCATGGGCCAGTTCACCACGTTCACCCCGCTTACGTAGCGCGAGCCGATACTCAGGTCGGCGCCTTCCTCGGCACATGCCTTGTAGAGGCGGGGCAAGTCATTGGGGTTGTGGCTGAAGTCCGCATCCATCTCGAAGATGTATTCATAAGCATGTTCTAATGCCCAACGGAAGCCGGTGATATAAGCCGTGCCAAGGCCTTGCTTGCCGCTACGCTCTATCATGAACAGACGTTCGGGGAATTCTTTCTGCAAGTCTTTCACGATGCCGGCCGTGCCGTCGGGCGAACCGTCCTCGATGACCAGTATGTGGAAGCCGTGCTCCAGGGCGAATACGGCCCGGATGATGCGCTCGATATTCTCCCGCTCGTTGTATGTCGGGATGATGACGATGCTATCGGCTGTTTGTGTGTCCATACTCATATTTATTGCTAAGAATTATCTAAAACAGAAATCTCAGTACATCGTTCAGATTCGCCCATATCAGCAAGGCGAAGAGCAGGAACATGCCCGCCATCTGCGCCCGCTCCATGAACTTGTCGCTGGGCTTGCGGCGTGCCACAATCTCGTAGATGAGGAAGAGCACGTGCCCGCCGTCTAAGGCCGGGATGGGCAGGATGTTCATGAAGGCGAGGATGATGCTGAGGAAGGCCGTCATGTACCAGAACTGGTGCCAGTCCCACGTGGCGGGGAAGATGCTGCCGATGGTGCCGAAGCCGCCCAACTGTTTGGCCCCTTCCTTGGAGAAGAGGTACTTCATCTGGTCGACATATCCGGCCAGGGTGTTGACGCCCAGCTCAATACCGGCGGGGATGGAGGCGAAGAACGTGTATTCCTTCTGCACCACGGGCAAGAGGCGGTCGGTCTGCATCACGGCATAGACGCCCACCTTGAAGGCGGTGTCAGCCTCTAAGGTCAGGTCGTGGGTCAGGCCATTGCGCACGTAGGTCAGGTTGACTTGGCGTAGGGCGGTGCGCAGGCTGTCGTCCGTCGTGGCGGTTTCGGCCCGAGTGCGGCGTTCGGCCATAGTCAGCAGGAAGTCCTGGAAGGAGATGCTCCGTCCGTCCATGTGCGTGATGCTGTCGCCCGGCTGGAGTCCGGCCAATTGGGCGGGACCTCCTGCGGCCAAGCTGTCCACTACGTAGGGGTAGCGGAAGTCGGCAAAGCGGGTGCTGTCTGCCAGGAGGCGGTCCATCAGATTGTCGGGGATGTAGACCGAGGCGGGTTGTCCGTCGCGCAGCACGGTGACTTGGCGGGCGTCCACAATGCCGGTCAGCAGGTCGGTGCCCATGCGCTCGAAGGGCACGCCGTCGGCGCTGATGAGCACGTCGCCGTCACGGAAGCCCACTTGGTGCATTGTCTCGTTGAAGTCCATGCCCAGCGGCGCCTTCTGTACGGGGATGTAGGCATCGCCCCAGGCGAAGAGTATCATCGAGTAGATGAAGATGGCCAGCAGGAAGTTGAACACCACGCCGCCCACCATGATGAGCAGGCGTTGCCAGGCGGGCTTAGCGCGGAACTCCCACGGCTTGACAGGCTGCTTCATCTGTTCGGTGTCCATCGACTCGTCTATCATGCCACTGATTTTGACGTATCCGCCCAGCGGGAGCCAGCCGAGGGCATACTCCGTCTCGCTTTTCTTCGGTTTGAATTTAAAGAGGGTGAACCAAGGGTCGAAGAAGAGGCAGAATTTCTCTACCCGCGTCTTGAACAGCTTGGCGAAGAGGAAGTGCCCCATCTCGTGGATAATCACCAGGAGCGAAAGGCTCAGGATGAGTTGCAGGGCCTTGATAAGGAATGTTTCCATTTGTCTTTAATTATTACTTTTCTTGTTTGTACTTATTTGTTTTCTCTTTGTTTTGTAATCCATTGATAATCAATGGCTATTTCGTCTGTCCCCCACGGGTTTCTCGTTGAACCCCCACGAGCCCCTCGTTAAACCCTCACGAGGGTGTCGTTAAACCCCCACGAGGGTGTCGTCAGGGTTTAACGGGAAAAGGGGGTGTTCCTTAGGACTTGTCTGTCAATATTTCTTCAGCCATCCGGCGTGCTTCGGCATCGGTCTGCACATAGTCCTCGTACGTGGGCTTGGTGATGAACGGCACACGCTGCATGGTTTCGGCGATGACGTCGCTCATGCCCAAGAATGACACGCGGTCTTCCAGGAAAGCCCGCACGCAGACTTCGTTGGCGGCGTTGACGATGCAGGGCATGTTGCCCCCCCGGTGCAGGGCCTCGTAGGCTAAGGCAAGGTTGCGGAAGCGTTCGGGGTCGGGCTGCTCGAAGGTGAGGCTGGTACACGTGTGGAAGTCCAGCCGGGGGAACGAGGCGTGGATGCGGTCGGGGTAGGAGAAGGCGTACTGGATGGGCAGGCGCATGTCTGGCATACCCAGCTGCGCTTTCACCGCTCCGTCCTCGAACTGCACCATGGAGTGGATGACCGACTGTGGGTGTACCACCACCTCTATCTGCTCCGGACGCACGCCGAAAAGCCATTTGGCCTCGATAACCTCAAAGCCCTTGTTCATCATGGAGGCGGAGTCAATGGTTATCTTGGCGCCCATGGCCCAGTTGGGGTGGCGCAGGGCCTGCTCCTTGGTGACGGTGGCCAGCTGCTCGCGGGTGAAGGTGCGGAAGGGGCCGCCCGATGCGGTGAGTATCACCTTCTCGATGGGGTTGCCTATCTCGCCCGCCAGGCATTGGAACACGGCGGAGTGCTCGGAGTCTACCGGGAGGATGGGGGTGCCGTTCACCCGTGCCAGTTCGTTGATGAGTTCACCGGCCACGACCAGCGTCTCCTTGTTGGCCAGGGCGATGGGCTTGCGGGCGCGGATGGCGTTCATCGTGGGGCGCAGTCCGGCGTAGCCCACCAGGGCGGTCAGCACCATGTCGATGGACGTGTCCTGCACAATCTGGCAGAGGGCGTCCTCGCCGGCATACACCTTGATGGGGAGGTCGGCCAGGGCTTCCTTCAGGCGGGGATAGTGCGCCTCGTTGGCTATCACCACGGCTTCGGGCCGGAATTTCCGTGCCTGTTCGATGAGCTTGTCCACCTGGTTGCCCGCCGTCAGCACGTAGGCTTCGTACAGGTCGGAATGCTCCTCAATGACCTGCAAGGCCTGGGTGCCGATGGAGCCGGTGGAACCGAGTATGGCTATCTGTTTCTTCATATCTTTGTCTCTTATATTCTTATTTTATCTGTCTGCTAAAACACAATGTACTGCACCGGGTCGACGGGCCTCCCCCTGTGCCACAACTCAAAGTGCAGGTGGGGGCCGGTGGTCAGTTCTCCGGTGTTGCCCACCAGGGCGATGGCCTCGCCTCCCTTCACCGTGTCGCCCTCGCGCTTCAGCAACGAGCCGCAATGCTTGTAAGTGGAGATGAAGTTCTGGTGGTGCTGTATCTGGATGACATATCCCGTCTCGGCGGTGTAGGTGCTGAGGATAACCGTACCGTCCAGCACGGCCAGCACGCTTTCGCCCGGCGTGGCGGCTATGTCGGTGCCAAAGTGGCGGGCGTCCGGGTTGAAGGGCGATGATACGATGCCCCGTGTGGGCGGATAGAATATCATGCCTTCCGCATCCGAGCGTGAGGTCAGCGCGCTCAGGTTGTATTTCTCGCGCTCCTCGTATTGGCGGCGGAATTCTTCTTCGCGCTGGGTGCGCTCCATCAGCGAGTCGCGGCGCAGGGCGGTGAGCGAGTCGATGGATTGCACCGTGTCCGTGCGCACGTCGCCCCGGAAGATGTCCTGTATGTTCATGATGTAGAGGTTCTGCCGCGTCAACGCCTGTTGCAGGGAGTCGGCGCGCAGGGCGTTGTCCACCACTTGCGAGCGTATCTCGCTGTTCATGTAGCCGGGCAGATAGTTGCGCAGGGGGGTATAGGCCACGATGAGCGAAGCGACGACGAACAGCAGGCCCAGCACGAACACCAGCCACGACAGCCCGTTCAGCTTCGACACGTGCAGGGTGACGATGTCCTCCAGCGTGTTTTCGTTGGTGATGGTCAGGCGATACTTGAAGCGGATGTTGTGCCACCAGTGCTTGCGTTTCTTTCTCTTCGTGCTCATGCCTCTTCTACATTATCTATATTCAACAAACCTTCGGGCAGGCTGACGGTGATGACGCGGTGCTCGTGGTCGATGTCGGTGATGAACTCCTCCTGTGCGGGGATGAGCAGCTCTTCCCCGTTGTGGTCTATTATAAATAAGGTGTTGACGGTCGAAGTGTCCACGTCCGTCACTTCGCCCAAATGTCCGTGGTGTACCTCCTCCATGCGGAAGCCTGTGAAGTAACTCCACGTCAGTTCGCCTTCCTCTTCGGCCTGGCGGGCGTGGTGGACGGGGAAGTAGACTTCCACGTTGGTGAAGCGGCGCGCCTGCTCGGCGGTGTCCACGTCCTCCAGCTTGATGAGGGCGGTGGTGTCCGTGCGGAAGCGGTACTCTTCGATGTAGAAGGGCACGAGGATGCCGTCCATGAGGCAGACAATGTAGTCCGCCTCCACGCGGTCGAAGATGTCGTCCGTGAAGGTGAACAGCAGTTCGCCCCGCACGCCGTGGGGCTTGTTTAATATACCTATTTTATATACTTCGTCTCTGCGTATCATTCCTGTTTCGTGTAAAGATTCCTTTCTTTTTCGTTCTTCTCCGTAACTTCTTGATTGTCTATGCTTTATAAAGGTAGCTACCGAGGCGGTGTCGAGGTGGCCACCAAGAAGGTGTCGAGGTAGCTACTAAGGGGAGGCCGAGGTGGCCACTAAGGGAGCCTTTCGGTGGCCGACTCATCCGTATGTTGAAATATTTCTTATTCATACCTCTCTATATTCTCGTGATTCTCGCCCCGATGGCGTTCAGTCTCTTTTCGATGTCCTGATACCCCCGGTCAATCTGCTCGATGTTGTGTATGCGGCTGATGCCGTCGGCGCTCAGGGCGGCGATGAGCAGGGCGATGCCGGCGCGGATGTCCGGTGAAGTCATGTTGCCTCCACGTAACTTAAATCCGTGGTCGTGGCCGATGACTACGGCGCGGTGCGGGTCGCAGAGGATGATTTGCGCGCCCATGTCGATGAGTTTGTCCACGAAGAACAGACGGCTCTCGAACATCTTCTGGTGGATGAGCACGCTGCCCTTGGCCTGCGTGGCCACCACGAGCATCACGCTCAGCAGGTCGGGCGTCAGGCCCGGCCAGGGCGCGTCGGCGATGGTCATGATGGAGCCGTCCATGAACGACTCAATCTCGTAGGTGTCCTGTGCGGGCACGTAGATGTCGTCGCCCCGTTGCTCCAGGCGGATGCCGAGGCGGCGGAAACTTTCGGGGATGATGCCTAAGTGCTGGTGCGACACGTTCTTGATGGTCAGTTCGCTCTGCGTCATGGCCGCCATGCCGATGAAGCTACCCACCTCAATCATGTCCGGCAGGACGGTGTGTTCCGTGCCGTGCAGTTGCTCCACGCCGTCGATGGTGAGCAGGTTGGAGGCGATGCCCTGTATCTGCGCCCCCATGCGGTTCAGCAGGTGGCAGAGTTGTTGCACGTAGGGTTCGCAGGCGGCGTTGTAGATGACGGTGCGGCCTTTTGCCAGGACGGCCGCCATGACGATGTTGGCCGTGCCGGTGACGGAGGCTTCGTCCAGCAGCATGTAAGTGCCCGTCAGGTGGGGGGCGGTTATCTCGTACGCGCTTCGTTCTTCATCATAGCGGAAGGATGCGCCCAGCCGTTGGATGCCGATGAAGTGCGTGTCCAGGCGTCGGCGTCCTATCTTGTCGCCTCCGGGGCGCGAGATGACGGCCTTGCCGAAGCGTGCCAGCAGGGGACCTACCAGCATGACCGAGCCGCGTAGGCTGGCGCATTTCTTCAGGAATTCATCGCTTCCCAGATATTCCATGTCCACCTGTGCCGCCCGGAAGCGGTATGAGTCTATGCCCAGTTTGGAAACGCTGACGCCCATGTCGCGGATGAGCTGGATGAGGTTGTTCACGTCCAGGATGTCGGGCACGTTGTGCACGGTCACTTCCTCATCAGTCAGCAAGGTGGCGCAGATGATTTGCAGCACCTCGTTTTTGGCTCCCTGCGGGGTGATGTCGCCCGCCAGGCGATGCCCGCCTTCTATGATGAATGATGCCATATTGGTTTATTTGTTTTTCTTCTTGTTATTGTTGTTCCGGTTGTTGCGGTTGTTCAGGTTGTTCACCTTGGGGCGGTAGTAGATGTCGATGCGCTCCTTCATCAGCCGCAGCAGTTCGGGGGTGAGTTGCAGCTTGCCTTCGGACAATTCCATCAGGTCTTCGGCTATCTTCTGGTCGTCCACCGTGTCTTTGTTCCACGTCATGTAGTCCTTCTTCATGTGGTTGCAGATGAGGGCCACGAGATTTTGCTTCTCATCGCCTTCGGGCAGTTCGCACGCTTTCTTTATCAGCACCTCCAGCGTTCGCCCGTAGTGGCGGTAATGCATCTTGTTGCTGGGGTAGGGGATGGGTTCCGGTTTGGTGTCCAGTTCGTTTTTGCGGATGACTTCGTAGGGATAGTCGATGTCCAGCTTGAAGTCGGACATGATGGCCAGGTGGTCCCAAAGTTTATGCTTGAAGTCGGGCGTGTCGCGCAGATGGGGAAACATGTTGCCCATGATGTTGATGATGGTGTTGGCGCAACGCTGGCGCTCGGCGCGGTCTTGGATGGTTACCGCATAATCCACCATGTTTTGGATGCTTCGGCCGTATTCGGGCAAGGCCATCTTTTTTTGTTGAGTGTTATATTGCATGTCGTCAATGATTAAGTTACAGAGATTCATCATTAAATAAGTTTTTTCGGTTTACCGGCCACGAACTCTTTCAGGTAGAAAGGCTCGAAGTAGGCCACGTCTTCAAATTTCCCTTCGGCCATGGCCTTCTCGGCCAGGGGTGCCATCATGCTTGCCAGGGGCTGTATGCCTTCGATGAAGTGCGCGTTGGGATGCTTCAGGCTTTGCGAGCATTTGGCCGCGCCATTGCCAAAGAAATACACGGGCTTTGTTTCGAGAAACTCCCGGTAGGTATTTTCGTCCACAATGTCCGCCGCAATGTCGCGCACGGGGCGGAGGGCACGGTCGTAGATGGCGGCATACACTTCCATGCGGCGGGCGTCTATCATGGGGCAAAGCAGGGCGTCGTCCGGCAACTCGTCGTGATAGAGCAATACGGGCACGCACAGCACTTTCAGCGTTGGCAATCCGATGAGCGGCAGGTTACGTCCGTAGCAGATGCCCTTGGCCATGGATACGCCGATGCGCAAGCCTGTGTACGACCCCGGTCCGCAACTGACCGCTACGGCATCCACGGGGATGGCATGGCTGTCGGCAAACGAAAGCGCTTCGTCCACAAACACGCCTAACACCACGTTGTGGGAAGGACCGTTCAAGTCTTTTTTCTCGAACAAATTCTGTCCGTCCTGGCTCAGTGCCACCGAGCAGGCGGAAGTAGAAGTCTCAATATGTAAGATACATGACATAATTCTTAATACATCTATTATATATTAAATCAGCTGACAAATTTACATGATTATTTTCACTAATTAAAATAATCCCGTATTTTTGCGCAAAAGTTAAGAAGCATTATGATACAATCAATGACTGGCTATGGTAAAGCCATGGTCGAACTTCCCGATAAGAAAGTAAACGTGGAGATAAAATCGCTTAACAGCAAAGCGATGGACCTCTCTACCCGCATCGCTCCCGCTTACAGGGAGAAAGAGATGGAAATCCGTAACGAATTGGCTAAGGCACTGGAGCGTGGCAAGGTGGACTTTACCTTGTGGGTGGAGAAGAAAGATACTGAACAATCCGCGACCCCCATCAGCCAAGAACTGGTGTCTGCTTACTATAAGCGTATCAGAGAGATAGCCTCGGCGACGGGCATCCCCGAACCCACGGATTGGTTCAGCACCTTGTTGCGTCTGCCGGACGTGATGACGAAGAATGAGACGCAGGAACTGAACGAGGAAGAATGGGTGAAAGTGCATGCGGCCGTAGAGGAAGCGTTGACCCGTCTGGTGGAGTTCCGCAAACAGGAAGGAGCCGCTTTGGAGAAGAAGTTCCGTGAGAAAATAGCCAACATCACCCGCCTGCTTGCCGAAGTGGAGCCTTACGAGAAGGAACGTGTAAGCAAGATTAAAGACCGCATAGTCGAATCAATTGAAAAGACCGTCAGCGTGGATTACGACAAGAATCGCCTGGAGCAGGAGCTTATCTATTATATAGAAAAACTGGACATCAACGAGGAAAAGCAACGTCTGAGCAACCACCTGCAATACTTCATCACGACGCTGGAGAACGGTAACGGCCAAGGCAAGAAGCTGGGCTTCATCGCCCAGGAGATGGGGCGCGAAATCAATACCTTGGGCAGCAAGTCCAACCATGCCGAGATGCAGAAGATTGTGGTGCAGATGAAGGACGAACTGGAGCAAATCAAGGAGCAAGTGTTGAACGTCATGTAATTTTTTATATGTGCTAATGTGATGAATATGCCAATGTGCTAATGCCCTGCGGCACGCAAGCCTATTGTTTTTTATCACATTATCACATTAGCATATTGTCACATTATCACATTAGCATTATGGGTAAACTGATTATATTTTCCGCCCCGTCCGGTTCGGGCAAGTCCACCATCATCAACTATCTGTTGACGCAGAATCTGAATCTGGCGTTTTCCATCTCCGCTACCAGCCGTCCTCCGCGGGGTACGGAACGCGATGGCGTGGAATATTTTTTCCTCTCACCGGAGGAATTTCGCCAACGCATTGCCGCGGGCGATTTCTTAGAGTATGAAGAAGTGTACAAAGACCGCTTCTACGGCACGTTGAAGTCGCAGGTAGAGAAGCAACTGGCCGAGGGGCAAAACGTGGTGTTCGATGTAGACGTGGTAGGCGGATGCAACATCAAGCAGTTCTATGGCGACCGTGCCTTGTCCGTCTTCATCCAGCCGCCCTCCATTGAGGAGTTGCGCCGCCGCTTAGAGGGCCGTGGCACCGATGCGCCCGATGTGATCGATGCCCGCATCGCCAAGGCTCAATACGAATTGAGCTTTGCGCCGAAGTTCGACCATATTATAGTGAATGACGACTTGGAGAAGGCCAAGGCCGAAACATTGTGTTTAATCAAGAAATTTCTATCAGTATGAGCTCTTACGAAAACGGCGGACTCAAAAACCAATTGGCTCCGCGCAACAACAATCCTAAGCTGAACAAAGCCCTGCTCATCATCAACTCCATCCTTGCGATATGCTCGGTGGTCATAAGTGCGGTTCATTTCTATTACGATGACATGACCATCGGGATATGCATGTTGTTGGTGTTGGTTATCTGTTTGTTCAACGCCGTCACGGCTTGGCAGGCCCTGCGCGGGAAGAAAATAGAAAAATAGGTAGAAAAAAGTATGGACGTAGGTATCTTCAGCGGTTCGTTCAACCCCATCCACATTGGGCATCTGGCGTTGGCCAATTACCTGTGCGAGTTCGAGGGGCTGGACGAGCTTTGGTTTCTCGTCACACCCCGCAATCCTTTCAAGGTGGGGCAGGACCTGATGCCCGATGAACTCCGTTTGGAGTTGGTGCGGCTGGCCGTAGAGGATTATCCCAAGTTCCGTGCGTCTGACTTCGAGTTTCATCTTCCCCGGCCCTCCTATACCATCCACACCTTTGAGAAACTGAAAGAGGCTTATCCGACGGTTACTTTCCACCTGATTATCGGTTCGGACAACTGGCTTTCCTTTCCCCGCTGGTATCAGTCCGACCGCCTCGTGGCGGAAAATCCCATCCTTGTCTATCCGCGTCCCGGCTATCCGGTAGACGCTTTGACGCTTCCTCCGCAGGTGCGTCTGGTGCAATCCCCCGTGTTCGAAATCAGCTCCACGTTCATCCGCCAAGCCTTGGCGGAAGGGAAGGACATCCGTTATTTCCTCCATCCGCGGGTGTACGAGCGGTTGACTTAGTCTTAGCTGTTATTATGATTTGAAAATGGATTTTCATAATCTTCATTTTTGCATTACCTTTGTGGTGTAATTGAATAATAAATGTGCTTATGATACATACTAATTCTCTCAAAGCATGGTTGCTGGCCGCGCGTCCTAAAACGCTGACCGCAGCTTTTATTCCTGTATTGCTGGGCTGTGCGCTGGCCTTTTCCGACCGGGTGTTCGAGACAGCTCCGGCTATGTTGTGTCTGCTGTTTGCTTTCTTTATGCAGATAGCGGCAAACTTTATCAACGATTTATTCGACTTCCAGAAGGGGACGGATCGTGAAGACCGTTTGGGGCCGAAGCGAGCTTGTGCCGAAGGATGGATAACACCTAGGGCTATGCGCATAGGCATCTGTGTGACGCTGACCTTTGCTTGCTTTTGTGGCTTGGGAGTGCTTTACACGACATGGGGTAATCTGCCACACGGAGGTTGGGAATTAATACTACTGGGGGTGATGTGTCTGTTGTTCGCCTTTCTCTATACAACGGTATTGTCCTATCATGGGTGGGGTGATGTATTGGTATTGGTATTTTTCGGATTCATTCCCGTAGGCGGCACTTATTATGTACAAGCAGGAGATTTAAATATAGATGTTCTGTTGCTGTCAGCTATTTCAGGCTTTGTGATTGATACTTTGCTTACCATCAATAATTATCGTGACCGTGAACAAGACCGGCTGAGCGGCAAGTTGACGCTGGTGGCACGCTATGGCGAACGTTTTGGTGCGGGTATGTATCTAGGATTGGGTATCGCGGCCGTATTGGTGTGTATCGGATTGGTGTTTACGGGCCGGATTACGTGGATGGAGTTCATTTGGGCACCTTGCGTTTACTTCTATCTGCATAGTTTGACGTGGCGTAAAATGGTGCAAATACGAGAAGGAGAAAAATTGAACAGCATATTGGGCGAAACTTCACGCAATATGCTGTTCTTGGGGTTACTACTGAGTGTGGCTATTAGTAATTAGCGTTTGCCATACATGCGTTCGTAGTAATTTTGATAATCACCGCTGGTTACCTCTTCTACCCACGCTTGATTATTGAGATACCATTCGATGGTTTTCACGATGCCTATTTCAAAGCGGGTCTCGGGATACCATCCTAGTTCGTTCTTTATCTTGGTAGGGTCGATGGCGTATCGTTGGTCGTGTCCCAAACGGTCTTTTACAAAGGTTATCAAATCATCGTTTATCCAGCTGATGTCTATCTGCCCATCGGCTCCTTTGTCTTTTTTCTTCAGTACTTCTCTGTAAGCTGGATGCTCTGTCATGAGGCGGCGGATGGTGGCAATAGTTAGTTTCACAATCTCCAGATTGGTCTTTTCATTGTGTCCGCCTACATTGTATACTTCGCCTTCGCGTCCTTGGCGCACCACCATATCTATGGCTTTACAATGGTCTTCTACATAGAGCCAGTCGCGTACGTTACTTCCATCGCCATATACAGGCAGCTTCTTCCCTTCCAAGATGTTTTTGATAATCAGTGGTATCAGTTTCTCCGGGAAGTGATAAGGTCCGTAATTGTTGGAGCAGCGGGTGATAGTTACTGGCATTTTGTAGGTGTCATGATAAGCCATCACTACAAGATCGGCACTGGTTTTGGAGGCACTGTAAGGACTGTGGGGACATAGTGGCGTTTGTTCGGTAAAATAACCTTCAGCACCCAGCGAGCCATAGACTTCATCGGTAGAAACCTGATGATAACGCACGCCTTTGCGCCAGGTGGGATAGCCTTGTTCATCCTTTCCGTTTACCCAAGCTCGTCGGGCGGCATCCAGCAGATTTTGTGTGCCAAGGATATTGGTTATCAGGAATAGTTGCGGATTCTCGATGCTGCGGTCCACGTGACTTTCAGCAGCAAAATTCACTACGTAATCGAATTTATACTTGGCAAATAGTTCATCGGCCAATGCGCGGTCACAAATGTCTCCTTTCACAAAGAAGCAACGTTCGTTATCAATGTCTTTGGCTATGGTTCCTAAGTTTCCGGCATAAGTCAGCGCGTCCAATATTACTACTTGAATATCATCGTGCTTTGCTAGAATGTATTTAATGAAATTGGCGCCTATAAATCCGGCAGCTCCTGTTACAAGATAAGTTTTCATATCATTCAATTTTTTATTTGCGTGAAGCGGCCAGTTCCATCAGGTAATGGCCATATTCCGTCTTGCCTAACTGTTCGCCTAAGTGGTGAAGTTGGGCTGAGTCTATCCAACCTTTGCGCCAAGCTATCTCCTCAATGCAGCTCACCCGGAAACCTTGACGGTTTTGGATGGTGGCTACAAAGTTGCTGGCTTCGAGCAGACTGTCACAATTGCCCGTGTCAAGCCATGCAAAACCTCGGCCAAAGAGTTCTACCTTCAGGGTGCCTTCTTCTAAATAGAGCTTGTTCAGGTCGGTAATCTCATATTCGCCTCTTGCCGAGGGTTTCAACGAAGCGGCTTTCTCGGTCACCGTAGCGTCATAAAAGTAAAGTCCGGGGACAGCGTAGTTGCTTTTCGGCTGCTCTGGTTTTTCCTCTAGTGAAAGCACTTTTCCTTGGGCATCAAACTCTACAACTCCGTAAGCGCGCGGGTCTTTCACATAATAGCCAAAGATACAGGCTCCCTTCTCGATGGAAGCGGCGCGTCTAAGCATAGCGGAGAAACCTTGTCCGTAAAACAGATTGTCCCCTAATATCAGGCAGCCTGGTTCACCATTCAGAAAGTTTGCACCCAGCACAAAGGCTTGTGCCAATCCGTTGGGTTTCTCCTGCACAATGTACGAGAATGACATCCCCAATTCCTCTCCCGTGCCTAACAGGTCGCGGAACATGGGCAAGTCGCGCGGGGTGGAAATAATAAGCACCTCACGTATGCCGGCCAGCATCAGCGTGGAAAGGGGGTAGTAAATCATGGGTTTGTCATAGACAGGCATTATCTGCTTAGAGATAGCCTTTGACAACGGATAGAGACGGGTAGCACTGCCACCGGCAAGAATAATTCCTTTCATAATTCTTCAATCTTTATAAATAAAACAGGGAATATATTAAGAAGGAGGACATTGCCTCACGGCTCTCGTTGCTATTCGATGGGCAAAGATACGACAAACCCTGTGCTTTACAAAATAAAACGGGTAATTTTTTCCTATAGCATTGGGCTTTATGAGTATGATGGTCAGTATACATAGACTTGATCCAGCACCACGCCTTCGTCCAATGCTTTTATGGTAAGCGTGTTCGGACGGTTCGGACTAATGGCGAACTTCATGCGGCGTACGGCCTGGTTGGTAAGAATGTTCACTTTCCATTCTTCGCTACGACCGTAGGTGCGGTAGGAGATGGGAGGTGTTTCTTGCCTGTTCAAGGATACTTGTATGCGGAGGTCTTTCCCGTTCACGGGATGGGTGGGCAGAAAACGGAGTTCTACTTCCACTGAATCCTTCCGGCAATTATCGAGGTGGAATGTAGCAGTCTTACCTTCCGGGATTCCGGCGGCCATGCCTTCATAACCGAGGCCTTCGTACACTTGCAGGTCGCCTTTCGTAGCTTCTAATGCATTCCATTTATAGAGGCAGGGACGTTCTGCTTTCAAAGGTTCTGCAGCTTTTGTTTGAGGGATAGGCTGGTAGACGGCTAAGTTTCGAGGCTTATAGTCCATGATACCTTTCCATTTGGGCGTGTTGTACGTGCGGGTCAGGGCAACAATGCTGTCGAAGGCGGCTTCACTCTGCTTCCAGTCGGCCTTTCCGTGGCGGGCCAATTGGGCGTAGAGGCATTTCTTGTTCATCTCGGCGGCACCTTGAAGGGGGTATTGCACCAACTGATAGTAGGCCTGGCGCTTGGCCTCGGGCATACGTCGTCCCCATGCGGCGGCTTGGTCTTCCAAGCGTTGGTATTCGGCTAAGCGTATGCGGATGAAGGGTTCACTCCAGGGCAGGTCGCATACCACTTTATATTTCGGGTCTTTTTCCTCCGTGCGCGTGTTTCCCATGAACTCCGGTTTGCGGATGTGGGCCAGACGATAATGTTCCTGCATCATAGGAAGCAGATAGGATGCAGTCGTGTTTCCAAACTCACGGGCGAGGAAGGCGTGCAGATGGGCAGTGACTCCTTCGTCTGCTACTTTGTCTATATCCCAAGCCATGTCCATAAACAATTCTATCTGATATTCAGCAGGCTTCAAGTCGCCTACGTTCAGAATCCACATCTTACGTATGCCTTTGTCGTAGGCAGTCTTCATCTGCTGGTAGATGAGGTAGGGGCTGAGGGTGGAGAGCCACAAGTAGTCGTGCGGGCGTCCCCAGTAGGAAGCGTGATAATAAATGCCGTTTCCTCCGGGGCGTGCGGCTTCTTCGGGGGTGGGGAAGTGGGTGATGTATCCGTAATTGTCATCGCACCACATCAGTGTCACGTCTTCGGGCACTTCCAGTCCGGCGTTGTATACATCCAGCACTTCTTTATAGGGGATGAGCACTTGGGGTACCTTCGTTACGTCTTCCCGATATTTGGCCAGCAGTTCACGTTGGTCTTTCAGCACCTGGGTCAGGACGGCTTTCTGCTCTTCCGTAGTCTTGGCTCCTTGCATGCCGCTATCGTGTACACCGCGCATGCCTAGGGTGTAGATGTCATCCGAGTGCCGGAGTTGTTTGACTCGTTCTTCCCAAAAGGCGAGCACGTTTTTGCGGTTGGTTACGTAGTTGTATTCACCTTTGCCCACCCGACGCCATTCGCCGTTGGTGTTGCGTACCATGGGCTCGCAATGCGAAGTGCCGATGTAGATGCCGTAGCGATCGGCTACTTCCTTGTTGCCCGGGGTGAAGAAGAAGGGCACGCTGCATTCGTGCATGGCAGGCCAAAAGGTGTTGGCGCGCAGGCGGAGCAGAAGTTCGAAGATGCGTTCGTGGGTGCGCGGACCTATCTGTCCTTTCACGTCTGTAGGTTCGTAGTTCGTGCCACTCCATGGCATGAGTCCCCAATCCTCGTCGTTGATGAAGATGCCCCGGTAAGGCACGTCGGGCGATTCCATTTGGTAATAACCGGCTGGAAGGCGGAATTCGTCACGTTTTTGCGGGGTAGCGTCCGCCCACCACTCCCAGGGGGATACGCCCATCAGGCGTGAAAGTTCCAGCACACCGTAAGCCGTGCCCCGCTTGTCGCTTCCCACCACGAGGATTTGACCTTCGGAAAGTACCGCGATGAGGAAGGCTTCGGGCCTTTTTGTCAACGCCGAAAGGTCAATGCCTTCTTTCCGGGCCATTTCATCCACTAATTTACTCTTTCCATGTGTTCCCACGCAGATGTCGGCGGAGTTTTCACGGATGGTGAATGCTTGCGAAAGTACCGCTTGGCAATCGCGTTTGAACAAATTGAGCGCAACGTGCACGACTGGCTCTTCGTCAGTTTGACAAGCCACGGTCATAGGTTTGCCCGATGTCCATACAAAGTCTGAGGCTCCCCATGTAAGCAGGGCGAAGCAACAAAATAGCAGGGTCAATATTTGTTTTTTCATAATCTTATACATTGCATTGGGTGATGAATATTGTTTAGATTGCAAAGTTAATAAATAAACCATATCCGCCCAATACAATGTATAAAATCTGCATTCCTTTGAATGTGTATGTTTCTTGCTTTTATTTGCTCTGTAACATGACTATTCCTTTCAGTCCTACGTGGGTTTGAGGTGAACTATGTAGTAGTATTCGTAAGTCACATTCCTTCTCCGTGGCTGGGAAATTAAGTTTGAAGTCTCGTTCGTTTACATCATCTTTTGTGCCTATCAGTTTTCCGTTCAACCAAAATTCGGCTTTGCCTGCCACGTTTTTGAAGAGCAGCGTACCACCTTCGTCTTGATATTCCTTATATGGAGTAAACACGGTGCGGTAGATGACGTATTGTGCATTGGCGGGCAGGAGCCATCCTTTTCCTGCGGAGGCCGAAAGGGCTTGCCAAGTGTTCATATCGTTGTCGGCCAGCGGACGGGTGACATCGGGTCTTCCGGCATAGAAGGGTGACAGGCTCCAGGCATCGAGCAACATAGGCGGATTTTCTACGGCGACAAAGGGCGGCAGAGGGACTTCATGCACGGGGATGGTCAGCGTGGCAGGTTTCAATCCTTCGGCATGGGCGGTGAGTGTTATTTCTCCGGCTTCTTCTGTGGTTTGGATGATGACTTGCGCCAAGCCGTTGAACAGACTACGTTTGTTTCCTTTCTCCGCTTCATGACAATTCGGATTGCCGTTGCCTAAGCCGATGATGTGTGCCGGGCCACTGATTTCGAACGTCACCATAAGGTTGGCCGTAGGCACGTGTCGCCCTTTCTTGTCCAAGGCTTCCACGGTGATGGGCATGGCGTCACGACCGTCTCCTTTCAGGCTCGTCCGATAAGGGGTAAGCTGGAGGCGTACAGGCTCCTTGGTCGTTTCTACCTTGGCGCGTGAAACCACTTTCCCGTCTTTATAGCCGATGGCTTCCAACTTACCGGGCTTGTAGGGCACGTACCAGGTATTCATTTCATAAGGGTCTACTTCCTGTTCGGAGATAGTCTTTCCGTTGAGTTTCAGCCGCACTTTGTCAGCGTTACTGAACGCCATGACCTTGATGGGACGCCCGATGGAGTCTGTCAGCCAATTCCAGTGAGGGATGAGTTGCAGCACGGGGATGTCGTCCCGCCATTGCGCTTGATGCAGCCAGTAAGCGCTCTTGGGGAAACCGCAAAGGTCCATAATACCGAAGAATGAACTGGCGGAAGGCCACTCGAACGGGGTAGGTTCACCATGATAGTCGAAGCCGGTCCAATAGAAACAGCCCGCCATCCAAGGGCGCTCGGCCACTTCACGCCAGGCACGGCGGTGACTGGCTCCCCAGCCGACCCATTCCGTGTCATACGAGCCAAGGATGTGTTTAGTACGGTCTGTATGATATTCACCTCTGACCATCAATGCTGAACCGTCCTCGGAACTGGTGAGCGGAAAGTCGGGGCGCAGCTTGTGTACGGGGTCATATTGGCCTATCTGATAGTTGATGCCGCCAACATCCACCGCATGCGACACGTTGCGTTCTGCCATAAAGCCTCCGTTCATAGCAGCTGTAACCGGACGGGTGGTGTCCAACTGCTTGACGACATGTGCCATGCGGCGCACCATCTCATATCCGTTTTCTGTGCCTTGCATAGGCTCCTCGTTGAACACGGACCACAGAATGACGCTGGGGCAGTTGCGGTCTCGGCGTACCAGCCATTGCAGTTGGCGGACATATTCGGGCGAAGTGTTGAACAGACGGTTTTCATCCATTACCATAAAGCCCATACTGTCGCAGAGTGCCATAAATTCCTTTGCCATGGGGTTGTGGACGGCACGTATGGCGTTGACGCCCATTCCCTTCAGTTTGTGCAAGCGGAATTCCAACAAGGCATCGGGCACAGTCACGCCTACACCGGCATGGTCCTGATGGATGCAGACACCTTTCAACTTGATGTTCTCGCCGTTGAGCCAGAAGCCCGTATCCTTGTCAAAGCGGGTGGTGCGGAAGCCGCAACGGGTCTCCACTTCGTCCATAACGGTGTTGTTCTGTCGTACGACGGTCTTCACCCGATAAAGTGTGGGATGTTCGGGCGACCAAAGTTGCGGGTCAGTTACTGCCAAACTTACCTGTGCCACTTCTTCTTGTAAAGAGCCAACTTGTAAACGTGTGGTTTGGGAAGTAAGCAGTGAACCGTCCGGTGCAAAGAGCGACATTTCCACTTCACCGTCGGCTGACAGCTTGCCGGAATTGTAGAGTGTCACTTCCGCCGGAATCTCCCAATCGTTTCCGCTTCGTTTGACGGGATGGGCAAATACACCGTCGGTCACGATGTGCAGGGGTGAGCGTTTCACCAACCAAGTGTGGCGGTAAATGCCCGCACCCTCGTACCACCAGCCTTCCTGCGCTTCGGCGTCCACACGGACGGCTATGGTGTTGAGGTTGTCGCCATAGGTGGCGTAGGGGGTGATGTCGATGTACATAGACGTGTAGCCGCACCAATTGCGATGCAACACCGTGCCATTGACCCAAATAGTGGCGTGCGTGGAGATACCATCGAATTGCAGTTCAATGTGCTTGCCTTTGTCTTCGGGCTCCAGACGGAACTTACGGCGATACCAGCCGAAGCCACGGTGGTAATATCCTTGCGAGAGGTTGGCCGTAGAGTCTATGCGCCCTTCAATGGCCCAGTCGTGAGGCAAATTCACCACACGCCAGGAGGCATCGTCATAGTTGGTAGCGGCTGCTCCTCCGGCCCGTCCGGCTTTGGCGTTGCGGTAGGTGTTGTTGTGCCCTTTCACTACGGGGAAGGGGATGTCTCCTTTATGGAAACGCCAACCTTTGTCCAAGGAAAGGACTTCGCGTTGCGTTACTTTCTCTTGCGCATGGCATAGGTTGCAATCTATTGCCATACATGCGATGAATAGAATTAATAGCTTTTTAATCATAAAATTATCATTTTATTTTGTACTCTTCTGTTTAATTTGTAAAGCTCCCTTATAAAGAGGCATTTACGTATCTATAAACTTGTATTTTTCTAAGTGAATTTTATAACCGAAGTCTTCGGTTATAAAACCGGAGCTTTCGGTTATACAACTGAAATCTTCGGTTATACAACTGAAAGTTTGAACACAACTTTTTACTTTGTCTTATTCATCTTTTCAGCAAGACTCTTTCCGCTTTATAGTCAAGTGCTTGCTTTTATTTAGTTTGGAAAATTAAATTATCATTTATTTAAAGTCATCCGTCCGGAAAGGGGCGAAAGGCAACAGACGGTTTGTCTTCAGTGTACCCACTTGGAAGTCGCGGAAGCAATAGCGCACGGCTATGGGATGTTTCACCTGCTCGGACCATACCCTGACCGTCATTGTGCGGTAATCCGTTTTGGCCTGAGCGGGATGGAACACGCGGTCGGAACCGCAGATCTCAAATCCTTCATAATAGGCTTGTGTCGAGAAGCCTTTCACGTTGTTGAAATGTATCACGATGGCGGTGTCTTCCACTTCCATGCTTTTATAGGTGGGTGACACACATTCTATGTTTTTGTATCCATAGTCGTTGTGCAACGCCAAGTAAGCGAAGCGGTCGCCTATGGCTCGTTTCTGGCGCGGATGAATCTGGTTGCGTTCTTCGGGTAATACTAAGTCATTGGTGCAGACAATGCCGCAGTTTGTTAGTTCGCTTACAGCCTTGTATTGCGCCTCGCGCAGGAGCGCCCTGTCCAGCTTGCCGCTATCATCAAACGGGGCAATCTCCGCCATATAGAATGGCAGTTCGCCCAAGCCCCAGTCTTCGCGCCAACGCTTTACCAGAGTTCTCATCCGTTCGGCATAGTCGGCGTGCTGGTGGATGTTGGCCTCGCCCTGATACCACAGGAAACCTTTAATCGTGTAGTTCTTGAAGGGATACAGCATGCTGTTGTACATGATGGTGGGTACACCGGCGTGCCAGCCGCGCTTGTTCTTCAGTTCGGCGCGCGAGAGGTCGATGTCTTTATAGTTCTGCACGATTTCCCTCGGCAGCCATCCCTCGATGCGCGATCCTCCATAGCTGGTGCAGATGACGCCTACGGGTACATCCAGAATCCGGTTGAGCCGTTCGGCGAAGAAATAGCCTACGGCACTGAACTCCGGCGCGTTCTCCGCGTTGCATACTTTCCATCCATTGGCACAGGTGTCTACGGGCACATGCGCGCCGGTCCGTTTCACGGTGAGCACGCGTATGCCCTGTTTCAGTCCGGCCTCGGCGATGGCTTCGTTGCCTTCTTCGGTAGACGAGTCGAGGAAACCTCCCAAAGGCATTTCCATGTTGGACTGTCCGGAGCAGAGCCATACTTCGCCTATCAAGATGTTGTCGGCGCGTACCGTACCATCCCCATCGGACACTTCAAAATGTTGAGGCGTATAGCTGGCTTCCGGTGTTTGGACTTTAATCAGCCAACGCCCTTCGTTGTCCGTTTCCGTCACATGTTTTTTCTTGTCCCACGAGACGCGGACAGTGACACGGGCACCAGGCTTCGCTTCGCCCCATAGTCTGACCGACGTGTTTTGTTGCAGCACCATGTTGCCGCTCAGTATTCTTGGCAACTGAACTTTGCCGTATGCCATTGTGCATACTACGAGTGTAAGTAATAAAAAAGATAGTCTGTTCATATCAGTTCGCTGTTTGGTTAATCTTCTCTTTACGTACCGTCTGTTTGCTTTTCGTGCGGTAATCCATATAATCCTTGGTATTCAGCGTTGGGAAACCTTCTTCTCGGATGCGTTTGCCAACGGCTTTCAGCGTCTCGATGTTGGCTTCCTGAATGCGTCCGTCGGGGTAGGGGGCGATGTTCAACAGGAGGTTGGCTTTCCATTGGGCGCATTGTTCCAATAAGTCCCACACCTCTTCCGGTGTTTTCTGGTGTTGTCTGTCCGACTCGTAATATCCCCATGCCAGTTTCTGTATCGGGATATTCAGCTCGGCGGGCTTCCCTTTGTTGTTCTCCCACGAGCGGTCGGCGGCGTCCTGTACGGATTTTGGCAGACCGGCATTCTTGAACAGCGGAACCAAGGAACCCATGTTTCCCTCGCCGGTGATGAACTCCTCGTTGCCATTGGCTCCCGTTTTGAATACGACTAAGGCATGGGGCTGGATGGTGTGAATCATGTCGTACACTTCTTGGATGTTGAACAAATCCGGATATTGATATACACCGCCCACGGTGTCGAACCACAAGCCGGCAATGGGACCATATTGTGTACACAGTTCCATAATCTGCGTTTTGGCAAAGTTTAGGTAATGCTTGAAGTCCTCCGGTTTCTCATATTTATATTGGGCGGGCTGCACTTTGTAGTCCGGACGGGCTGGGTTGTACATGGAGCGGGGCAGGTAGTAGGGATGGTGCCAGTCCAATCCTACGGAATAGTAGATGAAGAATCCCAGTCCCGCTTTGCGGCAAGCTTCCGCCAGTTCGCGCACGAAGTCACGTTTCGGTGTGCCCTTCATGCTGTTGTAGTCCGAGGCTGGGCTGTCCCATAGGGCATATCCGTCATGGTGTTTGGCTACGAAGGTAATGTACTTCATACCCGCTTTGACGGCCAAGTCTACATAATCTTGCGCATTGAAATTTTCCCCCGTGAACTTGCGTGCCGTAGCTTCATATTCATCCAAGGGAATCTTTTCGTTATACATCACCCATTCTCCCTTTTTGTAGAGCGAAGCCGGTCCCCAATGGATAAAGAGCCCGAACCGTGCGTCCTGGAACCAAGCCAACGCCGCCTCCTTGGGCGAGCGGGCATACTCTTTTTCGTAACCTTTCAGGTAATAAGGCATTTCACGCCATGTCTGTTCCTGCGCCTGCGCGGTCCAGACCATTGACACCAAGCAGGTCAATGCGATAATCAGTCTATTCATATAATTTATTATATAAGTGGTACAAATATAGGAGTCATCTGTGTTTTCTCCTATTAAAGTGAACACTTAAACCGGGAAAAAGTATGAGTCCGGATGCGTTAAAAAGCGCAAACATCCTTAGATTGTCTGGATGTAGATGTCATTGTGTTTCTTGTTGAGGCGTAAACCTGTCGCTTATTCAAAAATACTAAGCGGCACTTCTCCAGTCCAGCAGTCTGGTTGCTTTACGCCGAATAGGCGGAGGATGACGGAAGCGGTATTTACCGTGTTGTTGGGTTCATTCATACAGATGCCTTTCGCAATGCCCGGTCCGGTGATACCCCATGGTACAATCATTTCGTGCGTTGTTACGCCTCCGTGTCCATAGTTGATGCCTCCATGGTCGGTGAGGAAGAGAAAGTGGGTGTCATCATACAGACCGGCTTGCTGCATCTTGTTCAGTAGTCGACCGATTTCTGCGTCTGCTTCCTCAATGGATTGGATGTATTGAGGAGACATCCATTTGTATTTATGTCCGGCGTGGTCGGTGTGTACGGAGTAAAGGAAGACCAACGTGGGGAGTTTTCGGTTGTCTGTCATGAACTTCAGTGCTTTCTCATAGTTGGGCACGTAGGCGTCTTCCTCCAGATAGCTCACTTCGTCTAAATAGTTGCGATTGTACGGATAGAACAAGTTCAGCCAGTTGTAATAGAAAGCGGTGCGCATCTGAGGTATGTTCTCCTTAAGTATCCGGAATACGGATGGATAGTATCCTTCCGTATCCGTTTCAATGGCAGGCAGTTTTATTTTGTTTATCTCCCAGTCGTTGTCCACTACCCCGTGTTGTTCTGGTCCGCTTCCAGTCAGGTGGCTGGTCCAATTCGGCAGGGTAACGGAAGGCATTACCACGCGTGTCTGCATGGAAAGCACACCTTCTGCCAATAATTGGTCTAAGTTCGGGGTATGTGCTTGCTTAAATCCTTCTGTACAGATGCCGTCTAGGCTGAGTAGTAAAACTCGTTTGGCTTGTGCTCTTTTCTTTGTCTTTTTCCATATTTCTTGAGTCATGGCACTCACAGGAGTTGGCAATGTAGCTGCTCCTACGCATAGTGCGCCAGCCAATGTCTTTCTTAAAAAATCTCTTCTTGTTTCGTTCATGGTTTTAGGGTAAAAATGAATTTAGTTTTAGGTATGAATTTAGCTGATTATGAAGTGGTTACGCCTACGGATACTTGTCGTTCTGTTTAATGATTAATCCAGATACACCTTCACTGTATCCACCATCCGGGTCCGTTTGTGGGGCGGGATATGAATGGTCAGGATGTCGTCCTTATATTCAAAAGGCACTTCCTCGCCGGTGCGGAGCAGAACGACCCGTTTGGGATGCTTCTTCACCTCCTGCACCATGAGCCGTTTGTGAAAATTGGGGAAAGCGTGTACATACATCAAATTGTCTCCCTTTAGGGTAACGGGCTGGTTGGCTTTTTCTGGGAAGTTGCCTCCGGTGATGTCGTAGACGGATTCGCCGCTGTGCTTCATCCATGTGCCGATGACCTTCCACGCTTCCAAGGCTTCCGGAGGCATCGAACCATCCGCCATCGGCCCCACGTTGGCAAGGAAGTTGCCACCCCAGGCACGCATGATGACCAACTTTTCAATGACATCCGCTCCTGTGTCCATGCGGTCGCTGGTAGAGTAGCACCACCAACGGCTGGGCCAGCAGGGGTCGTTGCACTCGAACCATCCTTTGAAACGTTGGGTGGGTAAGGTTCCTTCCGAGTCGCCGAAGTCTCCTATCTCGCCGTTGCGACGGTTGACAATGATACCCGGTTGCAGGCGGCGCACTTCATCATTGCTTATCTCGCCACGGCCACCATCGAACCACATGATGTCTATCTTACCGTAATTGGTCAGCAGTTCCCGCACTTGGTTGCGCACCATGTCGATGCGTGCCTCGTCGTGTCCTTTCGGCTTGGTGGGCAACTTGTCCACCAGTTCATGGCGCATGTTATAGTATTTCCCGTCTTTGCGACCGAAGTCTTTGAAGTTCCGGTCAAAATACCAGTCGGGTGGGGAGAAGTACAGTCCTATTTTCAACCTGTTCTTGCGGCAGGCTTCCACCACTTCCTTCACCAAGTCGCGTCCGCCCATCTTCTGCTCCACACCGAAGTCGCTGTACTTGCTGGGCCACATGGTGTAGCCATCGTGGTGTTTGGTGATGAAAACCACATAGCGGAAGCCGGCTTCCTTGGCTTGCTTTACCCATACTTCGGGTTTGAAGTTGACGGGATTCCACCGGTCTGCCAGGGTCCAATATTCCACGGGGCTGATTTCTCCGTCTTCCCACGACTTGTTCTTCAGCATTCCCCACGAGAGGTCGATGCCGCCATGTACAGCGGACATGCCGATATGTACAAACAACCCGAATCCGGCTTTGGGGAACCATTGCGCATCGGGATGTGTGTTGGCGCGCGATTGTAGCTGGACGGCGCCGGATGCCTGTTGTCCCAATATCAGATGTTGCGCATTGGCGGCATCATCGTTTTGCGCTACGGCCCATGTGAAAAACAGTAGCATGAATGCCAATAAGAAATTCTTTTTCATGATTTAGGAGTATTGTAGTTTCTGTATTTTTTCGGTATCAGTCGAGTATCCCGACCTGCTTTAGTTGAGGAGTTAGTCCACCCCAGACAAAATGTTAGTCTAACTCTGGACTAAACGTTAGTCTAAGGTGGACTGTCTCTTTATTTATACTCCAACCAGGTTGTGGCTTCCGTGTCCGTGTCCGTCGTGAAGCGTATCCAGCGGGCTTGGAACCCTTGCGGGAACTCGTAGGTCCAGGTATCTCCGGCGGCTACTTTCTGTGTCTTGTATTCCATCCAGTCACCGCAGCCCGTGGGGTCAGCCTCAATAGTAAATATTACGTCTTTCTGTGATTTATGGGAAAGTGACAAGGTCTTTCGGTCATAGAAACCTATCAGGTAGGGGTCTGACGGTTCGCCCGCTTTTACCTGTGTGTCTTTCCACGGACCGCCTTGTCCGGTGGGTTTTCCCAACTGCCATAAATCGTCAATGACACCTACCCATACAGCTGCTTTGCTATCGTCGGAGACTACTACATGTTCGTTGTACGTTCCCCGTTTGGGGTCTACACCCGTCAGGACAATCATGCCGCGATAGGAGGCATAGTCATGAATGCGGTAGGGGTGCGTAGCGATGGGGCGTATTTTGGCGTAGCCGTCGGCATTCTCGGCGGGCAGTTCGTAGAAGGTGCCCATGCAGGAGAAGAGGTCGCGCTCCGTAGCCACTTCACGGCAGATGCGGAGTTCCGCCTGATTAGTCAGTGGCGTATAAATGTCATTGCCTAAGGGGAGTCTCCAACGGCGGTTCCTGTCGTCTACCACTAGTACCGAACCTGCCTCGATGTTGACTACCTGGTGGGGGATGGCGAACTTGGTGCGGAGGGTATCCGCCGTGGCTGCGTCTTCCTTACGTATCAGTTTTAATTGGTCTCCCATTTCATAATAGCCGGTTTCTTCTATTTGCCCGTTCTTTATGGTGTAGGCCAGCAGACCCAAGGCACGGCGGTTGCCTCCCAATCCGTAGAGCAATCCGCCTGTGAGGTCGTCCTTTTTCGCTTCCACTAATCCCGCGAACATTGTGGCAGGTTGGGTGGTACGGTTGTCGGCGTCCGTATAGGTGAAGGTGACGGTAGCTTTCGTGGCTTTGTCCGTCTTGACCCGTATCCATTCTCCACGGTCCTGAGTGGAAAACATGACGTGAATAGCCTTGTCCGGTTCTACTTCGAGGGTCATCAGTTCTTTCCATTGGTTGTTACCCTGTTCATCTACTTCGAAAGTGAAGGTTACCGGTTGAGTGCCTTGATTGTCTATCCACGCCAAACGTTCCGTCCAGCCGGCAAAGAGGAAGGGCTCGGAGGCTGTGTTTGCCTTCACTTCCTCCTTCACCCACACGGCTCCGTCCACCGTGGCCGGTCCCAGTTCATCCGGTTTGCTCAGCGAGGTAAACCATACGTTAGAGTTAGATTGCCCCGGCCCTTCTATCTGTCCTTTGGCTTTGCGTTTGTTCAAGAATTCTTTTTGCGCGGAGTCATCGCAGCCGAACACCAACTCGTCATTCCAGCGGGTAAAGTCGCCTATCACCTTCAGGTAAGCGCTGCGCGGACGGATGCCGGCCGAACGGCTTGAGGTGAATGTTCCGGGAAAACGCCAGAACAGTCCGTGCATGGTCATCAGATAGTCCGGTTCGGCTTCCGTACCCACGTTGCGGATGCGGGGCCATTCTGTGTTCCAGCCATGCGCTCCGTCGTAGGAGTGGCTTGCCTTGGGCAGGCGGTAGAACGTCCAGCCTTTATCCGCTTCGCGCACGCCTAACAGCACGGACTTATGGTCCCAGCCGGTGGCCCAGATAGGGTCGGTTTCAGGATGGGTATTGCCATAGATGCCGCCGGGACCGGTCAACTCGCAGAACTGGTTGCGGCGGATGACTTTCCAATTTTTTCCGTCCCATTCGGACAGTGAACCGGACTGTGCATCGAAGTACTTCATGGCTTCCGGCGTGTTCTCGCCATTGTCGGCATACACCAATACGCCTTGTCCAGAATACATGCCTTTGCCATGCGCTCCCGGCAGCAAGTCTTTGTAAGGAGGATTGTTCGTAGGATCTTCCTTGTGCAGGCGTCTTCCTGCATTCCCGTCTGTATAGAGTTCATTGGTTTGCAGCGTATGTACGTCCACTTCGTAGAAACCTTCCTCCATGGTGCCGATGTAGAGCTTGTTGGCGGGGTCGGTCAGGTGGCGTGCCGTAGCGGTGTAGCGTCCCGGTGCCTGTTGCCAGGGAATGACCCGCACGTTGGAAGCCGAGTCGATGAAGTAAGGCCCTATGTTCAGCTGTCCAGACTCACGGTGAATCATGCGGTTGGCAGGTGTGCCGCCGATGCTTTCCGAGCGTACAATCAGTCGTTTGTCTGGTGTAATCTGATACAGTTTGTCCGAAGAACCGAAGGGCATGTGCGGCCCGTAGGTGATGGCCCATAAGTCACCGTTCCAAGGCACCACTGCGCCTGTGCCGCACTCGCCTTCGTTGTTGTAGAACGCCAGCCGCGGGTAAATGCCAGAAATGCTTTCCGGCGGCGTTTTCGTCTGTTGCTGGTTGGCGCAGCCTGCCAATCCAAGCACGGCTGCCAGTCCGATAATGTAGTTCCACTGCATTTTCATGATGTTTGCTATTTATAAAATGATATTTCCTATATAAGCAAACACGCGAGCGGGCAAAAAGTATGAGTCGTAGAGTGCTTAAAAATGCAAAAAGTTGTTTGAGGGGAATGAAAAAGGCGCAGATAGTACATTCTTTCCAGAGAATGCGTAGATGGTAAATGGAAATTTAGCGGGGTGGAGCCCTGCAGTTACAGCGATTTCCTAATGCTGCCGGACAAGGCACGCTACACGGACATCGCCCACAGTTACATTATGGAGTTGAAGTACGTCAATCCCACAGCTACGGATGCGGAAGTGGAAGCAAAAAGCCGGGAGGCAGACGAACAGCTGAAGAAATATAGTGCTGACAAGGTGGTTCAACGGCTTTGCACTGACACGCAATTACATTTGCTGAAAGTGGTGTTCCGCGGAGCGGAGATGACCGTGTGTGAAGAGTTTTCTTAGAAGCGGAATACACGGATTAATTTGTTTGCTCACATAAAGGCTTCCCCGCCACGCCGTTTATAATGGGTGTGTGCAGGGGAAACTAAAATGCGGATAACATGCTCCGTCAGTTTTGATAAAAAGAGGTTATTTTAAAAGGGACCGTTAATCGGTCACAGCTTTTCAATGGTTTCGGGATTAAGTCCTGTGATTTGTGCAATCAAGTCGAGGGCGATACCTGCGGCTTTCATGCCACGGGCATTTTTAAGTCGCTCTTGCATTTCACCTTCCGCTTTTCCTTCCGCTTTTCCTTCCGCTTTTCCTTTCGCTTCTCCTTCCGCTTGCGCATAGGCTAATTCGGAAAGTCTGTCCCGTAGGATTTTGATGCTTTCGTCATACTTTTCGAGTTCCTCTTGGCTCAACGATGCAAGTTCCACCAATTTTTCCAATTTCTCGAACACGGCTTTACGTGCCTTGAAAGGTAATCTTTGCAATGTTTCCATATTCTTCAATACATAAATCCAACGTTCAAAATCATTCTCGCATTCGTTTTCTTCTTTGTTGAAAGCGGGTAATTCAATAAAGATAAAACGCAGTTTGTCGCTGTATGGTTCGTGTGTGTCTCTGTCTGCCAGCACGATGTCCGTCCGGAGCTTGTGTTGTTGTGTACTGGGCATATTGAAGTTCAAGAAGAACACACCGTAGACAGCTTTCAGTTGATACTTCCATATTTTCCCCTTTTTGCCTTGTCTGGCGATAGCCTGTGATAAATAGTACACAGTTCTGTCTTTGAAATTGAGGTGTCCTTGATTCTGCATTTCTACGATGAACTGCTCGCCGTTTTCGTCCGTACAATAGATGTCATAAGTCAGTCCCCGGTCGTTCTCGTATTCAGGCAGTTGTTCTTTGTCTAAAAGGGTGATGTTTTTAACTTTTCTTTCTCCCTCTAGCAATGAGTTAAGGAAGTCCAGCAGCAGGTCTTTATTAATTTCCTGCCCGAAGATTCGTTTGAATCCTATATCGGTAAAAGGGTTGATAAACTTAGCCATAGTATGTCGCCTTATGTGATTTCATGACAAAGATACAATAAATAAATATGTATGCAAAATAATAGGATAAAAAGGCTTCCCCGCCACGCCTGGTGCGTGAGGGGAAGCCCATTCTTTCTAAATAGACAATATGCTAATACTAATACCTAATTATGGTCTTCTTGTTATTAATATCCCGGATTCTGTTCCATGTTTTCATTAATCGTGATCTCGGTTGTCGGTATAGGCCATAGGTATTGACGGTCATCCCATGAACGTTGGGACAATGGGTTGATACCGTATGCCTCCAGTGCACTGAAATCTGCGCAACCATTTTCGTCTATATCTGGAGTGATGGCCCAGAACCAAGCTCCATTATCAATGAAATTTTTCATATTGTATTCTTTAGTCTGGTATAGACCATAATTCTTCAAATTGAAGACTTTGTTGAATAAACGCCAGCGTAGCATGTCGTAGAAACGTTTGTTCTCGAATGGAAATTCCATGCGGCGTTCTGTACGAAGTATGGTACGCAATTTAGCCTGGTCGGTCGTTGTAACAGCCGGATAACTATCAGTGGCATCAGGGGCTACACCGTAAGCGCGTGCACGAACTTGGTTGATGGCATCTAGAACGGATTGGTCAATGTCACCTTTTTCTATTTTGGCCTCAGCATACATTAGAAGCACATCGGCATAACGTAGAATAATTAAGTCAGGTTCTACATTGTATCCATTATCAGAGTTGACAGTTTCATCTATTCCTTTTTTTTGAAGCAGACCGTTGTATGATGCAGCTTCGGCATTATTTTTATTATCATTGTTTTTTACTTCTTCTCCTGTATTATAGTTCATTACTTCATCGCCAGTGTCAGGACGTGGATCATATTCATAGCCCAACCAGTTTTCGCCAAACGAGACAATGGTTTCTGTGCAACGCGGATCTCGGTTCTTGAATGGATCGTGAGGATCGAAAAGGGGAGACTCATCAATAGGCAGGCCATCTGTGCAGAGATAAGCTGCCAATAAATCCCAAGTAGGACCATTAGCCGCCCAACCGCCATTATTGCGAGGCATATAATCTTTTAAATTCTCATAAACTTCTTGCGAAATGGAACGGGCTATGGAAAACACAGATTCTGTGGTGTTATGTGTATTTTGTAGAAACAGTTCTCGATAGCTTGGGTATAGTTCATACACTCCTAAATCCATTACAGCCTTCATACATTCGATGGCGACATCCCAATCTTCATTGTAAAGAGCGATGCGTCCTTTCATACCATAAGCGGCTCCTTTTGTTGGACGTTGAACAGTCCCACTAGAGACGGGCAAGTTCTGAATAGCTACATCGAAGTCCGCATAGATTTTCTGCAACACTTCAGTTTTCGGTGTACGTCCCATACTTAAGGCCGTTTCGATATCAATGGTTGTGTCACTATATGGAACATCGCCAAAGAGTGTGATAAGTTTGGAGTACATGCAAGCGCGTACAAACAAACATTCACCCAGGAATTGGTCTTTTTTCTCGGGGGTCAATACTTGGTCACCAACTGTATTTAGTTTGTCTATAATGGCATTGTCACGTCCGATAGCCCGGTAGCTATTCCCCCACATATCGGTTACTTCCCAAGTTTGTCCATCAATATTTCCGATTTGATATTTACTTGCTTCAGTACGTCTGCACACATCATCAGCCCATTTCTCATCTACCGTGTTCCACAGATTTTCACGAAGCAGGTCGTTGACTGACATTTCAAATTGAGTCTCGTTGGCGAACCAATTTTCATTGGTTGCTTGTGATAAAGGACTGAGGTCCAAATCCATGCAGGAACTTAGTCCTAATCCGCATGCCAATATAAATAGAATATTTCTTTTTTTCATAGCAATATGCTTTTAAAAGTTTACTTGTAATCCAAATATTACAGAAGAAGTGACAGGCACCTTGTCTACGACTGGTGTTTCCGGATCCCATCCTTTGGGGTATTGGTCTATAGAAAACAGGTCGTTACCGGAAACATATAAACGTGCTGATCGCATATGCACTTTTTCCATCCATGCTTTTGGTAGAGTCCAGCCCACAGTGATGTTCTTCATGCGGAAATAGCGTCCGTTGAATAACCAGTGATCGGACATACTGCCATTCCAAACTGGTGCATCCGCCTGTAGGCTATTGCTGGATAGTCTTGGGTAGAAAGCATTGGCATTTTCGGCATCAGATTTAAAAGAACTCCAATAGTTCCCGTCAAAGATATTCATGTTTTCCCACATGTATTGATGTAAAAGTACGTTCTGCTTCCCTATGCCTTGGAATGCCATGGACAAGTCGATATTCTTATAAGCCAGCGAAATGGTGCCACCATACATGAAGCGAGGTAAGGAACCTCCTAAAAACGTGCGGTCGTACTCTGGTGAAATCTTTCCATCGGGTACTCCATCAGGCCCTGAAATGTCTTTATACCTTAAACTACCTAATCCTTGCGTGTTATTCAATTTCGGGTATTTTTTTAAGTCATCTTCCGTCAAAAACATGCCTTCGCAGATGTAGCCGTACCATTCATCATATTCACTACCTTCCATTCTAACTTTTTGTTTGTAATCATCAAAAAATTGCGTACCGCCTAAATCGGTCATTTGGGTTTTCGCATCAGAGAAGTTTACGCCAATTGAATAACTGAAATCGCCGATTTGGTCGCTCCAACTCAAGTCGATTTCAAAACCTTTGGTTTTCATTTTACCTACGTTACGTTGAGGGTTGTCAAAACCTACGAATCTAGGAATTTCTACAGCCAATAACATATCTACAGTCTTTTTTTGATACCATTCTGCAGTGAAACGCAGACGGTTGTCAAAGAAATTAATGTCTATACCGATGTCGATAGAAGCTGTCTTTTCCCATGTCAAGTCTTCTACGGCATACGCTCCTTGTGACGCAGTTTGTACGGGGACGGTTGCTCCGTTTTGGAAAAGTACTCCTTTATACATGGAAATAGCGGCTTGGTAAGGGTAATAATTGTCATTGATTCGTTCGTTACCCAAGATACCCCACGAACCACGTATTTTAAAATAGGACAGCCAATCAAGCTTGGCATTCTTCATAAATGGTTCCTCGCTGATGACCCAACCTGCGGAGAATGATGGGAAGTTACCCCAACGGTGGTCTTTGTGGAAACGTGAAGAAGCATCCCGACGAATATTGGCTTGAATCAGGTAACGGTCTGCATAGCTGTAGGCTATACGTCCGAACCAAGAGCGATAAGCTTGTTCGGTAGCTCCGCCTTCATTGGACCAATTAAGAGTTGGACCTGCGTCTAGGTATGGGTATTCTGCAAGTGGAAATTCAAGTCGTTTAGCCTTCATATTTTCGTATTTTGTATAATAGCCCTCGTAGCCACCCATTACATTGACATCATGTTTGCCAAAACGTTTCATGTAGTTGACAAGGACTTGTGTCGTGATGTCGTAAAAGTCATCACGATCTTCTTCCAAGTTGTTTGTATAAGCGTTCGACCGATAACCGACTATGGCATTGGGGTCGTCCCATGCGGTATAGGGCATGGCTTTCTCAAATTTCTTTTTCTTGGTGAATATATAACGAGGTGCCACAACTGCTGATATTTTTAGGCCGTCCAAAGGTTTAACATATAATGAGGCGCGTCCACCCGCAATAGTATTCCATGTTTGATCACTTCCACTATCATAAATGTATGCAATTGGGTTATTGCCATCTAAATCTCCTTCGGCAATGCGTCCATCAGTGTACCATGCTCCCCATATAGGTCTCATGGTATAGGCTTTCACGTAAATATCTTTTTCTTTGAAAGGCTTATCAATAGCGTCATGTTTGAAGTTGAAGTCCAAATCAGCACCTATCCATTTATTGATGGTAAAAGTGTTGTTAATACGAGCCATGACACGTTCGTAGTGACGATTGTCATACATACCGTTGATTTTGTCATAACTCAGTGTTGCATTAGTTTTTACGAACTTGGTTCCACCGGAGAGGGTAAACGTATGACTCTGTTTCGGGGCAACCTTGTTGTATACTTCTCTAAACCAATTATCTACAATAGGATATTCATCTGGATTCTCACGATTCAGTTGGCGATAGTTGGCAATTCTGTCTTCGGCATAATCTTGGAACATGCCGCCGCTGGGATTATCGTTATAACGTTTTTCATTGCTCATTTCCATGAAACGTTCTGGACCTACAGTTTGAGGATGCTGAGGAATATATTCTAGACCAAACTCAAAGTTATAGCTCAATTTCAAATCGTTATCTTTGGCACGCTTGGTCGTAATTAAGATAACGCCAGCTGCTGCACGCGCACCATAGATGGAAGCGGAGGCAGCATCTTTCAGTACTGTCATGCTTTCCACATCTTCGGGATTTACATCGTCAATATTACCGATTGTACCGTCTACGATAACCAATGGGTCATTGTTACTCAATGTAGTAATACCACGGACGCGAATTTCAGGGTTCGATTCTGGAGCACCACCGCTACGGGTCACTTGTACGCCGGAAACAGCACCTTGCAAAGCTGTCGAAATGTTAGCTGTATGACGTTTCTGAATGTCATCTCCGCCTACTACGCCTACCGCACCCGTCAAGTCTTTCTTGCGCATGGTACCATAACCTACCACTACCACTTCGTCCAGCACTTCCGTATCGCTTGCCAGGGCGATGGCCAATGTGTTTTTGTTTCTGACGGAAATTTCCTGCGTGCGGTAACCGATGTAGGTTACTTTCAAGGTGGCGTTATCGGCTACGGTCAGTTCAAAGTTACCGTCTACATCGGTGATGGTTCCATTGCCGGCGCTCCCTTCTTCCAGGATGTTGGCGCCGATGATGGGTTCGCCATTCTCGTCAGTTACGGTACCTTTCACTTTTTTCTTCTGTGTGGATTGCTGTTGCCCGTTGCGTCTCTCCACGAAGTAAATTCGTCCGTTGCGGATTTCGTAGGTGGTTTGCGTACCTGCCAACAACTTATCCAACGCGGTACGCAGGTCTACGTTCTGTACTCGGATGGTCACTTTTCGCTCCGCATCGAGTATCTGGTCGCTGTAGACCATGTTCATGCCCGTTTGCTTCTTGATGGAAGACAACACGGTTTCTACTTTGGTGTCCCTGTAGTCCAAGGAAACCTTCTGTGCCCATGCCGATAGGGAGAAGCTTAAACACATCGCTCCAATCAGCAGCACTTTTCTTGTTCTACCTTTGTTTCTCATGATGTTTTTCCAATTTTAATCAAACAAATACTTTTTTAAAGGCCTTTCGTACAAGCTAACACTTGACGGAGGAAAAAGTATGAGTCGATACCCTATTTTTTTGCAAAAAAAGCATTTCTTTTTTGTGAAGAGGCATTATTCTCCCTCTTTTTGTATACTATTTTCTCTGCTGAAAGTACAAGCGGATTATCGCCTCTCAATCAGCGCAGTATTTGCTCTCAACCGGCGCAGTGTTTCTCTCAAAATAGCGCACTGTTTTAGGGGTAAACACTGCGCTGATTGAACGGAAATAGCGCAGTGTTTCTGAAGAAATTAATAAGCTGAAAATCAGTGTAATACATAAATTGTTACATGGATGAGGGAATTTAGTCATTTGAATTTTTGTGGTTATTAACAAACTCGCACTCTGGAATATAATAAAAGTTAATCTTGAATGTAAAATAAAATGAGTTATAGCACGTTCTTGGCGTTACACCATATTATATATTATAATACCATCTTACCTATCATTGCTTACTTGCCCAAGTATCCTTGGATAAACAACAAAATATCCAAGGATAGTTGGCCATTTAATCAATCATACTTTAGCAACAGGATTAGGACTGACTGAAAAATAAGAGCCGTAGACATCATCCCGATGCCTGCGGCTCGCTTGCGGATCATACTTATTACACACAATAGATTCCTTTATTTCTGCTTGGGCATTACTTGGTAAGTGCCGTCTTTCTTTTTCTTGAAGTCAATGTGTGAGACTATTTCCAGGTCTTTCAATACATCGTCTACATTCACCCGGGAGGTAGATAGGGTGAACCGGCTGTCCAGTAAGGAGGAATCCTGCACATCGAACCGCGTGTCATATTGGCGCTCGAGGACCTTCAGGATTTCGCTCAATGGGGTCAGGTAGAAGTTCAAGCTATGTTCTTTCCAGGCGGTGGACTCACGGATGCTTTCCATGCGCTCTACCCGGCATTTGCCGTTCAGGCGGTCGTACTCTATGCGGTCTCCCGGAGTCAGGGTATAGGTCAGCCTTTTGTCATCTTTCAGCCGTACGCCTCCTTCTTCCAAAGCCACCCAGACTTTATTGTCACCGGCATACGATTTTACGTTGAATTTGGTTCCGGTAACTTCTACATCGACTCCGTCCAAGTCTACCACAAAGGGGGCTATTTTCATTTTGGCTACTTCAAAATATCCTTCTCCTTCCAGCCGGACCGTGCGACTGAACAAGCCGAATTTCTTTGGATATTTGAACCGGGTGCCCGAGTTGAGCGTCACCGTGCTGCCGTCTTGCAACATCACTTGCATTTGTTCTCCGTAAGGTACGTATACTTCCAGATACTCAGGTTCGGAAAATACGCCGGCACGTTCCGCTAAAAAGGCGGTAAATGTGCCTAAGCATAGGAAAGGGATGAGCACGGCCGCTATCCACAGCCTGCGGTGAAGGCGTTTTTTCTTGGCTTGTTTTATTCCGCTGAGGAAGCGGGCTTTCATCCGCTGCTCGGGTACGTTATGGTCCAGCCACGACAAGGCTTCCTCTTCCGTCAGGCTTTTCATCTCCTCCGCCATGTATCCGGACAAGGAGTCTGAGCCTTCGTCGCTGGCAAACCATTTCGCTGTTTGCCGGGCTTCTTCGGGCGTAGCTTTGTCATCCAAGACTTTTTTTATCGTGTTTTTGTCTAGTTCCATTTTTCAATTTCTTTAATTTTGTTCAAGCTATTCCAATGAATGCCAGTATGTTGATTCCCATTGCCACAAACTCCCGGCGGAGCATTTTGATGGCTTGCGTGTAGTGCGATTTTACCGTGGCCACCGTCAGATGCATCCGTTCGGCAATCTCCTGATTGGATAATCCTTGTCTTAGCTTCAGTTTGCATATTGCGGATTTTTGCGAAGGCAACTTGTTGATGGCTAGCAACAACTGGCTGCGCAAGTCCTGTTCTTCATATATCTGTAAGAAGCTCTCATCGGTTTCTTCCGTTTCCTGTGCCAGTTCATAGTTCTTCTCATACACCACCGTGCGATGGCGCAACTCGTTGAGAACGTAGTGCCGCAAAATGGTGTAGAGCAAGCTGCGTACCCCGTTGCGAAGATCCAGTCGTTTCCGTTCTTCCCAAAGCTTCATGAAGGTGTGTTGCACGGCGTCCTCTGCTTCTTCGCCCGATTTGAGGTAGCGGTAGGCGATGGCATAAAGCAGACGGTTGTATTGGGTAAACGCCTGGGCAAACGCCTCTTCGTTTCCTTCCTGCAACTGCATACATAGCTTGGTGTCAAAATCTACATAAATACTCATACCTTTGATGTGATTTTCATGATACTGCTAACGAATATCCGTTAAACAAAAACAAATGTATTAAAAAAGATATGAATATTCAGCTATGCGCGACAGAAAAAGTAACGTAACGGTTTACGTAAAAAATGCAGGCACCATTTATAAAGGTAGAACATGCGTTGCGTCATGCTCTCCACTTCTTGTCCTATGTGGCCCTTTCCTTGCATACATTTGTACTTTATAACCTTCTGTTTTCATACTCTTTTAATTATTTATTAGGTGTGACGATGATTGATTTCTATTAAGAAAACACTTTAGAAAGAGAAAAGTATGAGTGAGCCTTTGGTTAAAAACATATAATTCCTGTGGCCGGGATAAGCTCGGGGCGTACCTTGTCCGGCCGTTGTATTCAGTCCTTTGGCTTAAGGGCGGCAATCCTCCGAAGAAAGGACTGCAGTCCTCCGGTGTGAGGATTGTCTTATAAAGAAACAAACGGCAAACTTCGCTCCGATTTCTTAAAAAAGTTGGATAATCTGTCTCGATAATACTACTATGTGAGGGAAATGTTCTATCTTTGCCTGATTGAAAAAATGAGAAGCTATATTATGCAGCAACAAGACGAAGTGGAATACATAGATGTCTACGGTGCCCGGGTGCACAACCTGAAGAACATTGACGCGCACATCCCACGGGGCAGCCTGACGGTGATAACCGGACTGAGCGGAAGCGGAAAATCGTCCTTGGCTTTCGACACGCTTTTTGCCGAAGGCCAGCGGCGTTACATTGAGACCTTCTCAGCCTATGCGCGCAACTTTCTGGGTAACCTGGAGCGTCCCGATGTAGACAAGATTAGTGGCCTTAGCCCCGTCATCTCCATCGAGCAGAAGACCACCAATAAGAATCCCCGCTCCACCGTGGGCACCACGACCGAGATATATGACTACCTGCGTTTGCTTTTTGCCCGGGCGGGCGTGGCCTACTCCTACCTGAGCGGGGAGAAGATGGTGAAGTACACCGAGGAGCAGATATTGGACCTTATCCTGAAAGAATACAAGGGTAAACGCATCTACCTGCTGGCTCCGCTGGTGCGCAACCGCAAAGGACATTACAAGGAACTCTTCGAGCAAGTGCGTAAGAAAGGCTACTTGTATGTGCGGGTGGACGGAGAGGTGATGGAAGCCATCCCCGGCATGAAGCTGGACCGATACAAGAATCACGATGTGGAAGTGGTGATAGACAAATTGCTGGTGGCTGGCAAGGACGATGCCCGCCTGAAGGATAGTGTGGCCACGGCCATGCGCCAGGGAGACGGACTGATGATGATACTGGACATGAAGACCGGACAGGCACGCCATTACAGCAAGCGGCTGATGTGTCCCGTCACGGGTTTGTCCTACAAGGAGCCGGCTCCGCACAACTTCTCCTTCAACTCTCCGCAGGGAGCCTGCCCCAAGTGCAAAGGGCTGGGCGTGGTGAGCCAGATAGACATAGACAAGGTGATACCCGACCGCGAGCTGTCCATCTACGAGGGGGCGGTGGTGCCTTTGGGCAAATATAGGAACAGCATGATATTTTGGCAGATAGCCGCCTTGCTGGAGAAGTACGAAGCCGACCTGAAAACACCGGTGAAGGACCTGCCCGACGAGGCCATCGACGAAGTGCTGTACGGTGCGGACGAACGTGTCCACATCAAGAGTACCCAGGTAGGAGGAGCCTTGGATTTCTTTACCACGTATGAAGGCGTGGTGAAGTATATCCGGATGCAACAGGAGCAGGAAGCATCGGCCACGGCGCAAAAATGGGCCGAACAGTTTGCCCGCACCGCCGAGTGTCCGGAGTGTCACGGCGCCCGCCTGAACAAAGAAGCCCTTTCCTTCCGCATCCACGACAAGAACATCTATCAGCTGGCCACGATGGACATCAGCGAACTGTATGATTGGCTGACGCACGTGGACGAACACCTGGACAGCAAGCAACGCCAGATAGCTACGGAGATACTGAAGGAAATACGTACCCGCCTGAAGTTCCTGCTCGATGTGGGACTGGATTATCTCTCGCTCAACCGCAGTTCGGTCAGCCTCTCCGGAGGCGAAAGCCAGCGCATCCGCCTGGCCACGCAGATAGGCTCCCAGTTGGTGAATGTACTTTATATATTGGACGAGCCGAGCATCGGCCTGCACCAGCGGGACAACCAACGGCTCATCCACTCGCTGAAAGAATTGAGAGACATCGGCAACACGGTGATAGTCGTAGAGCACGACCGCGACATGATGCTGGCGGCCGATTACGTGATAGACATGGGTCCCAAGGCCGGACGTCTGGGAGGCGAAGTGGTGTTTGCCGGCACGCCCCGCGAGATGCTGCGGACACACACGCTGACCTCGCAATACCTCAATGGCGAACGGGCCATTGAAGTGCCCAAGGAGCGTCGCAAGGGCAACGGGCACAGCCTGTGGCTGCGGGGCGCGAGGGGAAACAACCTGAAGCACGTCGATGTGGAGTTCCCCTTGGGCAAGCTGATATGCGTCACGGGCGTGTCCGGCAGCGGCAAGTCCACCTTGATAAACGAGACGCTGCAGCCCATCCTTTCCCAACGCTTCTACCGTTCCCTGCAAGACCCCTTGCCCTACGACAGCATAGAAGGGCTGGAATATATAGATAAGGTGGTGAACGTCGACCAGTCGCCCCTGGGACGCACGCCCCGCTCGAACCCCGCTACCTATACGGGCGTCTTCAGCGACATACGCAACCTTTTCGTAGGTCTGCCCGAAGCCAAGATACGCGGCTACAAACCGGGACGTTTCTCCTTCAACGTGAAAGGCGGACGGTGCGAGGCCTGCCAGGGCAACGGCTACAAGACCATCGAGATGAACTTCTTGCCCGATGTCTACGTGCCCTGCGAAGTGTGTCACGGCAAACGCTACAACCGCGAGACGCTGGAGGTGCGCTACAAGGGCAAGTCCATCGCCGATGTGCTGGACATGACCATCAACCGTGCCGTGGAGTTCTTCGAGAACGTGCCGCAGATATTGAACAAGATAAAGGTGATACAGGAAGTCGGCTTGGGCTACATCAAGTTGGGCCAGCCCAGTACCACCCTCTCCGGAGGCGAGAGCCAGCGCGTGAAGCTGGCTACGGAGCTGTCCAAGCGCGACACGGGCAAGACGCTCTACATCCTGGACGAGCCTACCACCGGCCTCCACTTCGAGGACATCCGCGTGCTGATGAACGTGCTGAACCGCCTGGTGGACAAGGGCAACACGGTCGTTGTCATCGAGCACAACATGGATGTCATCAAGATGGCGGACTACATCATCGACATGGGACCCGAAGGCGGACGGGGCGGGGGAGAAGTCCTCTCCACCGGCACGCCCGAAGAAGTGGCCATGAGCACGAGGGGATATACAGCCCGTTTCCTGAAAGAGGAATTGGGAATGAAACCGTAAGGGAGGCGTTACGGGTGCCGTAAGGGAAGCGTTACGGGTGCCGTAAGGGAAGCGTTACGGGTGCCGTAAGGGAAGCGTTACGGGTGCCGTAAGGGAGGCGTTACAGGTGTCGTAAGGGAGGCGTTCCGGATGTCGGAAAGGAGGCGTTCCGGGTGTCGGAAAGGAGGCGTTCCGGGTGTCGGAAAGGAAGCGTTCCGGGTGTCGGAAAGGAGGCGTTCCGGGTGTCGGAAAGGAAGCGTTCCGGGTGTCGGAAAGGAGACTGCATAGTGTACTATATAATAATGTGTTAATAAAAATGAAGACAAAGATAAACAAAACCAACGCCGCCCGTCTGCTGGACAAGGCGAAGATAGCCTACGAACTCATTCCCTACGAGGTGGACGAAAGCGACCTCAGCGCGCCCCACGTGGCGGAGCAACTGGGAGAAGACATTGATTGCGTATTCAAGACCCTGGTGTTGCAGGGCGACAAGACGGGGCATTTCGTCTGCGTCATCCCCGGCGAACACGAAGTAGACCTGAAGATGGCCGCCAAGGTGAGCGGCAACAAGAAGTGCGACCTTATCCATGTGAAGGAACTGCTGCCCCTCACGGGCTACATCCGTGGCGGTTGCTCGCCCATCGGGATGAAGAAGCCGTTTCCCACTTACATTCATGAGACGTGCCTGGAGCACCCGTACATCTACATCAGTGCCGGGCAGCGCGGCCTGCAACTGAAACTCAGTCCGCAGGACTTGATACGCGAAGTTGGTGCAGAAGTTTGCAAGTTGTTTTGACTCTTAAAATGCGACGGCTACAATGTCGCAAATGACACTGTAGCCGTCAAGACATAGGAAATTAGAGCGGCATATTGCCGTGTTTCTTAGGCGGATTGGACTGGTTCTTGTTTTGGCACATCTCCAATGCCTGAATCAGTTTGTAACGGGTGTCGCGCGGCATGATGACCTCGTCTATCAAGCCTCGTTCGGCGGCCCGATAAGGATTGGAGAACTTTTCCTCATAGTCACGGATGATGCCGGCTTTTTCTTCCGGAGACGCCTTGCGGTAGAGGATGTTCACAGCGCCGGCGGCTCCCATTACCGCAATCTCGGCCTGCGGGTAAGCCAAGTTCACGTCTGCGCCGGTCGGCTTGCTGGACATCACGATGTAAGCGCCGCCGTATGCTTTGCGGGTAATCAGTGTAATCTTGGGTACGGTAGCCTCGGCATAAGCGTATACAATCTTGGCTCCATGACGGATAATGCCGTTGTGTTCCTGCTGGGTACCCGGCAAAAATCCCGGCACGTCTTCAAATGTGATGATGGGAATGTTGAAGCAATCGCAGAAACGGATGAAACGCGCCGCCTTGTCGCTGGCGTCAATATCGAGTACGCCCGCCAAGAAAGCCGGCTGGTTGGCCACAATGCCTACCGAACGCCCGTTGAGGCGGCCGAAGCCGATGACGACATTCTTGGCGAAATGGGGCATGACTTCAAAGAAATACTGGTTGTCCAATACCGGCTCGATAATATCCTTGATGTCATAAGGAATGTTGGGGTCTTCCGGAATGACGGTTTGCAAGTCCTCCACGGTGCGGCGGATGTCGTCAGAGCAAGCCACCTTCGGCGCGTCCTCCATGTTGTTGGAAGGCAGGAAACTCAGCAATTCCCGAATGGTCATCAGCGTCTCGTCTTCATTGTTGCAGACAAAGTGGGTAACTCCGCTTTTGCCGCTATGTACGTAGGCGCCTCCTAAATCTTCTTTGTCCACTACTTCATTCGTTACTGTCTTTACGACGTCCGGTCCCGTAATGAACATGTGGCTTTGCTCCTTGACCATGAATATGAAGTCCGTCAGTGCGGGAGAATAGCAGGCGCCACCGGCACAAGGTCCCAGGATGGCTGATATTTGCGGGATGACTCCCGACGCAATGGTGTTCTGATAAAAAATGGACGCATATCCCGCCAGGCTGCTTACCCCTTCCTGAATGCGGGCGCCGCCCGAATCGTTCAGCGCAATGACGGGGGCGCCGTTCTTTAAAGCCAATTGTTGCACCTTCACAATCTTAGCCGCGTTGGTCTCGCTCAACGAACCGCCGAATGCGGTAAAGTCGTAGGCGTAGACAAAAACCAGACGTCCGTCTATCTTTCCGTAACCGGTCACCATCCCGTCACCGGCAATTTCCTTCTTTTCCATCCCGAAATTGGCGCAACGGTGAATCACGAACTTGTCCAGCTCGTTAAATGTTCCTTTATCCAGCAGCTCTTCAATGCGCTCGCGCGCTGTTTTCTTACCTTGTAGATGTTGCTTTTCTATCTTGTCAATGCCGCCTCCCAGGGAAGCGTTCTTGTTCTTTTCTTCAAAGCGGGCATATATTTCTTCTCTTGTCATATCGCTATACGTTTATTTTTCTTGTTTATCTGTCAGTTGGAGTTTCACCAGAACTTGTCCGGCATTGACCGATTCTCCTTCCTGTACCAATACGGACTCTACCGTGCAATCCGCGGACACCTTGAAGTTGCTTTGCATCTTCATGGCTTCAATGACCAGCACAATGTCGCCTGCGGCCAATTGGTCGCCTTTCTGCGCCATTATCTTCACCACCTTACCGGGCATGGGAGCGGTGATTTGGTCCTCTTGGCGCTCTTCCCCGCCGTGCTTCATGCGCAAGTACTTGGCCTGTGTGTCAATGATGTCCACTTGGTATGAACGGTATGCCATGGTCACATCGTAACGCTTGCCTCCCTCTTCCCTTATCAGTTGCGCGTCATACGAAAGTCCTTCGTGCAGGATGGAGCAACTGCCGTTCTCGGCCATCACCACATCCACGTCGTAGCATTTATCGTCAATTATTACTTGCACCTTATTGCCTACTTTGCTCACCAGGGAGATTTCAGCCGTCCGGTTTCCTATACGTATTTCCATACTAATTGTTCCTCTTTAAATTCGTAAAACACCTTTCTGCAAACCAAACTCACGCCAACGGCTGATGGGACGGTTGTCGGTCGGGTTCGGATTCTTATTCTCTTCCAAATTCATCAGGTAATCAATGTAGGAAGCGATTAACGCCATATTTTCCAACTTCTCGTTATCCGTGTTGTGGCGTATCAGCATGCGTGCGTTCTTTGCGATGAAAGACGTGTCGTAACTGCCTTTCACAAAGTCGGGCACATACATGATGCGGCGCAGGTAGTTGATGTTGGTCTTCAGACCGGTAATCTTGTATTCATACAGTACGCGGCGCATACGCTCGATGGCATATTGGCGGGTCGTGGCCCACACAATCAGTTTACCAATCATCGGGTCATAGAATACAGGGATTTCATATCCTTCGTACACGTAGCTGTCTACGCGGACACCGATTCCGCTGGGACGTACAATCTGGTGGATGACGCCCGGCGACGGCATGAAGTTGTTTTCCGTATCTTCCGCGCAGATGCGGCACTCGATGGCGTGTCCGCGTTGTGACAGGTCCTCTTGCTTCAGGCGCAGCCTTTCTCCTTTGGCCACACGGATTTGTTCTTTCACCAAGTCAACGCCTACCACTTCCTCCGTGATGGGATGCTCTACTTGGAGGCGGGTATTCATTTCCAAGAAATAGAAATGGCGGTGTTTGTCCACCAGAAATTCTATGGTGCCCGCTCCTGAATAGTGGACGGCTTTAGCGGCGGCCACTGCCTTTTCACCCATTTCGCGGCGTAATTCAGGGGTAAGGAAAGGGGAAGGACTTTCTTCCACTATTTTCTGGTTACGGCGTTGCACGGAGCACTCGCGGTCGAACAAGTGGATGACGTTACCATAGTTGTCGCCTAAGATTTGGAACTCGATATGGTGCGGTTCTTCTACGAATTTTTCGATATAAACGGTATCATCCCCAAACGAGGACAGTGATTCGGAGCGTGCGGCATTGTATGCCTCTATGACTTCTGATTCTTCATGGATTAACCGCATACCTTTCCCGCCGCCGCCCATCGATGCTTTCAACATGACGGGATAGCCTATCTCGTTGCATACGCGGACGGCTTCTTCGGGGCTTTGCAAAGGTTGTGTGGTTCCCGGTACGACAGGCACTCCGGCTTCGGTCATGCACCGGCGGGCTTTTATCTTGTCGCCCATCATTTCCATCGTCTCAGCTGAAGGGCCGATAAAGATGATGCCTTCCTCTTTGCACCGACGGGCAAAATCGGCATTCTCCGACAAGAAGCCGTAGCCCGGATGAATAGCGTTGGCCTTGCATTGCTTAGCCACCTCGATAATCTTGTCAATGCACAAGTAACTGTCTTTGGCGGCAGCCGGGCCTATCAGGTAAGCCTCATCCGCATACATCACATGGTGGGAAGTACGGTCGGCTTCTGAAAATACCGCTACAGTGGCAATGCCCATTTCACGGCAGGAATGCATGATGCGAATCGCAATCTCGCCCCGGTTGGCAATCAATACTTTTTTAATCTCGTTCGTCTGAAAAGCAGTGGCTTTTCCCGTTTCCTCAAAACTTTGCCTGATTTCCTCCAGACAGGAGTGGCACAAGCAATCCGAATAATTCTCTTTCAAAAAGTTACGCATGCGGTCATCCAATTTTACCGAAGTGCAATGGCACGAATGAATATCTTCATCATGCAGGCAATCGAATGTGACGCCGCAACGCGGACATACCTTTTTCATAGACATTCTTTTATTATTATTTAAAAAATGAGCGCTTACTTAGAGCCATTCGGGCTGCAAAGGTAGCAGATTATTTACAAGGGACAAAAACATTGTGAAAGAATACCTGTTTTCATGGGACATAATGGTAGACGACGGCTTTTTGCTTGCGGAGGGAAGTCGGCACGTCTATCAGCCGCTGGTTGCTGCTTCCCCTGAAGTATAGACTTTCGTCGCGCAAGTCTTGCCGGAAACGGCCGTCTACCAATACATCTAAGTATTGTAACAATTCCCGTTGGCGCGGATTGGAAATCAACTGTTCAAACGTGTAACCTGTATAGCACCAAATATTCTTGCGGCTCTTTTCTTTAATGGCTTTGGCCAGTTCGGCAAAGCCTTCGGGCTGGAACATGGGGTCGCCGCCGCTGAAGGTTACATCAGCAAACGGATCGTCAAGAACCTTGCGCAATATCTCCTCCGTGCTCATCCGGCGTCCACGACGTATGTCCCAAGAGTCCGGGTTATGGCAACCGGGGCAGGCGTTCGGGCATCCGGCGGCATAAATGGCCGTTCGGAGTCCCGGACCGTCTACGGTCGTATCTTCAAGTATATTGAGTATGGACAACATGGACGGTAAGGTTATTGATGCGTGGTACGGTCGTTTAGTTCTGCCAATTTGGCTTTATTCCAACGCTCAGTGGTACCAACCAAATAGCCGGTAATGCGTTGCAGGCGGTCAATATGCGTGCTTCCGCACTTCGGACAATACTCCAGATCCGGTGTGGAATTCTCATAGCCGCAATCCATGCAGCGGTTACGGTTATGGTTTACCGATCCATACCCCATGTTGTAATGATCCATCATGTCCACTATGCGCATGATGGCTTCAGGATTGTGCGTGGCGTCTCCGTCCATCTCCACGTAGAAAATGTGTCCGCCCCGCGTCAAGTCGTGGTATGGAGCTTCCACTTCGGCCTTGTGGCGTGCGCTGCATTTATAATATACGGGTACATGGTTGGAATTGGTGTAATAGTCCCGGTCGGTAACGCCCGGCAGGATTCCGAATTCTTTCCGGTCGATGCGGGTGAATTTTCCCGCCAGCCCTTCCGCCGGCGTAGCCAGTACGCTATAGTTATGCTGGTATTTTCCCGAGAAATCATTGGCACGGTCGCGCATGTAAGTGACGATTTTCAATCCCAACTCTTGTGCTTCCTCCGATTCGCCGTGATGCTTACCCGTAAGAGCCACCAGGCATTCGGCCAAACCAATGAAGCCAATTCCTAATGTTCCTTGATTGATGACCGGGGCCACGGTGTTATTCGGATGTAATTTTTCGCATCCAATCCACAAGGCGGACATCAGCAGGGGGAATTGTTTGGCATAGGCGGTTTTCTGAAACTCCATGCGTTCATGCAATTGGCGCGCCGTAACCTCCAGTATGTAGTCAAGTTTGGCAAAGAAGGCGGTCATGCGTTCTTTCCCGTTGGCGATGTCTTTGCATTCAATGGCCAGGCGCACGATATTGATGGTGGAAAAGGACAGATTCCCCCTTCCGATGGAAGTCTTGGGACCGAAACGGTTTTCGAATACGCGGGTGCGGCATCCCATGGTGGCCACTTCATGTAGATAACGTTTGGGGTCATCGGCTTTCCAATCCTCGCTTTGGTTGAACGGTGCGTCCAGATTCAAAAAGTTAGGGAAAAAACGGCGTGCTGTCACCTTGCAGGCCAGACGATAAAGGTCGTAGTTACGGTCTTCCGGCAAATAGCTGACGCCGCGTTTCTTCTTCCATATTTGTATGGGGAAGATGGCGGTCTCTCCGTTTCCCACTCCTTGGTAAGTGCTGTTCAGCAGTTCACGGATAATGCACCGGCCCTCGGCGGAAGTGTCCGTGCCATAGTTAATCGAGCTGAATACCACTTGGTTTCCTCCGCGGGAATGGATGGTGTTCATGTTGTGGATGAAAGCCTCCATGGCCTGATGCACACGGGCTACGGTTTGATTGACGGCATGTTGCGCCCATCGCTCGTCCCCGCAAAGACCGTCTAAAGGTTTCGCCAAGTAGTCGTCAATGTTTCGTAAATAGAGATGTGAATAATCCGCTCCGTTTAACCGCTCCAAAGTCTTTATTTCTTCAATGTAGCTATAACGTACATAGGGAGCCAGATAGAAGTCGAAAGCCGGGATGGCTTGTCCGCCGTGCATTTCGTTTTGCGCGGTCTCCAAAGAGATGCAGCCCAGGATGCTGGCGGTTTCAATGCGCTTGGCGGGGCGGGATTCGCCATGCCCGGCCGAGAAGCCGTTACGCAGGATATTGTCCAACGGATGTTGTACGCAAGTGAGACTCTTGGTAGGGTAATAATCCTTGTCGTGAATGTGCAGATAGTTCCCTTTTACGGCGTTCAACACCTCTTCGCTTAACAAATAATCATCTACGAAGGGTTTGGTAGTCTCGCTGGCAAATTTCATCATCATGCCTGCAGGAGTGTCCGCGTTCATATTCGCGTTTTCGCGTGTGACATCGTTCGATTTGATGTTGATAATTTCCAGGAAGATGTCGCGTGTCTTCGCTTTCCGGGCGATGCTGCGCTGGTTGCGGTAAGCTATGTATTTCTGCGCCACATCCTTGCGGCTGCTCTTCATCAGTTCCACTTCCACCATGTCCTGAATTTCTTCTACGGTCATTTGCGATGCCCCCCGGAAGGAGATGTGGTCGCTGATTTGCCGGATGAGTTGTTGGTCTTCTCCTTTGTCAGTGTGCAACATGGCTTTACGGATAGCGCTTGCTATTTTTTCTTCGTTGAAGCCGACGATGCGTCCATCTCGTTTGACGACTGTTTGTATCATATGCCAAAATTATATATTATAGATGAATGAATATGTTTCGTAGCTGTTTGCAATTTTACACAATCAGCCTTCGGGAAACAAAAAAGTGATGGAAGAATAGAAGAACAGACGGCCACACGAGACCCTCTAAACTCTACGCTCTCATAGCTTTATTACCCGAAAGCTTGAAAACTATTATTGTTTTGGCAGGTCTTCTGACTTGTTCCATTTCAGAGAGCCTTCCCATCCCCGTTCAAGAAGGACAGTGGCAATTAGAAAAAGTGTTTCTGAAACGTTTTGAAGGAACTTACAGCAGCGGGTCTGTTCAGGACTTTCACCTGATTCCCTTTTCATCATTGGCTCCGGAGGAGCGTCATGAACCAAAACGCGGCAAAGGTAAGAAAATGAATTGGAAAAACAATAGGAGATGGGGTGAAATAGTTAAAACATCTCCCCCTTATTCGTAACATAAAAACCTTATGACTCATTAAACTCGCAATCATATTTTCGTGATTTGCTTAGTATCTCACTTTTTTATATTATCTTTGCCATCCAAATAAACATTATTCATTAATCTTAAAAATTTTATCTAAACATTATGTTTGAAGGGCAACCTAAAGGGCTTTTTGCCTTGGCGCTGGCTAATACGGGCGAGCGTTTCGGCTACTACACGATGTTGGCCATCTTCGTATTGTTCTTACGAGCCAACTTCGATTTGTCCGCGTCTACGGCGGGCAATATTTACGCTGCATTCTTGGCGTTAGTTTATTTTCTTCCGTTCATCGGCGGTATCCTGGCGGACAAGTTTGGCTACGGCAAGATGGTGACTATCGGCATCATCGGCATGTTCGTGGGCTACGTGCTGCTGGCGCTTCCGTTGGGCAACGGGGCGGCTGCATGGGTGTCCATGGTGGCCGGCTTGCTGGTTATCAGCACAGGTACAGGTCTGTTTAAAGGCAACCTGCAAGTGATGGTGGGCAACCTTTATGACGATCCCGCCTACGCCTCGAAGCGCGACTCGGCGTTCAGCATCTTCTACATGGCCATCAACATCGGCGCCTTGTTTGCTCCTACGGCCGCGGTAGAGATTATGGAATATGCGCAGAAAACGTGGGGTGTCAGCGTGAACGATTCCTATCACTTCGCTTTCGGCGTGGCATGTATCTCGCTCATCGTTTCCATGATGATTTACTATGGCTTCCGCAGGACGTTCCGCCATGTGGAAGGCTCTACGAAGCAAGTGGAGGCAAAGGCCTCGAATGCTCATACGGAGGAACTTTCTCCCAAAGAGACGACGGACCGCATCGTGGCTCTCTGTCTGGTATTTGCCGTGGTTATCTTCTTCTGGATGGCTTTCCACCAGAACGGTTTGACGCTGACTTACTTTGCCGACGAGTTTACGGCCAAGAGTTCTTCGGGCCTGGAGAGCATGATGTTCAGTGTGATGAACTTGTTTGCGGTTATCCTTATTATATATGGTTTGTTCCAGTTGTTTCAGTCTAAGACTGGAAAAGCCAAACTGATTTCCGGCATTGTGGTTTTGTTGGCGGTGCTATTCCTTATCTACCGTTATTCTGTATTGGAGGGCAGCGTCCCCGTTAGTGCTCCTATTTTCCAGCATTTCAATCCGTTCTTTGTGGTGGCTCTGACGCCGTTCTCTATGCTGCTTTTTAGTTCGTTGGCCCGCAAGGGGAAAGAACCTTCCGCTCCGCGTAAGATTGGCCTTGGCATGTTGGTGGCCGCTTTGGGTTATGTAGTGATGATTGTGGCTTCCATCGGCCTGTTGTCGCCCAATGCGCAAGAGGCGGCCGGTGACGCGGCTACGTTCGTATCGCCCAACTGGCTGGTGTCTACTTACCTGGTGCTGACCTTTGCCGAACTGCTGCTTTCGCCCATGGGCATCTCTTTCGTGTCGAAGGTGGCTCCTCCCAAGTACAAGGGCATGATGATGGGTGGCTGGTTTGTGGCTACCGCCATTGGTAACTACCTGACTTCTGTCGCTTCCTGGTTGTGGGGTGACATGCCGTTGTGGGTCGTTTGGGGTACGCTGATGGTGCTCTGCCTGCTGGCCGCATTATTTATCTTCTCTGTGATGAAGCGTCTGGAGAAAGTGGCGTAAGAAGGCACTCATAAACGATGTGAATCTATAAAAAAAGGTGCGTTCCTTGTTTGTTGGGGAACGCACTTTTTTATGTCATAATACAGGGCTTTCGTCAATTACATATCTTTATATTTTATCAACATGATAACAGGATTTGATTCTTCATTCAGCAGGGATGCTACATTCTTTAATGTACCTTTTAGCTCATCCTTTTTGTACGCTTCAATCAATTTATACGCTTCCAATTTTTCAAATGTCGCAATGTCACCCACTCCCCAATTGGAAGTCATGTTTACTTTTTGCTTATTTGTATAATCCGCATTCAATACGACTGCGCTATATACTTTATGCGCTTGTCTGTCGTAAACCCATTCAGAGGTAGGAAAGCCTCTTCCAGTTGTAAAATCGAATTCTTTTTTAATTGTTTGAATAAAGCAATATTGATTTGTGACAGGCCCCATTGTAAGAAAGACCTTAGGATTTTCCGTTTCCTTTTTCACTATAAAAGGAATCAACCGATTCTCATTAGGTGCATAACTATATACGGTATCTGAGGAAGTTTCAATAAGCATAAATTTATCTTTATATGGCATAATCGAGCGTATGAAAGTAGCTACCACAGCATCCCCTTCTTGAATAAAAGGTACAGTTACCTCATTGAAAGGGATAGAAATTCCCTGAACGATTCGTCCATCTTGCTTGGATATAACTGCATGATAAAAATCTTTTTTCTTCTCATTCCCTTCCTCATAATACACAGACATGTCATAACGAATTAAGTTGTCTGTGTCAAAGTTGTACACTTCTAAATACTCTGCACCCTCCGTATGATTAAATGAGCGTTTAAAGTTACCGGATAAATCATACACAAGAATCTTTTTCAATGTGGCATCGTTCACGAATATCTCTTCATGCTCTTCATCTAAAACGATACTGTTAATATAAGTATATTCTTCCGCTCCTTGTCCTCTCCTGTTTATAATTCTCAGTCCATGCCCCGTTTTTCGGTCAAAGACATAGATATTCCCGTCATTGATATAATTTTTCACAAGAATAACGCTGTCCCCGATTGCCGCCACATCGCCTTGTGTTACAAATTCATCCGTTGTCTGCAACGGAATATACTCTACATCCATAAAATCTTGAAGGACTAATTCTTTCTCAGAATAGTTTGCCGTAACATCAATTTCCAAGATTTCTTTATTCACTGGGGAAGGACTACAACCGCAGAGGCAGATGGCTAATAGAAGATAAGAATACGTTTTCATGGTGAATTGTGTTAAGTGATTTAATTCTGAACGCCCTGTCAAATATCCATCGCCATAATATAGTCATTCATAAAATATCCGTTGCCGATGGGGAAGTCGCCTTCGCGCGCTTTGCTCATGCCCATGTGCTCGTAGAAGCCTAAGGCAGGGTTGCTGCGGTTGACGTTCAGCTCCATGCGGCAAGAAGTGGGGTGCACTTCCTTGATATACTTGATGGCTTCGCGGAAGAGGAAACTGCCGCAATGCGCTTTTTGGAAATAGGGTAGAACATATATTTTTTCCAGGTGAAACAAGTTTTCACCATCGGGGCGGACAGATACATAAGCAGCCGCTTCGCACTCTTCGTAAGCCAGGAGGTAGACGTGGTCTTCTTCTTCCATCTGCTTGCGGATATTGTCCACGGAGTACATCCACTCCATCATGTAGTCAATCTGTTCTTTACTCAAAATGTCTTTATAAGTTGCGGGAAATACTTGCCAAGCCAAGTCGTGAATGAGTTGGCAATCGGCAACATCAGCTTTTCTGATTGTAAACATGGTAATATATAATAATGTATAAGGGTTTGTTTGAGGCCGAAAGTTACGACTTTTTGCGGAAAATGTTCATATTAATGGCTTTTTTTTGTCGTATTTAGCAGTAAATGCTTATCTTTGCGATAGTAAAACTGCTTATTTATGAAGAAACGACTATTCGTTTTGTGGACAGTGTTGCTCGTTGGCGTAGTTTCGCTGATGGCTCAGGATGTGCTGGGAGGGTTGGCGCAGGCTTTTCAGAAAGGCGACTCGCAGGCATTGGGACAATATATGCATGAGGATGTAAGTCTGGCGCTTGTGGGCAAAGGAGCCGAAGTGGAAAGTCGTCCGCAAGTTGAAATTGCCATGCGTACTTTCTTTGCCTCCAACAAGGCGAAGGAGTTTGATATCAACCACAAAGGCAAGCGGGACGAATCGGCTTTTATTGTAGGCACGTTGCGCACTTCTACGGGCAGTTACCGGGTGAATTGTTATCTGAAAAAGATTGGAGAAAACTATTTGATACATCGAATTAGAATAGAAAAGACAAATGACTAAAGAACAAGAATTGATTGACAGGCTGATAGATTTAGCCTTTGCGGAAGATATAGGCGATGGTGACCACACTACACTTTCATGCATCCCGGATACAGCTATGGGCAAGTCCAAATTGCTGATTAAGGAGCCGGGCATATTGGCGGGCATTGAAGTGGCAAAAGAAGTGTTTCGCCGTTTTGACCCTACCATGAAGGTGACCGTATATATGGAAGACGGTTCGGAAGTGAAGCCGGGCGATGTGCCGATGGTGGTAGAGGGCAAGGTGCAATCTCTTTTGCAGACCGAACGTCTGATGCTGAACATCATGCAACGCATGAGCGGCATTGCTACGATGACACATAAGTATGCCGAACGGCTGGAAGGCACGCACACGAAGGTGCTGGATACCCGCAAGACAACGCCGGGTATGCGCATCTTGGAGAAGATGGCTGTGAAGATAGGCGGTGGAGAAAATCATCGCATCGGCCTGTTTGACATGATTTTGTTGAAGGATAATCATGTAGACTTTGCCGGAGGTATCGATAAGGCTATTACTCGTGCCAAAGAATATTGCAAGGCCAAAGGCAAGGACCTGAAAATAGAAATAGAGGTGCGCAATTTGGATGAACTGCAACAAGTGCTTGACTTGGGTGGCGTGGATCGCATCATGTTCGACAACTTTACCCCGGAGCTGACCCGGAAAGCAGTGGAGATGGTTGGCGGGCGTTATGAAACGGAGTCATCGGGTGGCATTACGTTTGACACATTGCGTCAATATGCCGAGTGTGGCGTAGATTTCATCTCGGTTGGTGCATTGACACATTCAGTAAAAGGCTTGGATATGAGCTTCAAGGCTTGCTGAGTTATAGATATATCGGCGTGGGGAAGCGGATTTTGCGGATATATTCTTAGGATATAATTCTGCATTATCCGCTTTTTTGCGGTGTTTTGATTGAGTCTTTATTCCTTTTTTAACTTCTTTTTGCGTTTTGGATTGCAGCATTTCATGTATTGTTGCGTCTAAAGAGTAAAAACGGCGCGATGATGTGCCTGTATTAAAAACGTAACTTTGGAAAACGAGATAGAATTGATAGAAGGCTGCCGGGCGGGAAAGGATGACGCCCGTAAGGCGTTGTACACGCAGTTTTCCGGGCGTATGTTGGCGGTGTGCTACCGTTATACGGGCAATGAAGATGAGGCTTACGATGTCCTGCACGATGGTTTTGTGAAGATATTCACGCATTTCACTTTTCGGGGCGAATGTTCGTTGACCTCGTGGATGACAAAGGTGATGATGAGTCAGGCGATAGATTATCTGCGCCGCAAGCAACGTTTCGCGCATTTGGTGGTGGGTGAGGAGCAATTGCCGGACGTGGCGGATGAACAGTCGGTGGTGGAGAGCGGAAGCCGCCTTTCGGAAGAAGTGCTGATGAAGTTCGTGGCCGAGCTTCCAGATGGTTGCCGCACGGTGTTCAACCTCTATGTGTTCGAGGAAAAATCGCATAAGGAAATAGCCGAGCTTCTGCACATCAAGGAACATTCTTCCACCTCGCAATTGCATAGAGCCAAGTGTTTGTTAGCAAAAAGAATTCAAGAATATAATGAGCATGAAAGAAAGTGAAGGAATAAACGGCTTATTTCGGAGCAAGTTGAGTCAATCGGAAATGCCGGTGCGCAAGGACTTTTGGGAGGAGTTGCAGCGGGATTTGAATGTGGCGGAAGCCGATGGGGGCAAACGCTTCTGGTTGTCTCCTACCGTTTCGCGCATAGCGGTGGCCGCTTCCGTGGCATTGGTATTGGGCGTGGCTTCGGCAGCCTATTGGTTTCTGTCCTCTCCGGAAGTGAGGGAGCAGGCATTTACCCCTGGGGTCGCTTTTATCCCAAATAGCGTGTTGGAAGGTGACCGGGCGGAAGAAACATTTCAGCTGGAGTCGGCGTCTTCTTCGTCCGGACGTGGACAACAATCACGGGGCATAATGGCCGATGCATCCTCTGATGAGTCACAAACCATGTCCGTTCATTTCTCCATCACAGTAAGCCAGCAGGTATATGGCGGGCGTGGAGATAATAATCATTCGTCAGGCTTTGTACAAGCCGGTGGCGATAAGACTTCGACCACGCGCAGAGAATGTGACACAGATCCGGTTTCCGATGAAAAAGATAATGTAAAGACAAGGTCGACCTCTTCCTTGGCATCGCGCCATTGGGCTATCAAGCCTTATGTGGGGACCGCCTTGTCTAAGGGCGATTACCGGATGCCTTTCACGGCCGGAATCCAGGTGGAGCGCAGGCTGAATAAAAGTTTGGCATTGGAGGCGGGTTTGCAGTATAATATCTTGCACAATGCTTCGCAAAGCGGAGCGGGACACACTTTGCACACATTGGCCATCCCAGTAAAGCTTAACGTATTGTTGGCGAGCAATGATAAAGTGGATTTCTATGCTACGGCGGGAGGAGCGGTAGAAAAATGTGTAGGAGGCGCCCCGGACAATCGTTTCAAGGCCGAGCCGGTGCAATTGTCGGTTTTGGCCGGATTGGGTGTCCGTTATAAGCTCACCGACCGCATTGCGCTCTTTGCCGAACCTACGGTGAGTCATCATTTTGATACCGATTCGTCCACACGCTCTTTGCGCACGGAGCGGCCTACGAATCTGAATTTATTGTGTGGTGTGCGTATGGTTTATTAATAAGTTAAATGAAAATACGGTTATGTATAATACAATATATCACTTGATGGCATGTTGCCTGTTGGCCTTGGCTTTTGCTTCCTGCACCGGGGAAGTGTTTGATTACAATCATCCGGATGTAGAATTATTTGTCGAGCAATTGAAATCAGGGCATTATGTGGTTCAAACTTCCGAAGAGTTGAATCCCGTTCCTAAGTTCGACCAAGAAGACATTGGCGAGCTCTTGGAGTATGCGGACGACATGCGCGAGATTTCCTCTTTCCCCTTGGCCGCCGTGTCCTACTCGCCCGGAGGAAAACTCCGTTTGGGCGAGTGCATCTTGTGGACGGTGGAGACCATCCGTTTGGGGCATCCGGCTTCTATGGGGTGTAAGATGGTGCACACCAATGCCGAGGACTACGAGGGCATTTATTTCCTCTCCGATGAGGAGGTGCTCGATGCTGTGGCACGATATCGCACTTGGTGGGAGAATCGGAAATATCCGCGCACCATGTGGACTATAGAGCCATGTTTTGACGAGCCTTTGTGTGGTAGTGGATATATGTGGTGGTAAGCGCGATGAGCCGTTATACTTTACTTATGGGGCTGCTATGTTTGGTAGTCCTCCCGCTCTATGCCCAAGAATGGACAAAGGAAGACTCCTTGCGTTTGGACAGATTGCTCAGGCAGGAAGGCGAAATCAAACTGAATTCTAAAGCGTTGGAGGAGTTGAACCAAGCCATGGGCAATCCGAAAATGGTGGAGGAGAAACCTTGGTTGGAGGTGGACGAGACGCTTCCTGCGGTAGATGGCATCCGCCCCCGTAAGATAAAAATGACTTTATTCCCCTATACGGCCAATACGCCCTATAACTGGGATCCCGTGCGCCAACGTAAGATTGATGTGGATGAAAATACTTGGCGGGGTGATCCTTTCTACGAGTTGAAGACCCTGACCGTCTACTCCAATTGGGCCAAATCGCCGCTCGACGCCGGGCCTCGCGAGTCGCTGGAGCAAATAGAAGCCACCGGCTTGCGCTATGCCCCGATAGCTCAGGCGGGGAGTCACACGGTGTATGGATGGAGTGCTACGGGACGTCCTTCCGGCTATAGTCTCATGCCCGAAAAAGGTTTCTGGAAGGTGAAAGCGCGTAAACTTCGGGCGCGCACGTTGGAAGTGCTTCGAGCTTATGCTGACTCTACCCGTATTCGGCCCAAAGATACTTTAACGCACGACTTTCCTTCCGAGCCATGAGTCTATCTCGAAATTTTTATCTACTTTTGCCCCCTCTAATATAAAATACTTATTTGTATACTAATGGATAAGAAAGAAAACATAGCCGTGCTTTTCGACTTTGACGGCGTAGTGGTAGACACCGAGACACAATACAGCCGTTTTTGGCATCGGATTGGAGCGGATTACCTGGGGAGGAATGACTTGGAAGGACTTATCAAGGGGCAAACCTTGGCGCACATCTACGAAATGTTCTTCAAAGGTAAGGAGAAGGAGCAACGGGAAATAACCCAGGCGCTCAACCGGTTTGAGGAAGAAATGTCCTACGAGTTTATCCCCGGCTTTCCCGGATTCATGGCTGACCTGCGTAAGCACGGAATAAGGACGGCTGTGGTCACCAGTTCAAACCGGCAGAAGATGGAAGCCGTATATAGTGTCCGTCCCGAACTTCGCACGATGTTCGACCGTGTCCTGACGGCCGAGATGTTCGCGGCTTCCAAGCCTGCTCCCGATTGTTTCTTGCTGGGCATGGAGGTGCTGGGAACGACACCGGACACAACGTATGTGTTCGAAGATTCCTTCAACGGGCTGAAGGCGGGCATGGCCTCCGGAGCTGTCGTCATAGGCCTTGCCACCACCAATAAACGTGAGGACATCGCTCCGCTTTGCCACCGCGTGATAGATGATTTTCAAGGATTCTCTTACGATAAAATGCGTGAAGTGAACAAGGTATAGGAAAAAGATGTAACTTTGCGCCCGAAATTTTTAAAATCTTATAACGCAATGGCTGGATATATTTCAGACGACACTCGTAAAGTGACGACTCATCGCCTCTTCGAGATGAAACAGAGAGGCGAAAAGATTTCCATGTTGACTTCGTATGATTACACCATGGCACAGATTGTGGATGGTGCCGGTATGGACGTGATTCTGGTGGGCGATTCGGCCTCGAACGTCATGGCCGGCAATGTGACCACCCTGCCTATTACCCTCGACCAAATGATTTATCACGCCAAGTCCGTAGTGCGTGGCGTAAAGCGCGCAATGGTGGTAGTAGATATGCCCTTCGGCTCATACCAGGGGAATGAATTGGAAGGTGTAACTTCGGCTATTCGTATCATGAAGGAGAGCCACGCCGATGCCTTGAAAATTGAAGGAGGTGAGGAAATCATTGACACTGTAAAACGTATTGTGAATGCGGGCATACCTGTCATGGGACACTTGGGATTGATGCCTCAAAGCATTAATAAATATGGTACTTATACCGTGCGGGCGAAGGACAATGCCGAAGCCGAAAAATTAGTGCGCGACGCCCATTTGCTGGAAGAAGCCGGATGCTTCGGCCTGGTACTGGAGAAGATTCCCGCCGCTTTGGCCGGAAAAGTATCTCATGAACTTCAGATTCCCGTAATAGGCATTGGCGCCGGTGGCGATGTAGACGGGCAGGTGCTGGTCGTGCAGGATATGCTGGGCATGAACAATGGGTTTCGCCCCCGTTTCCTGCGTCGGTATGCCGACCTGCATACGGTGATGACGGATGCTATCAGCCGCTATATCTCGGATGTGAAGAACTTGGATTTCCCGAATGAGAAAGAGCAATACTGATAGCTTCCTAACACAGGGATTCCTCCTGATGTGTGTGGTCAACTTCCTTTTGTACGCCTTGGTGTACATGGTCATTGGCGCCTTGCCTTTGGTCAAAACAGAGGTAGTAGTCCGCATATTTCCCTTCTTCCTGTTGGGAGGGTTGTTGGCGGGACCTTTCCACGCCTACTTAGCGGACACGTTCAGGCGGAAGCATGTATTATTAGGAGCGTTAGCGGGCATCGCGTTGACCATGGCCACGGCTACCTACATTCGCGAGACGTGGTACGTGTGGGTGGCGTTGGTTCAAGGTGCGTGCCTAGCACTGGCCATTGGCGCGGGCACCACTATCAGCATCGACATCACCTTGTCTGGACATCGCACATCAAGCAATATGCTCTTTGCCTCTTGTGGACGTGTGGGCATGGTGGCGGGTCTGATGGCGGGTGTGTGGGTATTGTTCCATTATTCGCTTGCTTTCCTCACTTATCTGGCAGCGGTTTGCGCAGGTATGGCCTTCGGGCTGGTGTTGTTGGTTTATGTCTCTTTCCGTGCGCCTATCGGTGTAAACTTGTGCAGCATGGACCGTTTCTTGCTTCCGCGTGCATGGGTGCCGGCTCTTAACGTGGGTCTGTTGGCTTACGCTTTGGGCATAGGCAGTGTGTCATTGACGGAGGTGGCTGAGGGATGTGTGTGGGTGCTTCCTTTGCTCCTGCTTCCGATGCTTACACCGGTGCTGGTGAAGATGTTTGTGAAATTGTCACACCATTGCCAGCGCGCCACGGGTAACATGACTTTCAACCTGTTTGTGGACATAGGTTTCCTGGCGGGCATTTGGACTGTATGCTATATGGATGCCATGTGCGAGGCATCGATGAGTGAGGATTCTTTGATGCTGGGCATCTTGGGCGTGGCTGTGTTGATGTATGTGTTCCTCACCCGTCCTTATTATAAAAAGAAGCGTGTCAGATAGGGCACAAAGATTATTAATCCTACGATCATCGCCGTCAGAGCGCACACCAATACCGCTCCGGCGGCGATGTCTTTTATCTGGCCTGCCAGGGGATGGCGTTGGGGCGAAACGAGGTCTACGATGCGCTCTACGGCACTATTGAACATTTCGGCTCCTATCACCATCCCGATACAGAGCAGGACGGCTATCCACTCCATGCGGGTGATATGAAAGAAGTGTCCGGCCACCACCACGCACACGGTCGCAATGAAATGAAAGTTCAGGTTCTGTTCCTTCCCCACCACGCACCGGATGCCCTTCCAAGCATAACCGAAGCTCCGTATTTGCTTTTTAAAATCGTAATGCATCGTTTATTAAATCTGTAATTCATAAAGGCATGCTTGCACCTCGGCATTGCTGCCCAGATGTTTGCCTTCATCATCGGATAGTTTCACACATTCGCGCCATTCTTGGTTGGCACTCATTTTGCACCGGGCTAATTTCATGACAATGTTCGAGGGACGGAAGCCCGTGTCGTTGGTCAGGTTCGTGCCGATGCCGAAGGCGCACCGAATGCGTCCTTGGCAGAAGCGGAAGATTTCGAGTGCCTTTTCAAAGTCCAGCGCGTTACTGAAGATGATGGTCTTTGTAGTGGGATCGATGCCGAATTCCTGATAGCGTGCGATAAGCTTATTGGTGAAGTCGAATTCATCGCCCGAATCACACCGCACCCCGTCGAACAACTTGGCCTGTTTCCGGCTCAGGTTGTTCAAGAAAGCATCGGTGGTATATGTGTCGGAGAGAGCCGTACCCAAGTCCCCGTCATACACGTTTACCCAGTTCTCCAGCGCCATGTAGTTGGCGTGCTTGTAGCCGAATTGCGCTCCGTGGAACATGAACCACTCGTGCGGATGGGTTCCCATGGGGCGCATGCCGTACTTCATGGCAAAGTAGCAATTGGACGTGCCTGTGCAATACTGGGCGTGTTGTTTCAGGTAAGCGATAACCGTGTCATGCACTTCGAAGGAAAAGCGCCGGCGTGTGCCGAACTCCGAGAAAGGCATTCGGTTGCGGTTGGACAACGCCACCTTGTCCACCAACCGGGAGATGACTACGTTCAGGTCGGGCATGTTGCCCATGACTTGATTCTTCACTTCGGACACGATGGCCAGCAACGGTACCTCGTAGAGCGTCACTTTATACATGTAGTCCGTCACTTCCATGTGCAGGTGCCGCGATTCGTCCAGATAGATGTTCACCTTTTCGGGCTGGAAGCGGAAGGAAGACAGCCACTCCCAGTACACGCGGGGCAGGAAGCGGCAACTCTGCGTCATGTACTCCAGTTCGTCGCCCGTCAGGGCAATCCGGCGCATGTGGTCGATGGCCGTTTTCAGTTCGGCCAAAAACTCGTCCGAGTATTCGGTCTGGTCACGGTCGGTGAATACAAATGTGCCTTGCGCGTTGGGAAACAACTTTATGTAGGCATACGAGGTGGTAAACTTGTATAAATCGGTGTCGAGTATCGAATGTATTTCCATATTAATATGATGATTATTTGTCTTCCATGTAGTTTATGTCCCGGTGTCATTATCTTCTTCGTACTTTTTCCCAAGCTCCGCTATCCGAGCCCTTACGTTTGTACAGATACCCGAAGCCGCGCAGGACGTTGGCGTTCATGAAGAGGAAGTAATAAGGCACGAAGAGGTATTTGTTCTTGATGTTTCTTCCCGCCAGGTAGTTGCCCCAGCTTGCGGCCAGGTAGAACAGGGCTTGCAGGAGCCAAAGGACGGCGTAGAGCAGGGGATGCTGGGGCGAGAAGAGCAGGACGGTGTTCAGGGGCAGCAGGGCGAAGAGCAGCACGGGCGTGAGCGACCAGCGCAGGACACGGTGCGAGACGTATTGGAAGGCGAACACTCCGTATCTGAAGGGATTGAGCAGCGGCGTGAGGCGGGCGATGGATTGCAAGCCTCCGGCCGCAATGCGCACCTTGCGCTTGCGTTCCTCCCCGATGTCGGCCGAACCGCCTTCCGTGGCGTAAGCGTCCCGCCGGTAGGCGATGGTGTAGCCCCGCATGACGATGCGCAGGGAGAGCACGAAGTCGTCCAGCAAGGTGTCCGCCTTCATCTCCTCGTACAGCTCGGTGCGGATGGCGAACAGTTCGCCCGCGGCGCCCACGGCCGAGTAAAGGCGCGCGTCGAGGTCTTTCAGGGCGGACTCGTAACGCCAGTACAAGCCTTCTCCGCCTCCGGCGGCATTGGCTTTGTCGCCGGCATGGACGCGCTTCTCTCCCGCCACGCATCCCACCCGCGGGTCGGCGCGGAAGGCCTCCACGATGTGGCGCAGGGCGTCCCGGTTGAGGAAGGTGTTGGCGTCCGTAAAGACCACGTAGGGCGTCCGCACTTCGCGCATGCCCCGGTTCAGGGCGGCGGTCTTGCCCAGTCGCAGGGGCTGGAAGAGCACTTCCGCCCCGGGCCATTGGGCGAGGCGTTCGTTCGTGGCGTCCGTGCTTCCGTCCGTCACCCACAGGATGTGCAGCTTCTCCCGCGGGTAGTCCAAGGCCAGGCAGTTCGCCATCTTCTCGTCCACCATGTCCTCCTCATTGTAGGCCGCTATGAAGAGGGTCAGTTCCGGCAGAGCTTCATCCGCCGGCAGGGCGGGAGAGGAGTGCTTCCGTCCGAAGCGTTCCTTGAGCTTCACCAACACCCAGAGCAGGAGACCGTAGCCCACGTAGGTGTAGAAGATGATGCCGAGGCTTATCCAAAAAATGATTTCCAAATACTGCATAATTTACCGAATAAAGTGATAATTTAGTTGTCATAAGGAACGCAGATGACGCAGAATTCGCAGATGAACGCAGACAGCTATTTTTCTCAATGCAGACAGGCGAAACCCTTTATTTTCTGCGAGCCTCTGCGCACGTCTGCGTAGTCTGCGTTCTCCTAATTCAGCCCGCTAAAATCCCATTTACATCAAAACGCCTCCGTCATGTTGAAGTAGAACAATGTCTGGTCGTTCACCGTATTCTTGCCCAAGTCCAGGCGGACGTTCATGCGGGGCTGCACCTCGATGCGCAGGCCGACGCCGTAGTTAGGCAGCACGCCCTCGATGCTCACCGGGTCGGGCCCCATGAAGCCGCATCCGCCCCACACCACGAAGCCCAGGTGGCTGATGACGCGTTGCAGCCAGTTGTCCCCATCGGTGTTGAACATCTGGCGGTATTCGGCCATCACCACGTGCGAGGACTTGTCGCGGTATTGCCCCTGGTAATACCCGCGCAGGTCGAAGGGCGTGCCCGTCAGGGCGTATTGCGTCAGGGGGATATGCTTGCCGAAGACGTTCTTCGTCTGTGCCGTCCAGGCGATGACCTTGCGCCGCCCCACTTCCTTGTATTGCCTGTAGTCCAGCTCCAGGCGGTAGAAGTTGCTCTCGCTCCCGAATATCTTGTGGTACATCATGCCGCGGAAGTCCAGGTATATCCCCCGGTAGGCGTTGGCGGGCACGTCGCGGCTGTCATACGTCAGGAGGAAACCCAGTCCGGAGTTAAAGTTTTTGTACCCGTTTCCGTCGCCCCCCGCGGCCACGTAGTCCGCCTCCTGCGCCAGGTGTTTGCCCGGCTTGGTGAAGTGGTCGTAGTTGATGTCAATCTGCGGTCCCGCGAAGAAGTTGCTCTCGCCCAGGCGGAAGAGGAACCACGGATTGATTTGCACCCCGCTATACCGGTAGCGGCTGGTGGAGTCGCTCCGCAGGTAGTCCCGGTTCGTGTCGTACCCGATGCCGTAATAATTTTCTACCGTGTTCTTGTAGCTGAACTTGCCGAAGATGCGGAAGCGGTCGCCCTTGAAGAACAGTTGCGGCTTGGAGAAAAGGTTGATGCCCCCGTCGAACATGAAGGCGATGGCCATGGGCACCACCGAGCGCCGCAGCGTCGTGTCCTTGGGCGCCATGCTGAAGGTCATCAGCGCGCTTCCGCCCACCAGCAGGCCGAAGTCGGGCGAGTAGCTGGGCCCGCCCAGGATGTTGTAATGGAAGTTCCGGTTGGCCACGCGCAGCTTGCGCAGCTCCCTTTTCGAGAGCGCGTGCGCGGCGGTGTCCTGCGCCAGCGTGTCCGCCGCCTCTTGCGCGCAGAGGTTGCCGGAAGCCGCGAAGGTCGCCAGCAGCAGTATCAATATGTATGTAATGGTCTTTTTCATTTTCCTTTTTGTTTCATCATTCCGCAAAGCTTTTTCCTTTGCTTTATTCTGCAAAGATACGCATTTTTCCAAAGATAGCCAAGAAACGATTGCCCATACCCATAATTAACTTATTTCATAGTCTTATTCCATGGCACGCAGATGACATTGTTTTCCCGCAAAATAGGTAAAATATCTTGCCTAAATAAAACGGGTAGGAGCAAATTTGCGTTTGCATTTGTTAACACGATGAGATCTTACAGTCTTACAGATGACAATTACAGTTTAGCTAAAATCGAAAATGAAAATGGATGGAGTAAATAAATATAATATATATAATTATATATATATATAATTATATATATTATAAGTTTAAATGTCACTTTCTCCTTATCGGGCTGAAAACAGAAAAAACTAAAACTGTAATTGTCATCTGTAAGACTGTAAGGACAACGCTCTTTTGAAAATGTGAAAAAGTATAAATTGATAGATGTGCGAAGACGGGTGCGAAATTTTGATTTTCGCGAGTCTGTCTTGTGTTTTCCTCTTGCGTATCTTGCAGATTATTCTTATCTTTGCATGCCAAAAAACAGAATCGATTAAAACGTAGCATTTTTTTGTAAGCGATATGAAAAGACAATTCATCCCCCTCATCCTCCTGGCCACGGCCCTGACCGCCGCCCAGGCGCAAGACCTGAAAGAAGGCGGCATCACGCCCGACATGCTGAAACAAATCAGCCAAAGCTACCAAGGCACGCCCGCCGACCGGGCTTTGCGCAACGCTATAGGCAACAACAGCATCCGCGCCCTCGCCCTAAACCAGGACAACCTGAAGGAGATGGACACGCACTTCTCCGTCCGCGTCAACTCCAAGGGCATCACCGACCAGCAATCCTCCGGACGCTGCTGGCTCTTCACGGGGCTGAACGTGATGCGCGCCAAGACCCTGGCCCGGTACGGATTCCGCTCCTTCGAGTTCTCGGAGATATACCCCTTCTTCTGGGACCAGCTGGAGAAAGCCAACCTCTTCCTGCAAGGCATCATCGACACGCGCGACCGCGGGATGGAGGACGAGACCGTGCAATGGCTCTTCAAGCACCCCCTGAGCGACGGGGGCACCTTCACCGGAGTGGCCGACATCGTGGGCAAATACGGCCTCGTGCCCAAGGAAGCCATGCCCGAGACGTACAGCAGCAACAACACCTCGCAGATGGCCGAACTCATCAGCCTGAAGCTCAAGGAATACGCCCTGCGGCTCCGCGAAATGGGGACTGAGGGCAAGGGGGGCAAGGCTCTCGTGGAGGAAAAGACCCGTATGCTGGGCACCGTCTACCGCATGCTGGCGCTCAACCTGGGCGTTCCTCCTACGGAGTTCGACTACGTGCGCCGCGACGCCCAAGGCAATCCCGTGGAGACCGAACACCACACGCCCATGACCTTCCTCGAGAAGTACGGAGACCCGCAGCTGCTCACCCACTACGTGATGCTGATGAACGACCCCAGCCGTCCCTACTACAAGACCTATGAGATAGACTATGACCGCCACCGCTACGACGGACGCAACTGGACGTACGTCAACCTGCCCATAGAGGACATCAAACAGATGGCCATCGCTTCCCTCAAGGACAGCACCATGATGTACTTCTCGTGCGACGTGGGCAAGTTCCTCAACTCCAAGCGCGGCCTGCTGGACGTGAACAATTACGACTACGAGTCGCTGATGGGCACCACCTTCGGCATGGACAAAAAGGAACGCATACAGACTTTCTCCAGCGGCTCCAGCCACGCCATGACCCTGATGGCCGTCGACCTGGACGCCGAAGGCCGCCCCACTAAGTGGATGGTAGAGAACAGTTGGGGCGCTTCGTCCGGCTATCAGGGACACCTGATTATGACCGACGAGTGGTTCGATGAATACATGTTCCGCCTCGTGGTGGAGACCAAGTACGTGCCCTCCGACGTGATGAAACTCTTCGAGCAGAAACCCGAACGCCTGCCCGCCTGGGACCCGATGTTCGCGGAGGAGGAATAAAAATGATAAGGAAAAATTATGATAAAGAAGATTGTAATCATTCTTTGGATTCTTCTAGCCCTGATTGTGCTGGCTTGTGCATTGGTGTTCGTCTCCATTTCCAAGGGCTGGATAGGCTACATGCCTCCTGTGGAGGAATTGGAAAACCCCAATTATAAATTTGCCACGGAAGTGCTCTCTGCCGATGGGAAAGTGCTGGGAACCTATTCCTATAGCACGGAAAACCGCATCTACGTGGGTTACGGCGACCTTTCGTCTCACCTTATCAACGCCCTTATCGCTACGGAAGACGTGCGTTTTGCCGACCACTCGGGCATTGATGCCAAGGCTTTGTTCCGTGCCGTGGTGAAGCGTGGCATCCTGATGCAGAAGAACGCAGGCGGCGGTAGCACCATTACGCAGCAGCTCTCCAAACAACTCTATTCGCCCAGTGCGGAGAACACCATGGAGCGCCTCTTCCAAAAGCCTATCGAGTGGGTGATAGCCGTGAAGTTGGAGCGATATTATACGAAAGAGGAAATTCTCACGATGTACCTCAACAAGTTCGACTTCCTGAACAACGCTGTAGGCATCAAGACTGCCTCGAACACATACTTCGATTGCGATCCTCGCGACCTGAAAATAGAAGAAGCCGCTACGCTTGTGGGCATGTGCAAGAATCCCTCGCTGTACAACCCCGTGCGCTTCAACGAGCGGGCGCGCGGAAGGCGCAACGTGGTGCTCGACCAGATGCGCAAGGCGGGATACCTTACCGATGCGGAGTGTGACTCCCTGCAAGCCCTTCCGCTGGAGTTGCACTACAATCGCGTAGACCATAACGAAGGACTTGCCACTTATTTCCGCGAATATCTGCGCGGGGTGATGACCGCCAAGAAGCCCGACAAGTCCAAATACCGCGGCTGGCAGATGCAGAAGTTTTACGAGGATTCGCTCGATTGGGAGACCAATCCTCTCTTCGGCTGGTGCGAGAAAAACCGCAAGAACGACGGGAGCAAGTACAACCTTTATACCGACGGCTTGAAAATATACACCACCATAGACTCGCGCATGCAGCAATATGCCGAGGAGGCCGTGGTGGAGCATTTGAAAGAGCTTCAAACCTACTTCTTCAAGGAGAAGAAAGGACGCAAGAAAGCACCTTATAGCTTCCGCCTGACGCAAGAGCAGGTGGATGAAATTCTGATGCGAAACATCCGCCAATCCGACCGCTACCGTTCCATGAAGAGGCATGGCGCATCGGAGGCGGAGATTATGAAAGCCTTTAACGCGCCCCACGAGATGTCCGTCTTCAGTTGGGCGGGCGAGGTAGACACGGTGCTTTCACCGCTCGATTCCATCCGCTATTACAAGCACTTTCTGCGTGCGGGCTTTATGTCTATGGACCCTCGGAGCGGACATGTAAAAGCCTACGTGGGTGGTCCCAATTATCATTACTTCAAATATGACATGGCCATGGTGGGACGCCGCCAGATAGGCTCTACCATGAAACCTTACGTTTATGCCTTGGCCATGGAGAACGGCTTCTCTCCGTGTGACGAAGCCCGCCATGTGTCCTATACCTTGCTGGACGAGAACGGCATCCCTTGGACACCCCGAAACTCCAACAAGAAGCGTATCGGTGAGATAGTGACCTTGAAATGGGGCTTGGCCAACTCCGACAACTGGATAACGGCCTATCTGATGAGCAAGCTCAATCCCTATGAATTGAAGAGGTTGGTGCAAAACTTTGGTGTGCGCAACAAGGAAATCGTGCCTAGCGTATCGCTTTGCCTCGGCCCTTGCGAAATATCGGTAGGCGAGATGGTAAGTGCCTATACCGCTTTCCCGAATAGAGGCATCCGGGTAGCTCCTCTGTTTGTCACCCGCATAGAAGATAATGAAGGAAATCTTTTGGCCACTTTCTCGCCGGAAATGAACGAGGTTATCAGCACTTCCAGTGCCTACAAGATGTTGGTCATGCTTCGTGCCGTAGTTAATGAAGGCACGGCCATGCGCGTGCGCCGCTTAGGCATAGAGGCTGACATGGGCGGAAAGACCGGAACAACCAACTACAACGCTGACGGCTGGTTCATGGGCTTCACGCCTTCCTTGGTGTCCGGATGCTGGGTGGGAGGCGAAGACCGCGACATCCACTTCGACACTATGCTTCACGGACAGGGTGCCTCCATGGCATTGCCCATTTGGGTAAAATACATGCAGCGCGTGTATGCCGACAAGACTTTGGGCTACGACCCCGAAGAGACTTTCCAGCTTCCAGAGGACTATGACCCATGTGCCACCACTGACATGGAAGACGAAAGCATTGTAGTAGAGCCCAATCCCAGCATGGGGCTGGACGATTTGTTCAACTAAGGGCAATGAGGTATGTCGTAAGTATCGGGAGTAACGAGCATCGGCAGGAAAATATGCGCTTGGCTCGCAGGCGTTTGGGAGAATGCTTTACGGATATCCGCTTTTCCCCCGAGGAGGAGACGGCTCCCTTACGCTTACATCGTTCTTGTATGTTTTCTAACCAAGTGGCATGTTTCCACTCCGACTTGTGTCCCGAGGACGTGCGCATCCGCTTGAAGAACATTGAGCGCGAGGCGGGTCGGTGTCCCGAGGATAAGCCTTTGGAGGTGGTGAAACTCGATGTCGACTTGCTGATGTGTGAGGATTGCGTCCTGAAGCCCGAAGACTGGAAACGTGCCTACGTGCAATGCGGATTGAAATACCTGAATATACTATAAACGATCCATGTCTATGATAGATAGAACCCTTCAGCCCCCGGTGTGCGAGCCGGAAGACTTCGTAATGCAGTGTCCGGAGTGCCGGCTCTTGCCCAATGGTATTCCGTTGAATATATTGAATATAGGCGATAACGAGGTGGTGCGTGTCGATGTGTTGATGAAAGGCGGACGTTGGCACCAACGTTTGCCCCTGCAAGCCTTATTTACCAACCGCATGTTGCGCGAGGGCACCCGGAGCTATACCTCCGCCCAGATAGCCGAAAGCTTAGATTATTACGGTGCCTGGCTGGAGTTGTCCAGCGCGGCAGAGCATGGTTTCCTCACCCTCTATTCCCTCAACAAGTATCTTCCCCAAACGTTGGCTGTGCTTGCCGGCATGGTGCGCGAGCCTGTGTTTCCTGAGAAAGAATTGCGCACTATCGTTGACAATAACGTACAGCAATTCAAGGTGAATCTGTCCAAAGTGGATTTTCTTGCCCACCGGGGCTTGGCCGAAGCCATCTTCGGAGAGCACCATCCGTGCGGGCGCATCGTGCGGGAGAAAGATTACGCGTGTATCACCCGCGAGGTGTTGCGCGAGTTTTACGATGATTATTATCATTCGGGCAATTGCGCGCTCTATGTCTCCGGGCGGGTTACTGGGGATTGTGTGGAGCGCATCGAGGCTCTTTTTGGGCGCGAGCCTTTCGGGGCGTGTCGCAAACCTGTGGAGCGTAAGGATTTCATTCCTTTTCCTATGGAGGAGAAGCGGGTTTTCATCGAGCACTCTGATGCCCTGCAAAGCGCCGTAAAGATGGGCATGGCCTTGCCCGACAGGACACATCCCGATTATCACAAGCTCCGTGTACTGGTTACCCTGCTTGGCGGATACTTCGGGAGCCGCCTGATGTCCAACATCCGCGAGGAGAAAGGCTATACGTATGGTATATCGGCCTCCCTCGTCTCCTATCCGGGTGTAAGCTCGCTCATCATCAGTACCGAAACAGCCAATGAATACGTAGAACCGCTCATCCATGAAGTGTATCACGAGATAGACCGTTTGCGTGAGGAACCTGTGTCCGATGAAGAGCTGGCCATGGTGCGCAATTACATGCTGGGCGACTTGTGCCGAAGTTATGAGTCGGCCTTCACGCTGGCCGATGCGTGGATATTCCTACATACGTCCGGTCTTCCGTCCACCTTCTTCGAGGATACTTTGCGGGCCATAAAGACCATCACAGCGGAAGATATTCGGTGCCTTGCCGGTGAATACTTGTGCAAAGAGAATTTAAAAGAAGTAGTATCCGGTAAAAAAATGCCCTGAATCCCCTTCCGGGTTGTTCTCATCGGGAGATAAATAGTATATTTGTCAGGCAAATTTTTTAGAATCGCATGAAGAAGTTACTTTATATCACATTATTCTCTATATGCTTGGTGCAAAGCATGGCCGCTCAAGAGAGCGGAAGTTTCCTTAACAAAGTGAAAAACGTATTTTCTGCGGATACCCGTATCGGCACTTACACTTTTAAGGACGGGGCGGTGTACACGGGCGAGATGAAAGGTCGCAAACCCTCGGGTAAGGGGCGTACTGTGTTCAAGACGGGCGACACCTACGAGGGCGAGTATGTCAAGGGCAAGCGTCAAGGGCATGGCGTGTACACTTTTACCGATGGCGAGCGTTACGAAGGCCAATGGTTTCAGGACCAGCAACATGGGCGCGGCACCTATTATTTTATAAACAATAATCGCTATGAAGGCATGTGGTATCAGGACTATCAAATGGGTGAAGGCACTATGTATTATTATAACGATGACGTATACCGCGGCTCGTGGGTGAACGACAAACGCGAGGGTGAAGGCACCTATACGTGGAAGAACGGTTCTCGGTACGTAGGCTCTTGGAAAGATGACAAGAAAGAAGGGCAAGGCGTGCTGACCTGGAATGACGGAAGCCGCTATGAGGGCGAATGGAAGAACGACCTACGCGATGGATACGGCACCTACGAGTATGCCAACGGCGACAAGTACGTAGGTCGCTGGAAAGAGGATATGCAGCATGGGCAGGGCATCTATTTCTTTCACACAGGCGACCGCTATGAAGGCTCTTATGTACAGGGCGAGCGCACGGGTAAAGGCATCTATTACCACGCCAACGGGGACAAATACGTGGGCCACTTCAAGAACGGAAAGCAGGACGGACAGGGCACCTTTACGTGGGCTAACGGAGCCGTCTACGAAGGTCAGTGGAAAGATAATGAACGTAGCGGACACGGTACGTACAAATGGAATAACGGCGACTCTTACGAAGGAGAGTGGGAGCACGGCAAGTTTCACGGGCAAGGCACTCTTATCCTCTCAGATGGCACCCGATACACGGGAGGTTTTTCCGGCGGGCTGGAAGAGGGGAGCGGCGTGCAAGTGGATAAAAACGGCAACCGTGCGGAGGGATTCTTCAAGCAAGGCAAGAAGGATGGCCCGTTTGTGGAGAAAGACAAGGACGGAAACATCATCCGTAAGGTTACCTACAAAATGGGGCGAATCGTGTTGAATTAATTCTTCCCGCGCTCCTCAATGACGCAATCCGCGGGTGCTTTTATGTTTTCGTCCAACGTCACGGAGCCTATATGGTCCGCCACGATGCGTCCCGATATGGGATTCTTGATGTTTGTGATGCTTCCCTGTATGTCTGCCCGCAGGGTGGAATATTCAAAGGCGCGGTCACACGAGGCATCGAATGTACAATTCTCCAGCACTAAATCGTGCGCGTAGCATAAGGGCTGCTCGCCCGAAATGTGGCAATTCACCAGGCGCAGATTTTTGGAATGCCACCCTAAATATTCACCATTCAATTCAGAGTCGTAGATAGTGACATTCTCCACTTCCCAGAAAGCGTCTTTGGTGGTAATCTTCGCATTGTGTATTTCTACGTTTTTCGTGTATTGGAAGACGTATTTGCTGTCGCTCTCCAGCCCGTCCACATAGATGTCGTGACTGAACATGAAGGGATACGTGCCCTCGTGCAGTGTCAGGTCCTTCACCCGGATGCGCGCGCAACGCCAAAACACTTCATCGGCATCGTTCATGCGCACATTTTCGATGTCGATATCATTCATTTCGCGAAACATTTTCGGAGCATCTATCACCGTGCGTTTCATCGTCAGGTGATCCGAATACCACAAGGCCGAGCGTCCGCCCACATCGAAATAACAATCCTCTATGGTAAAACCATGCACGTGCCAGAAGGGATAATTTCCCTCGAAGCGACACCGCGTGGCCACAATGTTGCTACACTCCTTAATGGCCGACTCTCCGGCACGAATCACTACATTATCCAAATGGAGATCGTGAGAGGCGAATAATGGGCGTTCGCCTCCAAATTCTTGGTCTTTAATCAGTTGCATAAACGTAAGTACAAAACTCTAAAATATTTAATCCGGGGCAAAAATACGATGTTTTCCACGCATTTCGCGTAGACGGATTACGGAAGATGTAACCCGGATTACAGACGATAATTGGCGTCCGTCAATGTCACTTGCACCCCATCCAGCTTGCCGGAGAGGTAATGTTCGCGCACCCACACGTTCTCAAAGTACACGATGTTTCCTGCCCCGAAGTCCATGCGCAGGCCTTCCTTCGTGTTGTCCATCCATTCCCAGTCGAAGTTGTGTGTCACTTCGCTATACGGACGGCTTTGTCCCGTGTAGTAATACTGGTGAATCTCCTGTCCGCTCCAGTCCCGCGTGTCAAACTTCAGCTGGTGCACGCAGGTCACCGCCACTCCTTCCTCGTTCGTGGTGTCATAGGTTTCCATCCACGTGTGTGCACACAACATTTCATCGCTATTCTGAATGGTGTAATACGTAATGTCATCACCGCAAGCGGTTAACGTACAAGCCAATACACACGCTAACCATATGCGCGTCAATTTCCATGTCTTCATAATCGTCAATTTTTTCTTTTAATTTCTTGCAAACATACGCAAAACTTTGCAGAAAGCCAGCGGATTTTTTCAGATTAATCATGTGCTGATGTGGCAAAAATGAAAGCGTATTATTATTATTTGCCTGTTGGCACATTACTTATCGAACAGCCGGAGGCGGTTCTCACGGGCTTCCTCTATCGGCACGGGCTTTATAGCTTGCACTTCGTTCTTGGCACGCAGGGCTGCATAATCTTCCTGCAACGTTTGAACAAATGTGTCTTTTTGCACGGGATTCATCAGGCGGGAGGCCACGGTGACATTTTGCGAGGCATCTTTCAGGTGCACCACGGGTGCATGATAGACAGGGGCTATCTTCAAGGCTGTGTGTAGGCGTGAGGTGGTGGCTCCGCCTATGAGCAAGGGAATGTCCAAACCGGCTTTCTCCAATTCGGCGGCCACACGTGTCATTTCTTCCAATGAAGGCGTAATCAAGCCGCTCAGTCCTATCATGTCCACTTTCTCTTCAATGGCACAGCGCACGATTTCCTCGGCAGGCACCATGACGCCTAAGTCGATGATTTCATACCCGTTGCAGGCCATTACTACCGACACGATGTTCTTCCCGATGTCGTGCACATCGCCTTTCACGGTGGCGAGCAACACTTTGCCCGCATGGGTCGTCCGATGTTGTTTTTCCGACTCAATGACCGGCTGAAGAATGGCCACCGCTTTCTTCATGGTGCGGGCCGCTTTTACGACTTGGGGCAGAAACATCTTGCCCGCCCCGAAGAGGTCGCCCACATGATTCATGCCTGCCATCAACGGCCCTTCGATAATGTCTACAGCCTTTGGATAGCTTTGCAAAGCCTCGTTCAGATCCTCCTCCAAATAATCAGCAATACCCTTGACCAAGGCATATTTCAAACGTTCTTCCAACGAACCTTCCCGCCAAAGCAGATGGGGGGATGACATGCCTCCCTCATTCGACTTCTCCGCTTCTTTCTCGGCTTTCAAGCGTTCGGCGGTTTCTATCAAACGTTCGGAAGCGTCGGGATAGCGGTTGAGCACCACATCTTCAATACGTCCCAACACGTCCGCCGGGATTTCGCTGTAAAGCACAGACGAGGCGGGATTGACGATACCCATATCCATCCCTTCGCGGATGGCGTGATAGAGGAACACGGCGTGCATGGCCTCACGGATGTAATTGTTTCCCCGGAAGGAGAACGACAGGTTGCTCACTCCACCGCTGACGTGGGCTCCCGGCAGATTCTTACGTATCCATCGAGTGGCGCGGATGAAGTCTACGGCATAGTTGTCGTGCTCCTCCATGCCCGTGGCAATGGCCAATACGTTAGGGTCGAAAATGATGTCTTGAGGAGGGAATCCCACTTTCTCCACCAACAGGCGATAAGCGCGGTCGCATACGGCTATCTTCCGCTCGTAGGTATCGGCCTGTCCTTCTTCATCGAAAGCCATGACCACCACGGCGGCTCCCAACCGGCGCACTTCGCGCGCATGAGCCAAGAATACTTCTTCGCCTTCTTTCAAGGAGATGGAGTTGACCACGGACTTACCTTGCACACACTTCAGGCCCGCCACAATGACCTCCCATTTGGAAGAGTCTATCATCACGGGCACACGGGCAATCTCAGGCTCAGAGGCTATCAAGTTCAGGAAGTTCACCATCTCGGCACGGGCGTCCAGCAAGCCGTCGTCCATGTTGATGTCTATCACCTGGGCACCGTCTTCCACTTGCCGACGGGCGATACTGAGCGCTTCCTCGTAATTCTTTTCTTTTATCAGGCGGAGGAACTTGCGCGAGCCTGCCACGTTGCACCGCTCGCCAATGTTGATGAAGTTGTTTTCGGGCCTCACTTCCAGCGTCTCCAAGCCTGAAAGGCATAAGCTTTGAGGCCGATTGGCCGGGACATGAGGCCTCGCGTCCTTCACCAAAGCAGGATAGCGGGCGATGTAAGCGTCCGTAGTGCCGCAACACCCGCCCACGATGTTCACCAAGCCTTCGCGGATGTATTCGCCAATCTCCTGCGCCATCTCCTCCGGCGTCTGGTCATATTGCCCCAAGCTATTGGGAAGTCCGGCATTGGGGTATGCGCTTATATAATAAGGCGCACGCACGGCCAGTTGCTCCAAGAAGGGTTTCAGTTGGCGTGCGCCGAACGAACAATTCAGCCCTATTGAGAAGATGTCGGCATGGCTCACCGAGGCCAGAAAAGCATCCAGCGTCTGTCCGGAGAGGGTACGTCCTCCCGTATCGGACACGGTAACAGACAACATCAGAGGCACTCGCTTGCCTGCTCTTTCCATGGCTTCTCCGGCGGCATAGATGGCGGCTTTGGCGTTGAGCGTGTCGAAGATGGTTTCCACCAGCAGGGCATCCACGTCTTCTTCCAGCAGGGCGGACATTTGTTCGAGGTAGGCTTCGGCCAGCTCGTCAAAGGTAAGGGCGCGAAGAGCGGGATTGTTCACATCGGGGCTCATGGAGCAGGTCTTGTTCGTGGGGCCTACGGATCCGGCCACAAATCGTGGTTTATCCGATGTGGAAAATTCATCGGCCAGACGGCGCGCCAAGCGTGCGGCTTCCCGGTTGATGTCGCGCACGGCGTCTTGCGTGTGATAATCGGTCTGACTGATACGGTTGGCGTTGAACGTATTGGTCTCGATGATGTCGGCACCGGCCGTGAGGTATTTCCGATGGATATCCTCTATGATATCTGGACGGGTGAGGCACAACAAGTCGTTGTTTCCCTTCAGCTGGCCGGGAATATCACTAAAACGCTCCCCCCGGAAGTCTGCTTCCGTCAGGCCGTATTGTTGTATCATGGTGCCCATCGCACCGTCCAATATCAAGACGCGCTCATGTGCCAATTCCTCGATTTTCATCGTATATTTTCAGTTGTATTGAATTTTAGTGTTTAAACATCCGTGCCATGTCCCGCTTGTCCTCTTTCTCTTTCAGGGATTGGCGCTTGTCATACTGCTTCTTACCCTTGGCCAAGGCAATGACCAACTTTGCCAACCCTTTCTCGTTGATAAACAGGCGGACGGGCACAATGGTGAAACCTGGGTCTTGCGACGTGCGTTGCAATTTCTCCAGTTCTTTGCGGTTGAGCAAGAGTTTGCGGTCGCGTCGCGCGTTGTGGTTGTTATACGAGCCATAGAAGTATTCGGCCACGTGCATGTTCTTCACCCACAATTCGCCATTGGCAAAATAGCAAAACGTATCCACCAAGCTGGCTTTGCCCATACGAATGGATTTTATCTCGGTGCCCGTCAGTACGATGCCGGCCGTGTATGTGTCTATCAGTTCGTAGTCGAACGTGGCTCGTTTGTTCTTTATGTTTACAGGTGCCTGTTTCATTGTTTCTCTTATTCATTAATTCAGCACTACCGTCAGCTCGTTGAACATCCATTCCACCAGTGCGGGGCATGCTATCAGCAATACGGAAGCTATCAGCGTAAAGCTCAACCGGTCATTCGCCCGGATGTCGAGCACCTTCATGCAACCTTCCCAAATAATGTAAACGGTATAAAACTGAAGCAACAGGGCGATGATTTGGAAATCGGGCAAGATGCCTATCACGATGTGCAGCAAGAAGATGACCACCATGGCATAACCCGCGAATTGTTGTACTTCGGGCAAGCGTGAGGGCATCTTGAGGTAGCGAACGAGGGTCTCGTTGATGAGGTAAGCTGCCAGAAAATAGCCTCCAAACAAAGCCACCGCTACAGCGCAACACCTTGTCATGGCATATTGGAAACTCTCAGGCCCTCCCCATCCCATGGTCATTAATGCGCCGATGAAGACCGACAGGCCGCATAAACCTATCATAGGATAGACAAAAGCCATGAAGACTTTCCGCCTATCCTCTTCCAAACGAATTTCCTCCCAGGCGCGTGCCGGGGAGGAAATCAGTTGCAAAGCTATATGTATCAGTTCTTTGTAATTCAATTTTGCGAAGTTTGTGCAGGGTCTTTGTATTCAACTTCGTAAGTTGTATAGTCTTCGGGCATCTTTCCAGTCTGATACAAATCTTCGTGAGCCTTAATAATCAGTTTGGTGGGTATATTACCGGCTTTTACAGTAAATTCAGCTATTACCGAACGAAGGTTAAATGCATACCAATTGCCTGTATAATATTGTTTTTCATCATCCGTGCCTTTATCGTGACGTAAATAAAGGGTCAGCTCTGTGCTACCTGATTCAACTTCACTCATATTGCAAGCTAATACTAACTTGTGTTTTTTGAAAACTTCCTGACTATCATCCCCTATATTAAAGTAGATAGGAAGAAGTACTGCATCTAAATCAAACAAAACTGGTATACTTTTGCTGTAGCCATCTGAGGGAGATAATGTCATAATCGGAGCGGTATCGGGTGCATTGGCTTCCATTTCCTCGTCTGTTTGAGCAATAAAAATCTCATCTTCGGTGATACCAGCGATAGATAATATTTCTATATCAAATGAATGTGTAGTTGTTGTATCATCATATTTATCTTCAGCTTCGGTTTCATCTTCAGCCCATTTAAAATAGAAATTTGCGTAATCTGCTTTTGAAATGTCAAATCCACTGCTCTCCATTGAAGCTAAAGATGCAGCTGTAGGCATGTATGAATTTCCTAGTGGGTCTGTAAAATAGTATCCCATTATTGAACTTTCAACACGGAAAATGCCATAACCATCCCATGTGGAACCAGAAGAGTTCGAATTCAGACATGAAGTCATTGAAAGCCCCATAATTAAGGTCAGGGCCACAAGCATTAACGATTTAATCTTTCTCATTGTTATTCTATAAAGTTTAGTATTCATAATTAGCATCCGCAAAGGTAGATAAAAGTATCTACTTCATTAAAAAACAACACGCTTTTTTCATTGTTTTTAAGAGTAAATGCCACGCTTGCCATAATACTGCATGAGGAATAACATTTTTTTTAAGGGCAGACTGATGTTTGTGATAATTGAGAATCTAACTAAGACCTCTTCGGGGTTCTGAAATCAACCAATAGACATAATTGGGCGTTGGAGCGATAAGTAATTAATCAAAATTATCTTATAGCACACAGATGACACAGATGAGACTGATTTGCACAGATTATTTTTTTAATAATATCTGTGGTTATCTGTTAAATCAGTGTTATCTGTGTGCCATAGTATAAGTTAATTCTGTACACTTACTTAGTTGCTTATAATATAATATGGTGTGTAATCTCCTCTTTTGGGCATGTGAAAGTGGAAATTTTATTTTACAAGTAAAATTAATTATTATTAAAGTTTGGAGCTGGATTTTGTTAACAGGTGTATAAGAAAAGACCTCCAAAAGCCTTTCTAAGTGTAAGTAATTGTGGATATACTTGATTTTTAGCAATTTAGATGTCGTAGAAACACTGCGCTATTTCCGTTTTGTCAGCGCAGTGTTTACCCTTGAATCAGCGCAGTGTTTGGGCAGAAATACTGCGCCGGTTGAGAGGAAATAGTGCGCTGATTGAACGGACATTTTGCGCTCGCTTTTCAGATTGAGAAAAATGTTGAAAAGAAGAGGAGTTTTGCGGAAAATAAAAATAAAAATCACAAAAAAGCGAAACATTTTTGAACGGTCTCGCTTTTTTGTGATTTAAGCAAGGATTTCCATTTTTAATGGCGTATCCTTCTGCCGTTATTTATGAGCCTGGTCGATAGCGTTGCAAATGTCTGTGGTGATGCGCTCCAATTCTCCCAAGCCATTAATGTGAGCGTACAAACCCTCTTGTTTATACCAGTCGATGAGGGGAGCGGTTTGGCTATGGTATACGGTGAGACGCTTGCGGATGGTCTCTTCATTGTCGTCGGCACGGCCGCTTTGTTGTCCGCGCAGGATGAGGCGGTTCATCAATTCGTCTTCAGGAACTTCGAGGTCCAACATGACAGTAACGGCCTGTTCGCGTTCGGCCAACATCTTTTTCAATGCTTCTGCTTGGGCAATGGTGCGGGGGAAACCGTCGAAAATGACTCCCTTGCTTTCCTTCAGGTTGTCCAGCGTGGAAGCCAGAATGTCGATGATGAGTTCATCGGGCAACAATTGTCCCTGGTCAATGTATCCTTTGGCCGTTTTTCCCAATTCGGTTCCGGCTTTAATTTCGGCGCGCAGCACGTCTCCCGTGGAGATGTGGTTAATGCCATACTTTTCTACGATTCTTTCGCTTTGCGTTCCCTTGCCTGAGCCGGGAGCGCCAAAAATTACAATGTTCAACATACTTATATAATGTTTAATGTATAATGTTTTAAGTAACTAAATGATAATTTAGCGGGGCGGAGCCCCGCTTGAATGAAGAATTAAGAATGATGAATAAAGAATTAGGCTGCGCTGTTATAGTACATTCTTATACCGCATGGTATTCTTCATTCTTAATTCTTCATTCCTAATTTAAAGCGCGCTTGCGCGCGCTAAATTCCCATTTAATCGTTCACCACCGTATAAATATCCCGGTAGTTGCGCCCCAGTCCGTCATAATCCAAGCCGTAGCCTACGATGAAGTCGTTGGGGATATGCATGGCGGCGTATTCGATGTTCAAATCCACTTTCAGTTTGTCCGGCTTGACAAGCAGCGTGGCAATGTGTATTTCTTGTGGATTGCGTGTGCCCAGTGTTTCCAGCAGCCGTTGCATGGTCAGTCCCGTGTCCACAATGTCTTCCACGATGACTACGGTGCGGCCCGTGATGTTTTCGTTCAGCCCGATCACTTCTTTTATGGTGCCGGTGGAGGATACTCCTTGGTAGGAGGCCAATTTTACAAACGAAATTTCACAAGGAATGGTGATGCGCTTCATCAAGTCGGCGGTAAACATAAACGAACCGTTCAGTACGCTGAGAAAAAGCGGATTCTTGCCTGCCAAGTCCCGGCTGATTGCACTTGCCACACGGTCTACTTCCCGCAGAATGTGCTCTTCGGGGATGGAAATAGTAAAGCGTTTGTCTTTTATTTGTATGGTGTCCATGAGCTATTTGTTAAATCTGCGCAAAGGTAGTGATTTCTTTTCATTTGCGAAATAGAAAGGGAATGACTACTTTTGCCGAAAAGAACTAAAATAGCTGAAAGAGTATGATGAAGATATTTCCAACTTCGGGCATCAAGCAACTGGATGCCTATACAATCGAGCATGAGCCTATAGCCTCCATCGACTTAATGGAGCGGGCCGCACAAGCGCTGGCAGAGGCGATAATGGAACGCTGGAGTGACCCCGCAACTCCTTTTGTGATTTTTGCAGGCCCCGGCAATAACGGAGGCGATGCCTTGGCCATAGCACGGCTGATGGCCGGACGTGGTTATAGGCCGGATGTGTATCTGTTTAACACACAGGGACATTTGTCGGAAGATTGCCAAATGAACCGCGACCGTCTGAAGGAAGTAAAAGACGTTGTTTTCCATGAGGTAACTACCCAATTCGTTCCTCCCACATTGACCGCCGGGCATGTGGTCATAGACGGACTTTTCGGTAGCGGACTGAACAAACCTTTGGCGGGCGGCTTTGCCGCGGTGGTGAAGTACGTCAATGCTTCGCCAAGTCAGGTGGTATCTCTCGACGTGCCTTCCGGTTTGTTTGGCGAAGACAATACCTATAATATACAGGCGCACATCATCCGTGCCAACCTCACTTTGAGCCTTCAATTGCCCAAGCTGGCTTTTCTGTTTGCCGAGAATGCGCCGTATGTAGGCGAATGGCGGTTGCTGGACATCGGCCTAAGCCAAGAGGCGATAGAGCAGACGGAGACAGACTACGTATTGACCGAGAATGACGATATACTCCCGATGTTGAAGCCGCGCGGCAAGTTTGCCCATAAGGGTAACTTCGGGCGGGCTTTGCTTATTGCCGGCTCGCAGGGCATGGCCGGCGCGTCCGTTTTGGCGGCCAAGGCCTGCTTGCGTTCAGGGGTAGGCCTGTTGACGGCGCATGTGCCCTTCTGCAATAACGCCATTCTGCAAACTGCGGTGCCTGAGGCCATGACGGAGTTGGATTACAATGAGACATGTTTCTCCGAGTTTGTGGATACGGACGATTATCAGGCAATTGCCATCGGACCGGGTTTGGGGCGTAAACCTGAAACGGAGGAAGCCGTGCTGCAGCAGATAGAATCGTGCCAGACGCCGATGGTGATTGATGCCGATGCCTTGAATATTCTGGGGGAACATCGTGATTTTCTGAACCGTTTGCCGCAAGGCAGCATCCTGACTCCGCATCCTAAGGAGTTGGAGCGGCTGGTAGGAACCTGCCGCAACTCCTATGAACGGCTGGACAAGGCGCGTCAGCTGGCACGTACCGCCCAAGTGCATATTGTATTGAAAGGGGCTTATACGGCCGTGATTACTCCGGAAGGAAAATGTTGGTTTAACCCCACCGGCAATCCCGGCATGGCCACAGGAGGCAGCGGCGATGTGCTTACAGGTGTATTGCTGGCTTTGTTGGCGCAAGGATATGACACAACCACCACGGCTCGTCTGGGTGTGTACGTCCACGGCCTTGCAGGCGATTTATGCCGCAAACGCCAGGGAATGACCGCGATGATAGCGGGCGACCTTGTACAGATGCTGCCCGCTGCATGGCGTATATTGGAAGAGGCTACGGACGCCGAGTCGTGACATGGAAGCAGGCCTGCCGAATCTCGTACTTGATGTAGCAGCATTCGGTCTTGCGCAAGTCGCGCAATACTTCCGCCAAAACCAGTTTCAGTGTGTCGGGGGCGACGTCCTGCATGGGGCGTCCGTCCTCGTCTTCCACTTTTTCAAAACGTTTCCAGCTGATGTCGAATGTGGTGCCGTACATGTGGGTGGAGCGGGAAGACGCATTGGTGTTGCGGCGGCGCAGGCGTTTCACGTCATTGCCGGTGCGAAGCACGGATGTCACAATGATTTTGTTCGGATTCAGTCCCTTGGAAGTCAGGGAGTCCAAGAAGTTCTGCCCGATGGTATCCAGTAGGGAGGCGGCGCCGGGTATCAGATAGGGGATGGAGTGGGTCAGCGAGTCGATGGCATAACGCTCGTTCTCTTCAATCCGCACTAACCGGTCAGTCAGGTGCTCCGCATCTTCCCGTGAGGCGATGGGCTCGATGCCGATGGTTTGCGCAATGTTCAATTGCTTTTGGTTTAAGTCGCCGAAGGTGCGGCTAAAGTTGGCTACCCCGTGGATATTGCGTGGTTCGTTCATCTTCATGGACATGTCTTTTTCCTTGCATCCGGCAAAGGTTGATGTCAGTGTGAGCCCTCCTAATAAAAGGAAGGGCAAGGCGTGTTGTTTAAATGCAGTTCTTTTCATATACCATATTATATATACTGAATGTTTCAAGGGTGTGGCTGCAAATGACATGGGAGATATACTCCGTGGACAAAGTATTATTGCTTCGCGGGCAAAATATTATTGCTTCGCGGGCAAAGTATCATTGCTTCTTATGCAAAGTAAGTATGGCTTCCTTGTATTGCAGTGTCTGTCGGGCTGCAAAAATAGGTAAAGATTGCGAGAAGGACAAGGAAATTGAAGTCGCATGAGAAAAATAATGCGCGAAAAGTTTGTAACTCAAAATAAAAAGCGTACCTTTGCACCGCGAAAATTAAAACCAATAAAATTTTTTAATTAAACAAGTATGAATCAATACGAAACCGTTTTCATTTTGACTCCCGTTTTGTCTGATGTTCAGATGAAGGAAGCGGTAGACAAATTCAAAGGTATCCTTACTGCTGAAGGTGCCGAGATTGTAAATGAAGAGAACTGGGGACTGAGAAAGTTGGCTTATCCTATTCAGAAAAAGTCCACAGGCTTCTATCAGCTGATTGAGTTCAATGCAGAGCCGTCTGTCATTGCCAAGTTGGAAGTTAACTTCCGTCGTGATGAGCGTGTTATCCGCTTTCTGACTTTCAAGCAGGATAAGTTTGCCGCTGAATATGCCGCAAAGAGAAGAAATTTAAAATCAACTAAAAAGGAGGATTAATCATGACACAACAAGTACAATCAGAAATCAGATATTTAACTCCGCCATCAGTAGACGTTAAGAAGAAAAAATATTGCCGTTTCAAAAAGAGCGGTATCAAGTATATCGATTATAAGGATCCTGAGTTCCTGAAGAAATTCCTGAACGAACAGGGAAAAATTCTTCCGCGCCGTATTACGGGTACTTCGTTGAAGTATCAGCGTCGTGTAGCTCAGGCTGTTAAGCGTGCACGTCACTTGGCTTTGCTGCCTTATGTAACTGACTTGATGAAATAATAAGGAGGAGGAGTAAGTATGGAAATTATATTGAAAGAAGATGTAATCAACTTGGGTTACAAGAACGACATCGTAAATGTAAAGTCTGGCTATGGCCGTAACTACCTCATCCCGACAGGTAAAGCTGTTATCGCATCACCCTCTGCCAAGAAAATGCTGGCTGAAGAGTTGAAGCAACGCGCACACAAGCTGGAGAAGATTAAGAAGGATGCCGAGGAATTGGCTGCTAAACTGGAAGGCGTATCTTTGACGATTGCTACCAAGGTCAGCTCTACGGGTACTATCTTCGGTTCGGTTGGCAATATTCAGATTGCTGAAGAATTGGCCAAGTTGGGTCACAACATTGATCGTAAGCTCATCGTGGTTAAGGATGCTGTGAAGGAAGTAGGTAACTATAAGGCTATCGTAAAACTTCACAAGGAAGTTTCTGTAGAAATTCCTTTCGAAGTGGTTGCAGAAGAAGCATAATTGTAAATAGCTTTGATAATAGATGGAAAAACCGGCGCTCATTACGAGTTGCCGGTTTTTTCATTGATGTGCATGGGCCTTACTTTGTGAAGGCAAGTGTAGTCCAATGGTTTTTCTCTCGTTCCTCTGTATAGTGTAAGCCCAATCTTTCGGCTTCGCTCCGGAGTGTGGGGATGTCTTCGGTGTAGAATCCGCTTATCAACAACATGGCTCCTTGGCTCATCCGTGCCACGTAGTGGCGCATGTCTGCTAGCAGAATATTACGGTTGATGTTGGCTATTACGACATCGAAGGGACCTTTGTCCGTCAGGGAAGAAGCATCGCCTTGGTAGACATGAATGCCGTCCAAATGGTTTAGCGCGATGTTCTCCAGTGAGTTGCGTACGCACCAGTCGTCAATGTCTATGGCTGTGCAGGAAGACGCGCCGCGCATACGTGCCAAGATGGCGAGGATGGACGTGCCGCATCCCATGTCGAGCACTCTTTTTCCTTGCAAGTCTGTGTCCAATAGTTCGCTGATGATGAGGCTGGTCGTTTCATGGTGCCCTGTGCCGAAAGCCATTTGCGGATTGATGACAATGTCGTATTCGACTTGCGGCACATCCTGATGGAACGTGCTGTGGATGACGCACCGGTCGCCTATCACGATGGGCTGGAAGAAATTTTTTTCCCATTCTTCATTCCAATCCTTGTCTTCGGCTTCTGTGTAACTGTAAGTGATGTCCGTGCCTGGCAGTGGATAGTCGGCTATCGCCTGCCGGAGATTTTCTTCTTTATAAAGGTCGGCTTGGATATAGGCGGCAATGCCGTCCGGCCTTTCTACAAAACTCTCAAATCCTGCATCGGCCAGTACGGCACTCAGGACATCGTTCACGGTTTCGGTGCAGGGCGTTGTGCGGAAAATAAATTCTAAATATTTCATTGTTTTGACGTTAGTATGTTAAATACTCCATTTAGATTGGCATGGTTCTTAAACTTTTAGTATATTTGTTTGTCCTAAGAATACAATGCTTGCAAAGATAGGCTGAATTTGGGAAAGCACCTATGTTTCGCGGAGTTTTTTTCAATCTTTGGACGAGGCGGAGACAAAATGCCTTCTAAGCAAACATTATGTGAAACTTAAAACTTACAGATATGAAAAAGGTTGTTTTTTTATCGCTTTTAGCTTTGTGCCTCCCGTGGATGCTCGCGGCGCAGAGTGTAGGAGATGACCTTTACTATGTTCCGAAGAAAAAGACGGAGCAAAAGGAGGAAAAGAACGCGAATAACTCGGGCATACGCCGTGCACCCGAGAATGTGATAGTGGTGGAGACGCAGAAACCGGTTGTCAGTGTAGCTTCTTCGGGAACAACCACCGTGGTTGTGAAAGACAAGAAGGGCAATGTGCGCGATGTGGACGAATATAATCGCCGGTATGACGCGAAGGAATACAACTTCTCGCAAGCGGAAGATACATTCTATATTGAGGAAAAGGCGGTGCCCGACCCCGATGGAGAATGGGTTAACGGCTTTGAAGGCTCGCAGGACGATTATGAATATGCCATGCGCATCATCCGTTTCCGCAATCCGCGTTACGCCATCAGCATCAGCAGTCCGCTTTATTGGGACGTGGTCTATGGGCTGAACTCGTGGGATTGGAATGTGTATACTGACGGGCTTTATGCCTATGCATTCCCGACCTTTACCAACCGCCTCTGGTGGGACTGGCGATACAATTGGAGCTGGGGCTGGCCTTATTACGGATGGAATTGGGGCTGGAGCGGCTTCTATTTTGGCTGGGGAGGTTTCTACGCCGGCTGGAGTGGCTGGTATGGTCCCGGCTGGGGTTGGCATCATCCTTATTATGGTCCGGGTTGGGGCTGGCATCATCACCATCATCCCGGTTATTGGGGACCGCGCAACACGTATACTGCACGGCGTTCGGTGGGACGTAGCTCCTATCGGGCTGGAGGATCCGTTGTGAATGGTGGAGGTGCAGTACGTACGTCGGCTACCCGTACCTACGGTTCATCTTCTTATAGAGAGGGTGTACGAGGAAGTTCTACAGGTGTGCGCCGTGTAGTAGGCACACGTTCTGCAACGGATGTTTCTACGGGGAGCAGTGTGAATCGTTCTTCTTATTCCCGTGACAATGCTTATACCCGTCCTAATAGAGGTAGCGGGACACGTGTGGAAACATCATCGGGCGCAGGTGTGAATACAAACAGAGGAACTTATACACGTAGCAGTTCGCGCCGTTCCTCAGGCGCTACTTATAGCAGAGGAAGCTCTCGCTCAACGACACGTTCTTATTCACCGTCCAATCATACAAACCGCCGCTCAACATTCAGCAATCCTTCACGTAGCAGCTCGTCTTCGCACGGCAGTTTCCGTTCGGGTGGCGGTAGCAGTTCGCGTAGTTATGGAGGTGGTGGAGCAACGCGTTCAGGCGGTGGCTCTAGAAGAAGATGAGACAGTATGCTTCATTGTTTAGTTTGATAGGAAAAGGAATATGAAAAATAAACTAATAATTCTGACCGCATTGGGATTAGGTTTGGCTTTAACCTCTGTCAAGGCACAAACCGTTTATGACGCGGCTAAAATAGTAGATAGTGATTTGAATGGTACGGCCCGCTTTGTCGCTATGGGAGGTGCCATGAGCGCGTTGGGCGGAGATATATCTACCATGGGGACTAATCCAGCCGGTATAGGCATTTATCGTAGTCATGATTTTGCCACTTCTTTCGGCTTTTCCTCTTATGGCTCCGAGTCCAACTATATGGGCAATACGATGAACGTGGACAAGATGCGCGGTTCGTTTGATAATTTAGGTTTTGTCTTTTCATCCAAGATAGGAAATCTGACTGCCTTGCGATATGTGAATTTCGGTTTTAATTACCATAAGTCAAAATCCTTCTTTGGCAATATGGAAATGGGTGGGGGGCTTGGCCTGTTGTCCCAAACCTATTACATGGCCGACCAAGCTTATGGCATCACCGGTTGGGGCAGTGATCCTTATATGGATAATAAGATTGGATGGCTTTCAGTGTTGGGCTATGACGGTTGGTTGATTACGGATGTGACTTCCCAGGTGACAGACACTCCTCTGCTGGATGATAACGACAATCAGGTGTCAGATGTGAATGGAAATCTTTTGTATCGTACACCGGGAGTATATACCGGTTTGTATGACAATGGCAATGCTTCCTACCGCTCGGAACAACGGGGAGGAATTGACCAATACGATTTTAATGTGGCGTTCAACATCAAGGACCGGGTGTATTTAGGACTTACCTTGGGCATTTATTCGGTAGATTATAATAAATATACCATTTATGGAGAAGATTACGGAGGTGGGGAATATTACACGCTCACCAGCAACAATCAAATTGTAGGCTCCGGTTTCGACCTCAAAATGGGTGCCATTATACGTCCTTTTGAATACTCTCCCTTGCGCATTGGTTTGGCGGTGCATACGCCTACTTTCTATAGTTTGGATTATCGGACCCGCGCTTATGTGGAGTCGTCTGTCTATGACCCTGTGACGGGACGAAACGAACCGGCCTCAGTCGCAACGGAAGATATTGTTTATGGCGACATGATACGTGAGTTCAAACTTCGTACTCCGTGGACATATAATGTTAGCTTGGGCTATACCGTAGGCAGTAGTTTAGCCATTGGTGCAGAGTATGAGTTTCAAAATTATTCGTCGATGGAGTTTCGCGATTCTCAAGGGTATTCCGATTTGTTTGAATATGAAAATAGCACAACTCCAATGATGAAAGGAGTAAGTACTTTCCGTGTGGGCTTGGAGTATAAGGTAATTCCTCAGTTTGCTTTCCGTGCAGGTTATAACTATCGCTCAGCTATCTTCAATGAAGATGCTTATAAAGATTTGCCTATCAATTCTATTCAGACTGATACGGATTTTTCCAACACTGGGTCATTGAATAACTATACGTTGGGTATCGGTTATCGGGGAAAATACTTCTATGCGGACTTGGCTTATAAGTATACTACTTGTAAATCGGATTTTTATCCGTTTGTGAATAACTTTTATTCAAATGGCACCCTTAGTGAAGTGGCTTCTCCAGAGGTTACGAAAGTGACCGATACGCGTAGCCAGGTATTATTTACAATAGGCATGCGTTTTTAATGGACACATTATTTCTTCCTATAGGAGGAGATTCTTGCTGAAAGCAGTCACTATTGAACTTTCAGAAAGAGTCTCCCCTTTTATATTTTTACACATGGAATGAAGAAATAAATGCTTGATGTGCCAAAGTGGCAGCATAAACTTACTTTTATGTCATCTTTGACAAGAACTGCCATTTTGGCAAAGTTTTTGTAGGCGAAGGACTAAGAATTAAATAAGATAATAATAAAAAAGTATAAATAATATGGATCCAAAAGAAAAGAACATAAAGGACGAGGAAATGCAGGCAAAACATGTTGCCCAAGAAGAGAAAGAGGAATCTGATAAGGAAATGGATTCTCAAGATAAAGAGCAAGAAAATGAAACATCTGCAAGTGAGGAAGAAAAACTGGAGACAGAACTGAAAGCCTTGCAGGAAGAACGTGACACGCTAAAAGACAAGTATCTGCGCCTCTCTGCCGAGTTTGACAACTACCGTAAGCGCACCATGAAAGAGAAAGCCGAATTAGTGCTGAACGGAGGTGAAAAGAGCATTACCAGTATTCTTCCCGTAGTGGATGACTTGGAGCGTGCCTTGAAGAATATGGAGACCGCCCAGGATGTGGAAGCCGTGCGTAGTGGCGTGGAGTTGATATACAACAAGTTTATGTCCGTTTTGGGACAAAATGGCGTGAAAGTGATTGAGACGAAAGACCAACTCTTAAACACGGACTTTCATGAGGCCATAGCCGTCATTCCTGCACCGACCGAAGAACAGAAGGGTAAGATTTTGGATTGTGTACAAACGGGATATACGCTAAATGACAAGGTAATCCGTCATGCGAAAGTGGTAGTCGGAGAATAAATAAGGAGCTATGGAGAAAAGAGATTACTATGAGGTGTTAGGCGTGGACAAAAAGGCGTCCGCCGATGAAATAAAGAAAGCCTATCGCAAGAAAGCCATTCAATATCACCCTGACCGCAATCCGGGCGACAAGGAGGCTGAAGAGAAATTCAAGGAAGCTGCCGAGGCATACGATGTGTTGAGCAATCCTGACAAGCGTGCCCGGTACGACCAGTTCGGCTTTGCGGGAATGAGCGGAGCAGCAGGCAACGGAGGGCCGTTTGGAGGCTTTGGCGGAAGCATGTCTATGGATGATATTTTCTCTATGTTTGGAGATATCTTTGGCGGACGTGGCGGTTTTGGCGGCTTTAGTGGCTTTGGTGGAGGCGGTGGTTCGCAACAACGTCGTTTCCGAGGCTCGGACCTGCGTGTTAAAGTGAAGCTTTCTTTGAAAGAAGTGGCTACCGGCGTGGAGAAGAAGTTTAAGCTGAAGAAATACGTACCTTGTAGTCATTGCCATGGCACGGGAGCGGAAGGAACCGGAGGCACGGAAACTTGTCCTACATGTAAGGGCACGGGAAGCGTAGTACGCACCCAACAGACTATATTAGGCACGATGCAAACTCGTTCAACATGTCCGACTTGTGGTGGTGAAGGGAAAATAATCAAGAATAAATGTAAGGAATGTGCCGGTGAAGGCATCGTTTATGGCGAGGAAGTGGTAACGGTAAAGATTCCTGCCGGTGTGGCTGAAGGCATGCAACTTACGATGAACGGAAAGGGCAATGCCGGCAAACATGGAGGCATACCGGGTGATCTGCTGATTTATATTGAAGAAGAGCCAGACAAAGAACTGATTCGTGAAGATAACGACCTGATATACAATTTGCTGCTGAGCGTTCCTACCGCAGCTTTGGGTGGTGCCGTGGAGATACCTACCGTAGATGGCAAAGTAAAGGTTAAGATTGAGCCGGGCACCCAGCCGGGTAAAGTGCTCCGTCTTCGCGGGAAAGGACTTCCAAGCGTAAATGGTTATGGCACGGGCGATTTGCTGGTTAATGTCAGTGTCTATATTCCTGAAACATTGAGCAAGGAAGAAAAGAAACAGATGGAAGATTGGGACAAGTCTGAAAACTTTATACCGAATACGTCCATTAAAGAAAAGATATTCCGCAAATTCAAGAGCTTGTTCGATTGACCCTGTTAATAAAGTATGAATGATATTTTTCCCCATAAGGTAGCCACTGCGTTAGGCTTGACGGATAAGCAAGTGAAGCATACGTTGGCCTTGCTGGACGAAGGTGCTACCATTCCTTTTATCAGTCGTTACCGGAAGGAAGCCACCGGAGGATTGGATGAAGTGCAGGTAGAGGCCGTCAGAGAGCAGTATGAAAGACTGAAAGAAACTGAGCGGCGCAAGGTGACTATTCTTACAACGATCGAAGGACAAGGGAAACTGAGCCCTGCATTGAAACAACGCATTGAGGCATGCTGGGATAATACGGAATTGGAAGACATCTACCTGCCCTATAAGCCCAAGCGGAAGACTCGTGCCGAGGTTGCCCGTCAGAAAGGCTTGGAACCTTTGGCTACCTTGTTATTGCTCCAAAAAGAAACACATCCCGAAACGAAGGCACAGGCTTATGTGAAAGGTGAGGTGAAAGATGTGGCGGATGCGTTGAAAGGTGCTTGTGACATCATAGCCGAGCGGGTGAATGAGAACGAGCAGGCCCGCCAAACAGTGCGAACGGCTTTTTCTCGACAAGCTGTCATCTCCGCGAAAGTTATTAAGGGGAAAGAAGAAAAGGCGGATAAATATCGGGATTACTTTGAAATGTCCGACTCTTTGAAACGCTGCACTTCTCACCGTTTGCTGGCCATGCGTCGGGGAGAGGCTGAAGGTTTGTTGAAAGTCAGCATCAGTCCTGATGATGTGGAGTGTGCCGGACGCTTGGAGAGACAATTCGTGCAAGGCAATAATGCAAGTAGTCAGTATGTGGCAGAGGCTGTGCGTGATGCCTATAAGCGTCTTTTAAAACCTTCCATTGAGACCGAGTTTGCTGCAATGAGCAAAGCAAAGGCCGATGATGAAGCCATTCAGGTTTTTGTTTCCAACCTGCGTCAATTGTTATTGGCTCCTCCCTTGGGGCAGAAACGAGTGATGGGCATTGACCCCGGTTTTCGAACAGGATGTAAAGTGGTGTGCCTTGATGCGCAGGGTAACTTGCTGCATAACGAAAACATCTATCCCCATCCGCCTGTGAACAAACCGAAGGAAGCTTTGCAGAAGTTACAGAAGATGTTGGAAGCATATAAGATTGAGGCCATAGCCATCGGTAACGGTACGGCCAGCCGGGAAACGGAAGACTTAGTGAAGAAGATGCGTTTTGACCGCGATGTGCAGGTGTTTGTCGTAAGCGAGCAGGGTGCTTCCATTTATTCGGCCTCCAAATTGGCGCGTGAGGAATTTCCCGATTATGATGTGACCGTGCGCGGTGCCGTATCCATTGCCCGTAGGCTGATGGATCCGTTGGCCGAACTTGTGAAGATTGATCCGAAATCCATTGGAGTAGGGCAATATCAACACGACGTAGACCAGACGAAGTTGAAAAAATCGCTGGATCAGACGGTGGAAAGTTGTGTGAATTTGGTCGGTGTCAATCTGAATACGGCCAGTAGCCATTTATTGACGTATGTATCAGGTTTAGGTCCGCAATTAGCCCAAAATATTGTGGAGTATCGGGCCGAACATGGTGCTTTTACGTCTCGCAAGGAGTTGCTCAAGGTGCCTCGTATGGGTGCCAAAGCTTTCGAGCAATGTGCGGGATTCCTTCGTATAGTGGATGGGACAAATCCGTTGGACAATACGGCTGTGCATCCCGAGAGTTATGGTATTGTGGAACAAATGGTGCGCGACTTGGAGTGTACTGTAGATGAGTTGATTGCGAATAAAGAGCTTCGCCTCCGTATCAAGCCCGAACGTTATGTGACTGATAAAACAGGGATGCTTACTCTAAAAGATATTTTGCAAGAGTTGGATAAGCCGGGCAGAGATCCCCGCGGTCCCATTAAAGTTTTTGAGTTCGCTCCAAATGTACACACGATGGATGATTTGGTGGAAGGTATGGAGCTTCCTGGTATCATAGGGAATATCACAAACTTTGGCGCTTTTGTGGATATCGGCATTAAGGAGAACGGTCTTATTCATCTTTCTCAATTGGCTGATCGCTACGTGAGTGACCCCAACGAAGTGGTGTCCATTCATCAGTACGTGCGAGTCAGAGTGTTGCAAATAGACAAGGAGCGCAAGCGCATTAATCTGACAATGCGAGGTGTGAGCCAAGAGGGGATATGATTATCGATATTGTCCTATTAAAACTCGTTTTTGTCCTATTTTTATTTTTCTCTTTTCTTTATTTTTGCATCGGGAACAATAAGTTTATAGTCATAAACTCAATAATACCATGTCATGAAAAATAAAGCTTTATTCTTTTCTTTATTGTGTGCGGCTTTTGTGTCGTGTGGTCAATCTCCGAAGTCTGCTTATGAAATTCCGGTTTCCGAGGCCGATGAGCCGATGATGACGGGCAAGTTCGAACCCACCTGGGAGTCCTTGAAGAATTACGAAGTGCCCGAGTGGTATAAAAACGCGAAGTTCGGTATCTGGGCGCATTGGGGTCCGCAATGTGTGGAGGGAACAGGCGACTGGATGGCGAGATATTTATATATGGAAGGCTCGCACGTGTACAAGCATCACGTAGAGCACTACGGGCATCCTTCCGAAGTAGGTTTCAAGGATATTATCCCTTTATTTAAAGCTGAACGTTGGAACCCCGATTCACTCGTGGCTTTCTACAAACAGATTGGCGCACAATATTTCTTCGCCTTGGGTAATCATCATGACAATTTCGACCTTTGGGACAGCAAGTACCAACCGTGGAACTCCGTGAACATGGGGCCGAAACGCGATGTGCTGGCCGAGTGGGAGAAGGTAGCCCGCAAGTACGGCCTTCCGTTCGGTGTCAGTCTGCATGCCGACCATGCCTGGTCCTGGTACGAAACGGCACAACGCCACGACACCATCGGTCCGAAGAAAGGCATTCCCTATGACGGCAAGCTGACCAAAGCTGACGGTAAGGGCAAATGGTGGGAAGGCTACGACCCGCAAGACCTCTATGCGCAGAACCACCCCATGAGCGAGAACAGTTGGGACGACGGTATGATACACCGCCAATGGGCTTGGGGTAACGGTGTCTGCATGCCTTCGCAGGAGTTTGTGACCAACTTCTACAACCGTACGTTGGACGTTATCAACCGGTATAATCCCGACATCCTGTATTTTGACGTGACGGTGCTTCCGTTCTATCCCATCAGTGACGCCGGACTGAAGATTGCCGCACACCTCTATAATCACAGTATGGCTACGCACGATGGCAAGCTGGAAGCGGTGCTTACGGGTAAAATTTTGGACGAAGAGCAGCGCAAGGCCCTTGTATGGGACGTAGAGCGTGGCGCGCCCAATGAGATAATTCCTGACAAGTGGCAGACTTGCACCTGTTTAGGCGGATGGCACTACGACCAGTCACTTTATGAACACAACCGTTACAAATCGGCGGCTGATGTAGTGAAACTGCTGATAGACGTAGTAAGCAAGAACGGTAATCTGTTGCTGAGCGTGCCTTTGCGTGCCGACGGAACGTTCGACGAAAAGGAAGCGGCTATACTTCACGAGTTCGGTGACTGGATGAACATCAACAAGGAAGCCATCTATGACACAACGCCTTGGAAGGTGTTCGGTGAAGGTCCGATTGCCAATGCGGACATTGAAATCAATGCGCAAGGCTTCAACGAAGGCTCCTATACGAACGCTACTGCCGAGGAAATCCGCTTCACGCAGAAAGGCGAAGATTTGTATGTGACAGCTTTGGCGTGGCCGGAAAACAAGAAAGTGGTTGTAAAATCGCTTGCGCAAGGCAATGAACTCTATCCCGAAGAAATAAAGGAAGTGGAACTGTTAGGCTACGGAAAGGTGAACTTTAAGCGTATGGCCGATGGACTTACGATAGAACTTCCTGGTAAACAACTGAATAAAATCGCTCCGGTTTTCAAGGTAAGGTAACAATTTACGTAGAATGAATGGACGTTTTTTCGGTTTTGCCTCTCCCAAGGAAAGGTGGCGCCTTTGATAGGGAAAGGTGGCGCCTTTGGTAAGGAAAGGTGGCACCTTTCCTTAGGACTGTGGAGAAGTTAAAAATCTTTTTGCTATCTTTACCCTTTACACTTACAAGCATATGATGAAATACAGGATTTACTTAGTTGCACTTTTCGTTTTGAATTTGTGCCTTTCTTCCGCCTTTGGGGCGAACGGAGGGCGCGTTTCCACTTTCCCCTTGCAGGAAGTCCGCCTGTTGGATGGACCTTTCAAGCGTGCGTGCGACCTGAACATCCGGGTGCTGCTTCAGTATGACACCGACCGTCTGCTGGCTCCCTTCCGCAAGGAGGCAGGATTGCCCATGAAGGCGGAACTTTTTCCCAACTGGGCAGGGCTGGACGGGCATGTGGCGGGCCATTACCTCAGCGCACTCTCCATGGCGTATGCCGCTACAGGCGATGAAGCCTGCAAAGAAAGGATGGACTACATGTTGGGCGAGTTGAAAGCGTGCCAGGACGCGAACGGAGACGGATACTTGGGCGGAATACCCGACGGGAAGAAGACCTGGGACGAAGTGAAGGCTGGCAAGGGTAGGGCAGTCAGCCGTTTGTGGGCGCCGTGGTACAACCTGCACAAAATGTATGCCGGCCTGCGCGACGCTTGGCTTTATACGGGCAGCGAGGAAGCCCACCGCATGTTCCTCCGCTTTTGCGACTGGGGGCTGGGCATTATCGCTCCTTTGGACGATGAGCAGATGGAGGGCATGCTCGACACGGAGTTTGGAGGCATGAACGAGGTGTATGTGGACGCTTACGAAATGACCGGCGAGCGGAAGTACTTAGATGCCGCCCGGCGCTTCTCGCACAAGCGTTTGCTGGACAGCATGGCACGCCGGGTGGACAATCTGGACAACATGCACGCCAACACGCAAGTGCCCAAGGCTGTGGGTTATCAGCGTGTGGCGGAGGTGACAGGTGGCACCACGTTCCTTGCCGCCGCAGACTTCTTCTGGACTACGGTGGTGGAGAACCGTTCGCTCTCGTTCGGAGGCAATAGCCGCAGGGAACATTTCCCCTCAGCCGACCGTTGTACGGATTATGTGGAGGAGCGGGAAGGACCGGAGTCGTGCAACACCTATAATATGTTGAAACTGACCGAAGGCTTGTTCCGCATCCGGCCGGAAGCACGCTATGCCGATTATTACGAGCGTGCCATGTTCAACCACATCCTCTCTACCCAACATCCCGTGCATGGGGGATATGTGTATTTCACCTCAGCCCGTCCGCGGCATTACCGCACGTACTCGGCACTGAATGAGGCGATGTGGTGTTGTGTAGGCACCGGCATGGAGAACCACGTCAAGTACGGTGAGTTCATCTACGCCCACACGGAGAAGGATGTGTACGTCAACCTGTTTGTCGCTTCGCAACTGAATTGGAAGGAACAGGGTGTCCGCCTGACGCAGGAAACGGACTTCCCCGCATCGGAAACCGTGAAGCTGACCTTCGCATTAGACAAGCCGAAGCGTTTCGCCCTGCACTTCCGCTATCCTTCTTGGGCGGAAGCAGGAAAAATGTCCGTACGGGTGAACGGGGGAGATTGGGCGGTTGACGCCAACCCCTTGTCGTATGTCTCCATCGGGCGCAAATGGAAAGACGGCGATGTGGTGGAGATTTCCTTGCCCATGCGTTTCACCTTGGAGCAGATGCCGAATGTGCCGGACTATATATCCGTCTTGTACGGGCCTATTGTGCTTGCCGCGCGGATGGGTACGGAGGATCTGCAAGGACTCGTGGCGGATGACGACCGCTGGGGACACATCGCGAGAGGTAAGTTGTTGCCTTTGAGCGAAGCACCGGTCATGGTAGGCACTCCGGAGGAGGTGGAACGGAGATTGAAGTCTATGCGTCCGGTGGAAGGCAAGCCGTTGCACTTTGTGTGCGAGGGACTCTTCAGCCCGGAGAAATACAGCCGCCTTCAGTTGGAGCCTTTTGCCGGCATTCACGATTGCCGGTACTCCATTTATTTCCATCGCATGTCCCCTTCCGCTTACCAAGTTGAGCAGGAAAGGCTGGCACGTGCGGAGGCGGAGCGGCTGGCGTTGGACCAACGTACGGTGGACCGTGTCCAGCCGGGCGAGCAACAACCGGAGATCGACCACCGGATGCAGGCCGAGGCTTCCTCAACCGGTTATACGGATGATGAAAGCTGGCGCAATGCGGAGGATGGAGGCTATTTCAGCTATCGCCTCTCCACGGAAGGCAGGAAGGAACTGGTGTTGCGGGTGCGCTATCGGAGTGGCGAGTCAGGAAAGTGCCTGTTTGACATATTAATAGACAATCAGCGTCTGGCTACGGAAGATGGTACGGAACCGGCAGGCCAGTCGATGTTTGTGAATAAGGAATACCGGATACCGTCCGCTCTTCTCGAAGGGAAAACAAGTGTGGAAGTATGCTTCCGGCCTAAGTCGGGAAACCGGACAGGGAAGGTTTTCTATGTGGCATTATTGACGGAATGAAATTAGCTAACAATAATATAGAATAGATTATGATGCAGAAAGAAGGATACCCGGAGAAAAGATATCCGGTGCCGACTAAACGGTATTGTCAGACACTGAGTTTGAAAGACAATCCGGCTTTGATAGCCGAATACCGGAAAATACATAGTAGGGAAGAGTCGTGGCCGGAAATCCGGGAAGGAATACGTTCGGTGGGAATTCTGGAGATGGAGATATACATATCCGGTTCCCAAGCGTTTATGATTGTGGAGACGCCCATGGACTTCGACTGGGACCTGGCAATGGAGCGGCTGGCCCATTTGCCGCGCCAGCAGGAGTGGGAGGACCATGTGGCACGTTTTCAGGAATGTGCGCCTGGAAGCACTTCTTCCCAAAAGTGGAGACTGATGGAACGGATGTTTTACCTGTATGAATGATGGAAGGAAAGACGGTCACTGCTTTTCCGTCAGATACTTCCAGTAGCGCACGGGCATGTCCTGCCGTTGCTTGCGGGGATTCATGCGCTCTTTGATGCAGATGGCCTTGAAATAAGCCTTCCATAATTGCTGGAAGAGCTTCTCATCCTTGTCCATCAGGCTTTCGTCCAACATGCCGGTGACAAGATGGGAAGCACGGGTGTCCTCACGGAAGGTGACTCGCCTCACTTCTTTCAAGTCGTAGTAGAAACCATAGGCGCGCCCCACGTCGTAGAGCAGCCAACGTTGGTCACCGAAACGGTCGCGGAAATGCTCCACAATCAGCGGAAGCGCGTTCTTCTCCGGCTCCACCGCCGCAAAATAGGTGCCGTCCGCCGCCTTCTGGAAACGGACGAACTGCATCAGGCGGTGACGTTCTCCGTTGACCCGTTTCCACATGCGCCACACATCCAACACGTCGGGGTCGGAGAAATCGGTCTCTATGGAGCGGGGAGCGTCTATCGCCTTACGGATATAACGGAATAAAAGTATGGGCGTCTCCGGCTCTTCGGCCAGCCAGCATTGGGCCACGCATTGCAACGCCCCCGCCGAAAGCCTCTTCTGCAAGCCCCGCCACACGCGCCCCGCTTTCGCCTCATCGGTCACCACGGTCAGCGCTTCATCATAAAACAAAGGTAGCGGCTCGCCCTCCGGCACCAACAGGTCGGGAAAGGAACGCCGGGCGTAAGCATCGAACACCGAAGTCAACAGCCCCTCGAACGTATTATCAAAACGGAATATCGTCATGGTTCTTCAAAAACAAGTTGCAACTGACGTTCGTCCACACCCTTGGGTTTCTTGGCCACCAGCAGGCGGCGTACGCCTTGGGGGGTCAGTTCGTGGATGGTGCGGGCGGGCAGTTCGTTGCAGGTCAGGAAATAACGGGCTTTCTTCATCACCACGCCTATCTTCTTCAGTTCATACATGCCCAAACGGGAAAAGCGGCGCGAGGCCACAATCAGCCGGGCGGACTTCACCCCGATGCCGGGCACACGTAGCAACATTTCATAGTCGGCCTTGTTGACGTCTACCGGGAATTGCTCCGGATGGCGCAACGCCCATGCCAGCTTGGGGTCGACTTCCAGGTCGAGGTCGGGATAGGCATCGTCCACAATCTCCTCCACCTTGAACTGGTAGAAGCGGAGCAACCAATCGGCCTGATAGAGGCGGTTTTCGCGCACCAAAGGCGGCTGCTTCAAGGCGGGGAGCCGCTTGTCATACGTGTTCACCGAGATATATCCCGAATAGTACACCCTCCGCATCGTGGCGCGTCTGTAGAGGGCGGACGAAAGATAGAGGATGTCCTTATCGGTCTCCGGCGTGGCGCCTACAATCATCTGCGTGCTCTGTCCGGCCGGCACGAAACGGGGCGCATAGCGGAACTTGCTCCGCTCCTCCCGGTTCTCCAACACGCCTTGCTGGATGTAGCGCATCGGAGCAAACACGCTCTGATGGTCCTTCTCCGGAGCCAGGCGTTTCAAGCTCTCTTCTTTGGGAATCTCGATGTTCACGCTCAGGCGGTCGGCATAGAGTCCCGCCTCGCGCACCAACTCTTGCGACGCGCCGGGAATGCTCTTCAAGTGGATGTACCCGTTGAAACGGTGCACCGTGCGCAAGTCTTTGGCCACCCGCACCAGACGCTCCATCGTATAATCGGGATTGCGCACCACGCCGCTGCTCAGGAAAAGCCCCTCGATGTAATTGCGCCGGTAGAACTCCATCGTCAGCTCCACCAGCTCGCTCACCGAAAGCGTGGCGCGCGGTATGTCGTTGCTCCGCCGATTGACGCAATAGGCGCAGTCGTAGATGCAATAGTTGGTCAACATCACCTTAAGCAACGAGATGCACCGCCCGTCGTCGGCAAAGCTATGGCAGATGCCGATGCCTCCCACCGCATTGCCCACCATGCCCGCCTTGCCCCGGCGTACGGTGCCGCTGGATGAACATGACACGTCGTACTTGGCCGATTCGGTCAGTATTTTCAGCTTCTGAAGCACATTCTCGTTCATATTCTCCCGTCCTTTTTTGATGAAGCAAAAATACAAAAAGAATAGATATGATTGAAAAGGAAAAATCCGAAAAAGTCAGTTGTAAATAGTATTCTTTTGATAGTCTGTGTGTTAGGGAAAAGGGGAAATTGTAAAGAAGTGTAAAACCGGATTTTTTAGCCATTAGCGGCACGGCTTTTCGGGACAAATTATTATCTTAGCGGCCGGGATTTGTGTCCCTATATTAATTATGGTGATATGAAAAAGGTGCATTTGAAGCCTTGGCAACTCTATGTCAGTATGTTTATTTTGCTGCTCGCTATCGGTGTGTTTATGCGTTGGCTTGATCCGCGTGGGATGCCGTGGACAGACAATCTGTTGCAAAGTTTACTCGGAGCGGTTTTGTTTACGGTGGGCTTTACTATAGGCGACCGCTATCGTCGCAAAAATCAAAAACATCGAGAAGAAGTAATGAAACAATTAAAAGATAAAGAACAATGGAACTGAAAATTGCCGTATTGCCCGGTGACGGTATCGGGCCTGAGATTTCCGCCGTAGGGGTGGATGTGATGACTGCCGTGTGCCAGAAGTTTGGACACAAAGTGACTTATCAATACGCTCTCTGCGGAGCGGACGCCATCGACAAGGTGGGCGACCCCTTCCCGGAGGATACCTATAATATATGTATGGAGGCCGACGCCGTGCTGTTCTCTGCCGTGGGCGATCCCAAGTATGACAACGACCCTACGGCCAAGGTGCGCCCCGAACAGGGCTTGCTGGCCATGCGCAAGAAGCTGGGGTTGTATGCCAACATCCGCCCCGTGCAGACGTTCAAGTGCCTGTTGCACAAGAGTCCCCTGCGTGCCGAGCTGGTGGAAGGGGCCGACTTCCTCTGCATCCGCGAGCTGACGGGCGGCATGTACTTCGGCGAAAAGTACCAAGACAACGACAAGGCGTGGGACACCAACTACTATACCCGTCCGGAGATTGAGCGCATCCTCCGCGTGGCCTTCGAGTATGCCATGCGCCGCCGCAAGCATGTTACCGTGGTGGACAAGGCCAATGTTCTCGCCTCGTCCCGCCTCTGGCGCCAGATTGCGCAGGAGATGGCTCCCCGCTATCCCGAAGTGACCACCGACTACATGTTCGTGGACAATGCCGCCATGAAGATGATTCAGGAGCCGCGCTTCTTCGATGTGATGGTGACGGAGAATACCTTCGGCGACATCCTGACGGACGAAGGTTCGGTCATCAGCGGTTCGATGGGTCTCCTGCCTTCGGCTTCCACCGGGGACAGCACGCCCGTCTTCGAACCCATCCACGGCAGCTGGCCGCAAGCCAAGGGACAGAACATCGCCAACCCCTTGGCGCAAGTCTTGTCCGTCGCGATGCTTTTCGAGCACTTCGGCCTTGCGGAGGAGGGCGCTTTGGTGCGCCAAGCCGTAGACGCTTCGCTGGACGCCCATGTCCGCACGCCGGAAATCCAGGTGGAAGGCGGCGCGAAGTATGGCACGAAGGAAGTGGGGCAGTGGCTCGTGGAGTATATAAATAGATAATTATGCGAATCGCCAAGAATCTTTTAGACTTAGTAGGCCGCACTCCTTTGTTGGAGCTTGTCGCCTATAGCCGTGCCGAGGGCTTGTCCTGTCCGCTCGTCGCCAAGCTGGAGATGCTCAATCCCAGCGGAAGCGTGAAGGCACGCACCGCCCTTGCCATGGTGGAGGATGCCGAACGTAGGGGCGTGCTTCGTCCCGGCTCCACGCTCATCGAACCAACCAGCGGCAATACGGGCATCGGCCTTGCCATGGTGGCGCGTGTCAAAGGCTATCGCTTGCTGCTCACCATGCCTGACACCATGAGCCTGGAGCGGCGCAACCTGCTTCGAGCCTATGGTGCCGAACTGGTGTTGACACCCGGAAACGAAGGCATGGCAGGCTCGGTGGCCAAGGCCGAAGAACTTTGCGCCTCCATCCCCGGTGCCGTCATCTTGGGGCAATTCGCCAATCCCGCCAATGCCGACATCCATCTTCGCACCACCGGTGAAGAAATCTGGCAAGACACGGACGGACAGGTGGATGCCTTTGTGGCCGGAGTAGGCACGGGAGGCACCTTGACGGGCGTGGCCCGTTCGTTGAAGAAGCATAACCCTCAGGTACATATTGTGGCTGTAGAGCCGGCTTCCTCGCCTGTGCTGGAAGGAGGCAAGGCCGGGCCTCATGGCTTGCAAGGCATTGGCGCCAACTTCGTCCCCGGCAATTATGACGCCTCGGTGGTGGACGAGATTATCCCCGTGAGCGATGCCGACGCTTTCCATGCCGCGCGTCTGTTGGCAGAGCGGGAAGGATTGCTGGCGGGCATCTCGTCCGGTGCCGCGCTTCATGCTGCCCGTCAGTTGGCTGCCCGTCAGGGGATGGAGGGGAAGCGGGTGGTAGTGCTCTTGCCTGATACGGGAGAAAGGTATTTGTCCGCCGGCTTGTTTGATTAAATGAAAGGTATGAATAGACATATTATTTTCTTATTAATAATAGTAGGGTGGTGTGCCTGCCCCTTCTTTGGAGTGCAGGCGCAAACTACCTACGCCGGGTGGTGCGAGCGGGCGGCCGCGGCCATCGAAGGCGATAGCCTGACTCAGGCGCAAGAGTACATTCGGCAAGCCCTTCGGTTGGAACCGTCTAATCCGAACAATGCCTTGCTCTTTTCCAACCTGGGCACTATCCAGCGCAGACAAGGACAATATGAGTTGGCGTTGGAGTCCTATCAGTTAGCGTTGAACCTTTCACCCATGTCTGTGCCTATTCTGATGAATCATGCCACGCTTTCCTTGGAGTTGGGGCGTTATGATGCCGCACGGGCTGATTATTCGCAAGTCATCGAGCTGGAGCCCCATCATGAAGAAGCCCTCCTGATGCGTGCTTACATATATATGCAACAGCGGGTTTATAAATTTGCTCGTCAGGATTATGACACCTTGTTGTATTATGCTCCTTTGAGCTATAGTGGACGCTTGGGGCTGGCCACACTTCATCAGCGCGAACAACATTATGCGGACGCATTAAAAGTGTTGAGTGGTATGTTAGTTGATAGGGGAGGGGAGAATGCTTATACAGATAGTGATTTGGCATTAGTTTATATAGCCCGTGCCGGTGTGGAACTTGATATGCGTCATGATGATTTGGCTTTGGTTGATTTGAATGAAGCTATCCGCTTGGATACCGGTCAGGCTGAGGCTTACATGATGCGCGGACAAGTCTATTTGATGCAAGACAAAAAAACGCAAGCTAAACGCGACTTTGAAAAAGCGGTTTCTTTGGGTGTGCCCCAAAGCGAAGCCCGCAAATGGCTGATGCGTTGCAAATGATGATAAATGCAGGTTTAGAGGTGCTCAATCAGTAAAAATGCATATTTTTTCATGTTTTATAATCAAAAATCTATAAGCAAGTGTTGCATATATAAAAAAAAAAAGCGATTTTTGTACGATTATTTTTTAGAAAAAGATTGTAAACCCTAACCAGTAAGTTAAATGAGTGAATTAGAAAACCAAACGCAGGGCGAGGCTCCGAAGAAACGTCCCTATAACTTGCGTGAGAAAAAAGAAAAAAATGCCGCTTACCGTACGTTGATTCGTCCGGAGTTGGCTGATGAGTTGTACGATAAGATTTTAAATATTATCGTAGTTCAGAAGAAGTACAGAGACCGCGATTATTCGGCTAAGGAGTTGGCAAAAGAATTGCAGACGAATACCCGCTATCTCTCGGCTGTGGTAAACTCTCGTTTTGGCATGAATTATTCATGTCTGTTGAATGAGTATCGTGTAAAGGAAGCCATGCACTTGCTTGTCGACAAACGCTATGCGGACAAGAATGTGGAGGAAATCAGTGCCATGGTAGGTTTTGCCAATCGCCAGTCTTTCTACGCTGCTTTTTATAAGAATGTAGGCGAGACGCCCAATTCGTATCGTAAGAAACATGCAGAAGCTTCCAAGAAATAAGCTGGCATGAACTAATACGTAAACTTTAGGAAAAGGAAATATTCCGTAGCATACGTGCAGGGATACTTCCTTTTTTATTTTGAGAATAAACACGTACCTCGCTAATTTATCGTTTTTATGAAGAAACAACTAGTGACCCTGACCGCTACCCTCACTTTGTTTACAGCATGTGGAAGTGACAATGTGGAAAATATGTCAGATAAATTTAATTATACTGTGGAACAATTTGCAGATTTACAGATTTTACGATATCGTGTGCCGGGCTTTGAAGACCTGACACTCCAACAAAAAGAGTTGGTATATTACCTTACGGAAGCAGCTCTTCAAGGTCGTGATATATTATTCGACCAAAATGGAAAATACAACCTTACCATCCGTCGCACTCTTGAAGCCATTTATACAAGCTATCAGGGTGACAAGACTACGCCTGACTTCAAGGCCATGGAAGTTTACTTGAAGCGTGTGTGGTTCTCCAACGGCATTCATCATCATTATGGTAGTGAGAAGTTTGTGCCCGGATTCTCTCCCGAATTTTTTCGCCAAGCTATTGAGAGTGTGGACGCATCCACTTTGCCCCTTGCTCAAGGACAAAGTGTGGCTCAGTTGTGTGACGAGATATTTCCCGTTATTTTTGACCCCAAGGTGATGCCCAAGCGCGTCAATCAGGCTGATGGTGAAGACTTGGTGCTTACTTCGGCTTGCAATTATTATGACGGGGTGACGCAGAAGGAAGCCGAAGACTTCTACAACGCCATGAAGAATCCCAAGGACGAGACCCCCATTTCTTACGGACTCAATAGTCGCCTAGTGAAGGTAGACGGAAAAGTCCAAGAAAAGGTTTGGAAGGTGGATGGACTCTACGGACAGGCTTTGGAGAAAATTGTTTATTGGTTGGAGAAGGCCGAGACCGTGGCTGAGAATCCCGAGCAAAAGGCCGTCATAACCAAACTGATAGAGTATTATCGCACGGGCGATTTGAAAACTTTCGATGAGTATGCTATTCTTTGGGTGAAAGATCTTAACTCGCGTGTAGATTTCGTGAACGGATTTACCGAGAATTATGGTGACCCCTTGGGCATGAAGGCCAGTTGGGAGTCATTGGTTAATTTCAAAGATTTAGAGGCTACGCGTCGCACCGAGATTATCAGTAGTAATGCCCAGTGGTTTGAGGACCATTCACCCGTGGATAAGCAATTCAAGAAAGAGCAAGTGAAAGGTGTCTCTGCAAAGGTCATCACCGCAGCCATCCTTGCAGGAGACCTCTATCCTGCTACGGCTATTGGTATCAATTTGCCCAATGCCAACTGGATACGCGCCCACTATGGTTCTAAATCCGTCACCATCGGAAACATCACTGATGCATACAACAAGGCTGCGCACGGCAATGGCTTCAATGAAGAGTTTGTATATAGCTCTGAGGAACTGGCACGTATAGACAAATACGCTGATTTGACCGATGAACTCCATACTGACTTGCATGAATGCCTAGGACATGGTTCGGGTAAGATGGCTCCTGGTGCTGACCCCGATGGCTTGAAGGCCTACGGTTCTGCCATTGAGGAAGCCCGTGCCGACCTTTTTGGCCTTTACTATGTGGCCGACCCCAAGCTCATAGAGTTAGGCCTGCTTCCTGATGCTGAAGCCTATAAGGCGCAATATTATACCTATTTGATGAATGGCCTCATGACGCAACTCGTACGCATCGAGCCCGGTAATCAGATAGAGGAAGCCCACATGCGCAACCGCTCGCTTATCGCTCATTGGGTGTATGAGAAAGGCAAGGCCGATAACGTGGTGGAGTTGGCCGAAAAGGATGGCAAGACCTACGTCAAAGTGAACGATTACGAACGTGTACGCACGCTCTTTGGTGAACTTTTGGCCGAGGTGCAGCGCATCAAGTCCACCAGTGATTTGGAGGCTGCCCGTCGTTTAGTGGAAGACTATGGCGTGAAGGTAGACCCCGCACTTCATGCCGAAGTGTTGGAACGCTACAAAAAATTGAATCTGGCTCCTTATAAAGGCTTTGTCAATCCCCGATACGAGGCGGTGACCGATGCTCAGGGGAACATTGTCGATGTTAAAGTTTCGTATAGTGAAGGCTACGCCGAACAGATGCTTCGCTATAGCCGCGATTATGCTACCTTGCCTTCAAGGAATAATTAATTCTTTCAGAGAAGCATGGACATCAAAGAGCAACTGAAAGACATCAAGACACAGTTCCGTCTCGCCATGAACGGGGCTGTGTCTCAAAGTATGCGTGAGAAAGGGTTAGTGTATAAGCTCAACTTTGGCGTGGAGCTTCCTCGTGTCAAGGTCATTGCTGCCGGCTATAAGAAAGATCATGCCTTGGCACAGGCCTTGTGGAAGGAAGACATTCGCGAGTGTAAAATCATGGCCGGCTTGCTTCAACCTGTGGAAACCTTTTTGCCCGAGATTGCCGACATTTGGGCGGAGGATATCCGCAACATCGAGTTGGCCGAACTTACTTCGATGAATCTTTTCCAGCATCTGCCTTATGCTCCCGCCAAATCCTTTCATTGGATAGCCGATGAACGCGAATACTTCCAAGTATGCGGATTCCTCACTATCGCTCGCCTCCTTATGAAAAAAGGTGATATGGATGACCGGGCTGCCAACGAGCTGCTTGACCAAGCCATAAGTGCTTTCCTATCAGGTACATACCACGTGCGAAATGCCTCTTGGACAGCTTTGCGCCGCTACATGGAGCATAGCGAGGATCATGCTTATCAAGTATGCCGTTGGGTGGAAGGCATGGAGCATTCCACCTCTGAGAATGAACGCTTGCTCTATCTCTTGGTGAAGGATGAAGTAGAAGAATGAAAAAAACATTTCATTCTCCTTTGCTTTCCACAAAAAAGAATTAACTTTGTTCGCTGATTTATCATTTACTTATGGATAGTCAAAATGTGAAGGATACGGTTAAGCAGATATTCACCGAATATCTCAATGCGCACGGACATCGCAAGACGCCCGAACGCTATGCTATACTTGACACTATCTATTCTATTGACGGACATTTTGATATCGATACTCTTTACTCGCTCATGGCTGACCACGAGAACTTTCGGGTGAGTCGTGCCACACTTTACAATACTATCATCTTGCTCATCAATGCCCGCTTGGTTATCAAGCATCAGTTTGGCAATTCTTCTCAATATGAGAAAAGCTATAACCGGGATACGCATCACCATCAGATATGTACCCAGTGTGGCAAGGTGACAGAGTTTCAGAACGAGGATCTGCAACGAGCCATTGAGCAGACTAAGCTGTCCCGTTTCAGCCTTTCTCACTATTCTTTATATATATATGGTATATGTAGCAAGTGCGAGCGGGCCAATCGAAAAAAAATGAAAAACAATATTCAAAAGAAAGAAAAATGAAAATAGATGTATTGTTAGGATTACAATGGGGTGACGAAGGCAAGGGTAAGGTTGTCGACGTGCTGACACCGCACTATGATGTGGTAGCCCGATTTCAGGGTGGCCCCAATGCTGGACATACGTTGGAGTTTGAAGGACAGAAGTATGTGCTTCGTTCCATTCCTTCGGGCATATTCCAGGGAGACAAAGTGAATATCATAGGCAATGGCGTAGTGCTCGATCCTGCTCTTTTCAAGGCCGAGGCTGAGGCTCTTGAGGCATCCGGACATCCTTTGAAAGAACGTTTACACATTTCAAAGAAGGCTCATTTGATATTGCCTACACACCGTCTGCTCGATGCCGCCTACGAGGCTGCTAAGGGAGATGCTAAAGTAGGTACTACCGGCAAGGGTATCGGACCTACCTATACCGATAAGATAAGCCGGAACGGTCTGCGTGTAGGCGACATTTTGCACGATTTTGACAAAAAATATGCCCAGGCAAAGGCACGTCACGAGCAAATCCTCAAGAGCCTGAATTTTGAGTATGACTTGACAGACACCGAGAAAGCGTGGTTTGAGGGAATTGAATATCTCAAGCAATTCCATTTGGTAGATAGCGAACATGAAGTGAATCGCCTCTTGGCCGAGGGGAAAAGCATCCTTTGTGAGGGCGCGCAGGGCACTATGCTCGATATTGACTTTGGTTCCTATCCTTTCGTAACTTCCTCCAACACAGTTTGTGCGGGGGCTTGTACCGGACTGGGCGTAGCACCTAATAAAATAGGAGATGTATATGGCATTTTCAAGGCTTATTGTACTCGTGTAGGTGCCGGTCCGTTCCCTACAGAACTCTTTGATGAGACGGGCAAAACAATCCGTGATTTGGGGCATGAGTATGGAGCCGTTACAGGACGTGAACGCCGTTGCGGATGGATAGACCTCGTAGCGTTGAAGTATGCGATTATGGTGGACGGAGTGACCAAACTTATTATGATGAAGAGCGATGTGCTGGATGGTTTTGACACCATCAAGGCCTGTGTGGCTTATCGCGTCAATGGTGAGGAGATAGATTATTTCCCCTTCGACATTGCTGAAGGCGTAGAGCCTATCTATGTGGAGCTTCCCGGATGGAAGGCCGACATGACCCAGATGACCAGCGAAGATGAGTTCCCAGAAGAGTTTAACGCCTATCTCACCTTCTTGGAAGAGCAGCTGGGTGTACCCGTTAAGATTGTCTCTGTAGGGCCTGATCGCGAACAAACTATTGTACGATATGTTGAAGAATAAAAACGTCGGGTCTGACTGAAAATCCGGTTGCAATGTCGATTTCCGTAAGTGGATAAATTTTTTCAGGGAAGGCCTTTCCAAGTATTATTGATTCTCTGACCAAGTATCCTTGGATACTTGCCTATTTATCCTTGGATACTTGACCATTTTACATTGAATGCTTTTGCAATTGTATTTTCAGGTTGTCTCATAACGTTTTCCACCTCTCTTTTAGAGGTAGCTATCAGTATAGAAAAGAAAGCATCAAAATTTTGTTTGGACTAGACAAACTTTTGATGCTTTCTTTGTATCCTTATACATAATGCTTTTTGCTCATCACTCGTGTTATGAGAATAAATGTCAAAAGCCACATGCATCACAAAGACTGCATATGGCTTTTGTTTATTTTGAGCCTCTTGTCGGATTCGAACCAACGACCCCGAGATTACAAATCACGTGCTCTGGCCAACTGAGCTAAAGAGGCGGGTGGGTAAGCTTACTATATCGCGCCGCTACAACCAACTACCTTTGCTGCGATCAAGCCCTGGAGGATTCGAAGGGAGCTGGCCGTATAGGACTTACCCGTTTTGTTTTGCGGGTGCAAAGGTACACATATTTTTCGAAGATGCAATACTTGAAACCATTTTTTTCGCGCGTTCATTTAACTTTAACAGAAATACAGAGGGCTACATACAATATTATTTTTAACTTTGCGCACCAAAATGAAGAAAGTATGCAAACGAAGAAAGGCAATATGCAACAATACGCCATGATATTCGGCACCTACATGGGGATTTTCTGGATACTGAAGTTCGCACTTATCCCCTTAGGGCTCACCCACCCGTTTCTTTCCTTGCTCTTCATCTGCCTCACGATATGTGTCCCGTTCATGGGCTATTATTATACGAGGCTGTACAGGGACAGGGTGTGCGGAGGCGTCATCCCGTTCATGCACGCATGGTCGTTCAACATCCTGATGTACATGTGCGCGGCCTTGCTTACGGCCATTGCCCACTATGTGTACTTCCAATATATTGATGAAGGATACATACTTAATACCTGCCGAGAGACGCTGGAGACATTGATGAGCACACCGGGCATGGAAGTTAATAGCGGGCAGATAAAGCAAGCGTTAGAAACGATGGAAAGGCTTACCCCGGTGGACATCATGTTGAACATGCTTCAAACCAATGTATTCTTCTGTGTGTTGCTGGGCATTCCTACGGCCCTGTTGGTGATGCGGAACAAGCCGAAAGACAACCTGTATATCCCTAACGAACAATAACGAATATACTTATATTATATATGAACATCTCGATAGTCATACCTCTTTATAACGAAGAAGAATCCTTGCCCGAACTTTTCGCGTGGATAAAACGAGTGATGGAGGCCAACGGATTCACTTACGAGGTTATTTTCGTCAACGATGGAAGTACGGACGGCTCGTGGAAAGTCATCGAGGCACTTTGTGCCAAACACCGCGAAGCAGTGAGGGGCATAAAGTTTCGCCGAAACTACGGCAAGTCACCCGCTTTGTTTTGCGGTTTCCAGGCGGCTCAGGGCGACGTGGTCATCACCATGGACGCCGACCTTCAGGACAGTCCCGACGAGATACCCGAACTCTACCGCATGATAACGGAAGAAGGGTACGATTTGGTGTCGGGCTGGAAGAAGAAACGCTACGACCCCTTGTCGAAAACCATCCCTACCAAGCTCTTCAACGCCACGGCACGCCGGGTGTCGGGCATCAAGAACCTGCACGACTTCAACTGCGGGCTGAAAGCTTACCGGAAGGATGTCATCAAAAATATCGAGGTATATGGGGAGATGCACCGCTACATCCCTTATTTGGCCAAGAACGCCGGCTTCACCAAGATTGGGGAAAAGGTGGTACACCACCAGGCGCGCAAGTTCGGAAAGACGAAGTTCGGAGGGCTGAACCGCTTTTTCAATGGTTATCTGGACTTGATTTCCTTGTGGTTCCTTTCCACATTCGGCGTCAAGCCCATGCACTTCTTCGGTTTTTTGGGCTCGCTGATGTTCATCATCGGATTCATAGCCGTCATCATCGTGGGCATGAGCAAGCTTTATGCCATGAGCCACGGCATGCCCTACCGCTTGGTGACCGACTCGCCCTATTTCTACTTGGCCTTGACATCGATGATTATCGGGACGCAACTGTTCGTGGCCGGATTCTTGGGCGAACTGATTTCGCGCAACTCAACTGAACGTAATAAATATCAAATAGAAAAAACAATCTGACCTATGAAGAATCTATTCAAACTTCTGTGTATGGGAGCCATGGCGTACGTGCTCTGTGGTGTCATATCCGCCTGCTCCGAAGAGGCTGATTGCTCCATGGTGGACAACCGGGGCATGATGGTATGCAATTTCTATACCATAGACCCCAACACCGGCGTGTCGGAGAAGGCCATCCTCGACTCGCTTACAGTGACCGCACGGGGTACGGACTCGGTCATCATCAACCGCATGACGGAGGTTTCCAGCATCACCCTGCCCTTGCGTTACACGGCCGATTCTACGGAACTTATCTTCCGCTATACGGCCCACCTGACCGATACTCTCGTTATCCGCCACACTAATACGCCTTACTTCGTATCCATGGATTGCGGATACCAAATGAAGCAAAGCATCACCGGGGCGCGCTATACACGCCGTTACCTCGACTCGCTCTATGTATCAAACTCTGAAACCAGCATCAATGGCACGGAAAATATTCAGTTGTTTTATTAGCCTGCTCTTGTGCCTGCTTGTGGCGATGCCTGCGTATGCCCAATATGGCAACGCGGGGCAAGACCGCTCCAAGTTGCCCGTGGCACACAAGAAGAAGAAGGAGAAGGACCCCAACATTCCTGTATACCCCTTACTCAACGGTCTGGAGGTAGGCGTAGACTTGTGGGGACCGGGAAACGCTTTGTTCGGTTCGGACAACTTCAGTGCGGAGGCCATGGCGGCACTGAACATGAAGAACCGCTTCTTTCCTACCGTAGAGATAGGTTACGGTAAATCGGATAGCTGGAACGAGGAAGGCATCCATTACAAGACGGGAGCGCCCTACTTCCGCTTCGGCATGGATTACAACGCATTCTACAAGAAGAAATACCTGCACAAGCTCCTGGTGGGCTTGCGCTATGGAATCAGTAGTTTCAAATACGACGTAGCCAGCCTCGGTATAGACGACCCCGTTTTTGGAGGACACTTCAATCCGAACATCGTGGACGGTGTATGGGGCGAAAGCATTCCTTTCAACCATCCGGGTATGAAGAGTATCATGCAATGGATTGAGTTATGCGGAAGCATCCGGGCGCATATATGGCGCGACTTATACATGGGCTGGAGCGTACGTTTCAAGTTCCGCCTTTCGGCATCCACTGGCACATATGGCGACCCGGCCTATGTACCCGGCTTTGGCACGTTTGGCTCCAATACGCTTGGCATTACCTATACCATTGTATATAAATTACCTGTACTTAACAAAGACAAAAAACCATGAGTGGATTTGAAATCTGGCTTATAGCCATAGGTCTGGCCATGGATTGCTTCGCGGTGTCTATTGCCAGCGGCATTTTGTTGAAACGTGTGTGGTGGCGTCCTATGCTGGTGATGGCCTTCTTCTTCGGATTTTTCCAAGCCTTGATGCCCTTGATAGGATGGGCCTGCGCCAATACTTTCAGCCATCTGATAGAGGACATCGACCATTGGATAGCTTTTGCCATTCTGGCTTTCCTAGGCGGACGCATGGTGCATGAATCTTTCAAAGAAGAAGAGTGTCGGCATGAATACGACCCCACCAACTTGCGAGTAGTCACCATGCTGGCTATAGCCACAAGCATCGACGCACTGGCCATTGGCGTGTCATTCGCCTTCCTGGGTATGAAGGACATGGCCACCATCCTTCCCCCGGTAAGTGTCATCGGTTTTGTGTCGTTCGCTCTTTCGTTAGTGGGACTTGGATTGGGCATCCGCTTCGGGTGCGGCATCGCCCGACGCCTGAAGCCAGATCTCTTAGGAGGTGTTATCCTCATCCTCATCGGCATAAAAATACTCATTGAACACTTGATACAACACTATGGATAAGAAAATGAAACGCAATCTTGTATGGGTGCTTGTGCTCGTATTAGGCACCGTGTGGATATTGGCACGCCACAACCAGCCCATGCCTTACCAAAAGGATAGCGGACTGATATTCGGTACCGTCTACAACATCACTTATCAGCACGCCACGAACTTGAAGAAAGAAATAGAAACTGAACTCCGAAGATTTGACGGCTCCCTATCCCCCTTCAACGATACAGCCGTTATTACCCGCATCAACCGGGGCGAGGACATCGCGGCCGATTCATTCTTTTGTACCGTCTTCCGGCGCAGCATGGAGATTTCACGCGAGACGGAGGGTGCGTTCGACATCACCGTGGCTCCTTTGGTCAATGCTTGGGGATTCGGCTTCAAGCAAGGCTCTTTTCCCGACTCGGCGCGCATTGACAGCCTCCGCCAACTCGTAGGATATAAAAAGGTAAGTCTCACGCACGAGAGTAAGGTGGTGAAAGAAGACCCACGTATCATGCTGGATTGTAGTGCGGTGGCCAAAGGTTATGCCGTAGATGTCATAGCCGGTTTGCTCCACCGGAAAGGCATCGCCAATTTCATGGTGGACATCGGAGGCGAAGTGGTGGTAAGCGGACGCAATCCGCAAGACACCTTATGGCGCATCGGCATCAATAAGCCCGTGGATGATTCGCTCTCCTTGAACCAAGAGCTTCAAACGGTGCTTAACGTGTCCGGTGTAGGTATAGCCACATCGGGGAACTATCGCAATTTCTATTACCACGAAGGCAAAAAATACGCCCATACCATCAACCCCATGACGGGCTATCCAGCTTTGCATAACCTGCTCTCGGCCACGGTCATTGCCCGCGATTGCATGAGTGCTGACGCTTATGCCACGGCATGCATGGTGATGGGGCTGGAGAAAGCTACAGGTTTTGTGGAGTCTCGTCCGGACATCGACGCCTACTTCATCTACGCCGACTCTACGGGACATTATGGGACATATATGACCCGTGGCATGGAGCGTTTTCTTAAAGAATAAACGGGACTCAGCCTTTATGAAAATTTGCTAAAGTTCTTGACCGGATGGAGGTCTTGTCCTCAACTCTCTTGAGGTCTTGACCTCAGCTATGTCGAGATCTTGTCCTCAACGATGCCGAGGTCTTGACCTCGATTTGGTCGGCCTGAAAGCATCCCGAGACGGTTGCTCTGAACCGGTAATATTATTTATAAAACACGAAATACACCGCCAGCACTAAACATACGAAGGCTGCAAAGTGATTCCAATGCAAGGCCTCGCCCTTGAAAAACAGGGTGGTGAACACCGTGAACACGATGAGCGTAATGGTCTCCTGAATGACCTTGAGCTGCATCAGGGAGAAGGGGCCTCCATTCTCCACAAAGCCGATGCGGTTGGCGGGCACCTGAAAGGAATATTCAAAAAGAGCGATGGCCCATGAGAAGAGTACCACGGCAAAGAGAGGCCAGTTGTTGATGATTTTCATTTCCTGCAACTTCAAGTGCCCGTACCAGGCAAAGGTCATGAAGATGTTGGACACAATCAAGAGTAAAATGGTGTAAAACGCTTTCATTTCAAGTATTTAAATATTAAGTTTCTAATTATCAACTATATTTTCGTTGGCAAAAGTTCCTCCTGCACGTTCATCATGCTCCCCCAAAGGCTATAGCGCGCTTCGGGATTCATGGCTTCCAACTGACGCAGGATGTCCTTCATGCCCGTGCGATGCGACTCGTGCTCGTAGGGGCAATGCTTCACCTGCTTGCGGTAGCCTCGTAGAGTAGCCAACTCTTCCAAATCGGTCTCGTGCACCAAACAGAGGGGACGGATGAGGGTCATGTCGAACTTCTTCATCACCAGGCGCGGGGGCATAGTGGAGAAGGCTCCCTGAAAGACCTGGTTCATGAGGAGCGTCTCCAGAATGTCATCCATGTGGTGCCCCAGGGCTATTTTGTTGCATCCCTTCTCCTTGGCCACGGTGAAGAGTGCCTTGCGCCGATTCCATGAGCAGAGGAAGCAGGGCGACTTGCGCCGGTCGGTCGATGAGTCGAACTCCGCCTCATAGAGCGTGAAAGGCACTCCCCGTTCCTCACAGAAGGAGCGCAGATAGTCCGTATCGCTTTGGTAAGGTATGTTACGCATTACTACATGCACGGCCTCCACCTCGAAGCGAGGCTTGAAAATGCGTGTCCTGCGTGCCAATAGCTCCGTTAAAGCCAACGAGTCCTTGCCACCGGATAGGCCGATGAGCACCCGGTCGCCATCGTCCAGAAGGCCATACTCTACCATGCCCTTGGCCATGCGTCGCTCAATGCGAGCTATCAGTTTTCGTTCGTCCAATGTTTGCATATTTATCTCAATTCGCCCGCAAAGGTAATGCAAAAGCACGGATTAAAGAAGAATTAACACTATTGTTCGGGAATAATTTGTATTTTTGGACACTAATTTAACGAATATGAAGACCCGATATACCATATTTATATGTATAGCCTTGGCGTTGGCCTCTTTGCCCGCCGTAGGGCAGACCTTGGCACAAGCCCGCGCCCTGTATGCCAAGGGCGAGTATGCGCAAGCCAAACCCGTCTTTCAACGCTTCGTAAAGTCCGCGCCATCCAATGGAAATTATAACCTTTGGTACGGCGTGTGTTGCCTGGAGACGGGTGAGTATGAAGAGTCGGTGCCTTATTTGGAAAAAGCCGTCAAACGCCGGGTACCCAGCGGACAATACCACTTGGCACGCGCCTACGACCTGACTTACCGCTTCGAGGAGGCGCAGGAGACCAACGACGCTTACCTGAAAGACCTGAAACGCCGCCGACGCGATACGTCCCAAGCCGATAGCTTAGGCGAACGCATCCGCACCCATCTGCGTATGTTCAAGGGAGTGGAGCGCGTATGCGCCATCGATAGTTTCGTCATCGGCAAAGCGGAGTTCCTCAATGCTTACAAAATCAGTCCCGAGTCGGGAAGTCTTGCTCTCTATGCCGATTATTTCGGGGAAGACGGACATACCGGAGGCACCGTGTACGAGACGGAGATGGGAAACAAGATGTATTACGGTGAGTTTCAAGAGGACAGCACCTTTAATATCCTGACCCGTTCGAAGATGATGGACGAATGGAGCCGTCCTACCCCCCTGCCGGGCATCATCAACCAGGGAGTCAATGCCAACTATCCCTTTGTGCTGACTGATGGGGCTACGCTCTACTATGCTTCCGACGGGCGGGAGTCGATGGGCGGATATGACATCTTTGTCACCCGCTACAACACCAATACGGACACCTACCTCACGCCGGAAAACGTGGGCATGCCCTTCAACTCACCTTACAATGATTATATGTATGTGGTGGATGAATTCAACAACCTCGGATGGTTCGCTTCTGACCGCTATCAGCCCGCCGACTCGGTGTGCGTCTACGTCTTTATCCCCAACGCCTCCAAGCAGGTGTACGACTACGAGACCATGGACCACAAACGTCTCGCTCTCCTGGCCAACTTAAAGGACATCGGCCAGACATGGAGCGACACCACACTGGTAGAAGAAGCCCGCGAGCGTTTGGCGCAAGCCATGGAGTATCGTCCCAAGGAAAAGAAGGCTTACGACTTTACGTTCATCATCAACGATGCATACACGTATCATCAGATGTCTGACTTCCGTTCGCCCCGTGCGAAAGAGTTGTTCACCGCCTATCGCCAACTGGAGCAGGGGCTCCGGCAACAAAGCGAAACATTGGCCAAGGCTCGTCAGAACTATGCCAACGCCTCCGCGAAAGAAAAGCAACGCCTCGCCCCTTCCATCCTCGACTTGGAGAAGCGCGTACGTGCCCTCAGCGAGGAGGTCGGCCAAAAGGCCAAGCAAGTACGGAACACCGAGATACAAGCTCTGCAACATTAAAATACGAACTACTAATTAAATAATCGTTATGGAAATTGCCATCATCGCCATCTTGCTTATCGTAGCCATCATCTTTTTCCTGGTCGAACTCTTCGTCCTGCCGGGCATCAGCATCGCCGGTATTCTGGCAGGTGGATGCTATCTCTACGCCAACTATTACGCCTTCACCCACTTGGGAATGGCCGGAGGCTTCACTACGTTGGGCGTATCGGCCGTGGCGTGCGTGCTGTGCCTGGTGTGGTTCATGCGCTCCAAGACGCTCGACCGCATATCGCTCAAGACGGACATCACGGGAAGCGTTGACCGCACCGCCGAGCAAAGCGTCAAGGTGGGTGATACGGGCGTTACCACCACCCGCCTGGCTCTCGTGGGTCATGCCGACATAGCCGGGCATCTCGTGGAGGTGAACTCTGCCGACGGCTTCCTGGACGAAAAGACACCCGTCATCGTGACCCGCATTACGAATGGCACCATCTTCGTGCAGAGGAATAGTGATTGAAATTTGAGATAATAACAGTAAATAACAAATCGTTAAATAGTAAATGAACTTATGGACACAAGTACACTCTACCTCACCGGTGCCCTCGTTGTAGGAGGCATCATTTTCCTGGTACTCTTTTTCCATTACGTGCCCTTCTTCCTGTGGCTGTCGGCCAAGGTGTCGGGCGTAAGCATCTCATTGGTGCAACTATTCCTGATGCGCATCCGGAACGTGCCGCCTTACGTCATCGTGCCCGGCCTTATCGAGGCACACAAAGCGGGCTTGAGCAACATCACGCGTGACGGGCTGGAAGCGCACTATCTGGCAGGCGGACACGTAGAAAAGGTGGTTCACGCCCTGGTGTCGGCCGCTAAAGCCAACATTGAACTTTCCTTCCAGATGGCAACTGCCATCGACCTGGCCGGACGCGACGTGTTCGAAGCCGTGCAGATGTCCGTCAACCCCAAGGTGATAGACACGCCCCCGGTGACCGCCGTGGCCAAGGATGGCATCCAGCTCATTGCCAAAGCCCGTGTGACGGTGCGCGCCAACATCCGCCAGTTGGTGGGAGGCGCTGGCGAGGACACCGTACTGGCCCGTGTAGGCGAAGGCATCGTCTCCAGCATCGGCTCATCGGAGAGCCACAAGCAAGTGCTGGAAAATCCCGACTCCATCTCCAAGCTCGTGCTCCGCAAGGGACTGGACGCCGGCACCGCCTTCGAGATACTCTCCATCGACATCGCCGACATCGACATAGGCAAGAACATCGGCGCCGCCTTGCAGATGGACCAAGCCAACGCGGACAAGAACATCGCCCAAGCCAAGGCCGAAGAGCGTCGCGCCATGGCCGTAGCCACCGAACAGGAGATGAAGGCCAAGGCACAGGAAGCCCGCGCCAAGGTGATAGAAGCCGAAGCCGAAGTGCCCAAAGCCATGGCCGAAGCCTTCCGCAGCGGAAATCTGGGTATCATGGATTACTATCGAATGAAGAACATCGAGGCTGACACCACCATGCGTGAGACCATTGCACGGCCTGCATCGGGAAGCGGAACAACGCCTTCGGGGAAATAATCCTGTATAGGTAAATATTTCACACACATACACAACGCCTTTCCCTCGGTAGCTACCAAGGGGATGCCGAGGTAGCTACCGAGGCACCGTCTTAGTAGCTACCAAGGGAAGGTCGAGGTAGCTACTAAGGTATTGCCTTATTAGCGATGCCTTATAATTAACTGAGCGTCAGCAAATTGCGATACATATTCAAACGTCAGCAACAGCCTTTCGTAAATAGTAATATCTTTAAACATTAAAAGGCATTATCCATGAAGAAAACTTTCGCTCCCTCCGAGCTTATCATCAACCAAGACGGTTCCGTATTCCACCTCCACGTGCGCCCCGAATGGCTGGCCGACAAGGTCATCCTCGTGGGCGACCCCGGACGTGTAGACCTCGTGGCACGCCACTTCACGGAGAAGGAATGCGATGTGCAGAGCCGTGAGTTTCATACAGTCACCGGCACCTACAAGGACAAACGCATTACTGTAGTCAGCACCGGCATCGGGTGCGACAACATCGACATCGTACTGAACGAGCTGGACGCTTTGGCCAACATCGACTTCCAAACACGTCAGGAACGCGACACCCTGCGCCGACTTCAGCTGGTGCGCATCGGTACGTGCGGCGGTCTTCAGCCTTACACGCCTGTAGGCACCTTCATCTGCTCGCAAGTGTCCATCGGATTTGACGGCCTGCTCAACTTCTATGCCGGACGAAATGCCGTGTGCGACCTCCCCTTGGAGCGCGCCTTCCTGAACCACATGGGCTGGACGGGCAACCTCTGCGCCCCGGCTCCCTACGCCATCCATGCCGATGAAGAAATGGTGGAGCGCATCGCTCGTCAAGACATGGTGCGGGGCATCACCATCGCCGCCGGAGGCTTCTTCGGCCCACAAGGACGCGAACTTCGTGTTCCCTTGGCCGATCCGCACCAAAACGAGAAAGTAGAAACGTTCGAGTGGAAAGAACTGCGCATCACTAACTTCGAGATGGAAAGTTCAGCCTTGGCCGGCCTCTCCCGTCTCATGGGGCATCAAGCCACCACCGTGTGCATGGTCATTGCCAACCGCCGCTCGCACGAAGCCAATACGGGCTATAAAAACTCGATTGACACACTCATCGAAACCGTGCTGGACAGGATATGAAAGAAGCCTTCTACATCTTCTTGGCCGGAGGCGCGGGAAGCGTACTGCGCTATGGCGTACAACTCCTGATGCACGAACGCATCCACCCCTACCACTTCCCGTGGGCCACGCTCACGGCCAACGTGGTGGGGTGTTTCTTCATCGGACTCTTCTACGCCCTCTCCGCCCGCTTCCACCTATCAGCCGAAGTGCGCCTGCTGCTCACCACCGGCTTGTGCGGAGGCTTCACCACCTTCTCCACCTTCTGCAATGAAAACCTTGCCCTCCTACGCCAAGGCTATACGGGTACATTCGTGCTCTATGTGGGACTGAGCCTTGCATTAGGCATCTGTGCCGTATGGGCAGGGAGCATGGTTTGGATGAAAAACTGAAATTTGAAATAATTGAGATATTGAAAATAAATAAAGATATGGAACCAACTTTTACCCAACCCTCAGCCCTCGGCAAGGCCGAACGATACCATGCATTCTTACCCCAACTGGCCGCCCTGCTGGAAGGTGAGACAGACCTGATAGCCTGTCTGGCCAATACCTGCGCCGCCCTGCGCGAAGCTTTCGGTTTCTTCTGGGTAGGTTTTTATCTGGTAAAGAATGACGAACTGGTACTCGGTCCCTTCCAAGGAAGCGTGGCGTGCATGCACATCAAGAAAGGACGAGGCGTATGTGGAACGGCATGGGCAGAACGCCGCACCCTCGTAGTACCTGATGTAGACCAATTCCCCGGACACATCGCATGCAGTTCCCTCTCCCGTTCGGAAATCGTGGTGCCAATGATAGTAGAAAATGAAGTAAAAGGCGTACTCGACATAGACAGCGATTGCTTAAACGCATTTGATGAAACAGACCGTGAGGCTTTAGAAAAAATAGTTACACTATTAATACAAACACTTTATCAGAAATGAATAATCCAGATACCATTTGCGCCATAGCCACCGCACAAGGAGGAGCCATCGGGCTGATTCGTGTATCCGGTTCGGATGCCATCGCATTCACCGACCGCATCTTCACTCCCGTTGGTTCTTCTGCACCGTTGACGCAACGCAAGCCCTATACCCTTACTTTCGGACACATTAAGAATGCCAAAGGCGAAATCATCGATGAAGTTTTAATCTCCATTTTCCGTGCCCCTCACTCGTATACGGGAGAAGACTCCACCGAAATCTCCTGCCACGGTTCACCCTACATTCTCCAGCAAGTGATGCAACTTCTCATAGCCAATGGATGCCGTGCCGCTGGCCCGGGTGAATACACCCAACGTGCCTTCCTGAACGGAAAAATGGACTTGAGCCAAGCCGAAGCCGTGGCAGACCTTATCGCCTCCACCTCCGAAGCCACTCATCGCCTTGCTATGAATCAAATGCGGGGTGGATTCAGCAAAGAATTGGGAAAACTTCGTGACCAGTTGCTTCACCTTACCTCGCTTATGGAACTGGAACTCGATTTCTCTGATCACGAAGAGCTAGAGTTTGCTGATCGTACTGAACTTAAAGCCCTCGCCTCACAAATCGAAACCCTCATCGCTCGGCTCACCGATTCGTTCAGTACCGGAAATGCTATAAAGAACGGCATTCCCGTAGCCATCATCGGCGAGACCAATGCAGGCAAGTCTACCCTGCTCAATGCTTTAGTAGGTGAAGAGCGTGCCATCGTGAGCGATATTCACGGCACTACGCGCGATGTAATAGAAGACACCATAAACCTTGGCGGAGCCACCTTTCGCTTCATCGACACTGCTGGCATCCGGAACACCACCGATACCATCGAAGCCCTCGGCATCGAGCGGAGTTTTCAAGCCATCCGCAAGGCAGACATCGTGCTTTGGGTTATCGACCGGACGGAAGCCGAAAAGCAAATCGCAGCCCTTTCCGATAAAGTCCTCCCTCTATGTGAAGGCAAAACGCTCATCCTCGTCTTGAACAAGAGCGATCTGACATCCAACCAATTGTCAATTGTCAATTGTCAATTACCAATTAATAAAATCGTTTCCCTCTCAGCCAAATGCAAAGAAGGCATCGACCAACTCCAATCCCTTTTGATTGAAGCCGCTCATCTGCCAGCCATATCATCCAGTGACATCATCGTCACCAATGTGCGCCATTACGAATCCCTCACCCACGCTCTCGAAGCCATCCGCCGCGTACAAGAAGGCCTCTCCACAGGTTTATCCGG
>CALUOR010000004.1 GCA_944322285.1 uncultured Bacteroides sp.
TGAGATAATTAACTGAATTACAAACTTTTAAAACACGAATCAGAAGCAATTTTCAACTCCTGATTCGCATATATAATGTATATGTAATCGTTTTATCAGAAACATGTCCTGTTTCGGGGAACTATCAGGCATAAAGGAATATATTATGCGAGAAGTTTATGTGTTTTCCCGAAAGAACATGAAAGCTAATCTTTGGAAAGCTGTTCTGTTTTCCGTATTATGCATCACAACTTTTTCGTGCAGCAATGAGTTGCACATGCTATTTCCCGAAGGACCTGAAGGACCAGCCGGAAAGTCCGCTTACGAAGTCTGGGTGGACGAGGTGAATGGTGGAAACATCGACTGGCCTAAGGATCGCACGGATGTGAATAATTTCTTCCTTTATTTGAAAGGTGAGGATGGAAAGGACGGGCAGAGCGCCTACGAAATTTGGATAGAAGAAGTGGAAAAAGGCCTTGAAAATCCACATAATCCGGGAACTGACTGGCCTAAGGATGAAACCGAGCTGAATGATTTTTGGTATTATCTTTCGGGCGCGGATGGCAAGGATGGCGTAACTCCCAACATCGGTGATAACGGTAATTGGTGGGTAAATGGTGAAGATACAGGAATCTCGGCGCAAGGCCCGAAAGGTGAGGATGGAGAAGATGGCGAAGATGGAAAAGATGGTGCGGATGGTGATGACGGTTCGATGCCAGACATTAAAATCATCAATGGAAATTGGTATATCAATGGTGTAGATACAGGCGTATCAGCCAAAGGAGATAAAGGCGATGACGGAACCTCAGGCTCAAACGGAAAGAGTGCCTATGAACTTTGGGTGGAAGCAGTAACGAGTGATGAAGGATTGGAAGACCCGCATAACCCGGGCTATAACTGCGATCCTGAAAAAACGACCATAGAAGATTTCTGGGCATACTTGCGTGGCGAAGATGGCGAAGACGGTGATGACGGTAAGCCGGGAGAAGGAGAACAAACGGCTCCAGAGAAAGGCAAATATAATGTCATAGCATATCGCTCAAACTTGGACAACGAGGAATATGTAAACTGGCCGGACGGTTCGTTGACTTTTAAGGTATATAACAAGGAACAAAAGCCGGCACCTGAAGGAACAAAGGTCAAGATAAAAGGGCTCAAAGACGCGGAAAGCAAAGAATTTGAGGTTGGAGAGGATGGTCTGCTGACAATTCCTAAGCAATATCTGCCGGATGAAACCACTACTACAAGTGCTGAAGTTAAAGAAGCAGACGGAGAAAAATATGAAGAAACACCTAAAAATACATTACTTTCAGCCCGTATTGATACGAAGATGGTTTTGCAGGAGAACAATGACTTGAAAGTTACTTCCCCGTTGCAACTCTCTTTGATGGATGATAACGGCACCAAAATTCCTTGCTTGAACATTTATTTTAAAGTATTGCGAAAAGTTGGAAGCAAAGGCGAATGGGAACCTATTCCAGAGTATGTAGGTGCTACTACCAGAGATGTTTATCTGTTTACATATCAGGACGGAAGTTCGTCTATAGGCGAAGATGCGAAAGGCGAAGAAATACCTGTGCCTAATAATACAAATATTGACATCGCTAAGATGAATACTTGCATGGTACAAGTGCAAAGAAAAGTTATTGCTACAGGAACTGATAAGATTGATACCAGCAAAATACCTGCGGATGACAAATGGGTAGACGGTACAAAAGATAGTAAAAAATATATCACCATCGGTGTGATGAATTGCTATGGAGATAATCCGAAATTGCAAGCCAAGATAGAGATGCGTCCGGCACAATATGCTCCATTATTGAAAACTTTGACACAGACTGGAGAGGTTATAACATCTTCGGGTGGAACAAGTAAAAATGTAAGTTTGAAAGGAACATTTGATACAAACATGGTAGAAAAAGGCTTGTGTTTCTCTCAATACTACCAAAAACAAGAAGAGAGTACACGTGCAGAAGAAATAGATGTTTATGTTCCTGTAAAAATGGAAGACTCGGATTTTGGAACAAAAGAGTTACTGCAACTTAGCTTTACAAAAGATTTAGACAATATAACGGCTAAGGCGGTATCAATGAAAGATGAGACAGAAGATAATGCCGCCGAATTTACAGCCGATAATGTTTGGGTACCATCTATGCTTTCTATTAAAGTCTTGTTTCAAGAGGGGATGCTATCTCAAAGCATTAATTTCTATCCTCTTAGTCAGTTTGGAGCAATAAAAGAAGATCCTTCTGATAAAACAAAGGTCAAATATCAGACCTATAACAATGACAGACACCCAGTTTCGTCAAACTATACCCTTGATGTCACCAAGGAAGACAAGGAAGATCAAGAAAATAAGTAAAACAATTCGAAGACATGAAACTAAAATTATATATCAGTCTTTTCCTTTTTTTAGGCGTATTGTCTGCCCATGCGCAGGAGCCGGCTACGGAAGAGAAAAAAGAAAAGAAAGCATGGGAAGTTGGTGTAGGCGGAACGGTGTTTCAGTTTAGCCGCATAGGGTTCAGTAACTTCAGCACAGTGGAGAGCGGTTACGCGTTCGACCTTGACCTGAACCATGCCGTATGGGGCGCAGGCATCTATGCAGCCCGTGAATTGAACAAGTATTTCTACTTGGATTTGCAAGGTAATCTTGGATTTACCAACAAGTCCATAGAAGGCAAACGTAAACTCATGACCATGGCAGGCTTGGGCCTGCAATGGCGTTTGGGCGAATATTTTAAGTCGCGCTATGTGGATCCCTATCTGCGTGCGGGAGTTAACTATATGTATAAGGACTTCCGGGTATTATACGATGGAAGCGAAGGTTTGGCTCCGGATGAGATGTCGTGGATATTGAGCAACTTCGGAAACAAGGAAGGACGTGACAAGAAACATCTTGTGCCAATTTCTTTGGGTGGTGGCATCAATTTTTGGCTGAACGACCGTTGGGGCATCGGCTTGCAGGCAGATTATCTACTGATGCCTTACAAAAATGTAGCGAATTCTTTGCAAGGTTCGGCACGTGTCATTTGGCGCTTCGGCGGCAAGAGCAAGAAGCCTGCGCCCATAATGCAATATATCGAGAAACCGGTAGACAGAGTGGTGGAAAGAGTTGTGGAAAAAGTGGTGGAGAAACCGGTAGAGACAATTATTACTAAGAGCCTTACGGAATTGTTCGACCAAATCTACTTCGATTTCGACAGTTATCAGATTACCCCCGAATCGGAAGAGACATTGGATAAGATTGCGGAAATCTTCCTGAAAGACACCTCACGCCGCTATCTGATAACGGGGCAGACAGATTCTCGCGGGTCGGATGAATTCAATCAAACATTATCAGAAAATCGTGCGCGCGAAGTGGTTAAGGCATTGAAGGAGCGGGACGTGCCCGCCGAGATGATGAAGTGGAGAGGCATTGGCAAGAAAATTGCAATTGTGTCACCTTCCTCTTCGGATAATGCTCGTCGGGGAGACCGCAAGATAACGGTAGAATACATCACCAATATGGATTATTGGGAAATGATACCCTAACAATGATATTGTTTGTTAACCTTTTTACCGCCTATGAGACACCTGTAACTGCTCTCTTGTGAAAAAGGGTATTTGCAGCCCTAAAAATTGTTTGTTTTGTTTATTTCGCCTCGAGTCAACATTATGGCTCGGGGCGAAAGTTTATTTGATATACATTTCATTTATCAAATGTCCCGCTTTCCCGTATTTCTCCATAATGAACAATATATAGCGGATATCCACTCCGATACAGCGTTGCAGACGGGGTTCGTATTGAAAATCACTGCTCATGGCTTCCCAGTTGCCATCGAAGGCCAAGCCCAACAATTCGCCTCGCGCATTGAACATAGCACTTCCGCTATTGCCGCCCGTGATGTCATTGTCCGAGATGAAGCAGACGCTCATTTCACCCTTTTCATCGGCATAGCGTCCAAAATCTTTGCTTTCCAACAGGCGCACCAGTTCAGGTTGTAAGGCGTAGTCTCGCTTGCCTTTGTACAGACGTGCTTTTTCCAAAACACCTTGCGTGGTCGTACGATAATCGTAATGCGCTCCATCGAAAGGTTCATAACTCCGCACGATGCCGAAGCTGAGGCGCATCGTTGAATTGGCGTCCGGATAATAGCCGCGTGAAGTGTCCCTCCGGCGCAGGGCGGCGTTCAATAGACGTTCTCCTCGTTCGATGTCGACAGAGGCCTGTTGCATCTGGAGATTCAGTTCGAAAAGCTCCGTGATGAGGTCAATGCCCAACACGATAGCAGGGTCATTATAGATTTGATACGTCGTATCATTCTTCAAAAAACGTTGCAATCCCCGTGGCGAGGTGATTTCTGAATGAGCGTACAGGCTGTCCACATACGCCTGCTCGGAGCCTCTGTACTTAATGTTTATCGTATCGTAAACCGTAGGTAGGAAATCCGGCTCTACGTGCTTGCGACACTCTTTGAGCAAGGCTACAAACACGTCCTTGTCTACCTTCAAATCCAAATTGGCATATTGTTCTACAAGGGCTTCCAGATTCCGAACAACAGTTTCGTGTTCACCCTCAAAATCAAAGTTCAGGATGCTGATGGCCAGTTGAACCAGCTCCGGCCCGTTGAGAAAGGTTTCCAGCAGATAGGCTTGGGCATGATCAGCGGTGCGGTGGTTTTTATACGCAAGTTCTAAGTCCGTAAGGAGTTGCAGGTTTTCCCGGCGTTCGTCGGGAGTGGCACGTATCCACTCCAGCAAATCCCGTTCCCGCTCCCGTTTCTTATCCAACACATGCAGGCGTCGGATGGAGCGGTTCATGCCGATGCTGTTTTTCCAATAATTAGAGCTTTCATCGTATTTGGAAGCATAGTGAATGCGTATCGTGTCATTTTTGTCCATCGCCTGTTTCCAGATAGTTTGCTTTACGCCTCGGATGTCTATCCGTGCCTGATTGGTGTTGTTCATTCGTTCCTCGATGCCGAAGGAGGAAAGATAGCGTTCGGTTTCCCCCGGATAGCCCAAGGTCATGCAGAAGTCTCCTTCCCGATAGCCATCGAGCGAGACGGGTGCCACATAGGCGGGATGATAAGGCTCATTATCCGGCGCATAATCGGCGGGACGGTTCGCCCGGTCGGCGTAGATGCGGAATACGCAGAAGTCACCCGTGTGACGAGGCCACATCCAATTGTCATTGTCCCAGCCGAACTTACCTACTGAAGAAGGCGGAGCGAACACTAACCGCACATCATTATAATCGCGATACACAGAGAGCCAATACTCGCTCCCCGCATAATAAGCGTCCACCACACCCGTCAGCGTAGAGTCCCGGCCTGACACTTCCGCCCCAATAATCCGCATGACAGAGTCAGCCGCATAGGAACGTGAAGCCTCATCCATGTCCGGTTTGAGAGCCGAAAGCACCCGCTTGGTCACATCCTTTTGCTCTACCAGGAAACGCACATACAAATCGGGGCATGGCAATTCTTCTTCCCGACTTCGCGCTACGAAGCCATCTTGCAAATAGTCGTGCTCTACGGTGGAGTGTTGTTGCACGCTGCTGAATCCGCAATGATGGTTGGTCAGCACCAGTCCATCGGGAGATACCACCACGCCCGAACAAAATCCTCCGAAGCTCACCACGGCATCTTTCAGCGAAGCCTTCTTCGGGTGATACAGTTCCTTGGGCGACAACTCCAGTCCCATTTCTTTCAGCGTGCGGCGTGTGGCTTTGTCCAGATTCCCCGGCATCCACATGCCTTCATCGGCCAAGCTTGGAAAGAATGGAAGCCATACCAGCAAAAGAGTCAAAATGGTCGTTTTCATCGTTATTTCTTTACCAATCGGTTCAACAAAGGAATACTACTTAAAGGCAAATCTTTCTTCACTATATATATTATAAATAGGAATAACAAAACCGTTCGGAAGCCTAAGCGCAACCACAGGTTTTCTATCGGCACCCACACAGCCAATGCGTACAGCACAGCAGCCAACGCTACATAGAGGCCGATGCCCCGCAAGTCATAGCGGATGGGATATTTCCGTTGCCCCACGAAGTAGGATAACAACATCGCCACGCCATAGCCCGCCAATCCTGCCCAAGCGCACGCCATGTAGCCATAGCGGGGAATGAATAACACGTTGAGCGTCACTAATACAGCACATCCTGTGAGCGAGAAATAAGCTCCCCACCGAGTTTGGTCAATCAACTTATACCAAAAGGACAGATTGAAGTAAACGCCCATGCATATTTCGGCCGCCATCACGATAGGCACCACCTGCAGGCCTTCCCAATAATCATCTCCGATGAGGTATTTCAACAAGTCTAAATAAAACATCACCGCCAGGTAAGCCAGCAGGGTAAAGATGACGAAATACTTCATGGCGGCGGCATACGTCTCGCGGTTATCTTTATCCCGGCTTTTGCCAAACACAAACGGCTCATAAGCATAGCGGAAAGCCTGGGTAAGCATCGCCATAATCATGGCTATCTTGCTCGCCGCTCCGTAGATGCCCAGTTGTACGGCTGCTCCGTCCGCATCGGGATACACGTAAGGAAAGATAATCTTGTCCGCCACCTGGTTCAGGATGCCCGCTATGCCTAATACCAACAGGGGCAGACTATAAGCCGTCATGCGGCGCATCAAGGCGGGGTCGAATCCATAGCGCAAGCCTCGTAATTCGGGAATCAGGCACAGCATGATGGTGCCCGTGCAAATCAGATTGAACAGGAAAGCATAGCCCACATCGCTTCCATCCAATGCCACATAATACGTCAAGTTCAAGGCGATATTCAGAAAGATGAAGAGCAATTTCAAGGCCGCAAAGCGCAATGGACGTTTCTTATAGCGCAGGTAAGCGAAAGGAATGCTCTGAATGGCATCCATCGCCACTACGGCCATCATCATGCCCACATACTCCGGATGTTCCTCATAGCTCAGCCATCCCGCAATAGGTCCCAGGCAAGCCAAACCGACAGCCAAGAACGCCAGCGACACGCCTCCCACACCCGTCAAAGCCGTCGAATAGACGCGCATCGGGTCATCTTCTCCTTTGCCTGCAAAGCGGAAAAAGCCCGTCTCCATGCCGAATGTCAGCAGCACCAAGACCAGTGCCACCCACGCATAGATGTTGGTCACCACCCCATAGCCTCCCGACTGGGCGGACATGGCAATGGTATAGACCGGTACCAGCAGATAATTCAAGAACCGCCCTACGATGCTGCTCAAGCCGTAGATAGCGGTCTCTTTAGCCAAACTCTTCAGATTTACCATAAACGTCCTTTCCTATACATTCTGTTTTTATCTTCAAGGCACAAAGATAAAACAAAAGCATGAAACACGCACTCTTTTTTATCATCAAACACTTTGTCTTATGAAAGCCTTGTCACAAAGTTTCGCCAAAACAGAGGCAAAGTCTCGCCCAGTCGCAGGCAATGTTTCGTGGAGAAAAATTTTCTTCCTCACCGGAGAAATTTATTTCCCTCACGAGGGAAAAAACAAAGCTTTACCAAGAAAGAGACAATGTTGGGCCATTAAGAATGGTATATGCAAAATAATTCGTATATTAGCACCCTATAAACCTTTTATCTTTGAAAACCATGAATAGGAAACTTTGGACAACGGTCTTATTCCTGCAAAGCCTTGTGCTTGCAAAAGCTGAAGCAATGCCTCTGCAAACCAACGAATTTACCCCGTCTTGCTTGCAGAAGTCAACGTATGTGGCACCCACTGATAATGTGGGTCGCTACGTGAGCCAACGTCCTCCCAAAGAAGAACGGCTTTTCCGTTCGGATGCCATCGAACGGAAAATAGCGGAGGTGAAGGCGTTGCTGAAGAATCCGCGCCTGGCGTGGATGTTCGAGAATTGTTTCCCCAATACACTCGATACCACTGTGCACTTCCGTATGCGGGACGGCAAGCCGGACACCTTTGTCTATACGGGCGACATACACGCCATGTGGCTGCGCGACTCGGGTGCCCAGGTGTGGCCCTACATTCCTTTTGCCAACGAAGACCCTCAATTGAAGCAGATGCTGGAAGGGGTTATCCGCCGACAATTCCTATGTATTAACATCGACCCTTATGCCAACGCTTTTAATGACGGACCTACGGGAGGAGAATGGCAATCGGACTTGACGGACATGAAGCCGGAACTGCACGAACGGAAGTGGGAAATAGATTCCTTGTGCTATCCCTTGCGCTTGGCTTACCAATATTGGAAGGTGACGGGCGATGCAAGCATTTTTGATGAGACATGGCTGGAGGCCGTGGCCCTTATTCTCCAGACTTTCAGGGAGCAGCAACGCAAGGACGGGGACAGAGGTCCTTACCGCTTCCAACGCAAGACGGAACGTGCCACGGACACCACCATCAACGACGGCTGGGGTGCTCCTGTCCGTCCGGTAGGGCTGATAGCATCGGCTTTCCGTCCCTCCGATGATGCCACAACCCTGCCTTTCCTGGTGCCTTCCAACTTCTTTGCCGTAAGCTCCTTGCGCAAGGCGGCAGAGATTCTGACTACGGTCAATAAGGATGCTGCCTTGGCTGAAGAATGCAACGCTTTGGCCGATGAAGTGGAAGCCGCCTTGAAGAAATATGCCGTATGCGAACATCCTGAGTATGGCCCTATTTACGCTTACGAGGTAGACGGATTCGGCGGTCATATATTAATGGACGATGCCAATGTGCCCAGCCTGCTTGGTATGGCCTATCTGGGCGATGTGGACGAAGATGACCCGGTTTATCAAAACACCCGACGCTTTGTATGGAGCGAAGCCAATCCCTACTTCTTCCGGGGCACAGCGGGTGAAGGCATTGGCGGGCCGCACATTGGCTACGACATGATATGGCCCATGAGCATCATGATGAGAGCTTTTACCAGCCGGGATGATGCGGAGATAAAGGAATGTCTGCGTATGCTGATGGATACGGATGCCGGGACGGGCTTCATGCACGAGTCTTTCCATAAAGACAATCCTTCGTACTTTACACGCAAATGGTTCGCTTGGCAAAATACGCTGTTTGGCGAGCTGATACTTAAATTGATAGACGATGGCAAGCTGGACTTGCTCAATAGCTTATGTTATGCCGATTATGTAGACCCTTATATCGGCTCAGGCGAGCACGGGCATGTGTTCGTAGGGGCCAATGTGCCGTTCGGCATGGTGCAGGCAGGGCCGCAAAACATTCACAAGGGCTGGGACTGGTGTTCGGGCTATCATTATTCGGACAGTGTACTGATTGGCTTCAGCCATACGCACTTGAGCGGCACGGGTTGCGCGGACTTGGGCGATGTGTTGCTGATGCCTTACACGGGCAATGTCCGCACCCGGCGGGGTGAGCAGGACAACATCGAAGGGGCTTGTTCCTCCTATTACTCACATGACAAAGAGCAAGTGGCTCCGGGCTATTATTCTTTATTGATGGACAATGGTGTGCGGGCCGAGCTTACCGCCACCGACCGGGTGGCCATTTACCGTTATACCTATCCGGAAGGAACGCCTCGCCTGTTGATTAACCTGAAAGAAGGCAATGGTGACAAGGCTTATGAAACCTGCTTGAGGCGGGCGGATAAATATACGGTGGAAGGCTATCGCTTTTCCAAAGGATGGAGTCCGCAGCATAAAGTGTTTTTTGTGCTCAAATCCGAGCAACCCATCGAGCGATTGGACGTATTTCAAGATGATAATTCCGCCGGGCAAGATGCTTTGGAAGGAGCTGATGTAAAGGGGGTGCTGACTTTTGAGGGGAATCCACGGAAGGTGCAGGTGAAGGTAGCGCTCTCGTCCGTCAGTTGTGCCAATGCCTTGGCCAATATGGAAGCTGAATTGCCCGCATGGGACTTTGACAAGGTTCGTTCATCGGCTGCCGCTCGTTGGGAACGGATACTGTCGTGTATTGATGTGGAGAGTGCGGACGAACGAGGCAAGAGAGTGTTTTACACCAGCCTTTACCATCTGTTTATCGCCCCCACTCTTTATGAGGACGTGAACGGTGCATTTCGCGGACATAATGACTCTATCTATCAGGCGGATAAGTGGACCAATTACTCCACTTTCTCTTTATGGGACACTTATCGCGCTTATCATCCGCTGATGACGATTATCCAACCCCGGTTGGTGCCCGACTGGGTGAACTCCATGTTGAGCATTTATGACCAACAGGGCAAACTGCCCATTTGGCCTTTGGTGGGAGGAGAAACCAATCAAATGCCGGGATATAGTGCCTTGCCTGTCATTGCAGACGCTTATATGAAAGGCTTTCGAGGTTTCGATGCCGAACGCGCATTGAACTACATGGTGGCATCGGCCACTTGTGAAAAGCAGCGGGACATTCCCTATTTATTGGAAAAAGGTTACATCCCTTGTGATAAGGCACCGGAAGCCACCTCGGTAGCCATGGAATATGCCGTAGGTGATTGGGGGCTTGCCCGAATGGCAAAGAAGATGGGAAAAGAAGACATTTTCCGAATGTTTCAAAAGCGGGGCTATGCCTACGAGACTTATTTCGACAAGCGCATCAACTTCATCCGCCCGAAGATGGAGGATGGTTCGTGGCGCTCGCCTTACGATCCTTTCCGCTCCGTACATGGTTGGGGAGATTTCTGCGAAGGGAACGGATGGCAATACACCTTTTTTGTGCCTCAGCACCCCGAGGGATTGATAGATTTAATGGGAGGAGATGAACGGTTTGTAGCCAAACTTGATTCTCTTTTTATGGCCGAAGGCGATATGGGCGAACACGCCTCTAGCGACATCAGCGGCTTGATAGGCATGTATGCTCATGGAAATGAGCCGAGTCATCACGTGGCTTATCTGTATGCTTACGCAGGGCAGCAATGGAAAACGGCGGAGAAAGTGGATTTTATTCAGCGGAATTTCTACACCGACAAGCCCGATGGGATTATCGGCAATGAGGATTGCGGACAGATGTCGGCTTGGCATGTGCTTTCAGCTTTGGGTTTCTATCAGGTAAATCCATCGAATGGCGTCTATGTATTCGGTTGTCCTTTGTTTGAGAAAGCCACGATCCGCTTGCCGGAAGGGAAAACATTTGAAGTCATAGCGAACAACGTAGGTGGCGGAAACAAATATATTCAATCAGTCCGCCTGAACGGGAAAGCTTACACAAAGTCATACATCACGTACGAAGACATCATGCGGGGAGGAACCTTAACGTTCGAGATGGGTGCTCAACCGAATAAAGATTTTGGCACCCTTCCGGAAGACAGGCCTCGCTCGTTGGAGTCGAATTAAATATCTGTTGTTATGAAAACAATGAAATACATGGCCTTATTATGTATGCTAGTAGCCATGTCCGGATGCTCCGATACACCAACATCTTCGACATCACGTTCGGATTATTATACTCGGGGCATTGGTGTCTATCCGGGAAGTCCGCAGGAAGATTTTTCACCGGAATTGTTGCCCGGAGGTAATGAGTATCGGAATCTGGCATGGATGCGAGCCGCTTATCAGTCTTCTTCCTATGATTATAACCTGACCGCCCAATTGCTGACCGATGGAATCTTGACTAATCAGTCTCCACACTATTTGCAACTCTCCACTCCAAATGGAGAGATGCCCAAACGTGAGCGAGAGTGGATGATTGATGGCGGACCGTACTCACGAAACACCGTCCGGGGAGAAGACTCCTACTTTCAATTCTCGTTGCGGAATTATGCCGAACGCATTACACGGGCGACCGTGACCGGTACGTTGGTTTATGATGACAAAACTGCCACCGAAGGATATGAAGTGAGGTGGGAAGCCTCGTTGGATGGAAAGGATTGGGTTACACTGGATGTTCATCAAGGAAAGGAGTTGCCGGGGAAAGCCTCTTCCAACCATGTGCAAGTGAACGACCCCAACAAGCAAACCGATGCGTCCGTTACGATGTCTGCACGCCAATTGTCGGAGTGTTTTACATTCAGGCAGGCTGAGGCTTATTCTTATTATCGTATCCGTCTCCGTATGAAAGGCGCCTACGAATGGATTTTTCACGAAATTGCTTTTGAAAACGAACAAGGTCCTGTTGACTTGAAGCCATCCAAATGCTTCACGAGTGCCTGGATGAGTGCCACAAAGGGTACGGAATGGGTTTACGTAGATTTGGGTGTCCGTTCAACGTTGGATAAGGTTGTCCTGCATTGGGTCAACAAAGCCGTTGAAGGCAAAATACAATTGTCAGACGATGCGTTGACATGGACTGATGCTGCCCTTTTGCCCGGTGGTGCGAATCTGACGGATGAAGTGCCTGTAAAAGGGAACGCCCGCTATGTGCGGGTATGGATGGAGACACCCGCCAATAATGAAAATTACATATTGAGTGAATTGGAAGTGATGGGGCGAGGAGGATTGTGCCCTCATCCGTCTTCTATGCCTAAAGCAAAAGATCGGGAAATGCATCTCTCCGGAGGACATTGGCACTTACAACGTGCCTCTGAAGTGAATGAGGCGGGAGAAATCCTTGCTTCCACCGATTATGCGCCGGTTGGTTGGATACCGGCAACCGTTCCCGGAACAGTATTGAGCAGCTATAAAAATATAGGAGCTTTGCCCGATCCCAACTATGCGGATAATCAGCTGTTGGTGTCAGAGTCATTTTTCAATTCCAATTTCTGGTATCGGAATGAGTTTGAGATGCCTGAAGATTTCAAGCACGGGCGAGTCTTTCTGGATTTTGACGACATCAATTGGAAAGCGAATGTTTTCCTGAACGGACAAAAGGCCGGGCGGATAGAAGGTGCTTTCATGCGGGGACATTTGGATGTGACTGACCTTATAAAGGCGGGCAAGAACGTGATGGCCGTAGAAATCATCAAGAATGAGCATATCGGTGCCGTTAAAGAGAAGAACAAGCAAAGTACGGATTTCAATGGTGGCATCTTAGGTGCTGATAATCCCACGTTTCATGCCACAATAGGATGGGATTGGATTCCTACTATTCGTGGACGCAACATTGGCATTTGGAATGATGTGCGCCTGACCACAACAGGCCCGGTCTCCGTTCGTGACCCCTATGTGCGGACTGTTCTGCCCTTGCCGGACACAACATCAGCCTGCCTGACACCGGAAGTTTTCGTAAAGAACCATGAAGGGAGAATTGTGCGAGGTGTCTTAGCGGGATACATTGGCAACATTCATTTTGAACAGCCGGTCACTTTAGGGGCATACGAAGAAAAGAACGTAGTCTTTACTCCCGATCGTTATCCCCAGTTGCGGATACAACACCCGCAGCTTTGGTGGCCCAATGGATATGGCGCACCTTATTTATATGACGCCAATTTTACTTTCCGGATAGCAGACGAGGTGTCTGATGCAAAAAAATTCAAGGTAGGTATCCGCCAGATGACTTACACGGAAGATAACCATACGTTGGAGCTTTATATTAATGGACGCCGTTTCATCGGACGTGGAGGTAACTGGGGCTTTAGCGAATCGAACCTGAATTATCGTAGGCGTGAATATGAAATGGCTGTAGCCTACCATGCCGATATGCATTTCACTATGTTGCGCAATTGGGTAGGCATGATAGGGGATGAAGAATTGTATGAGGCGTGCGATAGTCTGGGCATCATGATATGGCAGGACTTTTGGTTAGCTAACCCTGCTGACGGTCCCGATCCTTATAATCAGAATTTGTTCCTTGCCAATGCGGAAGATTATGTGAAACGCATCCGAAACCATCCTTCTCTGGCCTTGTATTGCGGACGTAACGAAGGCTTTCCGCCTGAACGTATTGACAAAGCTTTGCGTGAAATTATAAAGAAAACGCATCCGGACTTGCATTACATCTCCAGTTCGGCCGATGAGGTGGTGAGCGGTCATGGTCCTTATCGTATGCTTCCGGCCAAAACTTACTTTACATTGGAAACCGGCAATGACAAATTTCATAGCGAACGGGGCATGCCTAACGTCATGACTTACGAAAGCTTCCTGCGTACCTACTCGCCTGAAGGTATCTGGCCACCTTCCGATGAATGGGGCATACATGACTATACGTTGGAGGGAGCGCAAGGAGCCGTTTCCTTTAACGAAATTATCACTCGTGGATACGGCCAACCCCAAAGTGCAAAGGAGTTTGCGGAGCTGGCTCAATGGGTGAATTACGATGGGCATCGTAGTTTGTTCGAATCACGAAGTAAACATCGTATGGGGTTGCTGATGTGGATGAGTCATCCTTGCTGGCCATCCATGGTATGGCAGACGTACGATTACTATTTTGAGCCTACCGCCGCTTATTTCGCTATCAAAAAAGCCTGCGAGCCGTTGCACATCCAATGGAATCCGTCTACCGATGAAGTGGAAGTTGTGAATTACAGTGCCGGCTTCCATCCTAATCTCACCGTCCATGCACAAGTGCTGAACATGGATGCTTCTGTTACATGGCAAGGAGAGGCCAATGTGAATAGCCGTGAAGACTCTACCGAACCTTGCATGCAATTAGATTTTCCGGACTCTCTCTCCAAGGTGCATTTCATCCGCTTGAGGCTGAGCGAAGGGGGAAAAATCGTTTCCGAGAACTTCTATCACCGGAGCAAGGAGGAAAACAACTACCAAGACCTGAAGCAGTTGCCGCGCGTGACTTTGCAAACCCAGGCTGCATACCATCAGTCCGATGATGGAAGTTGGACCGCTATTATAAATATCACCAATCCCTCTTCTGTACCCGCTCTGTTGATTCGTCTGAACCTGAGAGGCGACAAGGATGGCGGGCAGATTCTTCCGGCATTTTATTCCGACAACTATTTTGCCTTAATGCCGGGCGAACAAAAGGAAGTGCGGATACATTGGCAAGACGTGGATACGCGGGGGAATAAGCCGCAAGTGAAAGTGTCGGGGTACAATGTTGAATAAGGAAATCAAGAATGAGAAATTTTCATGTAGACGGAAATTTCTCATTCTCTCCTGGTGTGCTCATTATCCAAACAAATTCTTCATTCCTGATTCATCATTCCTCATTCTTCCCAAATGCCTGTACGCCAGTTCCGTCACTTCTCGTCCACGAGGCGTGCGTTTGACGAACCCTTCCTTAATGAGGAAAGGCTCGTACACCTCTTCTATCGTGCCGGGGTCTTCGCCAAGAGCTGTGGCAATGGTAGTCAGACCGACAGGTCCACCTTTGAACTTGTCGATAATAGTGGTCAGAATCTTATTATCTATCTGGTCCAAACCGTAGCGGTCGATGTTCAGTGCCTCTAGCGCATAACGGGCTATTTCAGTGTCAATGCTTCCGCTACCTTTTACTTGTGCAAAGTCTCGCACACGGCGCAGTAAGGCATTGGCGATACGGGGCGTACCTCGGCTTCGTCCCGCAATCTCTTCCGCAGCCTTGGCAGAGCAAGGTACGTTCAGTATATGAGCCGAACGCAAAATAATCTTGCTCAGCACATCTGTATCGTAATACTCCAGATGCAGGTTGATGCCGAATCGGGCACGTAAGGGAGCCGTCAGCAAGCCGCTTCGTGTTGTGGCGCCCACTAGTGTGAAAGGATTTAAATCAATTTGAATGCTTCGTGCTGAAGGTCCTTTGTCTATCATGATGTCGATGCGATAATCCTCCATCGCGGAATAAAGATATTCCTCCACCACGGGACTCAGGCGATGTATCTCGTCAATAAAAAGCACATCGTTCGTCTCTAGGCTCGTCAGGATGCCAGCCAAGTCGCCCGGCTTGTCCAACACAGGGCCACTGGTTATCTTGAATCCCACGCCCAGTTCGTTGGCTATGATGTTCGATAGCGTAGTCTTTCCCAATCCCGGAGGACCGTGAAGCAAAGTATGGTCCAATGCTTCGCCGCGTAGGCGTGCCGCCTTTACAAAGACACGCAGATTATCCACTACCTTGTCCTGTCCGCTAAAATCCTCGAAGGCAAGCGGTCTTAGTACGTTCTCGAAGTCACGCTCCCGGCTAGAGAGCGGTTGCTGGTTGCGTATGTCGAAATTTTCTTGTTCCATCCTCATCTTTATTTCTACGTGGGCAAAGATAATGATAAATGGGGTATTATGTATAAAGTATAGGCAATAAGTGACCAATCACATCTAGTTTATATTATAATATGGTATATAGCTTGCCATTCCTTCACACGGTTTGATTAGGATTTTATTTTACATTTTAGATTAACATCTGTTGTGCTTTAAAGGCCTGTTTTCTTAATAAATATATAATCACAACCCCGAAAATCGCTTTTCTAATGTAACTATTTATGTATATGCCTGATATTCAGATTCTTAATGCTTTGAAAAGCACTGCGCTATTTCCTCTCAATCAGCGCAGTGTTTGTCTCAAAACAGCGCAGTGTTTGGGGTATAAACACTTAAGTAATTGAGAGGAAACAGTGCGCTGATTGAGAGGCAATACTTCTCCGGCTTTTTCGTAAAGGAAAGATTCGGACAAATCCTATGCTTACTGAAGTATGTCGCCTACGAGCAGTATGCATCCTATATATGTATTGAACTCGTTGAAATATTCACTTTCCGGTATTACTTTACTATTTGTTTGATAAATTTCTGATTTTTCAAAACGCTGGTTATTGGGTCGGATAACTACAGTATGTTTCTCATTCTTTAATGTTTCGAATAAGCAATAGTTTGCTCTATTTCTATCCGCACAGTATTTATCAAATCTGCGTACATAAAATGGTTCATTGCTATCGATTTTTACAGACATTCCGCCCGAAGAAGGGCCTATTAAATCGAAAACGCCTATACGACTCCCTTCAAAGCGTATATTTATAGAATCGTTTGGATTGGAAGATTCCCAAACTGGCTGTATTTCATTTGGATTTCCTTGGAAATGGGTAAAAGCCTTATCTGACTCCGGTAGGATTTTCCAACCGTCAGAGCGAGAGACGTTTGAAATAGGAATCATTTTAGCTTTCTCGTAATTTCCTGGATATAAGGCTGTCCTTAATGGATGGGTTTTTCGTTGGGCTTTATTCATCTGTAGCAAAGCATGGCTTAGGGTCTTTGTATAGATTGGATGTCCACCGTCATATGTCGGGTGAGTTCCGTCATTCGTAAAGACGATTTTATCTCCATAATCTTTCTTTGCGTCCCCTTTGAAGATTAATTCCCCTTTATCCATTAATGCCATTACGTCATCTGCAAAGTTTACTGAGGGGATATCATAATAATCTGCAATTCGCTCCATATATCTGACGGAACGATATTTTCTTCCTGCTTTTAAATCGTCCAACATCGTTTCGTTCAGTGTATATAGGAAACAAATATCCGTATATGGGTTTTGAGCCCAGATTTTTCTCACAATTCCTTCCATGGAATGACAAATAAGCAGTGAGTCGCTCTTGGCATCGTTTACTGCAAATTCTATAAAAACCAAATCAGGATGGTGGCGTAATACATCCCTGTCGGTTCGAAATACTCCTAAATCGGATCCTGTTCCTCCGATGCCGGAATTGATAGCCTTAAATCGAATGCCTTTATATTGTGTTTTTAGCCAGTCGCAGATTTGTACTCTATAACCTTGATGATTGGTTATGCTACCTCCTAAAAAGACAATGGACAAGGAATCTTTTTCTTGAATCTTGTGGTTAAAATTAGGCAATCCATTACGAGTCTGCAAGCCATTTGTTTCATGGGAAGTCGTACAGCCGGTGTAAAAAAACAGCCCACAAATTATTGCCGCGAAAAAAAACATCTGTTTCATAAACTATTTATATACTTTAGTTAAATGTGAAAAACTTGCGATTCAAATCTACTGGAGATACTCCTTTAAACGGAAGTTTTCCAGTTAATACTTTTAGTAAGGCAGAATGAGTGGATGCATCGTTAGAGTAAGTGTTTATATATGTCTTGACACGTTCAAAATATTCATTTCCAATATATGGGCTTCCTAACGAAATAACGATCACTTTACTTTTGTCCATAGAATTGGCCGCCCAAACAGATTGTGCTTCATCGTCCCATAATTGAAGAGGACCAAATGGAGTGTGGGTGTTTCGGGCTACAAGGAAAATCACCTTGTCATACACATTTGTCGCATTATCTTGCCATCCTTGATTTTCATACAGAATATTGCGTCGGAAGTCGACATTAAATCCACTTTTTATAAATTCATCGCGTAAATTTAGCAGCCGTTTAAAGTCTCTGTCATCTCCTTTATGGGCAACCGGTGTTACAGCTACCAAAAGTATTTTTTTATCTTTCTCTATAGACAGTGGCAGTTTATGGTCTTCGTCTCGAATTAAAGTGATTGAACGTTCTGTTATTTCTTTAGAAGCTTCTATTATCTCCTTTTTTTCATCATCTGTTAACGGTCTGATAAGTTCACGGCCTTTTTTCAATAAGCCGAAACGTTCTTTCATAGCCCATACGCGTTGCACGGCATCGTCCAATCGTTCCATTGGAATTTCACCGCGTCTGATCCGAACTTCAACACTGTCCATGTATTCATAAGACGGCCATAATAAGACATCCACACCTGCTAAAAAGCTGGCTATTTGTCCCTCTAAATCATTTTCGTACCAACCGCGAAAACCACCCATTGTCATTGCATCAGAGACAATGACTCCTTTAAAGCCCATCTCCTTTTTTAATAGATCGGTCAATAATTCATGCGATAAAGTTGCGGGAGGGAAGAATCCATTCAATTTCTCTTGTTGATATGCGGGTAATGTAATGTGTCCCGGCATAATGCATGCAACTCCCTTTTTAATTAATTCGGCAAATACTTTTCCATGATATTGTTTCCATGTCTCCAGAGGAAGAGAATTTGCGGTTGTCATTAAGTGCTGGTCACGATAGTCTACTCCGTCACCCGGAAAATGCTTTATTGTAGCCGCGATGTCATTGTCTTGTAATCCTCTTATCTGCTCGGATAACAACTCCACTGCTTTTTGCGGATTATCGGAAATGCCTCTTGTATTGACAATAGGATTGAGCGGATTGATATTGAGATCCGCTACAGGGTGAAGCACCCAATTGATGCCTAAAGAGCGGCATTCTAAGGCTATGCTTTTACCATACTTATATGCTAAATCCATAGAATTAGTCGCTCCCAAGGCCATTTCTTTAGGGAAAGGTGTCATGCCTTGAAGTCCTACGCCCGATTCGTAGTCTTGTTGAAATAGCAAAGGAAGTTTTGAGGCTTGCTGGTATTCAAGCACAGACTTCCGAACAAACTCCACACGTTCTTCTTCCGGAATGCCTGTAAACAGTTTCCATCCCATAAAAAAACCGGTAACCGGATAACGTTCAAAGTATCGCTCTAAGGAACCCTCTCCTAATTTTAATTCTAACTCCCGATCGGGAAGCATAAGCATGGTTTGGCCTATCTTTTCTCGCAGGCTTAAAGATTTCCAGGAAGTGTCGGCCGCCTGGAAACTACAAACTGTAGACTTTGTACTTTTCCCGTTCTTTGCACCTGTACAGGAAAAAGCGAAGGCGGCTATCGCCACCATTGCTATTAAAGAAATTTTTCGCATGGCTTCATACTGTTTTTAATTGATGGAGCAAAAATAGTACTCTTTATCGTTATTCAACCAATACATTCGTTTCAATCTATCCTATCTATGTGTCTTTATACTGACGGCCGTTACATTTATATCACTCATGTTACATCCGCAATATTCACCTGCTGAAATATTTGTTTGTTGCATTCAAACTGATTATATTTGCTTCAATAAATACATCGCAATAACCATGAAATACATTATTGTAATTTTTCTGTTATACTTAATTCCGGCTGTGTATGCCCAAGACAGCAATATCTTATTTCAAAATTATAATGTAAGTAACGGCCTTTCACAGAATACCGTGATACGTAGCTTAGAGGACAGCGAGGGGTTTATGTGGTTTTGTACACGAGATGGGTTGAATAGGTTCGATGGTACAGAATTTGAAATATTAAGGGCTAATGGGCAGAAGAATTCATTGTCAAGTAGCGATGTTACAACGATTGTGGAAGAGCAACCGGGTGTTTTATGGATAGGAAGCCATTATGGCTTAAATCGTTATGACGTAGCCAAGCGCACATTTACTCAATATTTTCATAATCCGACAGATCCGCATAGCATTTCCGATAATTGCATTAAACATTTATTATGTGACAATGCCAAAAGAATTTGGGTTGGAAATATGAAAGGGCTTAATTTATATAATAAAGAAACAAATGACTTCATTCCTATTTCTACCAGTGGCTCGGTGTTTTGGCTAATGCAAAATAGTAAAAACGAAATTTGCTATCTTATTAATAATACGTTGTGTATTATGAATCCGGAAACGTTTGTAACTGAACGTTTCCAGTTTGGTGAGCGGGACAAAATATACTTTTTATATGAAGATAGTGACGAACGTTTATGGGTAGGCATGTGGGATACAGGCCTGAAGTGGTTTGACCGTGAAGAACGGAGGTTGGTATGTGCGAACCTTGCCATGGAAGATGGAAAAGATTTTAATGGTTCACAAGTCAATTATATTGTGGAAACAGCGGAGGGAAATCTTATGCTTGCTACCCGTGACGGAGTTCTCGTTTACGATAAACGCCATGACAAATTGCTGAATTATTATCAAAAAGAACATAGTTGCGGATTGAGTGAGAACACAATTATTTCTTTATATCGGGATAGAGCTGACAATATTTGGGTGGGTACTTATGGCGGAGGCGTTAATCTATATACTCCATATAGCAATTTTTTTATTCCTCACGAGCCCGAATATAAACTTCAGAGGAGCATAGGTAATATCAATGCCATGATTGAGTACAAAGGGAATTTATGGCTTGGTACGGATGAGGGATTGATAATTTATAATCCTTCAAAAGATAATTATGAATACTGCCCACTTCATCTGCCGGGATTAAAAACCAACAATGAAATAAAGTACATACAAAGAGAAGGGGAACATTTGTTGTGGATTAGTGTTTATTATTGTGGATTGTATCTCTATGATATGGAAAGTCGTCGGATAATTAAAGAAATCCCCAATTTCCCCTATAATCAGGTGAGACGCATTGCGAAAACTTGTGATGGCGTGTATTGGATTGCGTTAGGTGTGGATAGCCCGGTGCTACGTTATCAGATGGATAAGGATTTGTTGCAGGAGACTTTCCCCGTAAAAGGACGGATGACAGACTTTCAAGTTATTAATGTACAAGATATAAAGGCTGTTGGCTCCTATATTTGGATGGCTACTCGTGCAGCAGGCTTATATCGCTATAACATATTGACGCAGGAGCTTAAACATTATGGACGTAAAGAACATAATTCCGCGCAATTCATTCCTAGCGATCATGTCAGTACATTATATATAGATACTTTGGGAAATCTATGGATAGGCACGTATGGTGGGGGTATTGGAAAATATGACAGTGTGGGTGAAACTTTCATTATGTACGATAGGAAGAACGGACTTTTGAATAATGCAATCAATAGCATTGAAGCTGATGATGCGGGTAATTTATGGGTGTCGACATTGAAAGGCATGTCATGTTTTAATCCAGAGACAGAGACTTTCACTAATTGGAGCAATCGAAATGGATATACTTTATTGGAGACAAACCTACATTCATGTCTGAAAAATTCCGATGGAACATTTTATGTAGGTGGGAATAATCGTTTTTTATCATTTCAACCCCAATTATTAAAGCGAAATGGATTTATTCCACCTGTAAAGATTACAAAAATAAAACTTTGGGATGATTGTTCCGAAAGCAATGGAACGAGTCAATGGGTAGATGTCACTATGCCGAAAATTCAATTGGGATACAATCAAACTTCTTTTTCCATCAGGTTTTCGGCGCTTAGCTATGTTTTTGCTTCTAACAATAGATTTTCGTACATGCTTGAAGGGTTTGATAAAAATTGGTCGGAACCAACTTTTGATCCGAATGCCAATTACACAAACATTCCGCCTGGCGAGTATACATTTAAAGTAAAAGCTTGTAATAATGATGGAATTTGGAGCCGAAACGATGCCTCATTAACAATACTGATTACTCCTCCTTTATGGAAAACATGGTATGCTTATACTTTCTATATTATATTCATTATTAGCATGATTACTCTTTTTGTGAGGTATCGGATGCGTGAAGCGAGGCTAAAAATGGATCTCCATCTTAAACAGATGGAAAAACAAAATATGGAACTTAGCCATAAAATGGGAGTAGAGATGTTTACTAATTTTTCACATGAGTTACGTACTCCATTGACTCTGATTATTGCCCCATTGGCTGATTTGCTGCGGCGTAAAGATATGCCACAGGTATGCCATCAATCATTGGAGCTTATTAATCGGAATTCTCAAAGGTTGCTGTGGCTTGTAAACCGTTTGATGGATTTTCATAAGCTGGAAGCTGGAAAAATGAAACTTCATGTGAGCAGCTATAACATGAGTACGTATATTCCGGAAATCATTAATCTATTCTCTTCCATTGCTGAAAAAAAGAATATTTCTATAGAGTTTAACGATGCGACTTCTTCAACCGAAGTATGGTTTGATGCAATTCTCATAGAGAAAGTCTTTTTTAATCTTATATCCAACTCTTTAAAACATACTCCCAATGGAGGATATATCATTATATCTACCATGATAGTTAATACAGAGGATATTGTCAAACCAGATAATTTTGTCCTTCCGTCAGGAAAAGTCCTTCTAACTAAAGTCGAGGATAGTGGATCCGGAATTCCAATGGAAATGATGCCGCGTATTTTTGAGGCATTTTTTCAGGCTAATGACAAAATATTAGGAAGTGGGATAGGACTGAACTTAACAAAAAGTATTATAAAACTACACGGAGGATATATTTGGATTGAAAGTAAAGAAGGGCATGGATTGACAGTCTATTTCACTCTTCCTTTGGGTAAAGAAAACTATTCAGAAGAACAAATTCTCAGAAAAGACAAAGTTGTAAAAGATCCCCATATTCCATATTCGGAGATAGAGGTACTTATTGCATCAGATATAAATCTTTGTGAACTATCACAAGCCAACGCTTCTCCCAAAGAGAATACGCTGCTCATCATCGAAGACAATGAAGATGTGCGTAATTATTTGGCTTCGCTATTAAGCAAACAATATAATGTTCACATAGCTGAAAACTGCAAAGAAGGCTATGAAATGGAACTGAATTTAATGCCGGATCTGGTTATCAGCGATATTATGACTCCTTACATGAATGGCCTTGAATTTACTAAGCTATCAAAGAATAATATGGTGACATCGCATATTCCTATCATTTTGCTTACAGCACGAACTACAACCTCACAAGTGAAAGAAGGCTATGAGTCATTGGCTGATGAGTATATAATGAAACCATTTGATCCGGAATTGTTATTAGCTCGTATCTCTAATATATTGCTAAATCGGAGAAAATTAGCAGAATGTTATGCTTCTAAGTTTACCTCATCCGACAAGCCGGAACAACAAGATATAAAAGAGGGCTCTGTATATAGTGCAATCGAAGAGCGCTTTATGAAAAAGGTCATGGAAATCATTCATAAAAATATTGAGAATCCTACCTACTCGATCGATCAGTTCAGCGAAGAAATAGGTATGAGTCGTGTGCAGGTATATCGCAAAATTAAATCTGTTACAGGTATGTCGCCAAGTAAATTGATATTGGATATTCGTTTGAAACAGGCTGTTGATTTATTGAAACACACGGATCTTACAGTGACTGAGATATCTTATCGTTGCGGATTTAATGAAATCTCTTATTTTGGAAAATGTTTCAAGACGGAATACGGCATGCCGCCTTCAGAGTTTATAAAGAAGTATAGAAAATAAATCCTTGGATAAATGGTAAAGTATCCAATGATGTTTGGACAAGTATCCAATAATACTTGGGCAAGTAATCAATAATACTAAGAAGATTGCTTGTATCAAGTCGCCTTCATTACAATCGGCTTTTCAGACCGATTCATTTTTATTCTGTGTTTATTTCCTAAGTAACTAATCAAAATTATCTTATATAGCACACAGATGACACAGATGAGACTGATTTGTACAGATTATTTTTTTAATAATATCTGTGGTCATCTGTTAAATCAGTGTTATCTGTGTGCCATAGTATAAGTTAATTCTGTACACTTACTTATTAAAAATAAAGTAATCTATAGATGACCTTAAAATCATCTATAGATTACTTGGAAACATTATATTTATTACCTATTTACTATACTGGATGTCAGTTTGTTATAATTTGTATTCAATAGTAAGGCTTAATCCTTTATTTATGGTTGTTGATATGTGCCTGAATATAAATATTCGATGGAAGGCAACGGGACGTACATATCGCTATACGGGGGATTCATTGCAGGAATGGGATCACCATCTGTGTTCGGATTCTCATAGACTGCACCCGGATTCCGCTTTTGTCCGTCAATCGTTTTCTGCATGGCTACAAGATATAGTAATCTGTCTCCATTTTCAAAACCGAGTTCCTTAATTCTTTCTTTCTCAATATCTTCTTCTGTTACATTACTCAAAGAAGGCAATCCTGCGCGTGTCCGTATTACATTCACATCCGCCAAAGCCTGAGCCGGTTGCTGTGTGAGGCTCAAAGTGGCACGTGTAAGATAGGCTTCGGCCAAACGTATTAAGGGAACCTGGGAATATTTCCCATAAGGTGCACGATAGTATTTGTCATTCCAAAAAGCATTCCATTTCGTTTGGTTGTACGCCATCTCGTGTACAGTTTTGTCTCCACCTTCTACATAGTTTCTCAAGAAATAGTGTAACTGGACAAAACGTTTGTCAGACAAGGCTTCTTCGCTTGGGACATAATTGGCAAGATCCATAGGATTGTCTGTCTGTGCCCATCCTATATATTTAATAAGATGAGGATTCCAGTAAGCGCAGGCCCAACCGCCATGTTGCCAGTTTTGTTCACCTCTGGCTCCGTCAAGCCAAAGTTTGTCATTGGCGTCAAATACGGTTGACTTGAAATTATAAATGCCTGTTTTACACATACGGGCCAGAGGGATGGCTACATTGTTGCTTTGGTTACTTTCTGTGAAAGCACATTCGAAAATTACTTCTTTGGCAACAGGGTCTGCTGTATATTGGGATTCCGCGTTTCGATTGAATGCCACTATCGGATCTTCTGTCAAATCAAAAGGAGCGACTCCTGCTTCTGCTTTATCAATGACGTAGTTCGCTTCTTCCAAAGCTCCCGCTTCGTCTCCCATAAGCCATTTTACACGCATCAGCATCATGGAGGCTGCATACTTATTAGCTCGTCCACGTTCGAAATAATCTTCCGGCATTAATTCTTTTGCTTTGGTAAAGTCTGAAAGCATTAAATCGTATACCTCTTGAACGGTTCCCATATAAGGATTGCGGGCAGACTCTTGTGAATAATACAACTTATTAATTAATGGAATAAATTTACGGTTATTTCCTTCCCCTCCATTGGGGTCATAAGGAGCGACAAATGCACGGCTAATCAACCAATAAGTGTAACCACGCATAAAGTAAAGTTCACCAGTTTGGCGGGCCAGTGTTTTTTTGTCATTTTCCGTCATGTTGGCGAATACAGCTTCTCCATTTGCTTCTTTTTCCTCAATAAATGTAAGAGGGGAAGTTGCTCCCGTGACAGCTCTGTATAGTATTGAGAAGGTTTTCTCAAATTGTTGCCCTGTTACATCAAAAGTGGACATTTGCCGTGGATACCAATAAAGAGCTTCTTGTTCATACGCCCCTTGAGGATTAACGGTAGATAAGTCTGCCACTAATTCCTGATAATAAGGTATGATGCCTATGGGAGCTTGCCAATTAGGGTTCTGAAACAATGTATTATATGGGTCTGCGACAGAATATTCTAAATCGTTTACAGACAACCATGGATTGGATTCTGGGCGTTTTAGCTCAAAATAATTATCCATGTCGCAAGATGCTAAAATCGCAATGCTTGATAAGACTATTATTTTCTTTATTGTTTTCATATGTCAATTCGATTAAAATTTGAAATTAATACCTGCGGAGAAAATTCGTGTCTGAGGCATTTCACTACCGGTAAATATAGCACCTTGTGCATTGGCTCCAGTCTGATTTTTTACTCTAACTTCGGGGTCGTAACCATTGAAAGAAGTTATTGTAAACAAGTTAACAGCAGATAAATATATTCTTAATGCATCAATATTTATCTTGGAGCAGATTTTTTGCGGGAGTGTATAGCCTATTGTTAAATTGCGCAAACGTAAATAAGAACTATTCTCCAAATATCTGGTATGTCCTGCATCATGTTTTATATAAGTTACATTTTGCTTTTCATCTCCGTTATCGTCATAATTATACTTGTCTTGCCACCTGAGTTGTGGATATTCTGCTATATCGCCGGGTTGCTTCCATGATTTCTCATACATTTCTGCTGTGATATTGTTACGCCCATCGCCTACAAACGACTTTGTGTAACCATGATAGTTGAATGTATAACTACCTAAAGATAAATAGAACATGAATGACAAATCAAAGTCTTTGTATTTAAAGTTGTTGGTCCAACCCATATATACTTTAGGAAGAGCAGTCTTTCCTTCTTGGATAATTCTATGTTTGTTTACATTCGATTGAGTTGCAGGAATCAATCTGCCGGTTTTTACAGTTTCACCCGTTTTGTTATAACGATCCAAATCTATTTCGTAAATCATGCCAATACCTTTCTCTGGATCTACACCTGCCCATTCAGCCATGAAATAAGTACCCAATGCCAGTCCTTTTTTCGTAATGGCTCCTGGACGTGTATTGATTATGCCTGTACCTTTGGCATCGACGCTTGCGTCAAGAGCTGTAACTTTATTCATGTTTGTAGTTAAGTTGTAATTCATGTTCCATTCGAAATCTTTTCTTACGAAGGTCGTATTTATATCAAATTCAAATCCTTGATTATACATTGAACCGACATTAGACCACATTGAATTGTTGTCAGCATTTCCTCCGCTATTAGTAATACCGGCAGAAGCGGGTAACTGGACGCGCATCAACATATCGCTTGTTGTCCGGCGATAATAGGCGATAGAACCATTGATTTTATTATCAAACAAAGCGTAGTCGAGCCCCACATCAATGCTTTTGTTCTTTTCCCATTTGGCTGTTTTATTGGCAATATTCCACAGATACATATTTTGCATATTGTTGTAATATTGCTTACTTTTAATCGCATATGAGTTTATCGTTACTTCTGACGGTATATTCTGATTACCGGTTTCGCCATAACTTCCACGTAATTTCAATAAGGAAATAAAAGATGCGTTACGCATGAAAGCTTCATCAGAAATGATCCATCCGCCGGAAACCGAATAGAAATTACCAAAACGATTCTTCTTTACAAATTTGGAAGAGCCTTCACGTACAAATGAAGCTCCAATTAAATATCGTTGCTTAAACTTGTAATCCAAACGGTTGAAGAAGCTGAACGTATAACTTTCTCCGCCAATATAAGCACTATTATTACCTAACATCGTACCAATAATTTTAGGTTCTTGAAATTCACCACTCAAATTTTTACCTGCCACTACCGAGTTGTCGGTATACGTTCTATTGGCTTCAATACCAGTTACAATGTCCACACCGTGTTCCGCCCATTCACGTTTATAAGTGGCAAAGGCATGATATTGTTGTGATTTGGTTGTTGTTTTACTTTTGTTTCCTTGATTCCCGTCAACGTTTCCTGTGTTGTTGATTAGAGCAGATAACCAATAATCGCTTTGTGCCAGTCCGTATCCATAGCTTGCGTCCGCTCTGGCAGATAATCCTTTCACCCATTTGAAATCAATATCCAAATAAAGAGTCGTGCGGAAACTAAAATTTTCACCAGTGCTTAATTGGTAATTACGATCCAAGGTCGCAGTCGGATGTCCATCTGCCATTTGAGGGTTCCAATACCCCGTAGGATCGTCTGGATTGTAAACTTTGCGCCAAGGGAATTTGTCAGAAACGACAGCCCATTTATTAGTGGAATTTTTCCGGTCATATTTTAAAAATGATTGTGTTCCTACCGTAACAATTCCTTTCTTGAATTCATTGTTAAGACGTGCACTGGCTGAGTTCATACTAAGTCCTTTTAAACTTGACTCGTCCGAACGATAATTAACCGAAGCATAAGTTGTAGAATTTTCTCCTCCTTGGTTCAGTGAAACATTTATGTCATGGAAGCTTCCTAAACGGCTGACTAAATCTACCCAGTCCATATTGGTATTCATGGCTTCTTCACGAGTAATAGGAGTAACCCAATTGGAATAATAAGGCTCAATGATATCTTTTTGAGGGTCGAGGGGAGATAAGCCAACATTGGCACGGGCCTCGTCCATTATTTTAAAATACGTCTTTGTGTCAGCCAATCCTAAATCTGTGTTTGTAATAGGAGTTATACCGCCTTCATAATGAACATCAAATTTCAATTCACCTTTTCGTCCTTTCTTTGTGGTAACAATAATAACGCCGTTTGCTCCTCGCGATCCATAAATAGCTGTAGCAGCAGCGTCTTTTAAGATTTCAATGGATTCAATATCGTTTGAGTTCACCATCGTAGATCCACCACCTACAATACCGTCTACAACCCATAACGGGTCACTGCCTGAGGCGATTGAACCGATGCCGCGTATTTTTATCTGTGGAGTGCTTCCGGGCATACCATCGTTTACTACTTGTATGCCGGATGCCAAGCCTTGCAATGAGTTTTCAAAACGTCCTCCTTGCATTAAAGGCATTTCCTCGCTCTTGATTTTTGAGACGGAGCCAATCATATCGCGGCGTTTTTTAGTTCCATAAGCAATTACGATTACATCGTCCACCATAACAGAACTTTCTTTCATAACGATATTGAGTACGCGCGTTTCTCCGGGAACAATTTCTTGTTCGTCATAACCGATATAACTGAATCTTAACGGAGTAGCAGTGTTGGAAACACCAATACTATACTGGCCGTTGATGTCAGTAACAGTACCATTGGTTGTGCCCAACTCTAAAACAGAAACACCCACAAGAGGTTCGTCATTTGAATCAACTACTTTTCCTGTAATTGTCACACTTTGCCCCCAAGCAAACGCTGTTGGCAGAAGAAGCCCCATCAATAGTAATAGGAGCCGAAATCGTAATTTAACACATGTAAGTGAATTCATGATAACTAAAAATTTTAAAAGGTTATTTAGTTGTTTAACTTTGGATGCAAAATTACGCATTAAGGCGTGGCCCGGTTAATACTCATGCTTCAAAATATATAAGAATAGTAACCCAAGCATCACATAGGTTACATTTGTATGAGCGTGGTTACATCAGAGGCGTAATAGGGGTTCTGAAGTTGATGTTCAAGTGGTATGTATTACAGTTAATGCAATTCAAAATATAAGGCATGAATCGCTTTCAAATGCAAGATGAAATAGGTTAGGAAAATAGGGAATGAAACATCTTTCATACATTTTGGTCTATCATTGTTAGTAGGCACTCATTGGTTTGCTGTATTTTTGCGGCAAAGTAAACCAAATAATAGAAAAACCATGAAATACATTTTTTGTTTTTTATCAGCCTGCATTTTTGCTTTGCCAAGTATGGCACAAAGTCCTGTGCAGCTTTATCCTTCGCAAAGCAGTTCGGAGATTCAGAAGGCAATTGATGAAGCGAAGGAAAATGGCAGTACAATATTACTCAATGAAGGGGTTTATATTCTTGATAAGACCATTGAAATTTTCAATTGTTCCAATGGCTTCGTTATAAAAGGTATAAATCCTGAGAATACTGAGATTCAAAGTGCAATTCCATTAGGAGGGAAAATTAAACCTGTTGAGGACACCGTTGTATTAAATAGAATTCAGCCAAGCGTTCGGAAGGAAATTGTGGAAATAGATTTGGCCGCATTGGGCATTCATGTCTCGACTTTTCCTGATCTTATGAAGGAACGGCAAAATTTCCCTCAATTGATATATAATGATACCCTGCTCCCACTTTCGCGTTATCCTAATAAGGGCTATCTTTATATGAAGAAAGTTATAGATAACTTTGGAACAAATGACAGGGGAGGTGTTTTTGAATACGATGATCCGGAACATGCCAAATGGGTAGATGCTCTTGAACGAGGTGTATGGTTTACCGGATATTGGCGGGTTCCATGGCAAGCATGGACGGTACGTATAAAAGATATAGATATAGAAAAGAAGCGGGTTACACATAGTGCCGGAATCGAAACTCAAAATGGAAATGACGTAGGGATATACGGTGGCATTGGTTCTAAATATAATCGCCCTTATGGTTCTGGTAAAGAGAATTATTATGTGGAGAATTTATTGGAAGAAATAGATCAAGAAGGAGAATGGTGTATTGATTTCACAACTCAGAAATTGTACTTATTGCCACCTGATAATTTTGATGAGACTCTGTTGAGTATTATATCCCAGAAAGGGCCTATGATTCATATTAAAAATTCCGATAAGATAGAAATTGAGAATATTTCTTTCAAAAATCATTTGGATGATGGTATCGTAATAGAAGATACGAAACGGAGTTCGATTGCTGGATGCCGTTTTAATAATATATTAGGTAATGCGGTGATTGTTAGAAACGGGAAATGTAACACTATAATGAGTAATGATTTCTCTCATATTGGGCGAACATGTATTGAAGTGTCTGGCGGTGATAGAAAAGATTTAATTGCCTGTAACCATATTATAGAGAATAACTATTTTACATGTTTCGGTATCATACAGCAGAGTTATGCCCCTGCTGTAAAATTGGGACAGTTTACTACGGGGATTGGTGTAGAGGAGGGCAATGCTGTAGGCATAGTTGTGCGTCATAATCTAGTGCACAATGCGCCTCATGCAGCTTTTATTTATGGTGGGAACAATAATATCTTGGAATATAACGAAGTTTTTGATATTGCGAGAGTCACTGGTGATGTCGGTGCTTTTTATAGCCGTTGGGATTGGACTGCAAGGGGAAATGTGATGCGTTATAATTTCGTTCATCATGTGCCACGGGCCAATGCTTTTTATGCGGATGACGGACATGCCGGAGATTCTATTTATAATAATGTGGTACATCAGGCTGTTTCTGGGACAATAATTGGAGGAGGACATTATAATTACGTACATGACAATGTCTATTTCAATTGCAGTTCAGCTGGTATAAGTATTGATGCACGCGGAAAGCAAAGGAATTACAATGCGCAGAATCCGGATTTCAATCGTCTGTTTGAGGTTTTTCAAATTAATGAAGGACATTGGGATCATGTTTATCCCCAAATGAGCCGTTTTTTGAAAACAAGCCATTTAGAACTTCCTATAGGGAATGATATTGAAAGTAATATTTTTATCAATTGTCATCTTGGATTACGTAAAGAGGGAAAACCAGAAGATTTCCGTTATTCTCATTTCAGAAGAAATGAAGATTTTTCCTTACCGAATTCTGCTTATGAAGAAATGTTCCAAATGAAAAGTTTGAAGTGCCTGCAAAATCTCATTCCAATAGAGAAATATCATTTGGAGGAATGCGGGTTGTATAAAGACAATTATCGTATTCAATTACCTGATAGAGAAAAACTGTTAAATTCAATAAAGAGACAAGAGGCTGGTTTTGATTCTATTGAAGACCAAAAAACGACTAATAATAACCAACAATAATCTCTACAAAATGAAAAGAGTTTTATTCTTACTTTATGGATTAAGCTGTCTTTTCTGGCACAGTTTATCCGCGCAGCTTCCAATCGTTATGGATATGGTCCATCATAATCCAGGAGAAGCATTTACGGAAAGCAAGTTTAATGATCCAAATACGTTGGCTCAATATGGATTCAATGCACAAGTAGTAAATGAATTTCAATCAGTTCATACTGCTATAACCTATGATAGCTTGAATGAATGTATTTGTCCTGTTGGATCGAAAGAACGGTTATGGGTTGATTCCATTGCTAATAGAATCCAGCTCAGAATAGAGGCAATACACAAGGCCGGGTTGGAAGCGTATTACTTTACAGATATAATAGTTCTTCCTAAACGGCTTGTCGAAATATATCGAGAAGAGATTTGTGATGCAAGCGGAAGAGTCGATTTCACACGGGAGAAAACGCAAGAGATTCATCGAATTATGCTCAGAGAAATATTCAAACGTTTTCCAACATTAGATGGACTTGTAATTCGGGTGGGAGAAACCTATTTGCAAAATACGCCTTATCATACGGGAAACGGACCGATACCAAGAGATGAGAAGTCTTGGGAGCACAATTCCTTGTATAAAACGGACGGAGGAGAAGAAATCCATCGTTGTTTGATAAACCTTTTAAGAGAAGAAGTTTGTATACGGCTAAATAAAAAAGTATTTTATCGTACATGGGATTTTGGATATTTCCATGTCAATCCACAATATTATTTAAGTGTAACTGAAAGTATTGAACCTCATCCAAATTTGTATATGTGTATCAAACATGTGCAAGGCGACTATCATCGAACATTCAAATTTAATCCTACTTTAGGCATCGGCCGACATAAACAAGTGGTGGAAGTTGAATGTCAGCGAGAGTATGAAGGAAAAGGGGCTTATCCTAATTATATAGCTGATGGCGTATTAAATGGTTTTGAGGAATTAAAATCAGATTCCCACCCTTATTGCCTAAATCATTTTAAGCAAAATCCGTTATTTGCGGGAATTTGGACTTGGTCACGAGGAGGAGGATGGAGAGGCCCTTATATAAAAAATGAATTATGGTGTGATGTTAACGTGGCTGTACTTGCCGAATGGGCTAACAATATGTCATTGACAGAAAAAGAAATAATTGATAAGTATGCGACAAATAATGGGTTTGAGGGGGCGGATGTTGAACGTTTCCACCAATTAGCTCTTTTATCAGCTGATGCGATTGTCAGAGGGCGTGCTTCTTTGATAATGCCTGTTAATGTCTGGTGGACAAGAGATCAGTTTATAGGTGGATTGAAAGAATTAAAAAAGAATTTGGAAATGATCGTAACATCAGGCTTAACAGATAAAATGATAGCAGAGAAGCAGGAAAGTACAAACTTGTGGAAAAAAATAGTTCTGCTCGCAAACCAGATACAAACTGGTCATCCGGAAATGAGGCATTATTTGCGCACTTCTGCCGAATACGGACTTTTGTTATATTCCATTTATGAACAGGGCTGGATTATCATGCTTAAAGGGTATGAAGGCGATAAATCGGGGATATATGATGTTGGGACGATTGAGAAAGCAATTGCTCAATATGATTTATTATGGGAGAAATATAACTCATTCGTTAAAACGCATGCGGATTGTGCTACAGCTTATGAGCCTTACAGCTTCGATTTTAATAATCCGCCGCAATACCATAACTTGCAAGAAGGACTGAAACCCTCTGTAGATAGATATAGAAATATTGTTAAAACAAAAAAATGATATTATGAAAAAGTTTTTTATTATTACCTTATTGCTGTCATTCATTTCAGCTCAAGCAATAACAGCTCAAATGCAGTCTTCAAAAGATAAATATACGATTTTACTGACGGGGGCTTCGTTTGCTTCTCCTCAAAATGGTTGGTTTGAGATTGGTTGTCGAAAACTGGGAGCAACTCCGATTAACAGAGCTGTCGGAGGAGAAGCTATAGCCAATACTGCTAATAGAATGGAAGATGGTACTCTTTATTCTCCAGAGGAACTGGAAATAATAGATGCTTTAGTTATTATGCAGGTTCACAACAAAGATGTATATGAAGAATTGCAATTAAAAGATAGTTATACTGATTATGAATTGCCTTTTGACCGCAGCAATTATGCGGCTGCTTATGATTATGTCATCAAACGATATATCACAGAATGTTATGAATTGAGAAATAATCCCAAATCTCGATATTATAACACTCCTTATGGTAAACCTGCAGTTATCGTATTATGCACACATTGGCATGACTGCCGTACAGTTTACAATGAAAGTGTTAGAAAGCTCGCTCAAAAATGGGGACTCCCATTAATTGAATTCGATAAATATATAGGCTTCTCTAAAAATATGTTACATCCGGTTACACAGGAACCGTTCAGTACATTGTATTCTACTGATACGCAAGAAACTGAGGGAGTTGTTTATGGGCATCATCCTATACGTGGAGAACAATCATATATACAGCAGCGCATGGCGGCTATTTTTGTTGATACCATGATGAAGATTCTGCCGATAAAATAAAATTTATAAGGATTCATTGTATAATATTGCTATAGACATTGTTAAATTATGAAGAGGAATTTTGCGTGTATATTTTTCTTTTGCATATTGGCTTCTCAAACTATAATAGCCATGGAATCAGGGGTTAAACAGCCTGCTAAATATGTAGATAAGACAGAACGTATGTCGTGGTGGACAGCTGGCAGGTTCGGATTATTCATACATTGGGGATTATATTCAATGCCGGCTCGACACGAATGGGTCAAAAGCAGAGAGAAAATGACTGACTCCATTTATGACCGATATATGGAATATTTTAATCCGGATTTATATAATCCACGAGAGTGGGCGCGTTTAGCTAAGAATGCTGGTTTTAAATACGTTGTTTTCACAACAAAACATCACGATGGATTTTGTATGTGGGATACTAAATATAGTGACTATAAGATAACTCACACTCCCTATCGTAAGGATGTCTTGGCCCCTTTGGTGGAGGCGTTCCGTCAGGAAGGGTTGCGCATTGGTTTTTATTATTCACTAATAGATTGGCACCATCCCGACTTCACCATTGACCGTAATCATCCATTAATGCCGCAAGATCCCACAAAACTTGAAAAACTTAATCAAAAGCGTGACATGGCGAAGTATAGGGAATATATGAAGAAACAACTGACAGAATTGCTTACTGAATATGGACAAATTGATGAATTATTTTTAGACTATACATACGATACAGGAGAATATGGAAAAAATAAAAATGATTGGGACTCAGAAGGCATTGTTAAGCTTGTTCGGAATTTGCAGCCACAAATAATCATCAATAATCGACTAGGACTTTCTGAGGATAGTCAAGGATGGGATTATATTACTCCTGAGCAATTTATGCCGCACGAATGGCCGACTATTCAGAATCAACGAGTTCCTTGGGAAACTTGTCAAACATTCTCCGGCTCATGGGGATATAATCGAGATGAGGAAAATTGGAAAAGTACACATCAATTGATCGTTATGTTGGCTGAGACTGTAAGCAAGGGTGGCAATTTGCTCTTAAATGTGGGGCCTACTGCAAGAGGCGTTTTTGATGAACGGGCTATAGAGCGTTTGAAAGGATTAAGCGAATGGATGTATTTTCATCATGATGCCATTTATGAATGTACTGCCGCACCTTCAGAATACGAATGCCCCGATAATTGTATGCTTACCTATAATCCTAAAACAAGGCGTTTATATATTCATGTATTGGAATGGCCTTTCAAATCGTTGTATTTGAAGGGGTATAGAGGGAAAATAAAATATGTACAATTGTTGAATGACCATTCCGAATTAAAATTTCGTACAGATACGGAACGTGGAAGTCATACAACAGAGAATACAGAAGCGGATGATGTCATTATCACCCTGCCGACAAAACGTCCTAATGTCGAACTACCCGTCATAGAAGTTATTTTAAATTAGTCCTCTTCTCCCCGATGTATCCTCTCCTTATTAATAATGAAACGTTGATAGTAGGACAGCATTAAAGAGGTGAGTGGCAGGGCGATAATCATTCCTAACATGCCCATTAACGAACCCCAGACAGAGAGGGAAAGTAGGATGATGGCGGGATTAAGCCCCGTTATCTTGCCCATGACGCGGGGCACGATAATGCCATCCTCAATGGCTTGTACCACGGCAAATACGGCTAAAGCTGCGAGCAGTATAAGCCAGAAATTGCCGCCCGTATCAGCTGCCTTCAGGATGGCGAGGATGATGGTGGGAATGAAGCCAATGATTTGCAAGTAGGGCACCAAGTTGAGCACGCCTATGAAGAGGCCGAGGGCGATGGCCATCGGGAAGTCGATAATCAGGAATCCGATGCTGAACAAGATGCCTACGCACAATGCCACAAAGGCTTGGCCACGGAAGTATTTGTTCATGCCATCCTTGATGTCGTTCATGATGTCTACTACGAAAGGACGATAGCGTACGGGCACCAAATGCGTCCAGCCTTCGGCTATGCTTTCATAATCCAGCAGGATAAAGACGATGTAGAGCAGGATGATGAAAATGGTGAATATGCTATACAGTACGCTGAGCGAGCCGGAAAGCAAGGACCAAAGAGGCGGGACGGCTTCCTTCAGAGCGTCCAACAGATTCTTTTGCTGGAAAATTTCTTTTAGTGCCTGTGGGTCAACATTCTCGTGCAGAAAGTCGGACAGCTGATGCGGAATGTTGCTGGCTGTGCTATTGGTGGTGAAATATTCGAGCAATAAGTCTTTCACTCTTCCAAACTCCTGAATCATAGGCGGAATCAGCAGATAGAAGATAGCTACGCCTATCCCCACCAGCGTAAAGAGCGTGAAGAAGATGGACGCGATGCGGCTTCTCAACTTCAGCCGATATTGGAAGAAGGTCACCATCGGATATATCATGTAAGCGATGAGCCATGCGATGAAAAAGGGCAATAACACACTGCTCAGGCGTTTCACCAGCATTAATAAGACGATGAGGGTGGCTCCGATAAGGATGCCGCGTATAAAACTGTCGAAAGTAATCTTTTTGCGCTCCATAGCTTGACGGTGATTAAAAAATTGCCATTGCTTTTCTTGTTAATAAGCTACAAAATTAATCATTTTGTTCGCACTAAGAGATTTTTTCATTATTTATTTCTACATTTGCGTTTATAATGCGGATATGATAGAGTAATATGAAAGAATGCTTGGATGACATACGGACGGAGCTACAGACGCTGAAGGATTGTATCGGACGCCTGAGCGAGCAGATTGACAGGTTGGAACGTCAAATGGAGGAAGCCGAAAAGCATCCCGCACCGGCGTCTATGCCCGAAACATCAGCCTCGGAGACTCCCGCTTTGTCTCCGCGAAGGATCGATCGCGTCAATGTTCAGACAAGCGCAGGCTTTCGCCACGAATTGAGTTTGAATGACTCCTTCCGCTTCACGCGCGAGTTGTTCGAGGGCGATGCTGCCAGGCTGGGCCGTATGCTGGACGCGCTGGATGAAGTCGAAACGCTGGAAGGAGCTATCGACTTGTTTAAGAGTGAAGTGCCGTTGCCAGAGGAGAACGAGGCGGTGGCCGAATTCATGGAAATTTTGCGTAAACACTTCAATGCAAAGTAAGTCAACAATGGGAAAACTGTATATTGTACCGACTCCGGTAGGAAATTTAGACGACATGACCTTCAGAGCCATTCAAGTCTTGAAAGAAGCCGATTTGATTTTGGCCGAGGATACCCGTACTTCCGGCATCCTGCTGAAGCATTTCGAGATAAAGAACGCTATGCAGTCGCATCATAAATTCAACGAGCACCAGACGGTGGAGAATGTGGTGAAGCGCATCTTGGCTGGCGAGACGATAGCCCTCATCTCTGATGCAGGCACTCCGGGTATATCCGATCCAGGTTTCCTTCTGGCGCGCGAATGTGCCCGGGCAGGAATAGAAGTGCAATGTCTTCCCGGACCTACGGCCTTTGTTCCCGCCTTGGTGGCATCGGGTTTACCGTGCGACCGTTTTTGCTTCGAAGGCTTTCTGCCTCAGAAGAAAGGGCGCGTCACTCGCCTGAAGGCTTTGAGCGAGGAAGAACGGACGATTGTTTTTTATGAGTCACCCTACCGTTTGCTGAAGACGCTGACACAGTTTGCAGAGTTTTTCGGGCAAGAAAGGCAGGCGGCTGTAGCACGCGAAATATCCAAGGTGCATGAGGAAACCGTCCGAGGCACGCTGGCCGAGCTCGTGGAGCATTTTACGGCAAACGAACCGCGGGGCGAAATAGTAATTATCGTAGCAGGAATAGACAAATGAAATAAAAAACTAAACGTAAAAAACGAAAACGTATGAAGAAATTAGCACTTTTAGCGTTGTGCGTGGCCGTAATGGCTTCGTGCGATAATTTTTCCGGAGGAAAGAAAAGCCAGCTGCAGGCTGAGAACGACTCTTTGAAGATGGCGTTGAATCAACGGAATGCCGAGCTGGATGAAATGCTGGGGACCTTTAACGAGATTTCAGAAGGTTTCCGCCAGATTAATGCCGCGGAGAATAGAGTGGATTTGCAACGAGGTGCCGTAGCCGAAGGTTCGTTGACAGCTCGCGAGCAGATAGCTTCGGACATCGAATTCATCCGCACCCAGATGGAGGAGAACAAGCAACAGATAGCCAAACTCCAGCAGATGCTGAAGAATAGCAAGAATGCTTCGGCCCAGCTGAAGAAGGCCGTAGAGCAACTGACCCAAGAGCTGGAGGCCAAAGCGCAACGCATTGAGGAGTTGCAGGCCGAGCTTGCTTCGAAGAACATCCGCATCCAGGAATTGGATGCCGCTGTAACCGACTTGTCTTCACAAAAAGAGCAGCTGACCATTGAAAACGAAGCGAAGGCGCAAACCGTTGCCCAGCAGGACAAAGCGTTGCATACAGCTTGGTTTGTATTTGGCACAAAGAAAGAGCTGAAGGACCAGAATATCCTTTCAGGCACAGGCCTCTTTAAGAAGGGAGAAGTCATGAAAGATGAGAATGTGAATAAAGACTATTTTACGGAAATTGACATCCGCACCACCAAGGAAATCAAGCTTTATTCAAAGTCTGCCGATGTGTTGACCAGCCATCCCGCCGGTTCGTACGCCATGGAGGAGGATGATAAAGGCCAGCTGACCCTGAAGATTACTAATCCGGAACAATTCTGGAGCATATCCAAGTATTTGGTTATTCAGGTGAAATAAGGCGACTCTTTCCGGTTGATAGAGAAAATGTTCCAAAGCCATTCCTTACTGTTCTGAGGGTCAGGAATGGCTTTTAATTTTTATGATTTGCGCACTATCTCACTTTTTTGTCTTATCTTTGTCGCTCCTTTTGGCATAATATAGGTTAGGAGACATATTATGAATACTCAAATTTCGAATCAGCAGGAAGGACCGGCTCGCGAAAAACAAATCTACAAGGTGACGATAGTGGGCAGTGTGGTGAACTTTGTGCTGCTTCTGTTCAAGTTCTTTGCGGGCATTGTCGGTCATAGTGCCGCCATGCTGGCCGATGCGGTGCACTCATTGTCCGACTTCGTGACGGACATCATTGTGCTTGTCTTTGTGCGCCTTTCGTCCAAGCCTGAGGACGATGACCATGATTATGGCCACGGAAAGTATGAGACATTGGCCACAGCCATCATCGGTGTCTGCCTCTGTCTGGTGGGCTTGGGCATTTTATGGAATGGAGCTAACTCCATTTGGCAAGTCATACAGGGAGGCACGTTGCCCGAGCCAGGGATGCTGGCATTGATAGCGGCTCTTGTTTCGATTGTGTCCAAAGAGGTGCTATATCAATACACCGTTTATATAGGGCGCAAGTTGGATTCGCAGGCCGTGGTGGCCAATGCTTGGCACCATCGGAGCGATGCTTTCTCGTCCATCGGTACGGCAATAGGCATTGGCGGTGCTATCTTGTTGGGCGATCAGTGGCGGGTGCTCGACCCCATAGCGGCCGTAGTAGTCAGCTTCTTCATTATCAAGGTGTCGGTGAAGCTTCTGGTTCCTTCCATGAACGAATTGCTGGAAAAATCCTTGCCCGCCGAGGTGGAGAACGATATCCTCTCTATTGTGCTTTCATGTCCCGGCACATTGGCTCCTCATCATTTGCGCACCCGTCGTATTGGCACCCGTTTGTCTATCGACTTGCATGTCCGCATGGATGGCAACCAGACTTTGGAAGAAGCCCACCGAAAGGCTACGCAGATAGAGAATAAGCTGAAAGAACGCTTCGGGGCACATACTTATATTAATATACATGTGGAACCGCTAAAGTAGGAAAAGAGATGGAACGTATATTGATAACCGGAGCCAGCGGATTTGTGGGCAGCTTCTTGGTGGAAGAAGCCTTACGCAGAGGGATGGACACATGGGCCGGAATGCGTGCCACAAGCAGCCATCGTTATCTGCAAGATTCCCGCATTCACTTCTTAGAATTAGATTTTGCGCATCCTGATAAATTGGAGAAGCAGTTGCAGGTTCAAGACCGTTTTGACTACATTGTCCATTGTGCCGGTGTGACTAAGTGTGCTGATTCGGCTGACTTTGATCGTGTGAATTATGGGCAGACACGCAATTTTGTGGAGACGTTAATACGACTTGGGAAAGCACCCCGACGCTTTGTTTTCATTAGTACGTTAAGCGTGTTTGGCCCTATACATGAGAATACCTACGAACCAATAAAGGAGAATGATACTCCGCAACCCAATACTGCTTATGGTCGTAGCAAGCTGAAGGCTGAACGTTTTTTGCAAGGCTTGACAGACTTCCCTTTTGTTATTCTTCGTCCGACCGGTATTTACGGCCCACGAGAGCGGGATTATTATCTCATGGCTGAATCTATTAAGCGGCATGTGGATGTGGCGGCTGGCTTCCGTAGACAAGACCTGACATTCGTCTATGTGCAAGATGTGGTGCAGGCTGTTTTCCTGAGTTTAGAGAAAGAGAATGTAGTGGGCCGTTCTTACTTTTTAAGTGATGGGCAGGTATACAGCAGCCGAACGTTCTCCGACCTCATTATCCGTGAGCTGGGAAATCCATTTGTGCTGAGGCTGACCTTGCCTTTGTGCGTGTTGAAAGCCGTTTCTTTGTTGGCCGGGTGGCTGACGGGGCTTCGCCGGAAGACCAGCACACTGAATCGTGATAAATATAATATTATGAAACAACGCAATTGGCAGTGCGACATCACTCCCGCCATGTGTGAGTTGGACTATCGTCCGTCTTACGATTTGGATAGAGGTGTGCGCGAGACAGTTGCTTGGTATAAGAAAGAAGGATGGCTTTAGATATATTCAAGATGGTGGACACCCGCAAAGGGTTGTTTGCAATAGAGAAGATAGCACTTCTCTATAATTTGCTGACATCCGTACTGATACTATTCTTGTATCATCGGATGGATCATCCCGGACAGATGTTGGTAGATCGTGTGTTGATAGCGGGTATGACGTTCCTACTGATGTATTTATATCGTTTGGCGCCTTGTAAGTTTTCGGCTTTCATACGAGTGTGCATCCAGATGTCGTTGTTGTCTTATTGGTATCCGGATACGTATGAGTTCAATCGTCTTTTTCCTAATCTCGACCATCTTTTTGCCTCTGCCGAGCAGTGGATTTTTGGGTGTCAGCCTGCCATTTTGTTTGCTGAGCGCTTGCCTTGGCTGTGGGTTAGTGAGCCGTTTAATATGGGATATTTTTTCTATTACCCCATGATGCTGGTTATTGTCCTATGGTATTTCATCTGTCGCTTCGATTTACTGGAGAAGATTTCATTTGTTATTATCTCTTCGTTTTTCATTTATTATTTCATTTATATTTTTCTGCCTGTGACGGGGCCGCAATTCTATTTTCCGGCCATTGGTATGGACAATGTGTTGCAAGGCGTTTTCCCCTCTATTGGAGACTATTTTGATCATCATGCGGAATTATTGCCCGGGCCAAAGTTTGAACAAGGCTTCTTCTATAGTCTGGTAGAACATTCGCAGGAAGTAGGGGAGCGTCCTACAGCCGCTTTCCCTTCATCGCATGTAGGCATTTCTACCATCCTGATGATAATGGCCTGGCGTGGAAACCGTTGGCTGTTTATTTGCCTTCTGCCTTTTTATTTGTTGCTGTGCGGGGCTACGGTTTATATTCAGGCACATTATGTCATTGATGCGATTGCGGGATTCGTTTCCGCTTTTCCGCTTTATGTGCTGACTACGTGGATGTTCAAACGTTGGTTTGTACATTCGGTATAGACAGATAACGGCTTTCTATTTCTTCCAATATATGGAAAAGTTCGTCTTTGGTCTCTGCTCGTAGCATGGCAATGCGTGTCTCGCGGAAATTGGGTATGCCTTTGAAGAGTGGAGTAGCGGCTAAATGGCGGCGTACGTGCAAAATGCCCCGTCGTTCGTCCAGCAGGTTTACACTGTCTTCTACCTCTTGGCGCAGTACGTTCAGTTTCCATTGAGGTGTGAGAGAGGTTAGTTCTTCCCCTGTTTGCAAGTAATGTCTCACTTCGCGGAATATCCAAGGGCGGCCGAAGCTGGCGCGACCTATCATGATAGCATCCACCCCGTAGCGGTCAAAACATTCCTTGGCACGTTGGGGGGTAGTGATGTCTCCGTTGCCGATAATGGGAATGTGTATGCGTGGATTGTTTTTTACCTCGCCTATCAGCGTCCAGTCTGCTTCACCGGTATACATTTGAGCGCGAGTACGACCATGAATAGTGAGGGCGGCGATGCCGCAATCTTGTAGTTGTTCGGCTAATGTAACGATAATCTTGTGCTCTGCATCCCATCCCAGACGGGTTTTAACGGTAACGGGAATCTTTACGGCATCCACTACGGCACGGGTAATCTCTAGCATCAGTGGTATGTTTTGCAACATGCCCGCTCCCGCACCTTTGCCAGCAACACGTTTCACGGGACAACCGAAGTTAAGGTCCAGCACATCGGGACGCGCTTGTTCTACAATGCGTGCGGCCTCTACCATTGTGGCTGTATCCCGCCCATATATTTGGATAGCCACAGGACGTTCCTCGTTGGCTATGTTTAACTTCTGTTCCGTTTTGCTGACGGAGCGTATCAATGCATCGGCCGATACAAACTCTGTATATACCATGTCCGCTCCGAAACGTTTGCACATCAGACGGAATGCCGGGTCGGTGACATCCTCCATGGGTGCCAGCATCACGGGGCGTTCGCCTAAGTCTATGTTTCGTATCTTCATATGTTAGCCTTCTATATTCTGTATTTCCACTTCCTTCACCTTACGGAAGAGGTCGGAGGCAAAGATGAAGTCATTCAACTTCTGGTTGGTAGAAGTATAAATGTCATCTTTAGTACCTTCCCATTCTTTGTGCCCTTGGTAGATGAAGATGATTTTCTCACCAATGCCCATGACGGAGTTCATATCATGCGTATTGATAAGGGTAGTCATGTTGTATTCACGAGTAATGTCCTGTATCAGTTCATCAATGACAAGTGATGTTTTGGGATCCAGACCGGAATTCGGCTCATCGCAGAAAAGATATTGCGGATTCAAGGCAATGGCGCGGGCAATGGCCACACGCTTTTGCATACCTCCACTTATCTCTCCCGGATATTTATCGCCCGCATCGTTGAGGTTGACACGGTCGAGGCAGAACTGGGCACGGCGCTGACGGTCGCGCAAAGTATCATTACTGAACATGTTGAGAGGGAACATGACGTTCTCCAGCACGGTCATTGAATCGAAAAGAGCCGCACTTTGAAAAATCATCCCCATCTCGCGACGCAAGGATTTCTTCTCCCGCTTATCCATCGCGAGAAAGTCTCGTCCGTCATAGAGCAGTTCGCCCCGTTCGGGGGTCAACAACCCCACGATGCACTTCATCAATACGGTTTTTCCCGAACCGCTTTGGCCGATGATGAGATTCGTCTTTCCATTATCAAATGTAGAGCTGATATCTGTCAGCACTTCTTTCCCATCAAACGATTTATAGAGTCCTTTAAGTTCAATCATAACAATTTTCTTTATCCCATTAACAACTGCGTCAACACCAAGTCGGCAAAAAGGATGAGCACACTACTGGTCACCACCGAATCGGTAGACGCCTTGCCCACTTCGATGGAACCTCCCTCCACGGTGTAGCCGAAGAAGGCCGATACGCTGGCTATAATGAAGGCAAAGAAGAGGGACTTGATAATGCCACACCATATATACCATTCTACAAACCAATATTGCAAACCATACTCTAAGTCGGTAGCCGTCATGATGCCGCCGAACCAACACGTGCAATAGGCACCTATGATGCCGGCGAAGATACTAAAAATAACCAATATAGGTATCATTGTCACCATCGCCACGATCTTGGGCAGGATGAGGTAAGAAGCCGAGTTCACTCCCATGATTTCCAAGGCGTCAATCTGCTGGGTGACGCGCATGGTGCCCAACTCGGAAGCAATGTTGGAGCCAACTTTTCCGGCCAGGATAAGGCACATGATAGACGAAGAAAACTCCAGCAACAGAATTTCACGGGTCACGTAGCCTACGGTCCAGCGTGGCATCCAAGGGCTTTCAATGTTGAGCTTTATCTGTATGGTGATGACCGCGCCGATGAATAGCGAAATCAGCAATACGATGCCGATGGAGTCCACACCGAGTTTCGACATCTCGTTAAGGTATTGACGGAAGAACATGCGCATACGTTCGGGACGTGAGAACGTACGCCCCATCAGCATGAAGTATCTTCCTACAGTTCTAAGTGCTTTAAACATGATTTTATATGTATTTGCCTGCAAATGTACGGCTTTATCTTTTATTTTTGCTACATTTGCGCCAAATTAACGCATGTATGGAAGAGAACAAGATGGTGCTCCGCACCGAAAACCTGGTGAAGAAGTACGGCAAACGTACGGTGGTGAACCACGTGTCGTACGACGTAAAACAAGGCGAGATAGTCGGACTGCTGGGACCAAACGGTGCCGGCAAGACCACATCATTCTATATGACCGTAGGTCTGATTACGCCGAATGAAGGCCGTATTTTTTTGGATGACTTGGACATAACGAACTATCCCGTCTACAAAAGGGCGCAAACCGGCATCGGATATTTGGCGCAGGAGGCGTCTGTGTTCCGCCAAATGAGCGTGGAGGACAACATCGCCTCGGTGCTGGAGATGACGAACAAACCGTTAGACTATCAGAAAGACAAACTGGAAAGTCTGATAGCCGAGTTCCGCCTCCAGAAGGTGCGCAAGAACAAAGGCAACCAGTTGTCCGGAGGCGAGCGCCGACGCACGGAGATAGCCCGCTGCTTAGCCATCGACCCCAAGTTCATCATGCTGGACGAGCCGTTTGCCGGCGTAGACCCCATCGCCGTAGAAGACATCCAGCAAATCGTGTGGCGCCTGAAGGACAAGAACATCGGCATCCTCATCACCGACCACAACGTGCAGGAGACGCTGAGTATCACCAGCCGCGCCTATCTGCTGTTTGAAGGCAAGATTCTATTCCAAGGCACGCCCGAAGAGCTGGCCGCCAACCAGATTGTCCGCGAGAAGTATCTGAGCAACAGTTTCGTGCTGCGGCGCAAGGATTTTATGGTATAGACTTTTTCCCGACTTCTTGCTATGAAACGTTTCCTATGCATCCTTTTCTTTTGCCTCGCGGCCTGCGGAGCATGGGCGAATGTCTACTTCAGGCATTTGGGCAAGGCCGAAGGGCTTTCGCAGATTTCGGTGCTGTCCATCTGCCAGGACGAGGCGGGTCGCATGTGGTTTGGCACGCTGGAGGGGCTGAACTGCTACGACGGTAACCGGATAACCGTCTACAAGCCTTCCAATGTACCATACGTGGAAGCCTTCGGGAACCAGACGCACGACCTGATAAGCGACAAGGCGGGAAGCCTGTTTTTTATTTCGGACGGCGCCTTGCTGCGCTACGACCTTTACACCGAACGTTTTGAAGACACACGGCTGCGCAATGTAACTGCCCTTTGCAATAAAGACGGATTGATTTACGCGGCCTGCCGCGATACTTTGTTGGGATGGGACAAGGCCGGCAAAAAGTTCCGGATAAAAGGACGGACACATTCCGGCGCCAGAATTACGTGTTTGTATGCGGATGGCTTCAAAGGCTTATGGGCCGGCACTACATCAGGACTTTACTATATTGAGGATCCGGAAACTATGCATCAGCAACAATGCATCATTCCCCGCATGAACATTCATTCTTTGTATTGTGATTCGCAAAGGAGATTGTGGGTGGCCGCCTATCGCAAGGGAATGTGCCTGGTGGAGAAACGCGCGGACGGGAAACTGAGCGTAAACAGCGATTTCGCACTTTCAAGCAACGATGTCCGTTGTTTTGTGGAAGACGGAGACGGCAATATTTGGGCGGGTACTTTCAATGGGCTGAACAAGATTGCTCCGGATGGTTCTGTCACTTGTTACTGCCCGACTAACTTATTGGGCTCGTTGAGCCATTCATCCATTTTCTCGTTATACAAGGATTTGTACGGAGGCATTTGGGTGGGAACCTATTATGGAGGCGTGAATTACTTTCACCCCGAAGCGGACGTGTACGCTTATTACCCTGCGGGGAATGGGACGTTGAGTTTTCCCTACGTGGGAAATATGTGCGAAGACAAGCGGGGTGACTTATGGATATGCACCGAAGGCGGGGGCCTGAACTGCTGGCGCCGGAAAACGGACACTGTCACGCATCACCTGACGGAACCGGGCGGAACGATATTTCCGAACTTGAAATGCATCGCTTACGATGGGAAGCGCGACCGGCTGTACATCGGCACGCACAAGCAGGGCTTTCTGCATTACGACATTGCCACCGGACGCATCCGGCATTATGGCACCCGCTATGGCACGTCTTTCGCTGAAATGACCTTGCGGGGCGACACGCTTTATCTGTTGTCGGAAAAAGGGCTCTTTATGAAGCCTTGCGGCAATGAAGAAGAACCACGTAAAATAATTGTTGAGGGTGGCGGAAGTTCTTTCGACGTGACCTTTTTTATAGACAGCGCTGGGCGAATCTGGGTTTCGCGGGCCAAAGAAGTCGTGCGGATAGATGCGGACGGGAAGCATAGCCGTGTTTATCCGTTAGGGACCAATGGGCTGAGCCGCTTCATGGTCAGCAAGATGGCGGAAAGCCCGTACGGGGAAATTTTCCTGGGAACGTCTGGCTCCGGCCTCTACCGGTGGAGCGAGGCCGAGGACCGGTTTGTACACTGCCTGCTGCCCGATGCCGACTATATCTATCAGATGGCGTTTCATCCTTCCGGCTATCTGCTTCTGCTGGCCGACGGGGGACTGCTGTGCTATCATCCGGAGAGTGGGGATACGAAAATCATTGACGCGAACGCGCAACTACATCTGGCCGCGCTGAATGACGGTTGCGGTCTCCTGATATGCCGTGACGGTGAAGTGCTGGTGGGCGGCTCCAACGGGATGAGTACATTCCCTTTCACTTCCCTGTTCAAAGAATTGCCCGCTCATCGGCTGTACTTTTCCTCTTTGACCATAAACGGAAGACCGGTATCCGCCACTGCTTCCGGTGGAATACTGCAGACAGCGCTACCGTTTGTGTCGTCCGTAAGCCTGGCGCACGATGAGAATAACATTACGGTGTCACTGGCATCGGACGGATATGGCGCAAACCCCAGTCAGAAAATCTACGAATACTGCTTGGATGGTTTTGATAAAGAATGGCATACCGTGAAGACGCACGAACTCGTCTATACCAACCTCGACCCAGGAAATTACACCTTGCGCGTAAGGGAAAGGCAAACAGGCCCTCAGGGCGGACGCTACGAAATAGCCTTGCGAATCGGAATCAACGCACCCTGGTGGGCTACGTGGTGGGCATACACGCTGTACGCTTTGCTGGTGCTGGCCGTTGGCGCTCTATTGGCGCGTAACCGGATGGCGCGGATGCGGCTGCGCGCCTCGCTGTTACAGGAGAAGCTGGAGAAAGAGAAGAACGAGGAACTGATTCAGGCCAAGCTGCAGTTTTTCGCTAATATTTCCCACGAGTTCCGCACGCCACTGACGCTGATTATGACTCAATTGGAAACCCTGTTGCAGACATCGGGAGTGTCCCCGCATATGCGGGCAAAGTTGCGGCAGATTTACAAAAATACTTCTCATTTCAGGGAACTCATATCCGAACTGTTGGATTTCCGGAAGTTGGAACGGGGCAAATTGACACTGCGGGTCTCCCAAGGGAATCTTGTCTCCTATTTGCGACAGGTGTGCGAGGATTTTCAGGCGCAGGCCCAATTACAGCGTATTCGTTTGGAATTTCAGACGGAAGCCGATACGTTGTCTTGCTGGTTCGATCACCGTCAGCTTCGGAAGGTTTTCACCAATTTATTGTCCAATGCGTTGAAATATACACCGGCAGGCGGCAAGGTGGAAATGCTGGTGGCCTGCAAGGGAGAACGGGTTGAAATAAAGGTGGCCGACAGCGGAGAAGGCATCCCGCCCGAGTCCATTCCCTATATATTCGACCGCTTCTATCAGGCCGATGTCAAGGCTTCATCGCCCAGCAGCGGCATCGGACTGGCCTTGGCGAAAGGCATCGTGGAGCTTCATCACGGAGCAATCGGCGTGCAAAGTGCCTTGGGCTATGGCAGTATCTTTACGGTAAGTCTGCCAAAGGAAAACCCGTTTTTGCAGGATGAGAATGTTACGTTGGAAAGTAATGTCACACCGCAGCTGCCGGACACTTCTGTGGCCGATGTATGGGCAGAGGAAGGGGAAGGCGAAACTCTGGAAGAAAGGAACGCCACGGACGATGCCGGGAAAGAGACCCTGTTGTTAGTGGAGGATAATGAGGAATTGTTGCAAGCGTTGGTGGACCTGCTGTCTCCACTCTATCGGGTCGTTATCGCCATGGACGGGAAGCAGGGCTATGAGAAAGCGATGGACGAACGGCCGGACTTGATTGTGAGCGATGTCATGATGCCGGTGATGTCCGGTACGGAGATGTGTAAAAAGATAAAAAACAACTTCGACCTGTGTCACATACCCGTGATTCTGCTGACTGCTTTGACTTCCGATCAAGATAAGCTGGAAGGACTGCAGTGCGGAGCGGACGATTACATTGAGAAGCCTTTCAGCACCCAGTTGCTGACGGGCACTATTGCCAACTTGCTGCGTACCCGGCGGCTTCTGCGGAAAAAGTTTGCGGGAGAAATTGCTACGGTGAAAGAAGTGCCGGAAGAGAATGTCGCTCCATTGGCGCTGAACCCCATTGACGCAGACTTTCTAGCGCGCATAAGGGCATTGGTGGATGAGCATATCAGTGATTCGGAGTGGAACATTACGGCCCTGACGAACGAACTGAAAGTCAGCCGTACATCGTTGTACAGCAAATTGCGGGCTTTGGGGAGCATCACGCCCAATGAATACATCTTGCGGATCCGTTTGGAGCGTGCGGCCGATATGCTGAAGAAGTATCCGGATATGCAAATTTCGGAGGTGTCCGACCGGTGCGGCTTCAGTTCGCAGCGTTATTTCCGCCAGTGCTTCAAAGCCCGCTACAACCGGACACCTCAGGAATTCAGGCAGGAGTAAATCTACTCAAAGTTCTTTATTCAGCAACTCTTTTCCGTCTTTGTCTATCACACGGACACGGATTTCTCCGTCTTTCAAGTCAATGCGTGTGGCGCTGCCATATCCCTGCTCCAGAACGGGGAAGCGGTTTCCGGCTTCGGCCGGTTCGTGATAATAGAACCGATGCGTGTGCCCTGATACTACCAAGTCGATGCCGGCCCGATTCAGGATGGGGAGGAACTTCTCGCAGGCATCCTGCCAGCCGTACCAGGCGTTCTCCTCCTGCCATTTCTTGTCCATCACAGGTGGAAAGTGGGAAATCACGATCCGGTAGCGCGATTTCTTGAACGCCTTGCTCTTTACCAATTCTTCCAGCCACCGGGCTTGTTCTGTGCGATAACCGTCAAAGTCATTCAGTCCCGCATAGACGGGATGCGTATCGGCTTTGTCCTCTCCGCTGTCCAGCATAACAACCATTACATCGCCCAGCAGATAGCTGCCGTATATCTTGCCGTTCCGCTTGGGAAAGTAAGTGGGGAACACGCGGGCCAGGTCGCCGCGCGTCTCATGGTTACCGCGTACCATCTCGAAGGGGATGGAAGAGGCGAACATCTCCACGCTGGCGTCAATGAAAGAAGTGAACGGATGCTCGCCCCCATGCTCCATGTAGTTCATCATGTCGCCGGCATAGAAAAAAGCTGTACATGTGCGGTAGTCGCACAATTCCAGCAGTTTTTTCAGCCGTTCGGGGTTGGAGTGCATGTCGCTCGTAACGAAGATGGATCCGCCTTTCTGCTCCGGATCCACCGTGCGGAAGGTGTGCCACGGTGAAGTGACGCTGTCCCCGAAGGTCACCTTATAAGGTTTGAAACGCTTCATCTCCTTGGCGCGTATGCGGTAACGATATGCAGTACCCGGTTTCAGGCCTTCAGCGCGTATGCCGAAGAAGGTCGTATTCGCCTCGCGTAGTCCGTGCCGGTTGGCTGTATGCTTCGTAACGACACCGCTGCCCGCTTCTTCCAGTTCGATGGACGCGAAGGAAGGTGTCGAAGTGGAGAAAGCGAATGTCGCCCCGTCCGTGGTCACCTCCTGTAAGTACGGCCCGTGGTCGATGGCGAAGAATGGGCGGCTGCTCATGCGCACTTTCAGAGTCACTTGGGGCTTTGCGGCCAGACATTCGGCCTCCAATACCGTGACGCCCTCTATGGGATATTCCTGCGGGGATGTGTTTTTCGCCTCGTGTGTGCGGAACACGGCTCCGGCGGGCGAGACGATTTCCAGATAGAAAGACTTGCCATTACGGGTCAGACGCGCTTTGTTGCCTTTCGTCTCTACACGAGCTTTGGTCACGGCATTCCAGGTCACGGTGTGCCCGCCTTCCGCCAGTTCCACCTCGTCCGTTACTTCCACGCTCCGATCGTCCGTCAGGGTAAACGTGCGGAATACGCTCCGGGTTAATCCTTTATATAAAGAGGTCATGTCCAAACGGGCGTAAGGTTGTGAGGCGTCGGCCTGTTCTTCGCAGACAAAGGCATGTCCCACCGCGTATTGCAACTGACCGTCAATGTGGAGCGTGTTGTGCGAGAAGTTGTTGTTGCGGAAGTATGTCCAACGTCGGCCTCCCGGCTTACCGTCCCAGAATCCCGGCAGACTGTAATCATCGGCCCCTAAATCATCCAGCCAGCATATGCTGTCGCTCTCTATGATGAACGTCCCTCCGTCCAGTTGCTGATGGGCCTGCATCGGTTCTCCGCCCTTTGCCAGCAGACTGATCGCCCCGGGCACGTTCCGGTCCCCATTGAGGGCGATGATGTCGTTGATGCTGTTGTGGAACACCTCCAGACGGGGCCGGAGTGTGCTTCCACCTGCTATGGCTGTGTCGTACCACGGCAATGACAAGAAGAACAGCTGGTGCCAGTCGCCCCGTCCCCGCACCGTTTGCCGCACCTCGTTCCGGTACCATTCCGCCACTTCCGGTTGCTCGTACAGGCGGCTGAAGAGAAAGAAAGCGGGCGATATTTCATTTCCTTCTCCGGAGTTCCCGTAATTAAACACCCGTCCGGAAGGTAATACCGTGCGCATACGGAACTCTGCCGTGCGCGCCAGTCCTGGCAAGCGGCCGATGCCATAGCGGTCTCCCCCGTTGTCATTCATCGCCTTTAGGTAGAGAGCCAAATAGCTGCTTGTGTAGCCCCAGTAGGCGGGACTTTCGTAGCACACGCCGTCCGGTGCGAAGTGCTTCAGGCAGTTGGGCATGTAGCGGGCCGCGTTGCGCAGAATGCTGTCCGCCGCCTGCGGGTAGTCCTCCGCCACGGCCAGTGCGCCCATCACCATGCCGGCGTTACACACCACGTTCCAATTCGTTTCCCGTTTGGCCCAACTGCCCGGACTTCCGGTGTGGTATTCCTTCAGTACCCTGCCGAGGGCGTTTTTGTAAAGCGTCTCCTTCACCAACTTGCGGGTAGCGGCGGGCAGCACATCGTACAGCCAGTCGTAGGCGATAGCCACGGCGGTAGTCATTTCGGCCGTGTCCAGGTAATGCTTCGGGTCCCAGTCCGGATAACGGCACACCCATTGCAATGCCTCGTTGGCGGCATTCAAGTACTTCTTTTCCCCGTAGAGGCGGTACGCCAGGGCGAAGCTGCCCAGACGGTCCACGTAGGCACGCGCTGTGTACAGCATGTTGCCGTATTTGTCCATCTCGTAAGGGAGCTGGGGCAATGCGGCCATGGAGTCCGTCCGTTCCTTCAGGTATCGGGCCAATTCAGCCGCTTGCGTATTTTCCGCCATCAGCTGACGGGTACGGGCTTCATCCTCGACAGTCATCAGCAGCCGAGGATGCGGACGCAGTTCCGTGTTTTGCGCCGCCGGCGGAAGCGCATAAGCCAGCAAAGCGAACAGTACACCCGACAATCTGTTTCTCAAAATTCTTTTTTTCATGGTTTCTATTCTTTTAATAAGTAAGTGTATAAATTTAGATGATGATTTAGCGGGCTGTTTTTAGGTACGGATTGCACGGATTGGTCACGGATTTCTTTTGTCATCCGTAGGCGAAACCACTTTTAATCTGTGAAATCCGTGACTATACATTAATATAATAATCAAAAGATGTTTTGAGCGAAGCTAAATTCGTGCCTAAAACTAAATTCCCCTTTACCCATTCATTTTCTCCAAAGTATTCTAAGCGACTATAGTACATCTCGTCATTGCGTCATTCAATTCTCGCGTTCGTCACCTTCTCCAGCAGGAAACGGCTTCCACTCGGGTGAAAGGGCGGATACTCCATATTCGTCCGTATCTCGTTGCGGCGGAACACCAGACCGTCCACTGATTTGGCGTACAGTAGCGGAAGGTCGAATGTGTCGAACACGTTGTCTTCAATGACAATCCCGCCCTCCTTTCCGCCATGGAAATAGGCCTGTTGCTTGTCCAACTCAGGAATTTCCGGATAAATGGAGATTACTGCGTTCGTAAATTGGTATAGGCTGGTGAGTGCGTTAACGAAGCGATTGCCGCGTATCTGCACATCCCTGCACGCCCCGGACTCATACCACCCGTTACAGTCGCCGCACAGCAGAATGGCCGTGCCGGAAGTGTGGTCGAATAGGTTATTCTCCACGAGTACCTGCTTCGGCGTACTGAACAAAGCTCCCCGTGCTCGGTTATTGCGGACGGTATTCCCCGCAAAGACTACTTGAGGCGTCCGGGTCAGATTCTCCATGCCAAAGCCTTCCTCCTCATGGACAAGCGGATCCACCGTTTGCTCAAAGACGATGCGGAATTCCCGTGCCCCCTCCGTCCGGCCGGTGTCATAGGGCTGTATGGAGACGATGCGGTTGGTCTCTCCCACGGTCTCCATGGTGCTTGCCTTTACGAACTGCACTTCGTCGCCAGGTGTCCCCCAGCGGAATCCCCAAGATTGTTCGTGCATATAACGCCCTATCAGGGTACGGTCATCTATCCGTCTGACCACCTTCAGGTACGTTCCGTGTACGTTGATGGCATCGTCCATCATGCCCTCATACAACCCGTTCCGTGAGACAATGGTTCCTTTGCAGCCGGAGAAGTGGGTCGCGTCCGCCTGCGTAGTGAAGTAGCGCGGGTCCTCCTCCCCTTTGAGGCAGACATTGAAGCTGTCCAGAGTGACGTTCTCGCACAACTGCGCCAGCAGTCCCATGCCTTCCGCATAGTGCACCCGTATGTTTTCCAGGCGTGTATTCACGTTCTCTGAAAGGAAGATACCCGGCGTGGGGCGTCCCGTGCCGCGCATTACGAACGCCATGCCAGGCTTCAGCTTCGCGTCCTTCCACGCCGGAGCGTGCACCAGCCCGTCTTTGGTACGGTAAGCCCCTTTCGTGGGGCATCCCCGGTCTCCCGTATTGTAAGCGATACGTTTTGTCTCCTTTTCGAAGGCAATGCCCCAGCCGTGACGGACAGTCCAGCCTTCGCCCAGCGCTTCGAATACGCTGTCTTTGCTGATGCGCCACTGCACCCACGGCGCAGGACGGAAGGTGACACCCCGTTGCGGGTCGTTCTCCACAATTTCCACCTGCGCAATGTGCGGGTTGACAAAGTCGATGCTGAAATTTTTCAGCGTGCAGTTTTCCGAGTGGAGCAATGAAAAAGGAAGCATGCGACCGTGGAAAATGAATTGGGCACCCCCGCCATCCAATTCCATCCGGTTGATGTTCTCCAAGGCGATACCTACTTTCTTGGGATTGGTCTGGTCATGGTTGGAGATATAATATTCACGAACGGCCGCGCCCTGTTCATGGAAATGGTATGTCCCCTTCTGAAAGCGGATCACGATGCTATCCCCGCTTTGATACTCGGACCGGATGGCTTCCCACATTTTTCCCCATGCTTTCGAAACGTTTTTCGTGCAGCCGGGACGCAGACCATAATTTGAGGCGTGATACACCTTGGGCTCTTGAGCGCAAATGCTGTATGCTCCCAAGAACAAAGCTGATAGAATTAATTTTATTTTCATGCGATATACTTTTATCTATAAAATTCTTTTCATAACTGTGCGAAGATACGTGTCGCAAAGGTAGATTCTTTTTTTGTATAATGGGGGAGATATTTTCCAAATGAGGGTATGCAAGCGTACAACTTATACTTTTTAACATTGTTACCGGAAAGCCAAATCTCTTTACATGTTATCCATTGACAATCCTTTGCAGTCTATTTCATTCATTTAATGTACATTCTCATTCCGTGCAAGTATAAATTTCTCATATTAAACGTGCCTTTTCGGATTGGACAATTTGTCACTTCTGACATTTTGTGCTTCCTAATCGCTAAGAATCGCTTGTTTGGGAGCAATGTAGGGACTGAGCGAAAAGAATGGATTTTGAAGAAACTTATTCGTTTATTATCAGTGATATATGCAATTTATTATCAGAATATTTACAAATTTTGGAAGTGGATTTTTCTTGACTTAAAAGGCTTCTTAACTAAAATTTCACAGTTATTAGCGAAAATGACTTCCTTCTCTTCAGAAACACTGCGCTCTTTGCGTTCAGTCGGCGAACTTTTTCGTTTAAGATAGCGCAGTGTTAAGGCATTAACACTTAACTAGTTGAGTGCAAGTAGCGCAGTGTTTCTGAAGGATGCATTTTTATGCATTTCTTTTTCATTGGTTTTGAAAAAGTGGAGAGTTAGCAAAAAACGGAAAAATCTATCTTTTTGATAGCAGAAACTCGTAATGGGTGACTTATCTTACTTCTTCCGTGTGTAAGAGAGAATCAGTTCCCCTTTTCTCACCATCAGGCTGTCTTGTGTCAACCGTTCAATGACCAGCGTATCTTGGAAAGAAATGGTTTGGTGATTTCCAATGCTTTTTCCGGAAAGGATGAGCAAGTCACTTTCTTTTTTCCAAGTCTCGTATTGCAAGGTCGCCATATTGACGGAAGACGCTTTCCCGTTTTTCTCTAAGATGAAACCTTGTTCGAGGTCTGGCAGTCCGGGGACGGGCTGCAACCATTTTCCGGCAAGGTCCGTACCATTGCCACAGGCGGTCAGCAATAGGATGCTTGCTGAACACGCTCCTAAGAATTTTGAATGAATCATATAAATCTATAGTTTATTATTTAGGTAATTCTTTTTGTCGTTTTGTGAAGATTATTTTGTTGGTTGTCATAAAGAGTTAGAAACAATGTTTTATCGGTACTAATCTGAATGTGAACTCATAGTCACCATAGGGCAATTGGAACTGTGGCAAGGGCAGGCTTCCCCAGCTATTTTCGCCTTGTAACCCCATCTGCGCTTTGTCTATGCATAGGTTGGTCAGGTCCGCTTCTTCTACTTCCATGGAATGCCTTTGGTCTTTTTCATCTCCATCGTCCAAAGATTCAATAGTGTAGTGTAAAGCTGAAGCGGAGAAAGGAGCATTAGCGGTAATTTGTAAGCCGCAAGATGTTTCGTCTAACATTTTCCACCAGCGGATATCTGTTCGCGTACCGTTTTCTTGAGGACGAATGTAAGGATAGAATTGCTCGTCGACCGATTGGCGATATATTCCGATGTGCATGGCATCGTGCCGATCGCTGTAATTTTCTATAGGTCCCCGTCCGTAGTATTCCACTGTTTCATAGTTGCGGGGCATGGCCATTTGCATGCCGAAGCGGAACATCGGAGGAATATTCTTGGCATCTTTATCGGCAATCAGTTTCTGTGTAACTTCTATAACTCCTTGATTGTTAATCCGGTAGATTAAGCTGAACTTTCCGGCAATGTCTTTTATGTCATAATCAGCAGACACTATCATTTTGTCATCTTCACTATAGGCTTTTAAATCGGTCAGTTTTAAAGTCGGATTTTTCCATACAGCCCATCTCTTCTGTAGCCCGGCGCCGAAGTCATTGTCCGTAGGTGCCCGCCAGAAATTCGGTGTCAGTTGGGCGCCTTTTTTTAGGAAACTCTTGCTGTTTACTACATAGCGGCTTAAGAAACCATTTGTCCGGCTGAATTCTACCGTGAAATCCTCTCCTTGGATAATGAGGTAATTTTTCTGATTATCTATAAGTTGAGGCACGATAACGAGGCGATTGCTTTCTTTCACATTTGTCAGGGTGGCAGTATGCGGGACATATGTGTTCAGAGCTAGTTGCTGATGGGCAACAATGTGTCCTGTGGGCAAGACTCCTTCGTTTTCCTTCAAGCGATAAGTCAGGTTGAGTAACCATTCTTTGTCTGTATCGGTGGAGCCGATTGGAAGTGTCAGTTTACTCTTTTGTTGAGGCTTTATGTTCAATTGTTCTATTTGGCCTTGGCGCATGATGTGTCCGTCGGCTAAGAGGGCCCATTCGAGAGAATAGGCGGAAAGGTCACGGAAGAAATTTTCGTTATATACGTAAATCTCTCCTTTGTCGAGGTCAGCTAGTTCACTCCAGATGTTTTGATAATAGTAACCTACTTCATAAGCGTGCGGGTTGGGACGGCGGTCCGGGCTGAACAGACCATTGCAGCAGAAGTTGTTATACGAAACATCGAAACGGTTAAAATCTCCGCCATAAGCATATATCGTTTTCCCGTTTTTCCCTTTCCAACGAATACCTTGGTCCACAAAGTCCCAAATAAAGCCTCCTTGCAGGTTGGGATATTTGCGATACAGTCTCCAATATTCATTAAAACTGCCTAAAGAATTACCCATGGCATGGGCATATTCGCATTGAATGAAAGGGCGCAGGTCACTTCCGCTGGCATATTTTTCCACGTATTGATAACCCGCATACATCGGACAGAAAATATCTGTTTTCCCGCTTTCAGCCCAAGAGGCTTCTTCATATTGGCAAGGACGCGAGGGGTCTTCTTGTTTCACGTGGTCATAGGCCGCTTCCAAATTGGGTCCATAACCGGATTCGTTGCCGATGGACCAGAAAATAACAGAAGGATGGTTGTAGTTGCGTTGTACATTACGCAAATTTCGTTCTACATGTGCTTCCAAATAATCCGGGCGTTGGCAGATGGCTTCTTTGCCCCGGCGTTGTCCGTGCGATTCGATGTTGGCTTCAGCCACAACATACAAGCCATATTGGTCACAAAGGTCATACCATAAATTATCAAAAGGATAGTGACTGGTACGTACGGCATTAATGTTGTATTGTTTCATGAGGCGAATATCCTGTAACATACGTTCGCGGGACACAGTGTAACCGTAATCCGGATCCATTTCGTGGCGGTTGACTCCTTTTATCAGGACGGGTTGCCCGTTCACCAATACTTGTCTGTCCTTTATTTCCACTTCACGGAAGCCTACTTTTACAGGTATGGTTTCTTCCGAACCTTCCATGGAGGCATAAAGTGTATATAAATAGGGTGTTTCGGCTGTCCATTTGTTCGGTTGGGATATAGGCAGGACGATGCCGGACTTGTTGTTAGAGGTGGTGTCGGCCACTATGCGTCCTTCGTGGTCCACTAAACGTAGTCCAATATTTCCATTCCCTTTTTTCTTCCAGGTAATTGTTAAGGTAGCATTTCGGTATTGCTCATCCAAGTCAGGCAACACACGAATGTCTTCAATACGTTTTTTACTGCGCGCATAGAGGTAGCAGTCTCTACCCACACCGCTGAAGCGGAAGAAATCCTGATCCTCCATATACGTTCCGTCACACCAACGGAAAACTTGGAAAGCTATTAGATTCTTTCTGCCCGGCTTTAAATAAGAGGTCAGATCAAACTCGGCTTCCAGCTTACTGTCTTCACTATATCCTACAAATTTCCCGTTCACCCATAAATATAAGTTAGATGTGACAGAACCGAAATGGGCAATGATGTCCTTCCCGTCCCAAGAAGCGGGAATGGTGAATTCACGCCGATATGAACCCACATGGTTGTTCTCAATGGGCACTTGGGGAGGATTATTGGTGTAGAAATTCTTCCAAGCATAACCTACGTTTACATACACAGGGTCTCCATATCCGTTCAATTCCCAAATGCCTGGTACTTCCATTATACTCCAAGCTTTGTCATTGAATGCAGGTTGCCAAAAGTCTAATGGACGCATATTCGCATCCTTTACCCAATTGAATTTCCAAGGACCGTTAAGCGACATGTAGTTGGAAGAAACTTCTTTTTCTCCTACTTGTGCCGCTTGCGGATTTTCATAAGCGAAATAATTCGCATGCATGGGCAGACGATTGATGGAGTTTTGTGTTGCATCTTGCCATTCATTGCTTTGTGCTTTACCGCTCAAGGCGGCCAATAGGAAAATAGCAGTAAATGATAGTCTGTTCATAATTTGTGAATTTAAAATGGTTGATATTATTTTTGCGGGATTTTTGCGAGCGAAAATAGATATTCTTTCTTAATTTCAGGGGAGTGTCCGTCCTAGAGAGGCTACGTATGAGTACACCCCGTGCTTTTTAACACAAAAGAGCGGGACGGAAGCACAAAAAAGCGGTGCGCGCAGAATATCCGGAAAATAGTTCGTATCTTTGTCCTTGTTCTAACAAGGATTATTTTGTGTATTATGTATAATGAATTGATACGTTTCGATTGGGCCATGAAGCGGTTGCTCCGAGATAAAAGCAACTATGTGGTATTGGAAGGTTTTCTCTCTACGCTGTTGGGGGAAGATTTGCATATATCCCGTTTCTTGGAGAGCGAATCGAACCAAACGGATAAGGATGACAAGTTCAATCGGGTGGATATTCTGGCGGAAGACGCGCAAGGGCGCCTGCTCATCATTGAGGTACAGAATAGCCGGGAGCTTTATTATTTTCATCGTATTCTATATGGTGTATCCAAAACTATTTCCGAATACATCAACCTGGGCAATGACTACGACAAGGTCCGCAAGGTTTATTCCATAAATATTGTGTACTTTGACTTGGGTCAGGGCAAAGACTATGTTTATCACGGGAAGACCGTCTTCCGAGGCCTGCACGATCCGAACGACATTCTGCATCTGTCCGTTCGTCAGCAGGAAGCGTTGATGGGGAAAGAGGCTGGCGATGTGTTTCCCGAATATTACGTGCTTCGCGTAAACGACTTCGACAAGGTGGCCAAGACACCGCTTGACGAGTGGATACAGTTTCTCAAGACGGGCGAGATAGAGACTACCGCCACAGCGAAAGGTTTGCCGGAAGCCCGTGAGCGTCTCCGTGTCGCCAGTCTTTCCGCCGCTGACCGCCAAGCTTATGAGCGCGACATGGAAGCCTTTCGCTACCAGCGCAGTGTCATCAAAACCGGATGGATTGAAGGACGGGCCGAAGGAATAAAAGAAGGGAGAGCCGAGGGAATAAAAGAGGGAAGAACCGAAGGTTTAAAAGAAGGCATAGAGCAAGGCGAGCGTAAGAAGCAGCTCGAAATAGCCTGCAACCTCAAACGACTGGGTATGCCGGTTGATACAATAGCCCAAGCCACGCATCTGTCCTCCGAGGAGATTGAAAGGCTGGTTCCATAACTGATTCTGGTAACAGAATTATCTTCATGTTTCTAACCTTCGACTTTTATGTTAGAAACCTTCGTGCCTTTGGTCAGTAACCTTATAAACAGAGGATGTGTCAAAATACAAAAGCCCTATCATACTGTCATGTGGGAGCGAAGCGGAGTCGAAACATCTCACATAAGCTTGCGGAAGACCCTTCGACTACGCAGGGTGACAGAATGATAGTTGCTTTACATTATGACACATCCTCTACTTTGTTATTTTGATGAACCCCTTCGGGGCTCTGAAATTAGCCTCGCTAAATTATTTGGTATAAACTAAATGTGATTGGTTACTTAAGAAATATGCCTTTGCGGAAAGGATCCCTCCCAAAGAGGCTACGTATGAGTACAACTCGCGTATTTTAATGTAAATGTTTGTGTGAATGGTAGATAGCTATTCCATTTAACATTTAGAATTGTACGGAATCTCCTCTCTTTGCACGCAAATGTACTTTGTATTGAGAAAGTTAAAAATGATAGGTTGTAATCAGACGACTATTCAAAAAAACGCTGGTTCCCTTCATTCTCATTTAGATTCTCCATCTTTGCGGCGTGAGAAATTTCAAGAATCTATTTATTAATCTAAAATTTAATGCTCATGCATCAAACAAGAAAACAAAAAATGATGGCACGGCTTTCCAAAACCTTTCTAGGTTTGAGCGGTGCGTTTTTGCTGGCTACGGTTCCGGCTTATGGTGCGAAAGAGGGTAACGCAGGTATAGACGTGCGTTCTACTCTTGAAGTACTACAGACCGGACGTACGGTAACAGGTACGATTGTGGACGAAACCGGTGAGCCGGTAATTGGTGTAAATGTACGTGTGAAGGACACTACGATTGGTGCCATCACGGATTTGGACGGTAAATTCTCGTTGGCCAATATTCCGGCGGGTGCCGTATTGCAAATAACGTATGTGGGATATAAGGATCAGGAGATTGTGGTTGGTTCGCAAACTAACTTTTCCATCCGGCTTCAGCAGGATACGGAATTGATTGATGAAGTGGTAGTCGTAGGTTATGCTTCGCAGAAGAAAGTGAACCTGACCGGTTCCGTATCTTCTGTGAATATGGAAGATATTGCGGAAAAGCGTCCTATTACGAACCTTTCTTCTGGTTTGGCCGGTATGGCGGCGGGTGTATCGGTTACGTCCAGCAGTAACAAGCCGGGAGACGATAATGCTTCTATTTTAATTCGTGGTCAAGGTACACTGAATGATTCATCTCCTTTGGTGATAATCGATGGGGTAGAGAGTAACATCAATACTGTGTCTCCACAGGATGTAGAAAGCATGACGGTGCTGAAGGATGCCGCTTCAGCTTCTATCTATGGTTCGCGTGCGGCCAATGGAGTAATCTTGATTACGACCAAGAAAGGTAAGTCGGGAAAAATCAGTTTGGACTATACTGGATATGCTTCATTGGAATCAATTGATAGAAATATGGTGACGGAGCCGGTTTCAGATTATGCCCGTTATATGGAACTGATGAATGAGGCATATGTTAATCATGGTCAGCCGGCTCGTTTCACACAAGAAACCATAGACGCATGGCGTGCGGATGGAGGAAAAAATCCATTAGCTTATCCTAATACGAATTGGCTGGATGATGTGTTCCATTCCGCAGTTGCGACAAATCATAATTTGTCAATCAGTGGCGGTACAGATAAATTGACTTTTTATACTTCGTTTGGTTATAATAGTAATCCGGGAGTTATAGAGAATGCCGGTTACGAACGTTATAGTTTCCGTTCGAATGTAGAAGCCAAGATAACGCCTTGGTTGACATTAGGAGCTAAGTTGAATGGCTATCTGGCAAACATTGACTTGGGGCAGGATCGTATAGATGATGTATTTGTATATGGTGTGGCTAGTACGCCGGGAGTGATTTTGCGCGCTCCGGACGGTCGTTATGGTGGTCAGCAGAATCCGGAAGATGATCCTCAGTCTAACAATCCGTTGCAATGGCTCAACAGAGAAGTCGGCGAAAAGAAAGAACGTAATATGAAAGCTGTATTTAATGGCGTGATTACTCCATTCAAGGGTTTGAGTATTACCGGGTCTTATTCATACGAATTGACTGATAAAGATAATTGGAAAAAGACCAATTTAATAGATATGTGGAATTTTGCTACGGAAACAATTGTTCAAAAGGATAGCAGGCGGGATTATATTTATAACTATAATCGTAAGATTGAACGTATGTTTATGGATGCCACGGTACGTTATGAGAATAGTTTTATAGACAACAATCTTGACCTTAACGTATTGCTTGGTGCCAGTCAGGAAATGCGGCGCGATCGGAGTTTCAGTGCGCAGAAGTATGATTGGATAGACTCTTCAGTAGATGTAATTAATGGTGCTACGGGTGAGTCGACTACTTCCGGTTCGCATACAGAGTGGGCCATGCGTTCTTATTTCGGGCGTATCAATTTAGGTTGGGCGGACAAATATTTGTTGGAGGCCAATCTGCGTGCTGATGCTTCTTCCCGATTCCTGAAAGGTAACCGTTGGGGATATTTCCCTTCATTCTCTGCCGGATGGCGTATTGACCAGGAAGCGTTTATAGAAAACAGCCGTAATTGGCTGGATGCTTTGAAGCTTCGTTTGTCTTATGGTGTCTTGGGTAATAATTATTTGGATAGTGACTATATGGCTATTGCTACATACGGGCAGGCTAATTATGTGTTGAACGATGGAATGCAGATAGGTATGGCACAAACCGCTCTCGCGAATGGTGCTTTGACTTGGGAAAGTACAGCTGTTACAAATGCGGCATTGGATTTCAGTGTGCTGAACAATCGTTTGTCCGGTACTGTTGAGTATTTCCATAAACTGACTTCAGATATTTTGATTGACCTTCCTGCTCCGTTGGTACATGGAACGGCTTCTATTCCAACGCAAAACAGTGCGAAGGTGCGTAATCAAGGTTTTGAACTGACCCTGAATTGGGCAGATAAGATTAATGATTTCCATTACAATATTGGTGCTAATCTCACTTTTGTGGATAATAAAGTGACTAAGTTCAAAGGTGATGAGCCAAGTGTAGAAGGTAGTACAATGATTTTGGAAGGCTATCCCATTAATGTGCAATATGTATTAGTGGCAGACCGCATAATCCAAACACAAGAGGATTTAGACTATGTAGAGTGGTTGGCAAACAATTCGTATGACAAGAATGGTAATAAAGTAGATCCATTCTCTAAATATGTCCGTCCAGAGATGGGTGACGTGCTTTATAAAGATATGAATGGAGATGGCATTTTGAGTGATGATGACCGTGTGCCGATGGGGCATGGCGATACGCCGCGTTTGTTCTATGACATCAGCTTGGGCTTTGAGTGGAAAGGTTTTGACTTCTCTATGTTGATGTCCGGTACGGGTAGCCAAAAAGTACAATATCAAACTATGCGTTCTTCTAGTGTAACCTATGGAAATCAAATCAGTCAGGAAATAGCAGATGGGCGTTGGTACGAAGGACGGACTGATGCCATTTTCCCCAGATTGTTGACTGGTGATAGCCGTAATACACGTGCCAGTACGATATGGGAAACAGATAAGTCTTTCTTCAAGATTCGTAATATCCAATTGGGGTATTCTTTGCCAAAGAAATGGGTGAGCGCAGCTTCATTAAGCCGTGTACGTGTATTCTGTAGCTTGGAGAATTTCTTCACTTTCACCGGATATGCCGGCATGGATCCGGAAACGAATAAATTAACTTACCCGACCATGCGACAGGCATCTTTCGGACTAAATGTTTCATTCTAAAAAACTAAAAGAACATATGAAAAAATATATATTGCTTTTAGCGGTAGCAGGTCTGATGACCAGTTGCTATGATTTGGATCAATATCCGCATGACAAACTGAATGCGGGAACATTTTGGAAAACGGCGGAGCACGCCCATCAAGGAATGATGAGTGTCTATAATGTTATGAAAGAAGAAGACGTGTTCGGTGCTTATTTCTGGCAAGATGGACTGGGCGAAATAGGATATGGTATGAATGAATCGACTATTGAAGGCTCTTATACAGATCAGACAGGCATCGTAAAAGATAAATGGGAGGGCACCTATGAGGGAATTGCTAGGGCCAATGTCTTGTTACAGAATATTGACGGAGTAGAGATCTCGGACGAAGAAAAAGCCCAATATAAAGGAGAGGCAAAATTTATGCGTGCACTTTACTATTTCCATTTATTGGATATGTATGGTGGAGTTCCTTTGTATGATGAAACAACTGTTGTCAGCAATGACTTTATGAACATGAAGAATCCGCGTACTACGGAAGAGGAGACTCGCCAGTTCATTTTGAATGATTTGGAAGAGGCTATTAATGTATTGCCTGTGCAATGGGAACAAACGGAATACGGACGTGCCACGCGTGGAGCGGCAGTAGCCCTGCGTGGAAAAGTGAAGCTGTATGCCCATGATTATGAAGGAGCGAAAACAGACTTTGAAGAAATCGTAAATGACCCGGAAGGTCGTGGATATGGTTATGGACTCTACTCGGACTATGCAAAATTGTTTACTCCAGAAGGAGATTCCAGCAATGAGATGATTTTCGCCATTCAAAATATGAGTGGAACAGGAACAGAATATGGTATGGCGTTTGGGTTGCGTCTGGGAAGTCGTTCTTCCTATGGTGGCGGATGGAATAACTGTATCCCTTTGGACACGTTTGTCGATTCGTATGAAAATAAAGACGGTACCAAGTTCAATTGGGAAGACTATATCCCCGGATTCACTACAAGTAAGGAGATTCAGTGTGAAACGTTCCAGGCTGAATTGACTGATGGAGTAGTCTCAAAATATCCGGAGAAGAAAGAGCTGATTCGTCAAATCTATGAAAATCGTGACCCGCGTCTTGAACAAACAATTATAACTCCGTATTCTCAGTATTATGGTTGTAACGGAACTACTCCCAAGTGGATGGAGCTCGTTTTGGCTGCCGGAACGAATGAGAACTATGGATACATACGCAATAATCGCGGATGGTATGACTATCTATGGCGTAAGTTTGTACCCGAAGGAGATATGAACGGTACCTTGACTAACCGCTCGCATGTGCCTATCAATTTTCCGCTTATTCGTTATGCGGACGTATTGCTGATGTTGGCCGAATGTTACAACGAGCTGGGTCGTCAGGACGATGCCATTGCTTTGATTAACCAAGTGCGTCAGCGCCCATCTACCAATATGCCGGCGTTGAATAGCGGTCCTGCATGGCTGGAAGCCCGTACTAAAGAAGAAGTTTTTGAACGTATCGATCATGAACGTGCGATAGAATTAGCTTGTGAAGGACATCGTTTCAGTGATTTGAGACGTTGGGGAGTAGCTTTGGAACGTTTGAATTTCACTTATGATGACTTGTTGGGTAACGACCGCTTTAACCGTATCTTTAAGGATCGCGATTACCTTTGGCCGATTCCTGCCGTTGAGTTTGAACGTAACGCAAACCTGGGCGAACAGAACCCCGGCTGGTGATAAAATACAATAGGTATCAATGAATATTCTATATCAACATGAACAATAAGGTAAAAATGATTGTAGCTTTCTGCTTGTCCGGCGTAATGGCTTCGGCCCAGACGCCGGGCGCTGAGAAAGCGTTTGTGAAAGAGAACATGACGTTTGCGGCCGAACAATACCGCCTCATGCTGAAGACGCCTCCGCAAGGCAAGGAAGGCAAAGGCGTGATGCCGCACAGCCTCCGCAAGGACGGCACACCGTCCAAGGGAAGCATCTACCTATGGACGGCGGGATTCTTCCCTGGCAGTTTGTGGTATATCTCCGAATATTTGGACGACTCCGCCTTGCAGGATTCCGCCTTGGTCTATACACGGAAGATGGAACCCATGAAGAGCTTCACGGACAACCACGACATCGGTTTCATGATGTATTGCAGCTATGGCAACGCCAACCGCTTCGAGCCTCAGCCGGAGTACAAGGATATTTTGGTAGAGTCTGCCCGTTCGCTCTGCACCCGTTTCCGTCCCAAGGCGGGCGTCATCCAGTCGTGGAACGGATTCCGCTCCTGGCATGGCGACAAGGTGTATGATTTCCCCGTGATTATAGACAACATGATGAACTTGGAGTTGCTATTCTACGCTTCGAGGGTGACGGGCGATGATACGTTCAAGAACGTGGCTATCTCACACGCCGAGCACACCATGAAGAATCAGGTGCGCGACGACTACAGCTGCTTCCACATCGTCTATTACGACAAGGAAACGGGCAAGCCCATCAAAGGCGAGACATCGCAAGGCTACAGCGACAACTCGGCCTGGAGCCGCGGACAGGCGTGGGGCATCTACGGCTTCACGATGTGCTATCGCGAGACGGGCGACAAGCGTTTCCTGAAAACGGCGCAAGGCATGGCGGACTTCTACCTCGACCATCCTAACTTGCCTTCGGACAAGGTGGCGTGGTGGGACTTCAACGCCCATCAACCGGGCTATGTGCCGGGCGTCCGCTCCAACGCCAACAAGGTCGTGTTGAACTATCGCGACGCTTCGGCCGCCGCCTGCACGGCTTCCGCCCTGTTGGAACTGAGCACCTACGTAAAGGGTGACAAGAGCAAAAAGTATCTGGAAGGTGCCAAGGACATCCTTCACGCCTTGGGCAGCGACAACTATCGTGCCGAACTGGGCAAGAACGGCAACTTCATCCTGATGCACAGCACGGGTGCCATCCCACAGAACTCCGAGATAGATGTGCCGCTCACCTATGCGGACTACTATTTCCTGGAAGCCCTCTATCGCTACGACCGGATGTTGGACGGAAAGAAACCGCTTTAATCATAGTCTGGCCTCTCCTTCTTACTCCCTTCGGAGGTGAATGCGGGTAGAAGGAGAGGCTCTCTTTACTATCCCGGCATAGCATCATCCGGGATGATGCCTATCATCATGTACGATGATGCCTGCCATCATGTGGGATGATGCTATCCCGATGTAGGGACAAGAGGCAGTCGTGGGTGAGGATAGACGAGGAGATTGTCGTAAGAAACGACTATCGTATCGGTATGTACGAAGTAAACTTACCTATCTAATATACAAGAAAAGATGAAACAATTGAATTACTGGGCAGTGCTGTTCATCGTGGCGGCACTGCTGTTGCCTGCCGCATCCATGCAGGCGAAGAACAAAAAGGAGAAAGCGAAACAAGAAGTGACTACCGGTGCACAAGACCGCGAGCAGTGGGTGAAGTGGTTGTGGAAAATTTCCTATCCCGTCATCCATAACCTGGCGGAAGGGACCTTGCACCGGAACATGCCGATAGAGACCCCCAACGGGAAACCGGACGGCTATGACGAGATTACTCATTTGGAAGCCGTGGGACGTACCTTGGCAGGCGTAGCTCCCTGGCTGGCCTTGCCGGACGATGACACGGAGGAAGGCAAACTGCGCAAACAGATGCGGGAGGAGGTACTGAAAGGACTGAAGAATGCCGTGGACCCCGAATCGCCGGACAGACTGAACTTTACGAAGCAAGCCCAGCCCATCGTGGATGCCGCTTACTTGGTTCATGCGTTCCTGCGTGCCCCCAAGGCGTTGTGGGAACCTTTGGACGAGGTGACTAAACAGCGGTACATCGACTCGTTCAAAGCTTTGCGCGACCGTACGGGGGCTTATAACAATTGGCTGCTCTTTACGGGACTGACCGAGGCTTTCCTCTTGCAGCAAGGCGAGCAGGCCGACCCTTTCCGCATCAACATCGCCAAGTTCAAGATAAAGGAATGGTATGCGGGTGACGGTTGGTATAAGGACGGGAGCAAATTCAGCATGGATTATTACAATTCATACGTGTTGAACCCCATGATGGTCGCCATGCTGGAGACACTGGCGACGAAGAAACGTGCCAGCCAGAAAGAATGTGAGGAAGCCTTGCGCCGCATGGTGCGTCATGCCGAGTTCTGCGAGCGCATCATCGGGTCGGACGGCACTTATCCCGCTTTCGGACGCTCGGTGACGTATCGCACGGCGGCTTTCCAATCGTTGGCCGATGTGGCTTTGCGCGAGAAATTGCCGGAGTTTATCAAACCTGCCCAAGTGCGTTGTGCCCTGACCGCCGTACATCGCAATATGTATGAAGGCAATCAAAACTTCGATGAGAACGGCTGGCTCGTATTAGGCTTCAACGGTCATCAGCCCGAAGTGGCCGACGGATATACCTCCACTGGAAGCCTTTACATGGCTACGCTGAGTTTCCTCCCCTTGGGCTTGTCCGCTGACAATCCTTTTTGGACAGACGCTCCGGCCGACTGGACTACCAAGAAGGCTTGGGCGGGTGAGAAAATCCGTAAGGATTACAAAGTGGAATATTAAGCGAACTCATTCTGCCACCGCAATCCCCATTTTCTTCATCAGGAAGCAGGCGTTCATGTTTTGTGCCACACCGGGTCGTAGCTGATAAGAGAAAGTCAGCTCATCCCCGGTGATGTCCGCCTCGAAGCAATAGTTGGCGATGTGTTGCGGGAATAGGTCTTTCAGCGTACCGAGCAGCAGGTCGTGCGTGGCAATGATGCCGTTGGCTTGTAGGTTCATGAATTGCTTGATGAGGGCGAACGAGCCTTTCTGCTTGTCCATGGAGTTGGTGCCTTTCAGGATTTCGTCCAGGATGATGAATAGTTGTTCGCCCGCTTTCAGCTTGTCGATGATGAGTTTCAGCCGCTTCAGTTCGGCAAAGAAATAAGATTCATTGTCGTTCAGCGAGTCGGAGGTACGCAGGCTGGTTATGAGTTTGGCGGGGTACAACTCCATTTGCGCGGCATAGACAGGACTACCGATGCAGGCCAGCAGGTAGTTGACGCCAATGGTGCGGAGGTAGGTGCTCTTGCCCGCCATGTTGGCGCCGGTGATGATGATGAAAGCCGGACGTCCATTCATATAAATGTCGTTCGTCACGCATTGCCCGCGGGGCATTAAAGGATGCCCTAACCGTTTGCCACACAACTTGAAAGGCGCGGAAGTGTCTATGACAGGATAGCAATAGTCCTCCTGGTGGTTGTAGGCAAAGGTGCCTAAGGAATTCAAGGCATCTATCTCCCCGATGGCCTCCAACCATTGGGGAAGCTCGGCGGCATGGGCTTCTTTCCAAGCCTCTATCCGCATGATTTGCCATATCTCCCAAAAGAAACAGCCGTTCAGCACCGTGTACATCAGGTAATTGTTGCGCTGATCCAGTTCGTTCATCAGCTTCACCAACTTCTGAATGGCTTGCGTGGCTTGCCGGTGATCGCTCCCAATCTTCTCTTTCACCTTTTTCAGCACGGCGCTTTCAAAGGGCTCTTCGTCAATGGCTTTCAGCAAGCGGGCATAGGTTCCTAATATCTGCAGCTTTTTTCCATACACCGCCTGCACCTTGGATATTTTGTGGGTAAACAGAAAACTAAAAAGGACGATGGCAAACCATAAGATGCCCCATTGGCTGCCCGTGACGAACCCCGTCAATACTCCGCCTAAGCATCCCAGGTTGAGAAGAGTGACAATAACGGGCAACCAACGGTATCCTGCATGACAACGGAACAAAAGCGGGCTTTTGGCCCAGTCCAACAGTTCCGCCTTATCGGCCGCTTCTCCCTTGTTCATCAGTCCCAATATGCGGAAATGCCGCCTGAACGCTCCTTTAGCGGCCAGTTCCCGGACGGTCTCTTGCCGATGAAGTATCTCTTCTCTATCCTCTAAATGATGGTTTAGCCAATCCGCCAATACGTCCTTGCCAATGGGCGTACAGGTACGGTTGAGGCACTGGAACAAGGAGTGCGCGCCGAACACGTCCAAGTCGTAAGTATAGAGATGCGAGGAATCGATGTACTCCCTCCCTTCGTCCAAGGCGCTGAAGTCATTGTCAAGCGCCGCCAACTCCTGAAGACTTGTTTCCCTTTCCTTCTCCAAGTATTCTTTCCGCCAAAACAGGCGGTTGTGGTATCGGATGAGCATCAGGAAAGGCAGAAGAGTAAGAACCAACGTTCCCGCCATCAGCGCCCACCCTTCATTCCAAAAGTAAATGACTCCCGCCACGGCCATGCAGAACAGTAGTACCCGCAAAAGGCTGATGCGGTTTATTCGTCCTTGCACGCGGGTTAAGGCTTGTTCCGTCATTTCCACTTGACGGGTATATTCGGTTTTCAGTTCGTTGTAGGTTTGCATACCTTATTATATATAAATGATAATTTAATGTGCTAATATGCTAATGTGCCAATGTGCTAATTAGGCTGCGCTGTGTTTGCGTTGGCGTGTTCTCATGCCGCAGGGCATTAGCACATTGGCATATTAGCACATTGACACATTGCGGGGCTCCGCCCCGCTAAATTCCCATTTTCGTATTTTATGTCGGCAAAGATAGTCAATCTGACCTATTTCATCAAAACGGAGGATATTTTTTGTCCGCCCTCTTGCTGATTCTTCAAAAAACACGTATCTTTATCTCCCCAAACCGATAACGGACGGCAAAGTGATAAAAGTGAATATGAAGAGATGCGGATTTATAGTTTTGGCTCTTACGCTCTGGCTGGTTATACCCTGTAAGGCCCAGCAAGTGATATATGCCAATTTGCACGAGCTGGTGGCGCAGGAGGGCGATACGGTCACAACTTTGCGTGTGGAGAAACGCTCAAAGAATAAAATCCTGTTGCTGAGCGGAGGCGACTATCGCATTGAGGCCAAGGATAATTCAAGTTTGAGCCGCTATCTGCGCAAGCGTTGTTATGCCGTGCGGGTGGATTCTGCGCTTTATGTCAATTGTCGCAAGATGCGCTACAAGCGTTATCGTTTTGGAAGTTATTTTGCTCCGGCTTTTCAGATAGGCGAACATGTGTATTTCTGTGCACAACCCGTGGGACAAGCCGCTTCAAGCACTTCTACACGGCCTGGCGCTCCACGTCTGGGAGGTGATGTGGGCAATGCCATAGCCGCTTCGGCTTTGATTAACGCGCGTGTGTTTTATGAAATAAATCCGCGTAACGGACGGGCTGAGTTTGTAAGCAAAGAAAAGATGATGTCTTTGCTTGGCGATTATCCCCACTTGCAGGAACGTTTGCAGCGGGAAACAAGCGAAGGCGCATCCGTCATGGGTTATTATTTGATGGAATTAAAGCGCTTGGCGGAAGAAAAATAATTTTTTTCTTGAAATTTGTTCGTTTTTCCCAATTCTTTCCTAAAAGGGTTCGTTTCTTTGCAGTACGAAAACAAATTAAGAAAATGAATTAATAACCCTTTTAAAAAACGTACTATTATGAAAAAGCTGTTTTTATTGTTAGTGAGTGTGTTTACATTGCAGTTCGTATCGGCCGATAATGACAAGCCCATTACGTTTGCCCAGCTTCCCGCTGAGGCTCAGCAGTTTGTAAAGCAGAATTTTGGTGATGCCAAAGTGGCGTTCGTGAAGAAGGAAAGCGAAATCTTCGACACTTCGTATGACCTGATGTTTGTAAATGGTGACAAGATTGAATTTGACAAAAAAGGCGCTTGGACTGAAGTAAAGTGCAAACACACGGGAGTTCCTGCCGGAGTCATTCCTGCCAAGATTGCGGAATTTGTAAAAACAAACTATCCGGATGCCAGAGTCCTCTCTATTGAGAAAGACCGCTATTCGTACGAAGTGAAGCTGTCCAATTTTTGGGAAATCAAGTTCGACCTTCAGTTTAATGTCATTGACATGGATAGCGATGATTGATGTATAACGAAGCGTGTATTGGCTCTTTTTCCTTCTTTTATAGAGGAAAATAGAAACTTGTAAGCAAAAAAGGGAAACTCAACTTGGTAGTTGGGTTTTCTTTTTCTATCTTTGTTTCGTTTTTTAGTAAATAATTACGTGCACGCATTTGTTATGAAAGAGCTACAGGCTAAACATCCGACCATGCGTCGAGAATTGAGAGAGAAAATCATTATCGCCGCAGGGGAACTTTTTGCTAAAGACGGCATTCGTAGTGTTACTATGGATGATATTGCCGCCTCGTTCGGTATATCCAAGCGCACTCTTTATGAATTGTTCTCAGACAAAGAGGCTTTATTGATAGATTGCATTCGTATGGAAATGGAGCTGGAAGAGGCTTATATGCGTGAACAAGCGGCTCAGTCGTACAATGTTCTGGAGATTCTTTTGAAGCGTTATCAGCGAAGCATTGAGCGTTTTCATGCCACCAGCAAGAAATTCTTTGATGACATCCAGAAGTATCCCCGTGCGTATGAACAACTGAGGAAGGGCAATAACCGCACAACGGAAGATGCGGTGAACTTTTTTAAGGAAGGTGTGCGGCAAGGCTATTTCCGCGAAGATGTCAATTTCCCTATTGTCAGTGCTTTGCTGCGTTCGCAGATGGATATCTTGATGGAGAGTGACATCTGTAAGACTTATCCTTTCCTGGAAGTGTATGAATCCATTATGTTCACTTTCATAAGAGGCATCTCAACTCTTAAAGGAGCGGAGGAGCTGGAACGCTTTATCCGCAAATATCGCGTCGCTAACCACTGAAACGCGCTCCACTAAAAGTGGAAGCGTTCGTTCTCAGTGCGTTGGCTATTCATTAGTTGGCGCAGGCGATTCGCTATCTCAGGGTATTGGCTGCGGACATTTGCTATTTCGGCCGGGTCAGTGTAAATGTTGTATAGCTCTTCATACGTTTGTCCTGGGGTAGAGACATTCAGTCGGATAAGTTTCCAGCCATCCGGAGTCATGATGGATTGCTTTCCTCCCTCTTCGAAAAATTCAAAGTAGATACACCCGTGCCTACGCTGTTCTCCCTGTCCGGTCAAAGTCGGTAGATAGGAAAGTCCGTCTATGCCATCGGGCAATTGTACATCCAGCAATTCACCTATAGTTGGCAGAAAATCCCAAAAAGCGGATATGTGGTCGCTTATCACTCCTTGCGGAATGACTCCCGGCCATTGAATGACGAAAGGAGTACGTATGCCGCCTTCATATAAGTCACGTTTATGTCCGCGGAAAGGGCCGTTGCTATCGAAATAATGCGGGTCATGTCCACCTTCGAGATGAGTGCCGTTGTCCGATGTAAATATCACAATAGTATTGTTATAGATGCCCCGTTCTTTCAGCTTGTTCATTATCATGCCTACACTTCTGTCCAAGTGTGTTACCATGGCGGCAAATGCAGCGCGCGGATTTTGCTGGGCTTTGTATCCGCCACCTTTATAAGGCGTTTCACAAAAGTTGCCTTCATACTCCTTCATTGCTTCTTGCGGGATATCAAGATCCGCATGGGGGATGGTGGGTGTGAAGTAAAGGAAGAATGGCTCATCGGCATGTTGGTCAATAAATGCCAATGCCTTTTCTATGATTAAGTCGTGTGAGTAAGCTTTCCCGCTTAACTGGATTTTTTTTTCGTTCTCGTGGAGAAAATTAGGATAATAGCTGTGTGCGAAAGCTTGGCCCAAGTATCCGTAGAAATAGTCGAAGCCATGTTTCCTTGGCTCGCCTATGGTCCCGGGACCGCCCAACCCCCATTTACCCACGCAAGCGGTGGCGTATCCGCGTTGTTTAAAAAGATTAGCTACGGTGGTTTCTTCCGAAGGTAGAGGCGTTTCATAGGGCAAACCGTCCGAGCCGTTTACCACATCATTGCCTCGGATGGCTGCATGACCCATGTGTTTGCCGGTCAGCAAGGCGCAACGCGAGGGAGCACTAACCGTAGCTCCCGAGTAGTGCCACAAAAATTTCATGCCATTGTCAGCTATATGGTCAATGTTCGGTGTTTTTATTTGTTGTTGACCGTAACATCCTAAGTCGCCTATACCCAAATCGTCCGCCAAGATATAAACTACATTGGGGGTGGAGAGGGAAGCGTTTTCTTGTGCATTGCCTGCAAACGGGCAAAACAAAACGGCTGAAGAAAATAGGGCACAAAACTTTTTCATATATAATATGGTATTTAGAGAATCAGGCTTTATTGCTATTCAACTTCAAAGATACGGATTTTTGGGGGAAACTTACTTCTGATTGGTTAGGAATTTTATTTAACACTAATTTTTAACTTATGTTTTGTTTTGGACCACTTATTCCTTAATGAATGTATAAATTCGTCCTCTAAAATTATCTGTTTTATGTAATAGTTTATGTATATTGCTGATATACAGTTATTTATGGTCTAAAGAAACACTGCGCTATTTGCGCTAAATCAGCGCAGTGTTTACCCCCTAAATACTGCGCTGATTTGGAAGAAATACTGCGCTCATTGAACGCAATCAGTGCAGTGTTTCTGAGGCAATTCTGCGCTCGCCTTTCAGAAAAAGAATTTCATTGACAAAAATGGGGCAATAAGATAGTTCCCGTACTTGTATGGGTTAGGGTATGCTGCAATTTAGATAAGTAACTAATTATATTTAGTTATATGATAGATTATCATTTAATTTAATACACTTTCTTATGCTTAAGTGTTTGTACGATTGTGCATCGTTAAGTTATATTATTAATAATCGTACGTGCGAACGATTATTAATCGTACATGGATGGCATTTATTGTCCTGTATGCAGAGAATCATCGCGTCTGTAATAGAACTTACGTACTCATTCTTCCTTTGCAACAACTCCGGGGTTTCCTTTATAGGCTGAGGGTGAGACTCCGAAGTGTTGTTTGAAACTCTTGCTGAAATAAAATGGATCGCTGATGCCTATGCGATACGAGATTTCAGAAACGGTATATTTACCTTCCAGCAACAGGGAGGCGGCTTTCTTCAGGCGAACTACACGAATGTACTCATTGGGTGTGTAACCGGTGAGACCACGTACTTTCCGGTAGAAGGCTGTACGGCCTAAACCCATCTCTGCCGCAAAGGTATCTACGCTAAAGGCAGAATCGCCGATGTGGGCTTCTACTACGGCTTGAAGACGGGTGGCAAAAGCACGGTCTCCGGAAGAAGAGGATACGATTGGATCGGTCATGTCCGGTGTTTTCGAGTATTTGGCGCGTAACTTACGGCGCTGTTCTATAAGTTTGAAAGCCGTTGCCAATAATAGCTTAGGACTGAATGGTTTGGTGATATAGGCATCGGCGCCGCTTTCTATTCCTTCCAAACGATTTTCATCAGAACTCATGGCTGTGAGTAGAATAACGGGGATGTGGCTCGTATTGAAGTCTTTCTTCAGGCGACGGGTTACTTCAAAACCATCCATGCCAGGCATAAGGACATCGCAAACTATCAGGTCTGCATCATATGTCTTTGCCCGTTCCAAGCCAGTTTTGCCTTCGGCTTCGGTTACAACCTCAAAATAGTGGCTGGCTTCTTCCTTCAAGAAATCGCGTACATCATTGTCGTCCTCAATGATGAGCATTTTGTATTGCGTCAAAGCCTCTTTTTGGGTGAAAAGTTCTTCGTAGTGTTTGAACTCATCGGATAGGGCATTTTGTTTTTGTTTTTCTTCTTCCTCTTCCTTCAGTAGGATATTATGAGGCACTAAGAAGTCTTTTGTCTCATAAACGGATGAATCGGTCGGTAAGACAACGGTAAAAATAGAGCCTCCTTCCACGTTTTCGGCATAACTGATGGAACCTTTGTGTTTAACCGCCAGTTCATGGCTTAGGTGGAGGCCCACACCCATGCTGCTGCCCGAGAAACTACTTTGCATAAAGCGTTTAAAGAGTTCGCCTTGTTTCTCTTTAGGGATGCCTACCCCCGTATCGGTCACTTTTAGAATCAGTTTCTTCTGCTTCTCATCTACTGATACGCTAAAGGTCACCTTTCCGCCTGAAGGCGTATATTTGAAAGCATTCGATAGTAGGTTATAAGTAATTTTGTCTAAATATCCTTTGTCCACAAACATCATATAGGAATCTACAGAAGTGATAAAGTGGAAATCCATTTTCTTTGATTCCGCAGTATCCGTAAAGTTTTGATAAATGTCGCGAAGGAACGCAATGACATCGGCTTCTTCAAGCGAAAGAGCCAGTTTGTTGTTCTGCATCTTCCGGAATTCAAGCAACTGATTGATAAGCCGTAACATGCGTTGTGTACTCTTGTCCATTACTTGCAGGGCATGTTTACTCTCTTTGGGCCAGCGTTTGGTTTCTTTTATTTTCTCCAATGCGCCTTGTATCAAAGTGAGAGGCGTACGAAATTCGTGGGAAATGTTGGTAAAGAAAACCAATTTGTATTCGGTCAGGCGCTTTTCTACTTCAATACGGTTGCGAAGCATGTTGAAGTTGCGCACTAACCGGAATGTTACATAAAGTGCCATTGCGATAAGGAGCGCATAGAGCATGAATGCCCAATTCGTGAGCCAGAAAGGAGGGGTTACAACAATATCCAGCACGGCTTCTTTTGCGGACCATACGCCATGTCTGTTGCAGGCTCTGACATGTAGTTTGTAATGTCCCGGATCCAGATTTTTATAAGTTGCAAAATTCAGAGGCGAAGGCACACTCCAATCTTTATCATATCGGTCGAGGCGATACATGTATTTCGTTGCGTCCGATAGGGGATAGTCGAAGGTTGAAAAATTGACAACGAACGAATTTTGCTTATGGTTCAACTTTATTTTATTGGTATAGGCCATGGAACGCGATAATGGGGAATCCGGTTCACCGGGGCTTACCAAAATGCCGTTGATGTATAAACCGGTAAAAGATACGACCGGAGCCTCCGGATTGTCACTTACCGCTTCTTCGGGATTGATGGCGAACAATCCGTAATTGGAGCCAAAGAGCAAGCGGCCGTCATCGGTTTGCGCACAGCTGTTTTCGCTATAAGCGTTGCCAAGTGTGTTTGGCGCAAAGAATAAATTCTCGAAGCTATGGGAGTCTGGATCAAAGCATGAAATACCCAATTCCGTAGCAATCCATATTTTCCCTGTACGGTCTTCGGTAATGGATTGTACCATATTGTTGACCAATCCGTCTGAAACATCGAAATATGTGAAGTGCAAGTCCTTGTAATCCGTTCCTAACTCGCATAGGCTGAGTCCTTTCCCCGATGTCCCTATCCACATGCGGTCTTTGCTGTCACAGAACAGACATTTTATTTCATTACTGGGTAATTGCCCACTTGCCATATTGAAAGCGAAATAGGCAGACTTATCCATGATAAGTGAATCGGGGTGGAATACATACACACCGGCACTGGTTCCTGCCCATATCCATCCGTTGGCATCTTCCTCTAAAACTCGTATTTGGCTTTGGGCATAGCTGTTGTTTAAAAATCTTCTGAACGAATAACGCCGGCCTTCGTCTGTAGGCTTGGCTAAGCATAATCCGCCTCCAAAGGTTCCTATCCACATGCGTCCCCGGCGGTCGTATAAAAGGTCGAAAATGTTGTTGGCTCCTAACGAAGTGGTATCGGCAGGGTGCTGGCGATACCACTCTCCGTCTATATTCAGTCCTGCGCCACGGGTGCCTATCCATAGTCGGTTATCTTTATCCTGTGCTACGGCATAGACATTTGTATCGTAAGTAGCTTCTTTCTTTAAAGTTTGTGATTGAGGCTGATAAGTATAAAGTCCGCCTTGGCGTGTGCCGATCCAGATGGTGCCGTCTGCGGTTTTGTTTATCATACGTATGGTGTTGAAGCGTCCGGCTCTCATTTCAGGTTCGGGCAATAGGCGTTGCGCACTTTCTCCAGAAAGCTGGATGTGGGACACGCCTGCATACTCCGAGCTAACCCATATTCCTCCGCGGCGGTCTTCCATCACATAAAGCAGATAGTCGGAGGTGACATGGCTTGTGCCTTCGGTCTCGAATGCAAAATGATGCATGGCTTCTTCGCGAATGTCATATAAGAAAAGGCCATTGCCGTAGGTTGAAATCCAAACGAATCCACGTGAATCGCATACAATATGATAGCGTTCTTCATCTACGTATTTAACTTTCTCCGGAGGCATCAAAGTGAATTGTCTGATGTCACCGCTTATGGCATCAGCACGCCATATCTTCCCCGTATGATTTGAAACCCAACCATTTCCCCAATTGTCTTTCACCACTTGTGCGTTGAGAATATCCAAACGGGTGCTTCGGCTAATCCGCCATGTTCGTAAGTCTACTTCATATCCTCCTTTGTCGGTGAAAATCACCCAAAGACCGGGAAGTTTCAATTCATTGAGTACTTTTATGGAGGAATTTGACAAGCTTCCTACCGATTCGCGCTTGCCTTGTTGCCAAGCCTCCAACTGGCCATCTACCGAGAGAAAATAGTCAATGCCGTCTTCTGAACAGGTGGCAATGGCTTGATGAGAAGGCAATATTAATTCTGTATTGTCACCTTCCACTTTCATAACTCCTTTGTTTGTCCCTATCCAGACTATGCCTTGTTCGTCTTCGTATACGTATGCCACTTTGTCTGATACAAGATTCTTTTGTGATTCTTTGAATATCGTGGACACAAATTTTCCATAGACGTAATTCACTCTGCGGCAACCGTTTCCATCGTGCCAAAGCCATGCGTTCCCTTGACGGTCTATTAGTAGGTCACTATATAGCTCGTTATATTCACCACAGCCGGTGAAGTCGACAAAACGTTCCTGTTTCAGGTCGTAGCAACTATATCGTTCCACGTGCGAGGAAATCCATAAGAATCCGTTATTGTCTTCTTGCAGGCTGCTTATACGATGGTCGCACAATGACAATGAGGCGGAAGGGGCAGGTCGGTAGGTAACGAATGTGTTGCCGTCATAACGGCTAAGTCCATTCATTGTGCCCATCCAAATGAATCCCTTGCTGTCCTGATACATACACCGGACAGTATTGTTGGCGATGCCATCGGCAGTGGTCAGTTGCCGAGAACGAATCTCAACGGCATTCGTTTGTCCAAGAATGAACAGTAGGCAGATGCAGCAAAGAATATATTTTCTCATTTCTTTATTTTGTTTTCATAGCGCACAAACGTACAAAAAAAAACGCACCCGACCAAACGTAGTGCGCTTTTTTCTTGCCAACAGCCTGTTGCCCGCAGTCTGCTGTTGTCTGTTCTGTAGGGGAAGAGGCGTCAGTCCATGTGGAAAACTTCAGGCAGAGGAATGGTGACGGGAGAATTGTCTGCGTTTACTTCCATGATGTCTGCCATGTAGTCCCACCACTTCTGTACGATGGGGTTGGCACCCATGTCTTGGGAGGATTCTTCGCCTTTTGTCTTCTGGCAGGCGAACAGAATGTTGGTATCCTTATCCCAATAGATGGAATAATCGTATACGCCACCGTCGGACAACATTTTCTTTAACTCGGGCCAGATGGCCGCATGACGCCGTTCGTACTCTTTTTCGTATCCCGGCTTTAAAAACATCTTAAATGCTTCGCGTTTCATCTTTACATTTACAATTTAACGATTTACAAATTAGATAAATTATCATTTCTCTACATGGAAAATCGGTTCATTCGTCTTTTGTTCCGTGCGATAGTATTGAATGGCACTATCGTTCATCCTGGGATGCTGAGCCTTGAGCATTTTTATCATCTCGGCGCCTGCCCAAATGACGGGACCATATCCGTGAGCGGCATAGACGTTGACAGGACGATAGTAGTAGAAGGCGGGGTCGAATGCCATGCCGGTACCTACGCAGGTGCCGTCTACTTGGCCTTCTTCATTAATCTGTGTGCTTACGGCATGCCAACCCAACTGGGCTACCGGACCGTAGGCCATGGCGTCAATCCAGCCTTTGTTGATGGCGTGGGCAAAACAATAAACGTAGATGGCCGTGGCGGACGTCTCCAAATAGGAATCGTTGCGGTCGAGTAATTGGTGCCAGAAGCCTTCTCCGCTTTGCAGAGCGGCCAGTCCGCGTACATGCTCACGGAATAGCTCCATCAACTGGTCGCGCTGGGGATAGTCTTCGGGAAGCACATCCAGTACTTCGCACATAGTCAGCAAGGCCCAACCGTTGGCACGTCCCCAATGGAAAGCGGGGTGATCGCCCATTCCTTCTACCCAGCCGTGACGGAAGAGTTTCTTTTCGGGCACCCACATGCGCTGGGCAAATTGGAATACTTGGCGAAGTGCTTCGGCCTGGCAGGTCTGCTTCTTATTCTCGTTCAGCAGGGAATAGTAGGCAATGGGAGGAATACCCATGAACATATCGTCCAGCCAAAGGGTGTTGTGCTGGGGACGAGTACGGGCAAAAGTTCCATCGGCCAGACGGTATTCTTTGTTCAGAATGAAGTCCATGTAGTTCGCAATGAGTTCGTCTACAGGGAGGGACGCGTCTTTCAGCTTTGCCTTAATCATGGAAGCGCATACGGCTCCGGCATCGTCTAAGGCATGTGGGGTCAGGATTTGCTTCATTTGCGGGTCGACTTCCTTGCCGGCTTCAATCAGCTTACGGAAATGTGGAGCGACTTCTGCCAGGAATTTCATGCGGTCCGTAGCGTAGGAGGCGTAAGCCGGGTCACCCGTGGCCTCGGCGGCATCCAGCATGGCTGAATAGGTTACACCCCATTCGTAACTGGCCAGACGGAAAGCACCGCGCTCTAACTGGGAATTGGAGTTAATTTTGGTATAGTCGGTTATTACTTTCCCGTTGTTCTTATTGACTACACGTGTCGGAGTGTTGGCCTCCAAATAGTGGAGCACGCGGTCCATGTCGTTCTTTACGTCTTCAACCGACAAGGCTCCATACGGGACTTTGTAGGCCGGTTGCAGGAGATGCAACGGGGTGTTGGAGTCATTCACCACTTCTTTCTTCTGTGCATTTGCGCTTATTCCTGCCATCAGCAGCATAGCGCATGTTAGTGTCAATACTTTCATGTTTTTATTTACTATATTTTATTTACAATTCTATTCATTTACTATTTAGCACATTGGCACATCAGCATATTGGCACATTATTTAATCTCGTATCCGCGGAACCATCCTTTCTTCAGGTCCGGACCGAAGTAGAAGCCGGGTTGGGTAGGTTGGTTGTAGGCAACGTTCTGCGTAGCGATGCTGATGCGGTAAACGGGGTCTTCCAAGAATGTGTGGAAACGATAGGAAGTAGGTATCGGGGAGATGTAGAGACGCAGAGCGTGGCTGTCTTCCGTACGAACCAATACTTCCTCGCGCCAGTCGCCCACAATATCGCCTTGCAAACAAGGATTGGACTTGGTGCCGTTATTGAAAGCGCATCCTTCGAACTTGATGAGCGGGCGGCAAGTATCAGCTTCCCAATCGTACTTGGAAACTGTCTCATGGTCCAGCAATTCGCGCAACAGGTCGCCGTCCCACCATACGGCCATGTTGATGGAGAGAGGCTTCACTGCGGAACGGATGACTTCGCCTTTGAAATTGTGTACGCCGTGTGAATCGGCAGACCACATTTCAACGCCCGGATTACGCGGATCGATGTCGGCGGCCATGCAACGGCCTACGTCAATGTTGCTTTTAATCTGAAACAGCACCTTGCCGGTGGCCGCGTCGCGGAAGCTGGAGCCGTCCTTGCGGTTTTCGTGGCAATCCCATACTTGCAGGCCGGGCATGTCAGGCGAGAATCCTGTCAGGTGCATGGCATCTCCATGACCCATGCCGGTGGTGTAGAGGCCTGTCCCATCGTGGTCGATGGCGCAGGAACCGTAAAGTATTTCATCGCATCCGTCTCCATCTACATCACCTACACGCAGGTTGTGGTTGCCTTGTCCGGCATATCCTTCACATCCGGGGTTGTTGCTGTCGAATATCCAATGCTGTTTCAAGCGTTTGCCATCCCAGTCGAAAGCGGCCAATACGGCACGGGTATAATAGCCCCGGCACATAACCACGCTGGGGTGTACACCGTCTAAGTAAGCCACGCACGCCAGGAAGCGGTCGCTGCGGTTGGCACGATTATCGCCCCAGTCGCTCAGATTGCCACGGGCGGGGATATAGTCGATGGTGTGCATGGCGGCGCCTGTCAATCCGTTAAATACGGTAAGGTATTCGTTTCCCGTCAGGATACGGCCTTGATTGACGGGCGTTTTCCCTTTACCCGGCACGCCTTTCTCACGATAGTCGGCATCAGCATCGCCAATGACTTTGCCTTTGCCGTCTATAGTGCCGTCCGAAGTCTTCATGACCAACTCGGCGCGTCCGTCGCCATCGAGGTCGAATACCATGAATTGTGTGTAGTGGGCACCGGCACGAACATTGTGTCCTAAGTCGATGCGCCACAGCTTTTCACCGTTCAAGCGATAGCAGTCGAAGAGGACATTGCCCGTATAGCCGTCATGGGCATTGTCGTGGGAGTTGGACGGGTCCCACTTCACGATGAGCTCATATTCGCCGTCTCCGTCCACATCGCCGATGGAAGAGTCGCTTGCGCTGTATGTATAGGTGTCACCTGCAGGTGTCACGCCATCGGCCGGCTTGTCCATTGGAATTTCCAAGTAGCCGACAGGGGCATTGGCAGGCAGAACGTAGGTCCCGCGCTTGTCGGTGAGCTCCTTGCCGTCCACTACCGGGCGGACTTCATACACGGCTTTGCCCGTTCCGTCATAGGCGTCTCGATAGAAGGTTCCCGCATCGGCAGGCACATTGGCTATCTTCTTGTCATCCCGATAGATGTTGAAAGAAGTCAGTGTCGCATCGGATGAAAGATAACGCCACGACAGGCATACGTCTGACGGACTTTCACGAAAGGCCACTACGCCGCGTCCCAAGTCTTCGCGTTGCAGCTTGGAGTAATCGTAGGCGGGTTGGGCCATGGTAATAGCTGCCGCGCAGCAGGCAGCCATCACGCAGATAGGTTTCTTTATTCGTATCATATGCTTATTTGTTAGAATGTTCTCTTTACTTCGAGATAGCAAAGGTGCCACCTTTGGTTACCATCAGTGGCACTGATGCCTATCATCAGTGGCACCTTTGCCTATCATCAGTGCCACTGATGGTGTCTCATGCTTTGGGCATTGCCTCATTTATCCAGTGGAATGACCTCCTGCATGTAGATGGCGTCCAGACTCCAGGTAGCCGCATCGTTGGTGCTGATGTAGGGACATTCGTCCAGCGGAGCGGGCACGAAGGGTGGTTGCACTTGGTCTATCTTCAAGCCGCCTTGTTCCGTGCGGGGGACGTCGTTCCACAGGCCTTCCCACGCCTGACGGGCACGGTCGGCGTCACGCAACAACCAGGCGGCGTATGCCTCTAAGCGGGAAATGCGGAAGCGGTTGTGGTTCAGTTCCCAAGCTTTCTGCTTGTAGTTGGCGGCGTGGTTCAGCCAAGTGTCATCCCATTCCGGCAGGCGAATCATGCGAAGCATCTCGTTCATGATTTCGAATCCGCCCATGATGGTCATCAAGTGGTTGGTGGCCTGAAGTTTGGGGTCGCACTCTGAGGTAAGGATGCCTGTAGCGGGGTCGAATCCTAAGGCCAGCGGGCCGGTAAATGTACGGCTGGGCAGGGCTGCAATGCTCTTCATGCCGGCGATGATTTTGTCCCGATAGGCTGTGTCGCGGGTTCGTTCCCATTGGGTCATCCAGTTGCCGGCATAGGCTATCCAGTCCGGACCGATGCGCAGGCGGGCGGGAGCCGTGCAGGGATATTTCTCTCGTGGCTGGGCCAGACGCATGGGGTCGAGGGTATAGAGCTTTTGTTCCGCGTCTTTTACCTCGGTCATCAGGTCACCGCAACGTTCGTCTGTAGTCAGATAATAGTAGAAACGGTTCCATGCCGCCTGGCTGATGCGGGCTTCCTTGGCTCCGCAACCCCAATGGCTGACGTTGTGGCGGCTTCCCAATCCTGCATTCGGTCCTATGTGATAGACGTCAACCTCGCAGGTGTGGCGAGTCATGGCTTCGGCCATTCGCCAGATGTCTGCCCAGCCGGTGCGTAGGAAGCTGTACCACAACCATCCGTTGGAAGCCAGTTCGGTGTTGTCCCAGGCAAAGCCGCCAATGTCGTAACGCCAGGTGTGGCGGACGGGGTCGTAAGCGTGCATCACATCACCGTAATGCCAGAAGCCGTACCACTTGTTCTGCTCGATGGCTTTCTGATAGAAGGTGAGGTAGGAGTCCAAACGGTCTTCTACTTGAGCGCGGGATGGTGTGCTGCGGTCGGGGAGGCTCCAGATGCCGAAAGCTTCGCGGGCATGGAGATATTCGGGCACGGGCATCAGCAGACCGGGTACGGTCGTTTGTCTGGCCTGCTCGGCAAAGGCTTCTTTTCCTGCGTAGCCGCTGCCGGGTACGAGCGTCAGTGTCGAGGTGCGTGCCACGCCGTATGGGGTGCTCAGCCCGGGCTGCACGTCTTCATAGCTGGCGTTGAGGTCATGTGCCACATTGTCGTAATGGCGCAGGTCCATCGGTTCGGCTTCGGGGCTCCATAGCCAAGCGGTCAACGTGGCGGCTTCACTTTTGGCTTCGTTTACTTCCAATGAGGAAGGATAGGATTGCCAGAAATCGTGGAGACGCATTCCCAATCCGCCTGACACATCGCCCACGAAAGCATAGCCGTCACTGCGTGTACCGCTGAAAGTTCCTATCCAAGGATTGTCGCTGTTGGCGCGTTTGCGTATGCTGAAAGCGTCGGCGGTAAGTTGCGACAGCCGGTAGCCGTCCCATGATGCCCAGTGACGGAGCAAGGCGCGCCCGGCTGCATCAAATGCCGTGCTGTCCGGGATGCGTACGCCTTCCATCTGTTGTTGTTGCATGTAGGGCGTTCGTTTGTCCTTTGTGTCGGGTAGAGACAGTACTCTGCGGCCTACCAATGGTTGTACCGGTTCGCTCCATACGCCTCCATCGGCGCAGGAGAAGGCTACGTGACGGTTGTAAAGCGTCTCGCGCAAAGGAACATCGAAGCGTACACCTAAGGCACGGATGAAGTCTTTCTGCTCATCGCCATCGAACACGATGCTGTGCACCATCTTTATCTCCGGGCTTCCGGCATAGAAGTACAGGCGCACGACAAACGGTAACCATTCGCGGGAGTTTTCAGTATTTTGGTGAACACCTTCCAGTTTTACCACGGCCCGTACGTTGCCCGCACGTTCCACGCTGACAGACTTCAACGCGCTGGTATAGTGGGCAAACGTTACTTGAGAGGTGCCGTCTGATACCGGTTCGCTTTGCGTGGTGCAGACTAAACGTCCCTGCTTGCCTACGCAGACGCTGCCATAGAGCAGACTGTCTATCAAACAAGCTCCTTGGCGGGGGATATAGGCCGATACCGCACCGGTGTTTATCTGTATTTGTCCTTCCGTCTCACTGACTGAAAGCTTGTCGATAGTCGGTTCTTGTTTGCTTTTCTTCGGGGCTTTTTTCAGTGTCAACCCTTCGGACGTAGCAGGGGCGACGGCTGCTACGCCTAACCATTTTACAGAACCGTCCGGCCAATATGCCAACGGCCAAGTGTCGGTTCCTACGGTTTGGCCGGTTCCTGTGGCGAGTATCCATTTCTCTCCTTCTTGGGCATATCCTTCATCGAACGGGACACCGAAACTTACAGCCTTGTCCGTAGCCGGAGCATCACCAATCCAGTGCAAGGCCACTTCGTCTGCCTGCAATGGTTCGGCTTTGTAGCGGAAGTTAGCGATTTGCGTACGTGACAATGTGGTGCGGAAGCCAAACCATCCTTCGGTCAAGGGCTCTGCATCGCGGAAGTCTATCAGACGCTCACCGTTGATGTAGTAGCAAGTGCGATACCCGTCGGTGGTTATCCGGATGTGATACCAGCGGTTGGCCTCCAGCAGATGCTCTTTGTCATTATATTCTTTCAGTATGGCAGGACGTGCTTTGGCATCCGTAACGCCTGCTTCGTTGCCATTGTAGCGGCGGAAACGGGTCGTAGAGTTGTGATTGCCTCCGTAGCCCAAGTAATAAAGTTGCAGTGTGTAGCAGTTCAGGAAGATGCCGCTGCGCCACTTTTCCCGTTTCCACAAGTTGTCTGGGTGTTGAGGGTCTGAAGCCATCCAAAAGCAGTTGAGGTCGCTCAGTCGGTCGCCTTCTTCACGTACCACGACACGGGCGTCATATTCAATGGTTACCCGTCCGCTCATCTTTTCCTTCAGCCAGAGGGTCAGTCCTTTGGGTGAAACAATCTCCGCCGTGTCTCCTTGGAAAGTCATGCTGTAGTCCGGTGACTCGGATTCTACTTTCCAATATTTCTTGAAATCTTTCTTGCCCAATCCGCGGGATTGCCAGTCGGTGGCATACGTTCCACAGGATATGAGTAAGAATAAGAGGATGAATAAGTGTTTCATGATTTAATGTGCTAATATGTTAATGTGCCAATGTGCTCATGTGCTCATGGGGTTGCGTTGTGCTTGCCTCAATGTGTTCTCATGCCGCATGGCATTGGCATATTGGCGCATTAGCACATTGGCATATTAAGTTTATTTCAAATACTCTTTCAGCGGACAATCTGTTTGTCTTAATCCTTCCGCAATGCTTTGTGCGTTGAGTCTGGCACCTTTCAGTGAGGTGTGCGTATGGTCGTTCTTGAAATATTCGGCCACTACGCGCAGGCCTTGGTTGTAACCCATGTCCTGGAACTTGTCGCCCGAGATCTTATTCAGGTCTATGTAGTAGGCACCGGCACGTTCGGCAGCGGCTTTTGTCCAGGCTCCGAAAGACTTGGTGTTGCGCTCTATCTGTCCGTTGTCGAACTTGTTGCGCGGAGTGTGGCTCAACACAATGGGGATTGCGCCTTTTTCCTTTACGTCCATAATGAACTTGCGCAGATACCAGCCAAAAGTATAGATCACTTGATATTTACCGGTTTTTTCCATGAGGAACACACGGCTTTCATCGCCTGCTTCCTGCAGTTCGCCTCGGGCTTTGCCCACATTGATGTCACCGGCATCGTTGTGTCCGAATTGTATCAGTACGAAATCACCCGGTTGTAGGGCATAGTACACGCTGTCCCAACGTCCTTCGTCCAAGTAAGTACGGGCACTGCGTCCTGCCATGGCTTGGTTGGCTACCGTGATGCGTGTTGTATCCAGCACTTCGGCGAATACGCTGCCCCATCCCCACATGTCATCTCCTTTATCTTTATTACGTACGGTACTGTCGCCCACGGTGAATACCACCGGGCAACCTTCTTTGCGCGTCACCTTCGCAGCCTTGTCTGCCACGGGCTTCAGATAGTCTGCCAGTTTCAGTCGTTTGTAGGCGCGTATGCCTTCGGCTGCTGATTCTGCATTTACCCTTGCTCCGAATTCGCTGGTGTGAATGCGGTCGAGGTAGAACATATACTTCACCTTCTCTTTGCCGAATTTCTCGAATTTGCGTGCTGTGATGTCGTTCAGGTCGATGAAGGGGATACGTTCTTTCTTTGCCACTTGTTTAGCCCAAAGGCCAAATGTCTCGTTTACACGTGTAATGATGGTGCTGTCGGCATCATCCCAGGCGTTTCGCGGTGTGAGTGACATCAGAATGGGATGTGCGCCTTTGGCTTTAACGTCACGGATGAAGCGGCGCATATATTCTCCGTAGGTATATACGGTTTCCTTTACGCCGGTTTCCTTTATGGTTACTTGCAGCGAGTCTTTGCCAATGCCGGGAATAGAAGCTCGTGCCCGTCCGCTGTCATAAGGCCCGTTGTCGTTGTGTCCCAGTTCAATGATTACCCAGTCGCCTTTGCGGATGCCTTTCAACACATCCGGCCACAGCCGATTATAGAACGTCCGGCTGCTGGTGCCGCCTAATGCATGGTTTTCCACTGTGATGCGGTCTTCGTCAAAATACTCATGGGCGAAGTATCCCCATCCCCATTGTCCGTTATTGCCATTGCCTAAGGTGCCGGTGCGCATGGTGCTGTTTCCTACTAAGAACAATACCGGATTGTTTCCTTTACGGCTGCTTCCCGCTACAGGACGTGCTGTGCGAGCTTTGTTAAGGCTGTCGAGTGTGTTGTCAATCACCTGGTTGACATCCTTCATCGGAGCAGCTACTTTGTTTTGTGCATGACCGTTCAGTCCGAACAGTATGCTAAGGCAGATGCCCGCTAAGATTGTGTTTCGTTTCATACCATATTTATATTTTCGTTATTTCATTTCAAAACTTACGTGCGGCGGCTGGTTATAGGCGACGTTTTGCCATGCAATAGCCAGCCGGTATTGGCGGTCGTTCATCAGTGTCACGCGACGGTCCTTAGCCGGGATGGTGGTTACATACACACGCAGTTCCGTCTGGTCTTCCGATGCCCATATCACTTCCTCCCGCCAATCGCCTAAGATGTCACCGCTGAGGCAGGGATTACCTTTCGTTCCGTTGTTGGACACTACTCCTTCCGCCTTCATCAGCAAATCCGTGGTTTCTGTTTTCCAGTTCCATTTGCTGATGGATGTATGATCCAGCAACTCGGCTAACGGGTCTGCATCCCAATAAATGGTAAAGTTGCATGAATTCGGTTTCTGTTCACTGATGACGGCACCGGTATCTCCCCGCCTAAGTCCTCCTACATTGCACCAGCATTCCGCTCCTTCATATCTTGGATCGATGTCGGCAGCCACCCCGCGTCCGGCATCCTTACCCAATCCGTCCTGCCAGATAATTTCGCCTGTAGCACCGTCAAACATGGCTACAGCAGGCGTGCGCCGCACAATCTCGTTGTCCCCTTCGTTTTCATGCACACCATACACCTGTAGTCCGGGACGTGAGGGAATCAGTCTTCCTACATGTAAGGCATCGCCGTGTCGCAAGCCTGTCGAGTAAAGTCCCTGCCCGTTGTGATCCACGGTCATGGCTCCCACACAAATCTCGTCATATCCGTCTCCGTCAAAGTCTGCTACAGAAACTCCATGATTCGCCATGCCGGAATACGCCTCCAAGCCGGGTTGTGCACTGTCAAAAGTCCACAGCGGGCGCAACTTTCCTTTTTTGAATGTCCATGCTGCCAATACAGTACGACCATACCAGCCGCGTATCATGACGGGAGAGGGCGTCTGTCCGTCCAGCAAAGCTACGCATGCCGTGAAACGGTCCGAGCGTCCGCCGGTATTATCGTTTCCGCAATTACCTCCGATGCCTCCCCAGCCGTCCAACGGGTAGCGGGTCGGTATGTATTCCTGCGTGTCGAGTGCCCGTCCTGTCTGTCCGTCAAATACAGTCAGGTATTCCGGGCCGTTCACTATCTTGCCATACGTAGGCGATTGTCGGTCCCATGTCCGCCAGTCAGCTTTCGCGTCTCCTATCACTTGCCCGGTTCCGTCCACCGTGCCATCTCCTGTCTTGCAGCAAAGTTCCGCCCGTCCGTCCCCGTCAAAGTCATATACGAGAAAGTTTGTTGTGGCAGCTCCTGAGCGTACGTTCCAGCCTAAGTCAATGCGCCATAGTCGTTGCCCGTTCATTTTGTAGGCATCCAGGTAAGTCTTTCCCGTAAAACCCCGTTGTGGTGGCCTTTTAGAGTTTGTCGGGTCCCACTTCAATACGATTTCATACTCTCCATCTCCGTCCAAATCTCCCACGCTGGCGTCATTGGCCCGGTAGGTATAGTGTTCGCCCGCCACTTCGCCTCCTTCAGGTCGTTGTATGGGTATGGACAGATAAGGCTTCTGCTCCTCCTCCTTGCGGTGTGTCCACGAAGCTACTTCATGTCCGTCTTGCCGCAGTGACCAACGGTTGTCTACTGTCCAGTTTACTGTGCGGTCTACGAAATCCGATGTTTGCCGGATAGGAGTTTCGTTTAGCTTTACTTCCCGTTCATCTCCACTTTGTCTATATAAGTCGAAAGCAATGTTTGGAGCATCGTTCAGTGTCATCCGCCAGCTTAGGTACATACCCTCGTCCACAGGTATGGCCACCAGTCCGCGTGATAAATTCTCGCTTTGGTACGGCTGGGCATGCAACAGGCACTTTCCTGTCATTCCGAAAGAAAGGCAGAGAAGGCCGAACAGTATTTTAAAGCCATATCGCTTCATTTCCACAGATTTTCTTTGAATTCCACTTCTACGATGCGTAATTCGTGTCCTGTTTTATCACCGCCTTTAGCTTTGTATAAGTCCAGTTCGCCTGCGGCAGGTGCGGCCACTTCCACAATTTGTCCAAATGCGTCGCTCTCCTCACTGGCTCCTTTCAGACGAATGGTTATTTCGTTGGTCAACACCGGTTTCACGTCCAAGTGCACATAACCTAAGCTACGTCCTGTCTCGCCGCTCCATATCAGTTCGTCTCCGGCATATATTTCCAGTGGATAGCTACGCATGCGCCATCCTGTCAGCTTGATGCACACTTCATCTACTACGGCGCTGCGGTCCAGTTTGTAAGTAATCCATGCCGTTTGCAGACGTCCGTCGTTAGTCCATTCGCTCAGTTCGTTGTCATCATAGCTGTTCAGGGCTTTTTCCGCATTAGCTCCTGCTGTGGCCGATACAATGTCCACATCTACTTTCGTGTCTGTGTATGAAGAAGTTAAAGGTGTCTCGCCACGTGTCAGGCGACCTTCTTGTTCTTCACCTGGGATGTATGTGCTTAGTCCTCCAATGACTTCGATGGGTGTTGTGCTCAACTCCACTTTGGCAGGTTTCAGTCCTTCGGCCGTGGCTGTAACATGTATGGTGCCGGCTGTTGTGAGCGAGCGTAGCAAGGCACGGTTTATACCGCATTCTACAGGCAAATCCCGTGATAAGATGTAGTTGTCTTTACCCTGGGCAATGCCTCCCCGCCATTCAGCCGGACCTTCCACCTCAAAATGTATCAGGTTGTTGGCCAATGGGCAGCGGCGTCCGTCCTTATCCACGACTTCTACTTGCAACAGTGTCATGTCGGCTCCGTCCGCTTTCCAGCCGTTCGGGTTTTGAATGACACTTAATTTGATTTGCTGTGGTTCGCCCGCTGTCTGTAATTGGGTGCGGCACAATTCCTTCCCTTCGGCATCATAGCCTACGGCCACCAGTTCGCCCGGTTCATAAGCTACATAGTCCCATGTATAAAGGAAACGGTAGTCTTGCCGTCCCATGCCTAAGGAACGTCCGTTCAGTAGCAGTTCCACTTGCTCTGTGTTAGAGACCACATAAACCGGTTTTACAACGTCTTCCGGATAATTCCAGTGCCCGATGATGTGGATGCGCGGATTTTCGATGTCTACCCATCCGTCCCACATTGCCTGATGGGCGAAGAAGGCATCTTTGGGAATGCGCATTGCATCTGTTACACCGCTACGTCGGTAGTTCTCTACGCCTCGATAGTGTGTATTCGTGTCCGAGAAGATAATCTTCACTCCTCCCGAACTTACCCGTTCTCCCGTTCCCGGACGTTCACGCCAATAATCATACCATCGGCGTATCTGTTCAATGGTAAATGAGTCTTGGTTATGGTTGTAGGCACTGGCGTCCACATTCTTCTGAACTTTGTTTGTCATGGCCGAGCGGAAAGCCTTGTTGCCTTCTCCGTTTTTATGGTAAGGATACGAATATTCGTCCCAATATTTGCGCAGTCCCTCGTCACGGCAGTACTCCATGGCCCACATGGGATGATGTTTGCTTTTGTTGATATAGAGCATTTCGCCTCCGTATTCTGCTTCGCGGATGTCCAGCATCTCGCGCGAGCCGATGGCACGTCCTCCATGCGGGTCATACAGGTCGCGGATGGCCTTCATTTGCAGTATGTGTTCGCGGCTGATGCTCTCGTTTCCACATTCGTAGAAAAGGATACTTGGATTGTTACGGTTGTAGATGATGGCATCACGCATCAGTTCCATGCGTTGTTCCCATTGGCGTCCTTCTCGGTCCTTCTCGGCGTCTCCGGCCGGCATGGCCTGTATCAGTCCCACGCGGTCGCACGATTCTACGTCTTGCTTCCAGGGCGTGATGTGCATCCAACGCACCAAGTTTGCACCGCCTTCCACCATCAGTCCGTTGCTGTAGTCGCTCAGCCAGGCGGGTACACTGGCTCCTACGCCCGGCCATTCATTGCTGGTGCGTTGGGCGAAACCTTTCATTTGGAGGACTCGGTCATTTAGCCAAACTTTTCCACGGCCAAAGCGAGTCTTACGGAAACCGGTACGAGTATTTACTTCATCTACCTTTTCACCTTCCACCCAAAGGCTGGTCTTTACGTTGTACAGATAGCCGTAGCCCCAGCTCCAGAAGTGCAGTCCGTCTACCTCGGCAGCTGCTTTCAGTACGACGGTTTCGCCCGGCTTCACAACTTTCGTGTCGCCCTCGATGCGTTTCAGCAACGTTCCGTCGTGGTCTATCAACTCCATTTGATAGCTTACTGTCTTGGGCCGTGTATATTCATTACGTACTTCCGATTCGGTGTGGATGATTGCTTGCCGGCTTTTTACCCGGATGTCGTCTGCATATACATATACGCCTGTTGTCTTCAGGTTGCTGTACAATGGTAATGTCTGATAGAGTTTATCCGTTACATGCAGCCACACATTTTTGGGGATGCCTCCGTAGTTGGCGTTGAAGTTACGGTCGCTCCATTGGTATTTGGTCTGTGTGCTGCGTTCCTTGTAGTTCCAGTCATTGTCTACACGTACGGCCAGCACATTGTCTCCTTTATATTTAATATAAGGTGTCAAGTCGTAGCCAACAGCCATTGCACCATTTTCATGCAGACCGATGTGCTGACCATTGATATAGAAATCGGCTCCTTGGCGCACCCCCTCAAACTCTACAAATATCTTTTTCCCCTTGGCCTCTGCGGGCAGGCTGAAGTGTTTGCGATACCACACAATGGTATCTGTCAGTTGCTCAATGCCCAGCTTGAAGGCTTCGTCCTCGTTGAAAGGGCGGGGGAGGGTCACTTGTTTCCAGCCTTCATCGTTGTATTTCACTTTGTCTGCATCAGGTGCGTCGCCTACATGCAGCAGCCATTCAGCGTTGAAATTGTATTTCTCACGTACGCCCGCAACTGCCTGTGCTACCGCGAGCAAAACGATTCCTACTATTAAAAAAATCCGTTTCATCTATTCCTTTCTGTTTTTCAAGTGTTATGTGATTATTGTTCTATATTTACCATCATCAGATTCAGTCGTTTCCCGTTTGTGAAATGTCCCGACTGGAACAATACCTTCGTGCCATCCGGGCTGAAGCTGGGGTGTGCATGGTCCGGACGCATCTTTGTATCAGATACCAATTGGCGGCGTTCACCCGTCTGTACGTTGATAAGCCATACATTGCCGCCAAACGTGTCTCCTGCCGCCCATTTGTTGTCACGGCTGGCGTTGCAGTGCCAAAAGCCTCTTCCTGTCAGTTGCCCTTCAATGGCTTGGCGGTCTTTCTCCATTTCCACCTGACCTATCAGCTCTACATCATCGGTTCTGAGATTGATGCGTACAATGCCGCTGATTTGTTTGCGCAGGCGGGGCTGGAAACCTAATATATTAAAATAAACGTAATCTTTGGTTGCCAATGTCTCATGTGTTACCCAATCAAGCGCAGTCTCTTTATACAACGGTTTGAATACTTTGCCATCAGCCGTGCAATACCACATGCGTTGATGTGCATCGCCTCCTGTCTCGTTGCAGAATACAATCTCGCCCGGTACGAAGCGGTTGGCTTGTATATGTCCTACTTTAAATTCCGTATCAATCACTTTTTCCACTTGGCCGGTTGTGAGGTTCATTTTGCGGATGCCGCATAGCGTAGGCTTTATTTTGATGGGTTGGTTGCTTTCCGGCAGGAAAGCGTTTTTCATCATCCGTTCTTTTTCCTCGTCAGTGCCTTCACGTTCCACGGTGATGTAGGCATAGTCGTCATTACAATCTACGGCAAATCCGCCCGGACGTCCCATCTCTTCGGGGAAAGTCCCGATAAAGGTCTCATAATCAGCCGGTCGTCCTACTTCCCCCTTTTTCACGTCTGCAAAGAAAGGGTCGAGGTTCATCACATACATGTTCCACTTGCCGTTTTGCTTCCGGCTGATGAACATGCGGTTCGATTTGTTGGCCAGATAGGTGCCTGCCAATTCCGATCCTTCAGTTGCTTGGATAATTTTGCCGCTTTCCATTTCTATAAAGAACATATTTGTTCCTTTGTCGTTGGCCCGGCTCGATGAACGGAAAATTAGATACTTCCCATCAGCGGTCCACATCGGATCAGTCTGATATAAAAAACGGTCGTTCTTTGTGGTGTCGGTCAACACCGTGATGGTATTTCCTGTTTGTTCGTCTATATAGGTGAATTTCTCGGAAGGTGTGCAATGCCCAAACTGGGCGAAAGCAGCTTGTCCCAGACACAAAGACAGTGAAGCTAAAAATAAGAATCGTTTCATGGTATGCTATTTTTGTTTATGGAATTAGTTTATTTATAGAGTGCAAATATGAGGGAATTTCTTCATATAAAGAATGGAATTTTGTACATAAGCATAGAAAATCCGCATATTTCTAAATGAAATGCTCAAGTATCCTTGGATAAAAGCCCAAGTATCCAATAATAGTTGGCCAAGTAATCAATAATACTTGGGCAAGTAATCTATGGTGTGAAGAACGGCTGCCAACAAAAAAGGGAACACACCATTTGGCATGTTCCCTTCTTAATTCTATCCACCTATAAGAGCGGATATTTTACGGAATTTCAGTTTTATCAATAACCGTAGTTCTGATAAGCAGCTTTCTGATCCGGAGTCAATACATTGTTATTTTCGTCTGTGTACAAGTCGAGCGTAGCTTGTTTGAACGGTTTCAATGTGTGATACGGTTGGAGGTAACCCAATCCGGCACGTCCGGTCAAAGCGCCGTCGCTTACTTCGTTGTCGGCTACCGGCCAGTAATCCGGACCTTGAGCCAATGTAGACGCTTCCTTGCAGTGGTACAGAATACGTACATACTGCCATGCAGAGTGGTGCAGGTATTCATAATACAAGAATTCTTGGCTGAACTCACGTGAATACTCATTCAGAATGTAGTTCTGGAAACGGTCTGTTTCGCTCAGGCTTCCGCCCAAGATGCTTTGTTCCGGATACATTTCAGCTTTGGAAGCTTCCGATACACCGTCCCATACAGAAGCGGTAACGGTCATCTTGGAAGTATTGTCTTGAGCTACTGCATACGGATACTGACGCTCGGAAGCCAACAGATTCTCGCGTCCCGGATACAAACGGGCAATGACCTCCGCACGATTCTCACCCGGACGGTAAGCAGCACGTTCACGAACGCGGTTGATGTCTGACAAAGCTCTGTTGAAATCTCCTTTCAAACCGTATGCGTTGGCACGCATCAGGTAAGTTTCTGCAATACGGAATACAGGGATGTCACGGCCTGAATAGTAGCTAGTTGCACCTTCACGGTCCGGGTCATCATACTTACGGGTAGAAGGTTGGTTCTCACGATTCAACGAGTTCAAACCTGCATGCGCGGTACTGTCCAGATAAGCGTCGCCAGTTTCTTGGAACACTTTGCGGGTAGGACGATAATAATAGGTATCACCGTTTTTCACCCAGCGGGCGAAGAGGAAGAACGGCTGCGATTCGGCTTCCAGTTTGTCAATAGCTGTTTCTTTCGTATTTTCCAGATAAGCGAAAGCCAAGTCGCCCGAGCCCATTTTGTGTTCGCCTGCTACAGCCTGACGACCACCCCATGAAGCACGGTCATAAGTCGGCAAAATGTTCTTGTTGAAGTAATCGGCTTGTCTTGCAGACCATTTGTAAGTAGCGTTATTCGGATCATTGTAAGCATAGTAAGGCAAGTTGGCGGAATAAGCACTTGCACCACCGGCACCGCGAAGAGCCGTTTGCATTTCAATCCAGAACGATTTTTGGTAGCGGGAGTCAACCGTCTTGTCTGCCCAAAGGTCGAAACCAAAGTCATTGGTACAAGCTACGGTAGAACGTCCACGGTAGGGATAGTCGCACATTTCTTCCGGAATGCCCCAGATAGCGTCTGCATAAGCCGGAGACATGAAGTATTGCAGACGGTTGCCGTAACGTCCGTTGTTACCGGAACCTGCGGGATAGCCATATACGCAAGAGAAGATAATTTCAGGCAACGTCTCACAAGCGAAATTGCCGGCTGTGTGGTCAAAAATCTGACCATAGTTTTCTGCCAGTGCATAGTGGCCGTCTTGGTCGATTACATAGTTGCAATAGTAGATGCAGGAATCCAAATCGGCTGTGCCTGTACCTTTGTATAACATACCGAGGTAAGATTGCGGATTGGTATTGTCGATGGTTCCATCTGCATTACGTCCGTATGTAGCCGTACCGTAATCCTTACCCATGTAGCGGAAAAGGTATAACTTGGCCAAGAAGTGAGCGGCTGCACCTTTCGTAGCACGTCCGAATTCTTGAGCTGACAATTCAGAAGCCGTAGGGAGTGCGTCGAATGCAAAGCGCAAGTCGGTGATAATCTGACGGTAGATAGACTCAGATGATTCACGGGCAAAATTATAACTACCTGGTAAACCGGTTGTATATGTACGCGGGAAGTATACATCGCCCAAGAACGTATTCATCACGTATACGCAGTAAGCACGGTTGAACAAGGCTTCTGCTCTGGCACGCTGTTCTTGTGCACCGCCGGGAGCGTAGGCTCCTTCACCGGCACCTTCGTCAAGGGTCTGGAGAACACGGTTGCAGTTATTAATGGTGGGATAGTAACCCAACATTTGGTTGCTGGTGTATTCGGCGCAAAGTCCATCCATATTATTTGCCGGATTACCGGTAGCATTCCATACGGAAGACGAATAATTGTTGGTCGTGGCACCACCGGCGGTCATGTTGTCTACGCCGAGGAAATACGTATTTGGACCTTGTGAGTACTGTTTGGACTGACGCCATGCGTCGTAGGTGGCGGTAATCAACTCGCCCATACCCTTTTCGGTATTGAAATAGTCTTGTGTAATGGTGGCGACCATTTCCTCTTCCAAGAAGCTGTCCGAACAAGCTACCGTTGAAAGGCCGGCCACACAAATTGCAATGTATTTATTCAGTTTCATAATTTTCATCTTTTTAGGTAGGTTCAATTAAAATCCGAGACGCAAACCGATTACATAGTTGCGGGTCAACATGGTGTTGTTGGTCTGACCGCCCAATGTATCACCGTTGCTGTTCAACTCTGTCCATCCCGTCAAGTCATCCGGGTTGATACCGGCTTTCACCAGTTCACCGCCCCAAATGAACGGATTCAGGCATTGTACATAGATTTGGCAACGCGTAGCGCCGATCTTGCTTAACCATTTTTCCGGCAGTGAGTAAGCCAGCGAGATGTTACGCAGAGCTACCATATTGCTGCTTGTGTAGTTCATATAGCGGCTGTAATCCGTTGTACCGGTATAAGTACCGCCATTTACCTGGATAGGATATTTACCGCCCGGATTCGTCGGACTCCAAAGATCTGTTTCCACACGGCGACCGAGGGTTTGTAGTAAGCCGTAGTATTTACCACCAAAGCGACCGTAGAAGAAGGCGCTCAATTCCCAGTTCTTATACGTGAAGGTTGTAGTGAAACCGGCATTTACTTTCGGTGACCATTGGCCGATGTGTTTTTTATCGTCATCGTTGATGGTACCGAAACCATTGTCCTCATATGTTACAGTTTCCGTATGTTCTACGCCTTGCGTGTCTGTCCAAGTAATCTGTGTAGTCTTGGCACCAGCTGTACCCGGAGCCACTTCTACCAGCGGTTGGTCTTCAATCATCGCCATACCGGGCTTCATCGAGATACCGTTCGCATCGTACAAAGCCAACATGCGCAAGTCGTCATCTGTGTTCTGCCACAAACGGTCATACTTGTATTGCCAAATGTCATCGATAGGACGGCCGATGAACCAACCGTTAGCCGTATCGTCTACTTTACCGTTAGCCAATTCTACAATCCAACCCTTGTTGGTGGATACGGAGAAATCCGTTTTCCATTCAAAGTCCTTCGTACGTACATTAACTGTAGAAAGCGTCATTTCGAAACCACGGTTGGCGGTCTTACCTACGTTCGTACGGATGGAAGTGTAACCCAAGATTCCCGGGATGGCTTTCGACAGAATCAAGTCGTTGGTACGAGCTTCGTAGTATTCCAAGCTACCGCTGATACGGCTGTTCAGGAAGCTGTAGTCGATACCAATGTTGAACGAACCGGTCTTTTCCCATCCCAAACTGTAGTTCGGTAATACATTGGCCTTGGCACCGTTTGAAATCGTTGTGGAGTTCCCTTCACCGAAGAATTTACCGGCACCGTTGGCGGTCATGGCACCCGAGGTCTGGTAAGGACTTACAGAAGCGTTACCCGTCACACCATAACCTAAACGAAGTTTGATTTGGTCAATCCATCTTACATCGCGCAAGAAGGCTTCTTCGTTTACCTTCCATGCCAAAGCGGCAGAGGGGAAGAAATCCCACTTGTTGCCTACAGCCAGTACGGAAGCACCGTCCCAACGTCCGGTTACCGTCAACAGGTAACGGTCCATCAAGTTGTAATTGATACGACCCATGTATGAAGCGCGGGTGGTCTTTGAATAGTCGGCGCCGATACCGTTCTGTGTTGTATCGGAGTTGCCCAGACCATACCACAAGGCTGTGGGGAACGTACAATTGTAAGCACGGTAAGAAATACCTTCCGAACGAGACATTTCTGCGGATTGCATCAATGTTACACCGATCGTATGAATATCCTTAAACGTCTTATTGTAGAAAATCATGTTTTCCAAAGTCCAAGACAAATGAGTATCTTGGTCGTTGTAAGCTACATTCGGAGCCGTGGAAGTAAATTCCAGCGGGTTAGAGAAGTTCTCACCGTAGTATGAACCGAAGCGGCTGTTGCGGTTTTGTACACCGAGGTTGGTACGCCACTTCAAACCGTCCAGCGGATTCCACATCTTGCCGAAGTCTAAATCCAAGTGTGAGCTCAGCATCACGCTGGTAGCGCGGGTTTCATGCCAAGCCTTATCAATATCCCATACAGGGTTGTGCTCCAAACCACCGCCTACGGCACCGCGAATGGGGTCGCCATTCTCGTCAAATGCCGGATACATCGGCAGCATGTTCAATGCATAACCATAAGAGTCCTTGGATACGGAGTTTGCTGTATTCTGAATGATACCATAGTTCTGGATAGAGTGGCTGGCCTGGATACCCATACCTACCGTTACCCAAGGCAGCGGAGTGATTTCACCGTTTACGTTAGCTGAGTAACGCTTGTAGTCCTGGTCCTTCACGGCAGCTTCCTGACCCAGATAAGCCATAGATACATAAATGTTAGAAGTTTCTGTACCTGCGGAAATAGAAAGCTGGTGGTTTTGCGTGATACCCGTGCGGGTTACCAAGTCTGTCCAGTCTGTTGTTTGATAAGCGTTCGGATTGTAAACCGGAACCTGAGCGGCATAACCTCTGGCAATTTCTTCCTGCGTAGCGGCACGCATTACATAGTTGCCGTTAGCATCGTATTGCCAAGCACGTCTAAAGTTTGCTGTTGCTTCCGGAGTCGTAGATAAGGAAAAGATGTTGGAAATCACATCCGGATCCGGAGCCGTACCATACTTGCCGGGATAGTTGTTGGCGTTGATTAACTTCTGCATTTCCCAGTCTACATACTGGCCTGCATCCATCCAGTCGGTCATGGAGTTCATGCGAGAGAAAGTCACCGTACCATTATAAGAAATGTTGGCTTTACCCTTCGTACCTTTCTTGGTCGTTACCAATACAACACCGTTGGCACCACGAGAACCATAGATGGCTGTTGCGGAAGCATCTTTCAAGATTTCCATAGATTCGATGTCGTTCGGGTTGATGTCACCGATAGAACCGGCTGTCAAAGGAATACCGTCTACTACGTACAACGGGTCATTGGAGTTGTCGATAGAACGTGTACCACGAATACGTACCGTACCCAGCTCACCCGGACGGCTGTTTGTGGTAATATCCACACCGGCAGCTTTACCCTGCATGGCTTGCAGTACGTTCTGCACCGGACGCTCCTCGATGGTTTCTGAAGTTACACGGGTCAAGGCACCTGTTACGTCACTTTTACGCATCGTACCATAACCTACAACCACTACTTCGTCCAGCATCTCGGTGTCCTCTTCCAAAGTCACGTTGAAAGTTGTCTTTCCTGCAACGGGGATGCTTACTGTTTTGTAACCCACGAAGCTGATTTCCAGTGTAGCGTCTTCTGGAACATCCGACAACATAAACTTACCGTCAATATCGGTAATCGTACCATTGGTGGTACCCTTTACCAATACGCTGGCGCCAATTACACTCAGGCCCGTATTATCGAGCACTGTTCCCGAAACACTCTTCCCTTGCGCCCACGCGCTTCCTATAGAAAGCGCAAACAACAAGGCGAAGAAGAACACGCGTTGCAACCCTGAGCCGCAACGCTCCAGAATAGAAATTTCCCTTCTGTCTTTCATACTCCTTAAATCGTTAAGTTAAACAAAAGTTAGTTTGCAAAGTTTACGATAAAATTAATCATGTTTCACTCATTGTTTGAGGCAAAGTTAAGCGTTTTTTGTGATATATCCCAATGGAATATTGTACAAAAACATAGAATATTTGTCATTTTATCTACTTTTTATGGACAATTTTGCTAGAAATTGCACATATCTTTCAGGGGAGAGGAGGCATCTTGTCTGATTTCATGCAATAATACAAAATATGCATTTGTTAACGTAATAGCTCGTTTTAGTTGTTAAAATAAGCACTTCGGGTTTCTTTTTGTGTTTGTTTTTTTATTGTTGTATCCCATTAATCTGAAAAAATAATTATTATGGCAACATTTTCAATTGTAGTAGTGCCTGCTAAGAGGCTTTCGGACGGCAGGCATCGCATTCGTATTGCGGTAGCTCATCGTTCGCAAACCCGTTACATGGCTACTCCGTTTTTATTAGACTCGTTAAACCAATTCCGAAATGGGAAAGTGGTTCGTCACCCTCATGCAGACCAAATCAACTTGTCTCTGCGAAAGATTGTCGATGACTATGTTTTGCTGTTTGCTTCGATAGATTATGCGCAGGAGTTGGGCTGTACGGAGCTGATTCATTGCCTTCGTGAGGCCCAATGTCGAAAGAGTATGAGCCTCAAAGTCATAACCGATGAATATTTGCGTTTGCTGGAAGAGGATGGGCGAAGTAAATCCTACCTGTTGTATAAAACAGCACTTGCCCAAGCCTGTTATTACTTAGGCAACCATCTTCCACTTGGCAGACTCTGTCCACAAGACATACATCGTTATATGAATTATTTGTCACAGAGGAAATTATCTTGCACGACCATTCGCATCTACCTGACTCTGTTGAAGGTGGTGATTAATTATGCCATTAAAATGAGTTACGTGAGTTATCCGTTCATCCTTTTGCCATGTGTCGGTTGCCTATGGCTCGTGTACGTGAATTGGATTTGACTATAGAAGAGCTGAAACGACTACGCGACCTTTCGCTCCGGACTCATAACTTATTGTATACCAGGGATATTTTTATGCTGAGCTACTACTTAGGCGGTATGAACCTTCGTGACTTACTGGTTTATCCTTTCGAAGAAGGTAATAACGTGTTGCGTTATACACGCCACAAAACCCGTGAGCGCAAAACAGGAGAAAGCGAAACTGTTTTCACCATCCAACCCGAAGCTTGGACAATCATTCGTAAATACATGGGAGCAGCGGGGGTACTTCGTTTCGGAAGACATGATTCTTATGATAATATATATAATATGGTGTATCGCCACTTGCCTCGGTTGGCTCAAATGGCCAAAATAACCTCTCGCTTGTCCTATTACTCGGCTCGAAAATCATTTGCCCAGCATGGTTATGACGCTGGTGTACAGATGGTGACCATTGAGTATTGTATTGGACATAGCATGAAGCGAAACCGCCCTATATGTAACTACATCCGTGTCATGCAGTCGCATGCCGATGTAGCTCTCCGTCGGATATTCGACCGCCTCTTATAATATCCTTTTTCATTTGATTGTTGAGCATTAAACATATTGAACAATTGCTTTTAAGAATTATTCAATATTTAGCGGTCCAGATGTTAATAGACGTATAAAAATGAAGGGCAAAATGGCTTTTGATTATCGCTGGAAACATTATATGCCTGAATATCAGTCGTTTAATCGCTTTAGAAATACTGCGCTATTTCCGTTCAATTAGTTAACTTTTTCTCTCAAATCAGCGCAGTGTTTGGGGTATAAACACTGCGCTGATTGGGAGCAAATAGTGCGCTGATTCAGAGGCAAAAATTCGCCCGTGTTTTTGGAAAAGAAAAGAGCTTACAAAAAAGAGGCATTTGTCTTACATACATTAAAGTGACATTGCGTTAAGAGAAACTCCATGAGTATCTTACTCATCCTTATATTTAGTCCTCAAATGGCTAAGTATATGCCTGCGTATCAGATATGTATGGGAAAGAGTAAACTAACTTTTGTTTAACTTAACGATTTAAGGAGTATGAAAGACAGAAGGGAAAAAAGTCTGTTGAGTCATCGTGCAAGGACGCGATGGCTGTTCCTCATTCCTTTGTTGGTTGCACCATTAATTTCTCCGTTTGGCGTCCAGCGGGCATCAGCGGCGACTAATGTGGTACAACAACAAACGAAAACTGTGAAAGGTACCGTTGTGGATAGTGAAGGCTACCCTGTAATTGGTGCTAATGTTGTAGTGGTAGGAAATACCGGTTTGGGTGTCATTACGGACATTGACGGTAATTTTACGCTAAGCGGGGTTCCGGCCGGAGCCAAGTTACAAATATCCTTTATCGGATACAACACGGTGACGGTAGATGCGGATAGTAACGAGCCCATCCATGTAACCATGACAGAAGACTCACAGATGCTGGGCGAAGTGGAAGTCGTGGCTTACGGTACACAGAAGAAAGTGTCCGTGACAGGTGCCATTGCCAGTGTGAAAGGTGATGAACTGGCCAAGACGCCGGTGGGCTCCGTATCCAACATGCTGTCCGGTCAGTTAGCCGGTTTGACGACGGTGCAATATTCCGGTGAGCCGGGTAGCGATGCCGCATCTATCTTTGTGCGTGGTCAAGGTACATTCAATGATTCAGCTCCGTTGATACAGGTGGATGGTGTGGAACGTGACTTCAACGAAATTGATCCGAACGAAATAGAAAGCATTTCTATTTTGAAAGATGCTTCGGCAACTGCTGTATTCGGTGTGCGCGGTGCCAACGGCGTCGTTTTGATTACGACTAAGCGCGGTTCACAAGGGAAGGCAAAAATCTCATTCTCAACCAGCGCCAGTATCGTGACGCCGACTGACCCGTTGGAAATGGCAAACTCGTACCAGTATGCCACGTTCTACAACATGATGAACGACAACGACGGCCAGCCGCACACGTTCTCGGATGAGGTTGTGAAGATGTTCCAGACCGGTGCCGACCCCATCCGTTATCCAAGTATCAACTGGGTAGACTACTGTATGAAGGACTTGACACTCCAAACGCAACATAACGTAAACATCTCCGGCGGTACGGACCGTGTACGCTACTTTATTTCAGCTGGCGCTTATACGCAAGGCGGTTTGTTCGAGGAATTCGACTTGCCTTATCATTTGGATTACCGCTATAAACGTTTCAACTATCGTTCGAACTTGGATATTGACGTAACCAAGACCACGACGCTGAGCATGAACGTAGCCGGCAACATCAACAACGCCACTAAACCCTATACGGGACAAGGTTCAGCGGGTATGTTGATTAATATGTACTACGCAACGCCTTTCTCCAGTCCGGGAATCGTAAATGGGAAGTTGGTAAATACGACTACTGACTATCCGGAAAATGCGCTGCCTTTCACCGGTGACAACGGTATGAGTTACTACGGAAATGGTTTCATGCAGACCAATAATAATATGCTGAACGCCGACTTGCAACTGAAACAGAATTTGGATTTTGTGACGAAAGGTTTGTCGTTCCATCTCAAAGGTTCGTACAACAGTGGTTTTACATCCTATACCCGTGCTACCGCCAGCGTGGCTACCTATACACCGGTATTATTGGACGATGGCTCTATCGGTTATAAAAAGAATGGCCAGGATTCTCAATTAGACTATCTGGATGTAGACCCAGACAAGAGCCGTGACTGGTACATGGAAGCCGCTTTCAACTACGCACGCGATTTTGGTGATCACCACGTGACGGCTTTGGCACTATACAACCAATCGAAAGAATACTATCCCAGCACGTATTCGGACATCCCCAAAGGTTTGGTGGGTTTGGTAGGTCGTGCTACGTACGATTGGAAGAACCGTTACTTGGTTGAGTTCAACATCGGTTACAACGGTTCGGAGAACTTTGCACCGGACAAACGCTTTGGTACCTTCCCGGCTGGTTCGTTTGGCTGGGTGGCCAGTGAAGAAAGCTTCTTTGAGCCATTGAAGCCGGTAGTAAGCTTCTTGAAATTCCGCTATACGATTGGTAAGGTAGGTAACGACCGTTACGGTAACAATGATGTTCGTTTCCTTTACTTGCCGGATCCTTACGAAGTGAACAACGGTACGCTGATTAACCGTGACGGACATGCTTTCATTTTCGGTATCAACAACTCTACCGCTTCGTTGGCCGCATTTGAAAGTTCCAAGAACAATCAGGACGTAACGTGGGAAACTGCCGTAAAGACCAATTTCGGTATTGACGCCAACTTCTTCGATGACCGTTTGCGCACCACGTTCGACTACTTCCACGAAGACCGTGACGGCATTTTGCTGTCGGACGGTACGGCTCCGATTATTCTTGGTTTCACAACTCCCCTTGCCAACCTCGGTAAGATGCGCAGCTGGGGATGGGAACTGACCTTGAAATGGTATGACCAGATTGGCAGCGACTTCCGCTACAACGTCGGTTTGAACTTGATGTACAACCAAAATCGCGTGGTAGAACGCAAGGAAGCTCCGCAGAACTTTGAATATATGTATCAGAAAGGACGCCGTTTAGGCAAACGAAGCCAGTATCTTTTCTTCGAATATTATGAGAAAGGTGCCACGGAACAACGTTACAAAGAAATATACGGTAAGGACATGCCGACTCAGATCGCCGGTGAGAATTTACAGAACGGTGACTGCGTGTACGTGGATTTGAGTGGGGACGGCATCATTGACGCCAACGATATGTCCCGCGATTATGGCTTTACGGACGACCCCGAATACATGGCCGGTCTGAACCTAGGCTTCAGTTGGAAGGGACTTGACGTGTCCATGCAATGGACTGGCGCATGGAACGTGAGCCGAAGCATTTCAAGTGTGTTCCGCCAGCCCTTTACGGCACGTGATAATGTGACACAAGGTGGTCTGTTGGTTGAACATTTGAACAATACGTGGACTGTGGATAATCCGGATCCTAATGCCGAATATCCGCGCGCTACGTTTACGAACGCCGCTAACAACTATGCAGAGTCTACGCTGTGGGAGAAGGATGCAAAATACCTCCGCCTGAAGAACTTGCAGATAGCCTATAACTTCGACCTTCCGTTTATGAAGAGACTGAAGCTGAACATGTTCCAGTTGTCACTGAGTGGCTACAACTTGCTGACTTTCACGCCGTACAAATGGGGTGACCCGGAATCGCGCGCCAGCAGTTCGCCCACATATCCGTTGACGAAAACATATACATTGAGTTTGAAACTCGGTTTTTAATCCTTAACAATGAAACATAGTATGAAACAAAATACAAAATGGTTTACTTGTGCCGCCTTAGGCATAGCCATGTGTGCCGCCACCTCATGTGTGGATGACATGACATTCGGCAGTGCATTCCTGGAGAAAGCTCCCGGCGGTTCTGTAACGAAAGATACCGTATTCAACAATGCTGAATACACCCGGCAGTTCTTGACCAACCTCTATGGTATGCAGTATTACGGTATACCCTATAAGAATAAGTCGGAGCAGGAATCTTCTAATATCTATGTAGGTAAAGTAGATGCATTGACGGACCTGTATGTATTTACATACGGTTCGAGTGCAGGTATATACACTCCCTACTTCATGGGACAGCATACCGCAAACTATGGTATCCGTCAAGACAAGTTTTCCTATACAAAAAACCTTGTTTGGGAAGCTATACGCGGAGTGTGGTTGCTTTTGGAGAATATTGACAACGTGCCCGGACTAAGCGAAGAAGAGAAAACACAGATGAAAGCGGAAGCGAAATGTATCATGGCCTCACGCTACATAGATGTGTTCCGCCATTATGGCGGTGTGCCTCTCATCAAGGCTTCTTTCAGTGGTACGGACTCTGAATACAATTATCCGCGTGCCAGCGTAGAAGAAACTGTAAACTACATTGTACAGTTGCTGGACGAAGGTGCCGCCGACTTATCATGGACCGTGGCCAATCCGGCAACCGATAACGGACGCTGGAACCGTGCTGCCGCCTTGGCTTACAAATGCCGCATCCTACAGTTTGCAGCTTCACCATTGTTCAACTCTGATGAGCCTTACTATCCAGGGGCAACGGACAATCCCGCTATCTGGTACGGAGGATATCGCGCAGAGTTGTGGCAACAGTTGCTACAGGCTTGCGAAGACTTCTTCAACGAACTGAACGGCAAAGGAGGTTATCACCTGCAACAAGCCAACGGTACCCGTCCGGAAGACTATCGTTTGGCTTACCGCATCGGTTATTCCAACTTGGATAGCCCGGAGACACTGCTTAGTACGCGTGTAATAGATTACGATGCTTTTAAGTCGAGTCACTACAACTGGCATCAATGGGGTGCTCCGCTTGGCAGCATTCACCGCAGCTATTGCCCGACGCTGGAATACATGGAGATGTTCCCCTGGAAAGACGGTACGCCGTTTGACTACGACCGCGACAGCATTGCCGGACGCCAAAGTGAAATGTTCATGATTGGAAACGCTCAAAGTGGTAATATCCAGTTGACCCGCGACCCGCGTATGTATGAGGAAATCATTGTAAACGGTGATGTACTGAGTATTGACTGGAATACTGGTAACATGTCCGGAAGAAGCTTTGAAGCATGGTATGGCGGTTATGATGCTGCAACAAATACGGATACGGAAAACGGTTCATGGGCAACCGGGTTTGGTCCTATCAAGTTCCTGATGAACGATGACATGTTGCGCCGTTACGTACAGTGGCCAAGCATCCGTCTGTCAGAAATGTACCTGATTTACGCCGAAGCTCTGGCACAAACAGGCAACTTATCCAAAGCCATCGAACAGGTGGACATCGTGCGTGCCCGCGTCGGCATGAAAGGCCTGGCAGAATGCAATCCTGACAAGAACTTGACAGCAGATAAAGATGCACTGATTGAAGAAATTCTGCGTGAACGCGCCTGTGAATTAGGTATGGAAGATGCCCGTTTCTTCGACTTAATCCGCTACAAACGTGCAGATGTATTCGAAAAGCAATTACATGGGCTGGTTCTCTATCGCTTGGATGAAAACGGTGAACGCCGTGACCAGCCTTGGTACGGAAATGATGATAAGGAAGGCACAGAAGGCTACATGCCGTTCCCAACCCAATATGGTTATAATCGCTTCCCGCTGGATAATCCGGTACGCTACTGGTGGACAAACGGTTTCGACCCGAAATGGTACTTGTCACCGTTCCCCGCTACGGAAGTGAACAAAGGATACGGATTGGTACAGAATCCCGGATGGTAATAGTTAATAATTCAATTTGATTGATCATTATTATATTATGAAGAAAAAGAATATATTAATTCCTGCACTTCTTGCGTGCTTCTGCGTGCAAGGCTATGCGCAGGAAGCAAACGATAGCTTAGTGGCGGGCAAGCCTGCCCGTATGGCCGACGAGGTGGTACAAATCGGCTATCACAAAGCGCAACGACTGGAGGAATCCACTTCATCGGTTTCCACAGTCTACAACGAAGACTTCAACAAACGCAGTGCGAAGAACATTGCGAACTCTCTCTTTGGTTATGGTACCGGTCTGACCACTTTGCAAGGGTCCGGACGATATGCCGACTATGATCCGACATTCTATGTTCGCGGTTTGCAAAGTCTATCAACAAACAATCCGCTGATATTAGTGGACGGTATCGAACGCGACATCAGCGACGTGACTCCGGAAGAAGTGGAAACGGTTACCATATTGAAAGATGCAGCAGCCGTAGCCATCTATGGATACAAAGGCATCAATGGCGTGGTAAATATCACGACCAAACGCGGTAAATACAATTCACGCGAAATCAAGTTTAACTACGACCACGGTTTTGGCTGGCAAGCGCGCAAGCCTAAGTTCGTGGATGCCTATACTTATGCTAACGCCATGAACGAAGCGTTGGCCAATGATGGTCTGTCGGCACGTTACTCGCAAGATGAGTTGAATGCGTTCCGTAACGGAAATTACCCTTACCTGTACGCCAATACCGACTGGATGGGTGAGACCATGCGCAACATGGATGCCACAAACATCTACAACATCAGTTTCCGTGGCGGCGCCAAGAACTTCCGTTACTATGCGATGGCGAACTTGACCACGAACAAAGGCTTCATCGCCAACCCCTATATGAACGAAGGTTACTCCACGCAGGATGAATACTCGCGTGCCAACCTCCGTACCAACTTAGACATTGACTTGAGTGAAAACACGAAACTCAAATTGAACGTAATGGGTGTTCTTGCAGAAAGCCGTACACCGGGAGCTGACGGTGAAGCGGGTGCCGACTTGTGGAATATGATTTATACGCTGCCTTCCGCTGCTTATCCCGCTCGTCTGGAGAACGGTACATGGGGTGGTAGTGCCACATGGGCAGGAACGGGTAATCCGATTGCCGTGTCGCAGGCCGCCGGTTACACTAAATTTCATGAACGCACTTTGTTCGCTGACATGACGTTGGCGCAAGACCTTTCGTCCATCACTCCGGGGTTGGGAGCAAGTGCCATGCTGGCTTACGACAACTATGCCCAATATTGGGAAGACCACTCCAAAACATTTGTTTATGGGAGCAATTCCGTGTCATCCTGGGAAAACGGCGTACCGGCATCGACAACGTACTATACTGACGGTGCGGAAAGTTCCTTGGGCAGCGCATCCAAATGTATTGCTTTCACACGTGTATTCAACTTTGCCGCCACCTTGTTCTATGACAAGCAGATTAATGCGGATAATAAAATCTACAGCCAGTTGAAGTGGGACTATGAGTACCGCAATACAAAAGGTGTAGATCAAACTTGGTACCGCCAGAATGTATCTTGGTATACACATTATGGCTTAAAGAACCGCTATTTTGCTGACTTGACAATTGTGGGTTCTGCATCCAACAAACTCGCTCCGGGTCACAAGTGGGCTGTATCGCCTACAGTCGGTCTGGCTTGGGTCGCTTCTAATGAAGATTTCTTGAAAGACGTGTCATGGATTGATTTCTTGAAACTGCGTGCTTCTTTCGGTGTAATCAACACTGACCGCTTGCCGTTGGATGATGATGAAGAAGTGACCAACTATTGGGAACAGACTTATGGTGGCGGTTCCTATTATCCGTTTGATACGAACTATTCAGTAGGAACTACCAGTTGGTCAATAGGCCGTTTGGCTTCTATCAACTCGCTGCACGAGAAAGGGTATAAGTATAACTTCGGTATCGACGCCAGCCTGTTCCATGGTTTGAACTTCACCTTAGACGCTTACTATGAACGCCGTTCGGATATTTGGGTCTCTTCAGCCGGACACTATTCAAGTGTGTTGGGTTTCACGGCTCCTTTTGAAAACGGCGGTATTGTAGACAGCTGGGGAGTGGAACTTGGTTTGAACTACCAGAAGAAGATGGGTGACTTCCTGCTGAACGTAGGTGGTAACTTTGCGTTGGCAAAGAATGAAATCATTGAACAGATGGAAGAACCCCGCCTGTATGACAACCTGATTCAGACCGGTAATCCGCTGAAGTCGACTTACGGCCTGCAGGCCATCGGCTTCTTCAAAGACGAGGCCGACATAGCCAACAGCCCGCAGCAAATGTTCGGTACAACACGTCCGGGTGACATCAAATATCGTGATGTGAATGGTGACAATATCATCGACGCAAACGATGAAATCCGGATAGGATACAGCACCACTGCACCAGAAATCTACTATTCGTTTAACTTGGGCTTAGAATGGAGAGGACTGGGTTTTGATGCCATGTTCCAAGGAACAGGACGTTATTCAGCCGTATTGAACACACAGAGTTTGTACTGGCCGCTGATTAACAATACGACGATCTCACAGGAATACTATGACAACCGTTGGACGCCCGAAACGCCTAATGCCAAGTATCCTCGTCTGAGTTCACAAAGTAACGAAAATAACTATCAGACTAATACTTTGTGGTTGGAAGACCGTTCGTTCTTGAAGTTGCGCAGCGTAGAACTCTATTATAAGTTCCCCGAAACTTGGATGCAGAAGAGCAAGATACTAAGCAATGCCAAAGTTTATGTGCGTGGCGTTGACTTGCTTTGCTTCGACAAGATTAAGATTGCTGATCCGGAATCATACGGTGCTACATTCCCATTGACTCGCAGTGTAGTAGCCGGGCTGACTATTGGATTCTAACATTGTAAAACCTAAATGAAGAAATGAGTATGAGAATCAAAAAACTTGTGACAGGCATGGCCTGTGTGGCTGCATTAACAGCCTGCAACATGGACTATCACGAATATAATAACTACAATCAGGAGTACTTGTCGCAGAACTACGATGAAGTTATTGGTATGCTGACCAACATCTATGACCAATTGGATTATGATTTCGGTCAGGATTATAGCGGCGGTATGCTTGCTTCCGCCTGCGATGAAGCCGACTATGCTTATGCTGATAATGACATCTGCGACTTTACCAATGGTTCGTGGAGTCCGTCTAACCCATTATCGACAATTTGGACAGACAGTTACCGCGCCATTCAGATGTGTAACCAGTATATTGACAACTTCCAAGGCTTGACATTTGAAGACTTGCAGTTGAATGATGAGTACCGTTCGCACTATTTCCGCTATAAGAACAGTTTCCATGAAGCGCGTCTGTTGCGGGCATACTTCTATTTCAACGTGGCTCGCGCTTATGGTGATGTACCATACTTCACCAAGATGGCCACTACGGAGAATGTCAATACATTGACTCGCACTCCGGTGCAGGATGTATTCGATTCAATTATAGTGGTTTGCGACCAAATGTACCAACAGTTGCCCGCCGACTATACCAACTTAGGGTTGGATGGTATTGCTCCGGCTGAAAACGGACGTGTTACCCGTTATGTGGCATTGGCATTGAAAGCTCGTACAGCCCTCTATGCTGCCAGTCCGTTGTTCAATGAGAACAATGATCCTGAATTGTGGCGTCGTGCTGCTGAAGCTAATAAGGCAGTCATCGATACATGTGCCAAGTATGGTATTGCCTTGGGTAATTACTCCGATTTATGGGGGCCGAATAATTATTCAGCCAAAGAAATGATATTCGTACGCCGTTATAATGGGAACATCAGTGATTTGGAAGAATATAACTTTCCTATCGGCGTTCCAGGCGGCAACTCAGGTAACTGCCCGACACAAAATATGGTAGATGCCTATGAAATGCAGGCAACCGGATTAGCATGGGACGAGCCCGGAAGCGGCTACGATGCAGCCAATCCTTATGAAGGACGCGACCCGCGCTTTTACTTAACTATTGTGAAGAACGGTGATACCGGCTGGCCGTCGAAGAATACCAGTGCTATTGAGACATTCTATGGCGGTGTCAATGCAGAACCAATCTCAGGAGCTACGCCTACAGGCTATTATCTGAAGAAGTATCTTGACTCGAATATTGATTTGAGTGCAAGCAGTACAACGAAAACCAGCCGTCACTCTTGGATTACGTACCGTTTAGGTGAGTTTTATCTGAACTATGCGGAAGCCGTGTTCCGCTATACTGGTTCGGCTGATGCTCCCGGTGATTGGGGCATGACTGCACGCGAGGCTGTAAATGTCATTCGTAATCGTGCCGATGTGCAGATGCCAGAATTGTCTACCGGACTTTCCGCTGACGCTTTCTGGGAGAAATATGAAAACGAGCGTATGGTGGAATTGGCATTTGAAGGTCATCGTTTTTGGGATTTACGTCGTTGGAAAGAAGGTGACAAACTGGGCAGTGTTATTCAAATGAAACTTACTAAGAATGCGGATGGTACTATCAGCTATAACCGCCAGACAGTAAATCGTACATGGGATGACAAAATGTATCTGTTTCCTATTCCACAGACTGAATTGATGAAAAATCCTAATTTGACCCAGAATCCGGGCTGGTAGCAAAAATTGTGTTATAAATATATTGAAATAAGAAGGGATATCTCTCCTAAATGGGAGAGGTTTCCCTTTTTTAGTTTGAAAAAAGCTTTTGATAAGATTTTTTCCGTATCTTTGTCACGCAACGTAATTTGTAGAGCGTATATGAGTGGTAATTTGATACATTTTGATTGGGCCATGAAGCGTCTGCTTCGGGATAAGAGTAACTATGTCGTATTGGAAGGTTTTTTGTCTACTTTGTTGGGGGAGGACTTGCATATCTGTCGTTTCTTGGAAAGTGAATCCAACCAGAGCGATGCAAATAACAAGTTTAATCGTGCAGATATTTTAGTTGAAGACACGGCCGGTCGGCTCTTGATTATAGAGGTACAGAACAATCGTGAATTGGATTATTTTCATCGGATGCTTTACGGTGTATCCAAGAGTATTTCTGAGTACATAAACTTAGGCGATGATTACGATAAGGTTCGCAAAGTTTATTCAATTAATATTGTCTACTTTGACTTAGGACAAGGGAAGGATTATATCTATCATGGAAAAACTGTTTTTCGTGGTTTGCACGATCCCAATGATGTATTGCGTCTTTCACCTCGTCAGCGTGAGATTTTTATTGGAGACGATGCGGGTGATATCTTTCCAGAATACTATGTATTGCGCGTCAATGATTTTGATAAAGTGGCCAAGACTCCGCTTGATGAATGGATTGAGTTTCTTAAAACGGGCGAAATTGATGCTACTGCTACGGCAAAAGGGCTTGCAGAAGCCCGTGAACGTTTGCGTGTAGACGCTCTTCCTATTGCGGAGAAGCAAGCATATGTACGTGATATGGAAGCTCTTCGTTATCAACGAAGTGTTATCAGAACAGGATGGTATGAAGGACGTGCAGAGGGACGTGCAGAAGGGCGTGCAGAAGGACGTGTAGAAGGTGGACGTGAAAAACAGCTGGAAATAGCACGTAACTTGAAGCGGATGGGTATGTGCGTTGAAACAATTGTGGCAGCTACTAATTTGTCTGTAGATGATATACAAAATCTATAAATGGCTTTTATAAGAAATAGGCACCTGAAGCGGGAATAGAATTCCTTTCAGGTGCTTGTTTCCTAAATGGTAGGTAATAGAGGATTAATATCCGAAGATGTCTTCCGTAGTCAGTTCCGTCACAGGACCAATCTTCTTCAAAGCTTCCATGTCGAGGTCTTTCTTGTTACCCAAGATACCATAATAATAAGTACGGCCTTTCACCCATTTTTGCTGGAAGTCAATCACGTCGTTCAGCGTCATGTGCTGGATGTCGTTGTACAAGCGGATGCGGCTGTCCTCCGTCTCACCCATATCCTGTGCATTGATGTAATTCCATAATACACCCGATTTTATGACGCGGTCGGTACGCAGGCGGGCTATCATACCTTCCTTGGCCAGCTTGAAAGCAGCTTCAGATTGTGGCATGTTGTTGATGATGTCGTTGAACGTATTGATGGCGTCATTCATCTTGTCGCTCTGCGTAGCTATTTGCGAGAGGAAATAATAATCTTCGTCCTTGTAGTTCGGGCTGTTATATCCTGCCCATGCCGAATAAGCCAGTCCGCGGCTTTCACGCATTTCCTGGAATACGATGGAGTTCATTCCTCCGCCAAAGTACTCGTTGTAAAGTTGTCGCGAAGGTTCAAGCGCCGTTTCGTACTTCTCGCCCCGATTAGAGTATTGTGACAGGTAGATGTTCTTGGCATCATAAGGAGCCAGGAATACGCGCGTCTCTTTCGAGGGCTGCATCTCGATGTTTCCTTCCGTCGGTACGTCTTTCAGCGTGGCGGGAGTCTTGTGCTCCTTGTCCAATACAGCCAGCAGTTCATTGCCGGTGCTGGGACCGTAGTACAAGATGCGGTGCTTGTAGCTGTTCAGCCCGTGGATGCGGTCTACCAATTCCTGCGGATTCTTACTTTTCAGTTCGGCTTCGCTCAGCAAAGTATTGGCGGGGTTCTTCGGGCCATAATATACGTAGTTCATCAGCCGCGAGAAGTTCTGCATCTGGTTCAGCTTGGCGTCCGCACGTTTCTTCAGCTGGTCGGCAACTAAGTTGCTATAAGCCTCCTTGTTCACTTGCGCGTCGGCCAACAGTTTTTCAAAGAGAGCCATGGCTTGAGGCATATACTCGTTGAGGCCGCTCAGTGTGACATACGTGCGGCGGTTTCCCGGCGATACGTAGAAACTGCATGCCATGCGGTAGAATTCGCTCTTCACCTGTTCGGGGGTCATGTCGCTGGTGCCCAGGTATTCCAGGTATTGGGCGGCAAGTCCGAGCGCTTTGTCTTGGTTGTTGCCCATGTCGAAGAGATAAACCAGTTCGAAGAGGTCATTGTCAGTGTTCTGCTTGTAGAGTACAGGTACGCCTTTACTTGTGGTGAGTTGGGAAAGGTCTTTGTTGTAATCAAGGAAGACCGGCTCAATAGGTGTTGCAGCCGCCGCTCTGGCTTGCAAGTTTTTCAGGAATATGCTGGCCGTGTCGCGGTTCATGGCGATGGGCGTAATCTGCGGCTTGTCTATTTTCTTTTCGTTGGGGTCTTTGCCCTGGCGTTTGTAGATGACGGCATAGTTGTCGTCCTTCAAGTATTGGTTGGCAAAGGCCACGATGTCCTCTTTGGTCAGTTGGGACATACGGTCGAGCGCGGTCACTTCATCGGTCCAGTTGCTGCCGTTGACGAACGATTGCACAAACCAGTCGGCGCGTCCGGCGTTGCTGCCTGTCTGATAAAGCTGATAAAGCTTGAAGTTGTTGATGTTGGCTTCCATCATCTTCTCGTCGAAGTCACCGTCACGCAGTTTCTTCACTTCTGCCAGCAACAGGTCTTTCACTTCGTCCAACGTCTGTCCGGCTTTCGGGCGTGCTTGCATCATTAATACACCATAGTCGCTCAGAGCATCGGGGTAGCAGAAGGCACTCAATACCTTTTGCTGCTGCATCAGGTCGAGGTCAAAGAGCCCGGCTTGTCCGTTATACAGAATCTGCGATACGATTTGCAGGGTTTCCATCTCCTTGCTGGCTGCACCGGGGAAACGCCAGGCTAGGGTGATGTTTTCGGCTTCCAGTCCGTAAACGTCGCGCACGATGGGGGTGGTGATATCCGTCTCCTTCGGCAAATCCAGTTTGGGCAGGTTGGGATTGGGCTGCATGTCGCCGAAGTATTTGTCAATGGTGGCTATCATCTGGTCAGGGTCAAAGTCACCGCTGAGGCAGATGGCCATGTTGTTGGGCACATACCACGTCTTGAAGTAGTTCTTGATGTTGGTGATGGAGGGGTTTTTCAGGTGCTCCTGCGTGCCCAACACGGTCTGCGTACCATAGGGATGGTGGGGGAAGAGGGCAGCCAGTATGGCCTCTCCCACCTTGCGGGAGTCGCGTGTCAGCGACATATTCTTCTCTTCGTACACCGTCTCCAGTTCGGTGTGGAAGCCGCGGATCACGCAGTTCTTAAAGCGTTCGGCCTGTATCTTTGCCCAGTTTTCCACTTCGTTGCTGGGGATGTCTTCCGTATAGCAAGTTACGTCGTAGCTGGTGTAGGCGTTAGTGCCGTTGGCGCCGATGGCGGCCATCAGTTTGTCATATTCGTTAGGTATGGCATACTTTGACGCTTCATAAGAAAGACTGTCGATAACATGGTAGATGGCCTTGCGCTCGGCTTCATCCGCCGTCTTGCGGTACACTTCGAATTGTTGTTCTATTTGGTCGAGCAAAGGTTTCTCGGCTTCATAATTCTGAGTACCGAAGTGAGTGGTGCCTTTGAACATCAGGTGTTCGAAGTAATGTGCCAGTCCGGTAGTTTCAGCTGGGTCGTTCTTGCCGCCCACGCGTACGGCGATGTATGTCTGGATGCGCGGTTCGTCCTTGTTGACGGTCATGTACACTTTCAGCCCGTTGTCCAGTGTGTAGATGCGCGCCTGTAGCGGGTCGTTAGGAACTGTCTCGTAGTCATACTGCGGTGCTTGCGTACAGCTACTCAGGCTCAATGCTGCCAATGTCAGCAGCGATAAGCCGATTTTTTTGAGTAATACGTTCATAAATAGACTTATTAGTGTTGTTTTGCCTGCAAATATATCTGTTTTTTTCATACCTTTGCACCCTGAACGAAAATAATTTGTTATGATTACTGCTGAACAACTGAAAGATATTAAAGATCGTACCGAGGCGTTGCATCGCTATCTGGACATAGACGGGAAGAAAATTCAAGTGGAGGAAGAGCAGCTCCGCACTCAGGCGCCTGGCTTTTGGGATGACCAGAAAGCGGCCGAAGCGCAGATGAAGAAAGTAAAGAGCCTGCAACAATGGATTGCCGGTTACAATGAAGTCAAGACCTTGTCCGACGAACTGCAGTTGGCGTTCGATTTCCACAAGGATGAGTTGGTGACCGAGGAAGAAGTGGATGAGGCCTACAAGAAGGCTTCGGAGGCCGTTGAAGCGCTGGAACTGAAAAACATGCTTCGCGACGAAGCCGACCAAATGGATTGCGTGCTGAAGATAAACTCCGGCGCGGGCGGCACCGAGAGTCAGGATTGGGCCAGCATGCTGATGCGCATGTACCTGCGCTACGCCGAAACCCACGGCTACAAGGCCGTCATTGCCAACTTGCAGGAAGGCGATGAGGCGGGCATCAAGACCTGCACGATTGAGATTAGCGGAGACTATGCTTACGGCTATCTGAAAGGCGAGAACGGCGTACATCGTCTGGTGCGCGTGTCGCCCTACAACGCCCAGGGCAAGCGCATGACTTCTTTCGCGTCCGTATTTGTCACGCCTTTGGTGGACGACACTATTGAGGTGAACATCGAGCCGGCACGCATCTCGTGGGATACCTTCCGAAGCGGCGGCGCGGGTGGCCAGAACGTAAACAAAGTAGAGTCCGGCGTTCGTCTGCGTTATCAATACAAAGACCCCTATACGGGCGAGGAAGAGGAAATCCTCATCGAGAATACCGAGACGCGCGACCAGCCTAAGAACCGCGAGAATGCTCTCCGCCTCCTCCGCTCCATGCTCTATGATAAAGAAATGAAGCACCGCATGGCGGAACAGGCCAAAATTGAGGCCGGCAAGAAGAAGATTGAGTGGGGCTCGCAAATCCGCAGCTATGTCTTCGACGACCGTCGGGTGAAAGACCATCGTACCAATTATCAGACCAGCGACGTGAACGGAGTGATGGACGGCAAGATAGACGGCTTTGTGAAGGCTTACCTAATGGAATTTGCCGGACAAGGCGAAGCATAAAGACACTCAATGTTTGGCGGAGTAAGCTTCAATGCAGCGCGGAGTGAATGAGGCGAAATCTCTTTTCCGTATATTTAATTCGTTAAACCATGAAATTGAATCATTATTTACTGCTTTCGGGAGCGTGTTTGTTCTCTTGGATGCTTGCTTCTTGTCAGGAAGCCGCAGCTCCAGCTCCTGTATGGCCGATGCCCACGCCGGAGCAAGTGGAGTGGCATAAGCTGGAAACATATGCCTTTGTGCATTTCGGACTGAATACGTTCAATGATTTGGAGTGGGGATATGGGGATACACCGGCTTCAACGTTCAATCCCACCGACCTCGATTGTGAGCAATGGGTGCGTACTTTTAAGGAAGCCGGACTGAAAGGTGTTATCTTGACCGCCAAACATCATGACGGCTTTTGCCTTTGGCCGACCGCTACAACGGAATATTCCGTCAAGAATTCTCCTTGGAAAGACGGGAAAGGCGATTTGGTGCGCGATTTGTCCGATGCATGCCGTAAATATGGTTTGAAGTTTGGCCTTTATCTTTCACCATGGGACCGTAATAGTGCCAACTATGGTGAGCCGGGCTATGTGGACAAGTTTCATGCGCAGATGGAAGAGTTGATTAGCAATTACGGCCCTTTGTTCGAATATTGGTTTGACGGTGCCAATGGTGGGGACGGTTATTATGGAGGCGCGTGTGAAAAACGCTCCATTGACGCGAAGACTTATTATAAATATGAAGAAGCGCGTGAGAAAATAAAAGCTAAACATCCGCGGGCGATGATTTTTGGTGGCACAGTGCCCGATATCCGTTGGATAGGAAACGAAGAAGGGTGGGCCGGTGCTACGCAATGGAGTATCTTTGACACGGAATTGGCCATGGGAAATTACCGCAATAGCGCTTATGGAGATGAAAATGAGAAAAAGTGGCTTGGCGGTGAGTGTGACGTATCAATCCGTCCGGGCTGGTTTTACCACGAGCGGGAGGACCATTTGCTGAAATCACTTCCGCATTTGGTTGACTTGTATTATCGGAGCGTAGGGCATAATGCGAATTTCTTGTTGAATTTCCCTGTGGCCTTGAATGGGAAAATTGCGCCGAGTGATTCAGCCCGGGCCGTTGAATGGTATCAGACCATCCGGAATGACCTCAAGACAAACCTGCTGAAAGATGCTTCCGTGGAGGCGGATAACACGAGGGGATGTAACTTTGCGGCCGACAAGGTGACGGACGATGATTGGGATACCTATTGGGCGACCGATGAGGGTGTGACGAAAGCCACGCTGACGTTTACGCTGGCGGAAGCTTCGGATATCAACCGACTGATGATTCAGGAATATATCCCGTTGGGACAGCGTGTGCGCTTATTCAATATCGAATATCAGGAAGGCGGAGAATGGAAGCCAGTTCAGCCGGTAGATTCAACAACGACCGTGGGCTATAAGCGCATCGTTCGTTTCCGGACGGTGCATGTGAAAAAACTTCGTGTAAACTTTCTCGATGCACGAGGCCCGTTGTGCATCAACAATGTGGAAGCCTTTCATGCTCCGGCTTTGCTGACCGAGTATTCCGTTATAACAGAGTGATATTAAGACTGTAAATGTTTACTGTTATTATATGGATGCTGGCCGGCATACTCGCGGGAGTTTTGTCGCGTGGTAGGCAATTGAGGGGGATAGGACAAATCATCAGTGCGCTTATTTGGCTGTTGCTGTTTCTGTTGGGGATGGAGGTGGGAAACAACGCAACATTGATGCGAAGTCTGCCCACTTTAGGAATGGAGGCTTGCATATTAGCTTTAGGCACTACGCTGGGAAGCATTGTGGCGGCTTGGCTCTTGTGGAGAGCACTCTCGGAGAAGGGAAACGGGCATTCGACTTCCACAACGGATGGAAATGTCTTGCGTGCTTTACGGGGAAGTGGCATTATTGTGGGCTTTTTCATCGCAGGTGTCTGCATAGGGGTGTTCGGAAGGGTGCCGCAGGTGTTGCTCACGAGCGAGGTCAGTTTCTACGCCCTCTGTGCTTTGATGGGGTGCGTAGGCTTAAGCATTGGTCATAGTCCGGAGACGCTCCGCAGCTTCCGCACGCTAAATCCGCGCCTGGCCTTGTTGCCTGTGTGTACAATTATCGGGACGTGGGCGGGTTCGGCTTTCTTTAGTCTTTTGCTGGAGCACCGTAGCCTGACGGATTGCCTGGCTATCGGTTCGGGCTTCGGGTATTATTCCTTGTCAAGTATCTTTATTACGGAATATAAAGGGGCTGAGATGGGTACTGTCGCCTTGCTTGCCAACATCGTGCGCGAGCTTATCACGTTGCTTGCTGCTCCACTCTTGGTACGATGGTTCGGACGATTGGCTCCCATTGCGGCAGGAGGGGCAACGACCGCAGATACTACTTTGCCGATTATTACGCAGACTTCCGGGCAAGACTTGGCCGTTGTTTCCATCTTTCACGGCTTTGTAGTGGATTTCAGTGTGCCATTCTTGGTGACCTTATGGTGTTCAATATAATCTATATAAATATGAGACATAGAAAATGTTTGTATTTTGCCGCCCTGCTGACTCTGGCTTTAGCGGCTTGCCAACCCTCCGCACAAAAGGCGGAGCATGACGGTTTGTTACACATCGACGTGGAAGCCGCCATGGAGAATTTAAGTGAACTGAAAGTGTCCGACTTGGGAAGCCAAGTGCATTATGTGCCGTTGGAAACGAATGATTCCTGCCTGATAGGCAACCGGCCTAATCTCATGGTATTGGATAAATACATTTTGGCCCAATCGAACCGACGTGTATTGTGCTTTGACAAGGAGACCGGGAGTTTTCTGGGTACTATTGGACATGTGGGAGAAGACCCGAAAGGTTATTCACAAAGCATCGGCCTTCCTGCCTATAACGAACGCAACCGGATGCTTTACTTTGTCCGTCAGCCCAATCAGCTACAGAAGTACGATTTGCAAGGCAATTACCAAGGGAAGGCAATCGTGCCTACACCTCCCGCCATGCCGACCGACTACGCGTTTATCGACACACTGGTTATCGGGTATTACAATAATCTGGCTCAGTCAAATGTCCACGCCCGTGCTTTGGCCTTCTTTACAGAGACAGGAACATTGGCCGATACGGTAAATAGCCAACTGCCATCCCTTCCCTCAAAGGGGGTAGCGGACATCGCCTCAATCTCTGCTATGCCTGCCGGACTTGCTGGTATCCTTTTTACACGTTTCAACGATGGAACGGCATCCCTTTCTATTGCCGGCATCAATTTCTTGTGGAAGGCGGAAGACGACGGAGTGCGGTTCAAAGAGATATTCTGTGATACCATATATAATATAGCGAGCGCGGGAGCCATCGCTCCATGGGCTGTATTCGATACCGGCAAATGGCATTTCCCCGCCGAAGCCCGCCAAGAGACATCCGATTCTCGTGAGAAAGTGCTTCCCCTCTGTGTCATGGAGAATGACGAAACCCTTTTCTTCCAATGCGCACGCGGACTCTATGAAAAAGACATTGAAGTGCTGAACGGTGTGTATAATAAACAGACGGGGACGACCCGCATGGGGCAAGAGGCAGCATGGTTCAAAGATGACATCAACCACTTCATGCCTTTCTATCCCAGCACCTGCGGCACGCAAGGTGAATATGCTCAGATTGTAGAGGTGGGAGATATCCAAGAGTGGATAGAAAAGCACCCCGAAGCCAAAGACAACCCCGCCATCGCCCCCTTGCTCGACTTGGGCGAAGAGGACAATCCGGTAGTGGTACTCGTAAAATGATGAATGAAGAATGATGAATGAAGAATTTACCATGCGGCATAACTGCGCAGCCTAATTCTTCATTCATCATTCTAAATTCTTCATTTAAAAGAGGCTCCACGTCACGGTCAGTCCCGCCATGACGATAGCTACCATCGACATCAATTTGATTAAGATGTTGAGGCTGGGACCGGAAGTGTCCTTGAAGGGGTCGCCCACGGTATCACCCACTACGGTCGCCTTATGTACTTCGCTGCCTTTGCCTCCGAAGTTGCCTTCCTCCACGTACTTCTTGGCGTTATCCCACGCACCGCCTGCGTTTGCCATGAAGATGGCCAAGACGAAACCGCTGCTCAGTCCGCCAATCAGCAAGCCCAGTACACCCGACACGCCGAAAATGATGCCCGTCAATACCGGAGCAATGATGGCCAACAAGGACGGCACCACCATCTCGCGCTGCGCGCCTTTGGTAGAGATGGCCACGCAACGCTCGTAGTCCGGTTCCGCCTCGCCCGTCAGGATGCCTTTGATTTCGCGGAACTGCCGACGCACCTCGTCCACCATGTGGGCCGCGGCACGTCCTACGGCGTTCATGGTCAAGCCGCAGAACAGGAAGGCCATCATCGAGCCGATGAATACGCCCGCCAGAACTTTGGGATTCATCAGGTTGACCCCATAATGGTACATGAAGTCGAAGAACGAAGCGTCCTGCACGTTCACCGTGGCTCCTCCGCCGACGTTGAGCACCGTCTCGCCGATGCGCGTCAGGCCGATGCGGATTTCTTCGATATAGGATGCCAGCAAGGCAAGTCCCGTCAAGGCAGCCGAACCGATGGCAAATCCCTTGCCCGTGGCGGCAGTGGTGTTGCCCAACGAGTCGAGCGCGTCCGTGCGGCGGCGCACTTCTTCACCCAAACCGGACATTTCGGCGTTGCCGCCCGCATTGTCGGCAATCGGGCCGTAAGCGTCCGTGGCAAGCGTGATGCCCAAGGTAGAAAGCATACCCACGGCGGCGATACCGATGCCGTAGAGTCCCATCGCCACATTGTTGAAGTCGAAGCCCGAGGCGAACAGGTAGGAAGCAATGACGCCTATCACGACGGCAATCACCGGAATGGCTGTAGAGAGCATACCCAAGCCGATGCCGGAGATAATCACCGTAGCGGGGCCTGTCTTGCCGCTTTCGCTCAGCTTGCGGGTCGGTTTGTAGGACTGGGACGTATAATACTCCGTAGAACGGCCGATGATGACACCCACTACCAAGCCTACTACCACGGCCAGCGAGATGCCCACCCAGTTGTCCATACCCAACAGCCAGAGGATGAAGAACGTAGCCACTACAATAAGGATAGAGCTGAGGTTGGTGCCGAAGCCCAAGGCGCCCAGCAGGTTCTTCATCGAAGTATTCTCCTTGGTACGCACGGCAAAGATGCCGATAATGGAGAGCAGGATGCCCACGGCGGCAATCAGCATCGGGGCGATAACCGCCTTATACTGCATCGTCACGTCGCCGCTGTGCAGGAAGGCCGCCGCGCCCAAAGCTGCCGTGGAAAGGATGGAGCCGCAATAGCTCTCATAGAGGTCGGCACCCATACCGGCCACGTCGCCCACATTGTCGCCCACGTTGTCGGCAATGGTGGCAGGGTTGCGCGGGTCGTCCTCCGGGATGCCTGCCTCTACCTTACCCACCAGGTCGGCGCCCACGTCGGCGGCTTTGGTATAGATACCGCCGCCCACACGGGCAAACAAGGCTTGCGTCGAGGCGCCCATACCGAAGGTCAGCATCGTGGTGGTAATGATACAAAGTTTATTGGTGGGAGTCATCAAGTCTTCGGGAATGACAGCGTTCAGCAGAAGATACCAGAAAGAAATATCCAGCAGACCCAAACCTACGACCACCAGCCCCATCACCGCACCGCTGCGGAAGGCGATGCGAAGTCCCGCATTCAACGAATTACGGGCGGCATTGGCGGTACGCGCCGAAGCATACGTGGCAGTCTTCATGCCCAAGAAGCCCGACAGGCCGGAGAAGAAACCGCCCGTGAGGAAGGCGATGGGCACCCAATGGTTCTGCACGTTGAAGCCGTAGGCCATAATCGAGAAGAAGATGACCAGCCCCAGAAAAACCAGACCTACGATTTTATACTGCTGTTTCAGGTAAGACATAGCCCCCTTGCGCACGGCGGCGGCTATCTTCTGCATTTGAGGTGTACCTTCGCTCTCCTTCATCATCTGCCGGTGGAAATGCCAGGCAAAGGCGAGAGCCAATACGGATGCGGCCGGTACGAGCCAGAAAAGCACTTGCTCCATGGTAAATCACTACATTTTAAAAGGTTAATAATTTGCGGTGGCTAAGATAGTGATTTGTCCCGAAACGCCGTGTTATCAAGATTTAAAAAACTTGTCCTCTTGCTCCTTGTCATGCAAAAATATGTCCCCGTATAGGCTCGTGTTGAAAGATTTATACTATCTTTGCGCCTGTAGAACTAACATAGGAGGAACCGATTATGAACGCAACCGTATCCGTACAAGACTTGTGGAGCCAAATCCTTGCGCTCCCCGCCGGCGACCGTCACTGGTTGCAGGACAAGCTGAAGGTGTATGAAAGCGAAGAGGAAGAACACCTCACGCCCTACACTATGGAAGAACTGAACGCACGCATTGACCAGGCATTGGCTGATGTGAAGGCGGGCCGATGTATTACCGCCGAGGAAGCGGACAAGGAAATGGAAGAATTCTTGGCGACCTTATGAAAGCGAAATGGACTCCCTATGCTCAACGGCAACGAAAAGAGACTGCCCGCTACATTGCGACTGTATTTGGCAGGAAAGCAGCGGGGAATTTTCACCGAAATATTCGGGAATGGGTCGCAAGCATCGTCCGCAATCCCTGCATCGGTCTTCGCGAGCCTTTGATGACCGAACGTCCCGAAGGCTTCCGCAGTGTGGTAGTACATAGAAACTGCAAGTTGGTCTATTATGTTGATGGCGATACAGTGTATATTGCCGATGTGTGGGACACTCGCCGCGAGCCTCTCATTCAAGCTGACAACGTGAAATAATAACTTAATTAATACAAACTTAAAACCCCAAAGCAAATGAAGAAACGAACCAAAAGGGGCCCAATTTACCCTCCCATTTTTTAAGAAAGATTAACAGTTTGATACTGGCAGCCTGCTGCCTGAGCAGTGTGTCGCTGTTCACTTCGTGCGACGACTATGACGACACCGAGCTGTGGAACAAGGTAAACGGACTGGAGGAGCGCATCGCCGCCCTCGAGGAGTGGCAGAAGACCACCGACAACAACCTCAACGCGCTACAGACACTTATCAATACGATGGACTACATCACCTCCGTAGCACCCATCATGCAAGCCAACGACACCATTGGTTACACTATCAACTTCCATCAATCCAACCCTATTTCTATTTACAACGGTACCACCTCGCAAATCGGTATTACGCAGGACGAGGAGGGCAATTGGCTCTGGACGCTGGACGGCGAGATACTGACCACGCCTGACGGCACCCCCATCCCTGCCAACGGGCAGGACGCTGCCGCCCCACAGCTCTCTACCGGCAAGGCCTTGCAGGATGAAGGCATTAAGACCGATGCCGCAGGAGACGCCATCATTGCCGACATTGCCTACCTCAGTGTGGACGAAGGCGAGACGTGGTATCGCGTAACGGGCGAGAAAGGCGAACAAGGCGACAAAGGAAACACCGGCTCCACAGGTCCGACCGGTCCCGCAGGTGCCAATGGCGACAGCTTCTTCCAGAGCGTGACCGACAAAGGGGACTATGTCGAAATCGTCTTGAAGGACGGCACCACCTTTGCCGTGCAGAAGTATGACGGTACATTGAGCTTCTCATTGGGCGATACGCCATTGACTGACCTAGCGCAAACGATAGACCTAGTGAATGGCAACTTGACCTATACTCCCGCAGATGCAGAAGTTTCGGCACGCATCATCGATGGCGAAGGCTGGTCGGCAAGTGCAGAGAACGGAACGATTACGGTTTCACCAAAGCAATTTGGGGAAGAAGCCCTGCTGGAAGTAACATTGATGGATAACGGACGAGTAATAGAGACGTATCGTTTAAAGGTGACAAAGAGTGCCTTTGCAGGAGAGGGAACAATGGCGGAACCTTATGAAATATCCGGAGTCGAACAGTTGGAATATATTGCAGAACAGGTTGAAGCAAAGAATTATTTTCATAATACATATTTTAAATTGACGAATGATATAACGTTTCCCACAGTAGAAGCAGGTAAAAGTAATTGGACACCTATTGGCAAACAAGGGGATGCAACGCAAGGACCTCCTACTCAGACATATTTCTATGGAACGCTGGATGGAGATGGACATGCTATTAAAGGATTGGTCGTTAATGACTCTGAGAGAGGACATGTTGGTTTCTTTGGCATATTAGCAGGAACTGTAAAGAATCTCACGTTGGAATCTCCGAAAATAGCAGGTAATAGAAATCCGGCATATACAGGAGCTATTGCAGGATGGAATTATACCGGAACAATTATAAACTGCCACGTGACTGGTGGTGCTGAAATTAGTTCTTACTCTGGCATGATAGGTGGAATAACAGGAGAGAATGGTGGGACTGTATCTGCTTGTAGTGTTGTGGGGACTATAAAAGGCCGATCTACTATTGGAGGAATTGTAGGAAATAACCCAAGTGGGAAAAGTGTTACAGCTTGTTATTTTGCCGGTAAAATAGAGGGAGTTGATAAAAATGCCACAGGTACAAATTGTGGTGGTATTGTTGGCTCAAATTCCGGTGGCTCAGTGACTGCATGTTATTCTACGGGCACATTCGGATTTACTTCTGGGGGAGGAATAATCGGCACAAATAATAGTGGTACTGTTTCTACATGCTATTGGGGCCTTTCAGCAGGACAAACTACCCCGCAGTATGGCATTGGCAGCGCTAGCAGCAACGATAACGCCACCAAAGTAGACGGTACTGCCACCACCTGGACAACAGCCCTGACCACCATGAACACCGCCCTGAGCAGTACAGGTTGGCAATACGACGAGAACACGGACGAAGCCACTAAGGCATCCCTGCCATTGATACTCGTGTCGAATCAGGCCGGGCAATAACATGCCACTCCTCCTGTCTTATACTGACATAGGTAGACACATTTATAAGTAATAACTAAATGTGTTTCTATTATGGAAAAGAAGAAGCGTC
>CALUOR010000005.1 GCA_944322285.1 uncultured Bacteroides sp.
GCCTCTTGTCGGATTCGAACCAACGACCCCGAGATTACAAATCACGTGCTCTGGCCAACTGAGCTAAAGAGGCATATTTTGCAGCCGTTTTATCGCTGCCTGTGCGAAACCGGCTGCAAATTTAGGCATTTATTTTATTACCGCAAAATTTTTAGCAGTATTTTATTTATTCCGCAACTTTTCCTTGTATTTAACCAGCTGTTTTTCCAAAGCATCGAGGCATAAATCCACTGCTTCTTCAAATGTGTCGCATACTTTATTGGCATATAGCTCGCCATTCGGCACCAACACTTTCACTCCGGCTTCCTTATTTTCAGCCGTCTCTGGTTTAACTACTTTCAATGACACCTCTACTTTCTTTATATCATCATAAAACCGCTCTAACTTCGCAACTTTTTTTTGGATAAAAGCCTGCAACTGTTCCGATGCGTCAAAGTGAATCGATTGAATTCTTACTTCCATACTTACCTCCTTTTCTTTAAGCCCGAGGATGGGCTTGGTTATACACTTTTTTAAGTTCCTCGAAGGTGGTGTGCGTATAAATCTCCGTAGTAGCCAAACTTTCGTGCCCCAGCAATTCTTTTATCGCACCCAGCTCTGCATCATGATTGAGCATCACCGTTGCGAAAGTATGCCTCAGCACGTGAGGACTCCGTTTCTTTACCGTAGTCACCTTCGACAAATTTCGTTTCACAATACATTCTACCATGCCGCGATACAAACGCTCGCCAGTCTTTCGAACGAAGAAAGCCCCGTCCTGCCGGACAGGCACCACCTCATTTCTCAAGTTGACATAATCGGCCATCGTTTTTTTCAACTCTTCACCAAAGGGTATCAGACGTTGCTTATTTCGTTTCCCAGTCACTTTAATAAGCGAAGCCGAGAAATCAACGCAGGCATCATCAAGTCCTATCAATTCAGAGAGTCGCATGCCCGTAGCATAGAACATCTCTATAATCAGACGATCCCGACAACCTTCAAACCCTTCACCGAAATCTATATCATCCAGCAACCTGTTCATTTCCCTCTCTTTCAAGAAGACTGGCAACGTTTTTTTCTTCTTCGGTCCGATCACTTTACGCAACGGATCCGATTCCACCTTACCCTTCTTCAACAAAAATTTAAAGAACGAACGAAGCGAACTCAGCTTCCGGCTTATAGAGCTCGATGCGTACTTCCTATCCATCAGGCTTACTACCCACTCTCGGACAAGCTCCGCATCAACTTTCGATGGCGTCATTGCGCCGACTTCTTCTTCTCCAAACTGCTCGAACTGACGGAGGTCTTCCTCATACGCCTTTACGGTTTCCTCGGAATAATTCCGCTCGTAACGCAGGTAATCTAGAAAAGAATCTGTCTCCAACATTTCGCTACATAACTAAATTGTGCAACGAATGTATGAAAAGAATTCAATAATTCAAAGGATTTTACGATTTATTTTTATTCTTCTACTTGCTGTAGCTTTTGCACGTAAATGGCGCGTTCTTTTGCAAGTCTCTTAATCACAGACGGTTTGTCAAACTGCTGACGCTTTCTCAACTCTTTTACGACACCGGTTTTTTCAAATTTTCTTTTGAACTTCTTCAGTGCTTTCTCGATGTTTTCGCCTTCTTTTACAGGTACTACAATCATTTTTTAATAGTTTAAATGTTAATGTTTAAGAATACAACGATTAATTTGAGCGGCAAAAGTACGCATATTTTCTTTATTTTCAAAAACTTTCGTGGAAATATTAGCAGACTTCACGCAAAATGCCTATTTTTGGTACGTCTTTTTCCCGAAGACGGGTGAAAAGGCGCAACCCTATATTTATACCATATTATATATATACATATTTATATTATGAACACAACGATAAAGAAACGCATCCAAGACCTTCGGCAATGGATGCTTCAAGCCAGTGTCGAAGCATTCATCATCCCAAGTACCGACCCACACCTCAGTGAATACGTAGCGCCCCACTGGCAAAGCCGTGAATGGATTTCGGGGTTCACAGGATCGGCAGGAACCGTAGTCGTAACTCAACAAGAAGCCGGATTATGGACCGACTCGCGTTACTTCCTGCAAGCCGCCCAACAACTGGAAGGCAGCGGAATCGACCTCTACAAGGAAATGTTGCCCGAGACACCTTCCATAACCGACTTTCTTTGCCAACGCTTAAAAGCGGGTGAGTCTGTCGGCATTGACAGCTCTGTATTCTCTATGCAAGAGGCCAACCGGCTGGAGAAAGAATTAGCCGGCCGGCAAATTTGCCTGCAAGCTCTCCCCGACCCCATGGAGACTATCTGGATCAACCGTCCCAACCTTCCCGAAGCTCCAGCCTATCTTTACGAGACGAAATATGCAGGAAAGACGTGTGCGGAAAAGCTGGAAACCCTACGCAGCGAGATGAAGAGCATCGGTGTAAACGCCATCTTGCTCTCGGCCCTTGACGAAATAGCCTGGACGCTCAACCTGCGCGGAAGCGATGTGCATTGTAATCCGGTCGTGGTGAGCTACCTCCTGGTAAGCATGGAAGAGGCACATTATTTCATCGAGCCGCAAAAGCTGACTGAAGAAGTCTGCAACTTCTTGAAGGACAACCATATCACCTACCATCCGTATAAAGACATCTACACATTCCTAACCGAGCTGAAAGACACTGACATCTTGCTGACTCCGGACAAGACCAACTATGCCATCTATACGGCTGCATCCCGCTCTTGCCGCATCAAAGAAGCGCCCTCACCCGTGGCCTTACTGAAAGCGGTGAGAAACGAACAGGAAATCCAAGGATTGCGAGCCGCAATGCACCGCGATGGCGTAGCTTTAGTAAAGTTTCTCAAATGGTTGGAAAAAGCTGTGCCTCAAGGCGGACAAACCGAGATGAGCATTGACCGGAAACTGCACGAACTGCGCGCCGAACAGCCTTTATACATGGGCGAAAGCTTTGACACCATCGCCGGATACGGACCTCATGCTGCTATTGTCCACTATGAAGCTACCCCAGAAACCGATGCACCCTTGCAACCCCGCGGTTTCCTACTGCTAGACTCCGGTGCCCAATATTTGGATGGAACAACAGACATTACACGCACTATCGCTTTAGGCCCGCTCACCGAGGAAGAGAAAACCGATTACACCTTGATACTCAAAGGACATATCGACCTGGCCATGGCCGTCTTTCCCGAAGGAACCAGAGGTGCCCAACTGGACGTTTTGGCCCGCATGCCTATATGGCAACATCACATGAACTTCCTGCACGGCACAGGACACGGTGTAGGCCACTTCCTCAACGTACATGAAGGTCCCCAAAGCATCCGCATGAACGAGAATCCCGTCACCCTGCGTCCAGGTATGGTCACCAGTAATGAACCGGGAGTCTATAAAGCCAACAGTCACGGCATCCGCACCGAGAATCTCGTGCTCACCGTCCCAGCCGGTGAAGGCATGTTCGGCCATTATTTAAAATTTGAGACCGTAACTCTTTGCCCCATCTGCACACGCGGCATCATACGCGATATGCTGACTCAAGAGGAAATCAATTGGTTGAACCAATACCACCAGACCGTGTACGAACAGCTCTCGCCATCACTTAACGAAGAGGAACAGCAGTGGCTGAAGCAAGCTTGCAAAGAAATTTAAATGAAAGACAGAAAATTACTATGGCACTCATCAAATCAGTAAGGGGCTTCACCCCACAAATAGGAAAGAATTGCTTCCTGGCAGATAACGCCACCCTCGTGGGCGATGTCACTATGGGAGACGATTGCAGCGTATGGTTCAACACCGTGCTACGGGGCGATGTCAACTCCATCCGCATAGGCAACGGAGTCAACATCCAAGACGGAAGTGTGCTACACACACTTTATGAGAAATCCACCATCGAGATAGGCGACCATGTCTCCATCGGACACAACGTCACCATCCACGGAGCCACGGTGAAAGACTACGCCCTCATAGGCATGGGAGCCACCGTCCTCGACCATGCCGTGGTGGGCGAAGGAGCCATCATTGCCGCCGGTGCCTTGGTGCTGAGCCACACCGTCATCGAACCGGGAAGCATCTGGGGAGGCGTACCCGCCAAATTTATAAAGAAAGTAGACCCGGCTCAAGCCAAAGAGTTAAACCAAAAGATAGCACACAATTACCTGATGTACGCCGAATGGTATAAAGAATAGGCACCTATTTCGCATAAAAGAAGCCAAGAAGTGCAATGAGCCAAGAAGTAACCTGCCCAAATAGTTGTAAGAACAAAAAATATTGCTTACCTTTGCCGCGCTGTAAACAGAAGCGCCTGCGGGTGTGGCGTAATTGGCAGCCGCGCCAGACTTAGGATCTGGTGCCGCAAGGCGTGTAGGTTCGAGTCCTATCACCCGCACCAAACGAAGAAATCCTTCCGAAGCAAATTTTGCACGGAAGGATTTTTTTATTTATCTCCCAACAGAGACATCCCTGCCAATATCTCTCGGACAACCCTACAGCCACCCACCTAAGAACAAGATTTCTTTACATACACATTTAACAATTGTTATGTTTTACCTCACAAAATCGTTAACAAGTGTACATATAGGAAGCCTTCATTTTCCCAAAGTATGTAAGACATTTTATATTCTCCTGATTTACAGGATATTAAAACATCAAAAAACACTGCACTATTTGCACCAAATTAGTTAACTGTTTCTCTCAAATCAGCGCAGTATTTAGGGGGTAAACACTGCGCTGATTGAGAGGAAATAGCGCAGTGTTTGAAAAGCAATTGCGCCGTGAATTTCTTGAAGCAAAAATGTTTTTACAGAAACACATAAAAAATGGGTTCCTAAAGCTTACTTACTTTCCCTTCGAGAAATAAATACGTTCTTGCACGATTAATAATCATCAGGACGCACAATTAGCAATCCTACGCAAGTACGATTATTAATCGTTCAAGAGATAAAGATATATCAATAAGCCGATTTCCTATATTCAGAAGGTGATATTCCCATTTGTTTTTGTACATAGCGGCTTAAATGCGAAAGCGAAGAAAAGTTCATTTTGTCGGCAATATCTTTTAGAGGAATCTCTTTTTGGCGGAGCAGGCGTGCTATTTCATGAGTCGTAAAGCGGTCTATCCAATACGTGGCAGGCTTGCCGCTTGCCTTCTTGCAGACTTCGGTCAGATAATGCGGAGTGATACAAAGCCGGGAAGCGTAATACGCGAGATCACGACGCTGAATATATTCCTTGTAAAGCAATTCGATAAACCGTTTCAAAAGATCCGCGTTACGTTCAGAGACGTTGTGTCCGGCTTGGTTGCGGGCATGGATGTCATAAAGGTCGAGGACATGAACCAAAAGCAGATGCCCCAACATCTCTTCACGGAACAGATGTTGTGTCTCGTTCAATCGTTCGTGGAGTTTCCACATATCTTCCAGACAAATGCGGTAATCATGAGGGGAAAGTTTCATCACCGGATTTTGCAACAAAGCCATGTGCCCGATAATACCGTAATTGCTTTGAATAGCCATTGACGTAACGAAAGCTTCGGACAAACTCATGATAACCGCATCAAAATCATCCGACTCTGAAAAGCCGGAAGCCAAGACTGGATTGGTCAGAATGACGTAATCGCCGGGCACAACATTGTAACGCACATCCTGAAAGCTAAAGCTCATATTCCCAGCGGTACAAAGGATGTGCAGTACGGAATCAGCATATTTGTCAAACGGATATTCTGAAAGCGATTGGAAGAACTGTATTTTATCCCACATGATTCTATTTATTCATCAGCACGCAAAAATAAGCAAAATCCACGAATCGTGAAAATATCCCGACGCATTATATAACGCCTCTCTGCATCAAGCCGTGTAAATTTGCGACATCAACAAAAAGATAATGAATATGAAAGAAGTAAGATTGAACAATGGCGTCATGATGCCTTCCATCGGATTCGGCGTCTATCAGATTCCGGTAGATGAAACGGAAAGAATTGTAAGCGAAGCACTCGAAACGGGCTATCGGATGATAGACACTGCCGCTTCTTATTTCAATGAGGAGCAGGTGGGCAATGCCATCCGTCGCAGTGGACTGAAGCGAGAGGAGATATTTGTCACCACCAAGCTTTGGGTGCAGGACTATGAATACGACGATGCCCTGCGTGCTTTCGACAAATCGTTAAAGTTGCTCGGGCTGGATTATGTCGACCTCTACCTGCTGCACAAGCCCTACGGCAACTATTATGCGGCTTGGAGAGCTTGCGAGCAGCTTTATAAAGAAGGCAGAATCCGTGCCATTGGCGTGACAAGCTTCTCCAATGAACGCCTGCAAGACCTATTTCTGCACAATGAGGTGAAACCTGCTGTCAATCAGTTGGAGACCCACCCGTTCTTCCAGCAGCAAGCTGCCAACAAGTTCTTGCAATGCGAGGGCATTCAGCATGAAGCGTGGGCTCCGTTTGCCGAAGGACAAAATGACATCTGGAACAATTCCACGCTGAAAGCCATCGCGGAGAAACATGGGCGGACAGTGGGACAAGTCGTACTTCGCTGGCTGAACCAACGCAATGTAGTGGTCATTCCCAAAACCGTACACAAGGAACGGATGATAGAGAACTTTTCCATTTTTGATTTCACACTGACCGAACAAGAAATGCAGGCTATTGCCGGACTGGACACGGGGAAAAGTCCGATTTACGATGATATGGACTTGCCTACGGTGAAAGGCATCGGATTACATAAGATTCACGATTAAAAATAAAACAGTATGAAGTATGGAGTATTAGGAACGGGAGATGTTGCCCGTACCATTGCAAGCAAACTGATTGAATTGGGTCATGAGGTAATGATGGGCTCACGCTCGGAGAGCAATCCCTCTGCCGTCCTTTGGGCTGAGCAAAACGGTGAACAGGCTTTGTATGGAACTTTTGCAGATACAGCCAAGTTCAGCGAACGGATATTCTGTTGCGTACATGGCATTCATGCATTGGAAGCCTTGCGGATGGCTGGAGAAGAAAATTTAGCAGGCAAGATACTCATAGACCAATCCATTCTTATATAAGGAAGGAAATATCTCGCTCGACCCGCAGTATAGCGGTTGGACCAGCTTGGGCGAAGAAGTGCAACGAATGCTGCCGCAAACAAAGGTTGTAAAGACACTGAATTACTTGCACAATTACCTGATGACCCATCCTAATGAACTTCCCGAACCCATTACGGGTTTCTACTGCGGTAACGACAAGGAGGCCAAAGCGGAAGTGGCGAAACTGTTGTCCGATTCCGGTTGGCGTGACACAATGGATTTGGGCGATATATCCATGTCCCGGTATACTGAGATGCTCGGCGCATTTTGGCCTGCGGCATTCAATGGGACGGGGCACATGCGATGGGGATTCCGGTTGGTAAGATGAACGAAGAAAACATATCCACGAATTTTATCAGATAAACAATATAAAATCCTATAAAATGAAGACAAGGAAACTTGGAAATTTGGAAGTGTCCGCAGTCGGTCTTGGCTGCATGGGCTTCACACACGGCTATGGAGCATGTCCAAGCGAAAAAGAATCCATCCGTTTGATACGAAAAACCTATGAGGAAGGCTGTACGTTTTTCGACACTGCTGAGATATATAGCTGTTATAAAAATGAGGAACTGGTGGGAAAGGCGTTAAAGCCGTTTCGCCAGCAAGTGGTAATCTCCACCAAATTCACTCCCGTGACACTGCCCGGACAAGAAAGGCCTGAAGGCAAGCTTTCCAGGAACGGCATTCGTCAGGCAGTTGAAGGATCTTTACGGCGGCTGCAAACCGACTACATCGACTTATATACAGAACATCGTGTTCCCAAAGAAAGCAATCCTGCCGAAGTCGCTTATTGGATGGGTGAGTTGATTAAGGAAGGCAAAATACGTGGTTGGGGACAGTCGGAACCAACGCTTGGACAACTGAAAGCTACACAGGCCATCACCCCGGTTACAGCCGTACAAAGCGAATACTCCATCATGGAACGGAAATGGGAAGCGGACGTGATTCCTTATTGCAGGGATAATGGCATCGGTTTCGTTGCCTATTCACCGATGGCTGGCGGTTTCTTGAGTGGAAAGTACCATCATGCGACTTTCAAGGGAGACGATGTGCGGCGTGTAATCACACGCTACACGGAAGAGAATATGCAAGCCAATAGGGTGTTGCTCGAACTTATCAACCGCTATGCCGAAGCGAAACATTGTACTGCCGCACAGATTTCGTTGGCTTGGGTGATGCACTCGGAACATATCGTTCCTATACCAGGTATGCGTAGCGATGCACGAATCCTTGAGAATCTCGGAGCGGCAGAAGTTACACTTACCGATGCCGAATATGCCGCAATGAATGAAGCATTGAGGCATATCACCATACACGGTAACCGGACAGATGAGGACATTGCCAAATTGGGAACTATTGAAGGAAGTCAACAAAAAGTGGCTAAAGCTGAACGATAAAAAGTCGAAAAAATATTATTATAAAAATTATGGAAACTGTTAAATTAAACAATGGTATTGATATACCAGTTTTAGGCTACGGAGTATATCTCGTAAAGTCTGAAGAGTGTGAACGTTGTGTGCTCGATGCCATCAGCGTAGGTTACAGGCTGATTGATACCGCACAGGCTTATTATAATGAGGAGGGTGTGGGTAATGCCGTAGCAAAATGCGGTGTGCCACGCAACGAACTGTTCCTTACCACCAAAGTATGGATAACCAATGCTGGAGAGGAAAAGACAGCTGCCAGCATCGATGAATCGCTGCGCAAGTTGAAGACGGACTATATCGACCTGTTGCTCATCCACCAGCCTTTCAGCGACTATACCGGAACTTGGCGGGCAATGGAGAAAGCCGTGCGTGATGGTAAGGTACGTGCCATAGGCCTTTCCAACTTCTATCCCGACCGCTTTGTGGACATGGCGGAATATGCGGAAATCAAACCTGCTGTAAACCAGTTGAAGACCAATGTATTCAGCCAGCAATGGGAAGCCGAGGCGGAGATGAAGCCTTACGGCACGCGCATCATGGCATGGGGACCATTGGCACAAGGCGACCCCGACTTGCAGGGCAATCCGACCCTGAAAGCCTTGTCGGAAAAATACGGTAAGACATCCCAGCAAGTGGCCTTGCGTTATCTCATTCAGCGCGACATCATCGCCATTCCCAAGAGTACTCACATCGAACGTATGAAGCAGAACCTAGACGTATTTGACTTTATGCTTACTCAAGAAGAAATGGAGAGCATCCGTCCGCTGGACAAACCGCAGGATTTCCAGTGGTCGCACCGCAACCCGGCACTGGTGAAGTTTCTTTGGAATTACGACAAACAATTTAATCCGAAGAAGTAAAAAGATAAGATTGGATAAGTGCTGCATCATCTATCATGAACGGCACTTATCCATATTCAATAAGCCATACCCCTCCGCTATTCCTTTACAGAAAGCATCAAATGCTCCAACACTGATCTATTCACCTTAAAAGCAGTGCCATGACGAATGCCTTGCGGGAATGACGTCTGGTCAGAAACATCCGTCCAAGTTTGTCCATAATCCAATGAGCGGACAGCCCCATAACGATGATCGCGATATTTGTCGAAATAAACGTAAAGCGTATCGTTCACAAACAAGGGAGCTGGTCCTTCCGCCCAATAGTCTCCCGTAATAGGAGCGGACACCTCAACGGGGAAGCCCTGCGCTATATCTTTGCTTCGAGTTACACGCAGGTTTTTCTCCGGCGGATTGGAGTTTTCGTTCTTCACCACCATAATAAGATCATTGTGCTTCGGATCCCTTACAATAGCGGCATCTATCACACTAAAGTCCGGATTAAAAAACATCTTCGTTTCGGAGAAGTCCTTGAAATCTTTCGTGGTGACATAATAAATGCGATGATTTAACCCTTTCTCACTTTCACTGGTAGGCACTTCCTTATGGCGACCGGGAATCGTAGTGGCCCAAAAGATATAATACGTCTGCGAAGGTTCATCATAAAACAACTCAGGCGCCCAGCAATTATGAGCCTCAGGTTCGTGCATCATGACGGGAATAGAGTCTTGCTCACTCCAATGAATCAAATCCTTTGAGGAAGCATAACCGATAATCCGATCTGTCCAGCTAGAAGTCCACACCATGTGGAAAGTGCCATCCGGTGCCTGGCAGATGCTAGGGTCACGCATCAGTTTATCTTTCCCCAATGTAGGAGTCAGGTAAGACTTGCCGTCATTCAGAGCCGTCCAATGCAAGCCATCGTAACTATAGGCCAGACGCAAGCCATCCCGACTGTCGTCCGTGAAGTAAGAGAACAAATAAACCTCATCATTGGTTTCCTGCTTCGAAGTACATTGCACAAAACACAAAGTGCATAAAATCAGGCATAAGCCAAAAACTATTTTCTTCATATTATTCCACTTTTAATGCATTATTTCCCTACTTTAAATACCAATACTCCTGCCGTAGGAATATCGGCCTCACCGATTAAGACTTCGCTTCCGGCCGGCAAATCAAAATGATAAGGCCGGTCGGCATAATTCAGCACAATACCCAGCCCGTTGCGATATTCCAATGTCACGCCATAAGGCAAGTCCATCACCGGAATGTTCAAACGGGCATAAAGTTTTTTCAACACATCTTTCTCCAGACAGCCGTCCGTACTATCCACACCCACATGTGTCACAGTGCCTTTACCTACTTTCCGGAAAGTAACGGCCGGTTTACCCTCGTAAAACTCCTGCATATAAGTTGTCCAAACTTCAGCCCCTGAAGCCGGTTTCAAAATTTCACCCCACGTATTCCATGTATACTCTTTTCCATCCATTGACAAGATGCCGGGGGCTTCGGGCAAGAGCAGGTCATAAAACTCCATTTCATCGCCTGTAAGAGGAGTCAGCATAGCCCCGAAAGGAGCTTCAGGCAGACGTCCATAACGGTCTTTCTGCGCTGTACGGCAAGTTACGACCAAATTCCCGCCTTGTTCCACATAAACCTTCCATTTTGCGACCAGATTCTTGTCCGCCAGTTGATAAGCGGGCACAATCACAACCGGATAGTCCGTCAAGTCTTTGTCCTCAGAAACAAAATCCACCGGTGCACCGAAAGATTTCAGCGTCCGATAATATTTCTCGATGTGCCCTAAGGTATTCCAAGTCACATTCTGCTTTTGGCGTTCAATGCTCCAGCTATTTTCAGGATTAAAGACAATGGCCGTGCGACGTGCCAAGTATTCAGCCGGTTTCACTTCCCGCGGAGCATAATGCGCACGAAGTTGACGAATTTCCTTGATGAAGGTGGCATATTCCCATCCACCAGGCGTAACAGTCACCCCGTCTGTTCCCACTATACCATAATGATATTGTTCCGTGCCATACAAAGGCTGGCGATAGCGATACGTACAAATGAAATCAGCCCCTCCAGCAAACACACTCCATATCCATAAGCGCACAGCTCCCGGAAGCGGTTGTGGATTGATACTTCCCCAATTCACTTGTCCGGGCTGCAACTCCATGACGCCATACGTGCCTTGTATAGGACGGAAGAAATCATTGGCCCAAGCAATGCGTAAGGGATTTCCCACCCGATAGCCTCTCCGACCAATGCCTTCATTATCCCCATAAACCATATAGCGGGTGTAACTCTGGAAATCCAATGCCGGACTTCCGCCGATGTGTCCTTCCTCATAATTGGGAATATAGTTTGTAGTCACCCATTGATTCTTGGCATATTTCTTGATAAGCAAGCATTGCTCGTTCAGGAAGTCATTGGTTTGCGCCGCAGCAAATCGGCGATAATCCAGAATCTGATGATGATTCATAAAAGCTTGCGCCCGCTTAGGGAGAGTAATCTCATCGAACGATGTATAGGCTTCACTCCAAAAGGCCGTTCCCCAAGCATCGTTCAGGCTCGCTATATCATTATTATATTTCTTGCGCAGGAAATCACGGAAAGCCAGTTCAGCTTTCGGATTATAATCGAACTGCACACCCGGCTCATTATCAAGTTGCCAACCGATGATGCGCGGGTCATTTCCATAATGTTGTGCCAGCTTCTCAATCATCCGATAGGCCAATTCACGATAGACGGGCGAAGCAAAAGAAGCATGTTGACGGGCCCCATGGTCGAGCACCGTGCCATCCTCATTCCTCAATAATATCTCCGGATACTTCCGGCTCAGCCATACGGGAGGCGTGGCGGTAGAGGTGCACATGATGACCTTCAAATCATACTTTGCAGCTAAGGCAACGGCACGGTCCAGCCACGCAAAATCATATACCCCTTCCTGAGGCTCGAGTTGCGCCCAGGCAAATTCGGCAAAATGAGTAAACTCAAAACCAAGCTCGTGCATCTTTTTGAAATCGCGTTCCCATTGGCTCTCATCCCAATGTTCCGGATAATAGTACACACCGGTCAATGCCAAATCCTTGTCATCAAACCAGGAAGCCGACATCTGCTGCGCCGATGCGGCAATAGCCCCTAAGAAAAAAATGAGGCAGAGAAATAAGTTTTTCATAACCGTCTGTATTGTTTTCGTATAATAAATTAAGTCTTTTGGCAAATATAGTACAAAAAAGTGAGACATCAGCCAGATTCATTAAAAGAAGCATGGACAAATTGACATAATCATGTACTTTTGTACACATTTGACGAAATTCTTTCAAGATTCCGAATAATTAGCTAATTTAGCTCGCAAATACTTTAAATCCATATCCAATGAGACTTCTATTTATCAGCATTTTCTGCTCGCTATTGACCCTATGGGAAGCTCGGGCACAAGAGCAAACGATTGACCTGTCCGGGACTTGGAGGTTCCAAATAGACCGCGAGGACGAAGGCGTACGAAACAAATGGTTTGAAAAAGACTTGAACGACTCCATCACTCTGCCTGGCTCCATGCCCCAACGTTTGAAAGGTGATGACGTGAGCGTGCGCACCCAATGGACGGGCAGCTTGTACGACAGTTCGTATTATTTCAATCCTTATTTGGAGAAATATCGTCAAGAGGGTGAAGTAAAATTGCCTTTTTTCCTGACGCCGGACAAATATTATGTAGGCGTGGCTTGGTACCAGAAAGAGGTAGACATTCCTTCGCAATGGCAAGGTCAATCTTTCGCGTTAACCTTAGAACGTCCCCACATTGAGACAACCGTATGGGTAGACAACCAGAAAATAGGCATGCAAAACAGCCTCAGCGTACCTCATATATATGATTTGACCAAAGTCCTACGACCGGGAAAGACCTGCCGGATTACCGTCCGGGTGGACAACCGCATCAAGGATATCAATGTAGGGCCTGACTCGCATAGCATCAGCGACCAGACACAAGGCAACTGGAATGGCATTGCGGGCAGCATCAGCTTGCAGGCATTGCCCCGAACGCACTTTGATGATGTGCAAGTCTATCCAGACCTCCAAGCGAAGAAAGCCGTGGTGCGCATGAATATAAATGCAAAAAAAAATGGAAAGGTGGAGATTCAACTTTCCGCCCAAAGTTTCAACACAGAAAAAGAACATCTGGTAGAACCTATCTCACAGATATTCAACGTAAAGCGGGGTAAAAACGCCCTCACCATGGAATTGCCCATGGGCAATGATTTCTTGACGTGGGATGAATTCTCCCCGGCCCTCTATCGACTAAACGCCACCCTACGCTCCGGAAAAGAGCGCCAAACCCAAGAAGTAGAATTTGGTATGCGAGAATTCGAAATTCGTGGGAAATGGTTCTACATCAACGGGCGCAAGACCATGCTTCGTGGCACAGTGGAGAATTGCGTATTCCCCCTGACGGGCTATCCACCTACGGATATGGAATCGTGGATGCGTGTATTCACCATCTGCCGCAACTATGGACTAAATCATATGCGTTTCCATTCCTATTGTCCACCCGAAGCCGCTTTCAAAGCCGCCGACCGTGTAGGCTTCTATCTGCAACCCGAAGGCCCCAGTTGGCCTAACCACGGGCCGAAACTAGGCTTAGGGCAACCCATCGACCAATATCTGATGGACGAAACCCGGGCTATGACCCGCACGTATGGCAATCACGCGTCCTTCTGCATGATGGCCGCCGGGAATGAACCAGCCGGGCGATGGGTAGAATGGGTCAGCCAGTTCGTAGACTATTGGAAGGCAACAGACTCCCGCAGAGTATATACCGGTGCTTCGGTAGGAGGAAGCTGGCAATGGCAACCCCATAACCAATATCATGTAAAGGCCGGGGCACGCGGATTGACGTGGGCCAAAAGCCGTCCGGAAACCATGTCGGACTATCGCGAACGCATTGACACCGTAAGCCAACCCTACGTATCGCACGAAACAGGCCAATGGTGTGCTTTCCCCAATTTCGAAGAAATACGCAAATACACAGGAGTCAACAAAGCAAAGAATTTCGAGATATTCCGCGATATTTTGGAAGACAACCACATGGGTGCACAAGCACATAATTTCCTGATGGCCTCAGGAAAACTGCAAACCCTCTGCTATAAATATGAGATAGAAAAGACACTGCTCACACCGGACTATGCCGGCTTCCAACTCCTGGCTTTGAATGACTATAGCGGACAAGGCACGGCATTAGTAGGTGTATTAGACGCATTCTTCGATGAAAAAGGATACATTGATGCCCCAGCCTTCCGCCGTTTTTGTAACCCTACGGTGCCTTTAGCGCGTATTCCTAAGTTTGTGTATACCAGCGATGAAACATTACAAGCTGACATCGAGATTGCCCACTTCGGGGCAAAGCCATTGAAAAACGCCAAAGTAACTTACACGATACGCCGTCCCCATGGAGAAACATTGGCTCATGGCATCCTCTGCACAAAAGATATCCCAATAGGCAATTGCTTCACATTGGGCCAGATAAGCTATCCGCTGAATGCCCTTACAGAGCCCTGCAAGCTTAATCTTGAAGTTCGCCTCGAAGGGACGGAAGCCGTCAACGATTGGGATCTCTGGGTATATCCGACCCAAACCACTATCAACGAAGGGCAAGTCTATACCACCGATACATTGGACACACACGCGCTGAAAGTGTTGAAAGACGGAGGCAAGGTATTGATAACCGCTGCCGGAAAGGTAAAATATGGGAAGCAAGTAGCCCAATACTTTACACCTGTATTTTGGAATACCTCTTGGTTTAAAATGCGTCCGCCACATACTACGGGTATTTATCTCAACGAATATCACCCGTTATTCCGTCACTTTCCTACGGAATACCATAGCAACTTGCAATGGTGGGAATTGTTAAACCGGGCACAAGTGATGCAATTCACTCACTTCCCGGACGAATTTCAGCCCTTGGTGCAAAGCATTGATACTTGGTTCCTCAGCCGCAAAATTGGCATGCTGTTCGAAGCCAACGTATTAAGAGGGAAACTGATAATGACCACCATGGATCTGACTTCAGCCCCTGAGCAACGTATTGTAGCACGTCAGATGCGAAAAGCCATTTACGACTATATGAACTCTGATGACTTCCGCCCGCAATATGACGTGACACCTGAGCAGATTCAAGCCCTCTTTACCCAAGAGGCCGAAGCCGTGAATTCATATACAAAAGATTCGCCAGATGAATTGAAACCTAAAAAGAATAAATAATGAAAAAGATTACACTCATTTTCATGCTGGGAATAGCTACGAGCGCTCTTGCCCAACAACAAACAAAGACGTATCAACTGGCCGATGCGCCACGTTATAATGAAGAAACAGGATACGGTTATGACTTGACTGCCACACCTGAAGAAGGAAGCACGGCACCATTTTTCTTCTCGGTAAACGTACCCGATGGCAATTATAAAGTCACGGTGCGCTTAGGAAGCAAAAAGCGCGCTGGAAATACCACGGTGCGGGCCGAATCACGTCGTATGTTCATCAATAACTTATCGACAAAAAAGAAGGAGTTCGTAGAATGTTCATTCTTAGTGAACAAACGCAACACCCGCATCAATGCCACAGAAGAAGTACGCATCAAAGCGCGAGAGAAGGGAAAATTGAATTGGGATGATAAGTTAACTTTGGAATTCAACGGCACAGCGCCAGCCTGCGAGAGCATCACCATTGAGCCGGCCGACTCATCGGTCATCACCGTATTTCTATGTGGCAATAGCACCGTGGTAGATCAAGACAATGAGCCATGGGCAAGTTGGGGACAAATGATACCAGCCTTCTTCGACAAGAATGTCTGCATCGCCAATTATGCCGAAAGTGGCGAAAGTGCCAATACATTTATTGCCGCCGGCCGTCTGAAGAAAGCCTTGAGCCAAATGAAAGCTGGGGATTACATCTTCATGGAATTCGGCCACAACGACCAAAAGCAGAAAGGGCCCGGCAAGGGAGCCTACTACTCATTCATGACCAGCCTGAAGACTTTTATTGATGAAGCTCGCCTGCGTGGTGCTCATCCCGTATTGGTAACACCGACTCAACGACGTTCGTTCGATGAAAACGGACGCATCCGCGATACGCATGAAGACTATCCGGAAGCCATGCGTTGGCTGGCCGCCAAAGAGAATGTGCCTCTCATCGACCTGAATGAAATGACCCGCACACTCTACGAAGCCATGGGTGTGGAGCCATCCAAACGCGCCTTTGTACACTATCCCGCAGGCAGTTATCCGGGACAAGAAAAAGCGTTGGCAGACAATACGCACTTTAATCCTTACGGAGCCTACGAGATTGCCCGGTGCATTGTAGAAGGCATCCGGCTGCAAGTGCCAACCTTGGCACATTATCTAAAGCCTGTTGAACGATTCGATCCTGCTCAACCGGATAATCCCGATGCATTCCATTGGGATAACTCCCCATTTACCGAGATTGAAAAACCGGACGGAAACTAAAAATACTAAACGCGTATGTTATTACCCTACTTGAATGCCGACATAATAGAAGCCGGATGCGATGAAGCGGGACGCGGATGCTTGGCGGGGGCCGTCTATGCGGCCGCCGTCATCTTGCCCAAGGACTTCCACAATGAGCAACTGAACGACTCCAAGCAACTTTCCGAACGTCAACGCTATGCTTTGCGGGAGGTAATAACGCGCGAAGCTTTGGCATGGGCGGTAGGCGTTGTATCCCCTCAGGAGATTGACCAGATTAATATCCTCAACGCCTCCATTCTCGCCATGCATCGTGCCATTGACGGACTATCCATCCGCCCGCAACACCTTCTTATCGATGGCAATCGCTTCAAGAAATATCAAGATTTGCCCCACACCACCATTGTGAAAGGAGATGGCAAGTATCTCTCCATAGCCGCAGCCTCAATCCTTGCCAAAACCTATCGTGACGACTATATGAATCGCCTGCATGAAGAATATCCATACTACGGATGGGACAAAAATAAAGGTTATCCCACCAAACAGCATCGCACCGCCATTGCCACACATGGCACTACACCTTATCATCGTCTGACGTTCGATTTGCTGGGTGACAGACACACCCCTGCCAATCTACGCCCAAGAACAAAAAAATAGGAACCAAACTTCTCAGCTTGATTCCTATAACTTGCTATTTATCAGCGGAAAGACAGGGATTCGAACCCTGGGAACAGTTGCCCGTTCACCGCATTTCGAGTGCGGCCCGATCGACCACTCCGGCATCTTTCCTTGCGTTTGCGCCGCAAAGGTAGCATGTTTTCTTGAATAATGTGCTGTTTCTATGAATTATTTTGCATATATTTGGCCAAAACTTTAAAATGAGCAAGATTATGAAGAGAACTTTAGCTGTATTATTGGTATTGGTGGGCTGCATGTGCCTTGCGATACCTGCCCAGGCACAGTTGCAATGGGGTGTGAAAGGCGGTGTTAACCTCGCTAAGTTGGATTATAAAGACATAAAGAACAATTCAACCGGATTCTTCATCGGCCCGACGGCGGAAGCGACCATTCCGCTGATAGGTTTGGGTGTGGATGCGTCTCTGCTCTACTCACAAAGAGGCGAAGGGGATTACAAGCAACAAGGACTGGACATTCCTATCAACTTGAAGTACACCATCGGACTGGGGAGCATGTTCGGCATATTCATTGCCGCGGGTCCCGACTTTTACTTCAACTTTAAGGATATCGATATTGCCGAGCTGGAGGCGAAGAAAAAGCTGGTCAGCCTGAATGTTGGCGCCGGCGTCAAGCTGATACAGCATTTGCAGATAGGCGTCAACTACAACATTCCTTTGGGCGATAGTTTCAAACTGAAGAATGTAGGCGATGTTGACTCCAAATACCGCACGTGGCAAGTATCCCTGGCCTATATGTTTTGATCATGCAGAATCCTCCGGCCTAAGGACTCGAATCCTCTCACTGAAGGATTGCAGTCCTTACACCGGAGGACTGTAGTCCTTGCCAAAGAAGTACGGCGGCATCTCGGGAAAACATTTTCGAGCAAGCTTGAATGTCTTCCGCCCGATTTGCACTATCTTTGCACCGCGATGGAAAAGTTTGTCGATGTCATAGTGCCCTTGCCGCTTCACGCCTGCTTCACGTATGCCCTGCCTCCGGAAATGGCGGAGCGTGTGCGGATAGGTTGCCGGGTGGTGGTTCCTTTCGGGAAGAAGAAATACTATACCGGCATTGTGCGCAACGTGCATTACCTGAAACCGCAAACGTATGAGGTGAAGGAAGTTGCGGCAGTGTTGGACGAACGACCGATATTGCTTCCTCTCCAATTCCGTTTTTGGGAATGGCTGGCCGATTATTATTTGTGCACGCAAGGGGATGTGTACAAAGCCGCTTTGCCATCGGGCTTGAAACTGGAGAGCGAGACGGTGGTGGAAATTAACCCGGACTTTGAAGCCGACGGACCTTTGACCGAACGCGAACGGACGATTTTGGCCTTACTGGCCGTTGAGCCCGTGCAGGCCATCACCAAGCTGGAGAAGGATAGCGGATTGAAAAACATCCTTGGCGTGATAAAGTCGCTATTGGACAAAGAAGCCATCTTCGTGAAAGAGGAATTGAAACGCACGTATAAGCCCAAGGTAGAAACCTGCGTGCGGCTCACCGAAGTGGCCCGTAACGAACGCCGGCTTCATTTCTTCTTCGATGAACTTCAACGTCATGCACCCAAGCAATTGGATTTGTTGATGAAGTACATCGAACTTTCCGGCTGGCTGGGCGGAAGAGAAGTGAAAGAAGTATCCAAGGCGGAGCTTTTGAAGCGGGGTGGGGCAACTCCCGCCGTATTTTCCGCTTTGGTCAGCCGAGGGGTATTTGAAGTCTATCAGCGGGAAGTCGGGCGTTTGGCACATACAGGACAGGCCGTCAGCCCGCTCAATGAGCTGAACACCCATCAACAGAAGGCATACGATGCCATCCTGTCCTCTTTTCTGACGAAGAACGTCTGCCTTCTATATGGCGTCACAGCCAGCGGAAAGACGGAAATCTACATTCACCTGATAGCCGAAGCCTTGCGCCAAGGCAAACAAGTGCTCTATCTGTTGCCCGAAATTGCGCTTACTGCCCAGATAACTGAACGTCTGCGACGGGTATTCGGGGCGCGTTTAGGCGTCTATCACTCCAAATTCCCTGATGCCGAGCGGGTGGAAGTATGGCAAAAGCAGCTTTCCGACCAGCCTTACGACATTATCTTGGGGGTACGTTCCTCTATCTTCCTGCCCTTCACTCGCTTGGGGTTGGTCATTGTGGACGAGGAGCATGAGAATACTTACAAGCAGCAAGACCCCGCGCCCCGCTATCATGCCCGCAATGCCGCCATCGTGTTGGCATCTATGTATGGTGCCAAGACCCTTTTGGGTACGGCTACTCCCAGCGTGGAGAGCTGGTATAACGCCACCGAGGGCGGCAAGTATGCGTTGGTGGAGCTGAAAGAACGGTATAAAGAGATCCAACTTCCTGAGATTATTCCCGTGGACATTAAGGAGTTGCAGCGGAAGAAGCGCATGAACGGGCCTTTCTCTCCTGTTCTGTTGCAATACGTGCGCCAGGCATTAGAGCAGAAAGAGCAAGTGATTTTGTTTCAAAACCGACGGGGCTTTGCGCCCATGATAGAATGCCACACCTGCGGATGGGTGCCCAAGTGCAAGAATTGCGATGTCAGCCTGACGTATCATAAAGGCTTGAATATGTTGACGTGCCACTATTGCGGCTATACGATTCCTGTTCCCCGGCAATGCCCGGCTTGTGAAGGAACAGATTTGCGCAACCGTGGCTTCGGCACGGAGAAGATTGAAGACGATATCAAAGTCCTTTTCCCCGAAGCCCGTGTAGCCCGCATGGACCTCGACACGACCCGCACCCGCACGGCTTACGAGCGCATCATCGCAGACTTTGAGCAAGGCAAGACGGACATCCTGATTGGGACGCAAATGGTGTCGAAGGGATTGGACTTCGACCATGTAAGTGTCGTGGGCATTCTCAATGCCGACACCATGCTCAATTATCCCGACTTCCGCGCCTACGAACGCGCCTTCCAACTGATGGCACAGGTGGCAGGTCGGGCCGGACGAAAGAACCAGCGGGGGCGGGTCGTATTGCAAACCAAGAGCATCGACCACCCCATCATCGCGCAAGTCATGCGAAACGATTTTGAAGGGATGGTGGCCGGACAGTTAGCCGAACGCCAGCTTTTCCGTTATCCGCCCTATTACCGCCTGGCATATGTCTACCTGAAGCACCGCAAGGAAGACGTGCTCGAACAGGCCGCCGGACAAATGGCCGCCTATTTGCGAAGCGGATTGGGCAAACGGGTTTTGGGCCCGGACAAACCGCCCGTAGCCCGCATCCAGATGTTGTTTATCCGCAAGATAGTCATCAAGATAGAGCAAAAGGTCCCCATGGCCAAAGTGCGGGAATACCTGATGGACGTGCAACGGACGCTGACGGCCGATGAGCGTTTCCGTTCTTTAATCGTATATTATGATGTTGACCCTATGTAAATAATATAAGTATATATGAAGATAGAATTAGACGTACACACCCATACCCTTGCCAGCGGACACGCCTTCAGCACGCTGCAAGAGATGGCGCAAGCTGCCGCCGACAAAGGCCTGAAGCTGTTGGGCATCACTGACCATGCACCCGGCATACCCGGAAGCAGCGACCCCATTTATTTCCGCAACCTCTATGTCGTGCCCCGTCGGATGTATGGCATCGAACTGATGTTGGGTGCAGAAATCAACATCCTCAGCCCTGAAGGCGACCTGGACATGGACGAACACTACCTGCAAATGCTCGACCTGCGCATTGCGGGCATCCACTCGCTTTGCTACAAGCATGGCACCCGCGAGGAAAATACCGAAGGCCTGCTTCGCGTCATTGCCAATCCTTACATCCATATCATCAGTCACCCCGGAGATGGCACTGCCCAGCTCCTCTTCGAACCGCTTGTGCGTGCCGCCAAAGAGCATCATACCTTACTGGAAATCAACAACAGCTCCCTGCGCCCTTGTCGCCACAAAGAGGAAGCCCGTCCCAACAATCTGGAGATTCTCCGCTTGTGCAAACAATACGAAGTCCCCGTCATCTTAGGAAGTGACGCCCACATCTCTTTCGACATCGCCCGTTACGATTATGCGCTCGAGTTGATAAACGAAACTGAATTCCCCGAAGCGCTGATTGTGAACACTGACGTGGAAAGGTTTAAGAAAATAGTAAAAATTTGCACTCCATATACCAAATAATCCGATAAAATGCGTACCTTTGGCGCAACAACTTCTAATAACGACAAAATAACCGGAAAATAACATGCGTTTTTCAGTCCTAAATACACAGAAATTGACCGCTTCCGCCGCCGGTGGAAAACGGACGTATTTCTCTGTATTTCAGGAGAAAAAGTGGGCTGAAAACTTGTGTATGTGCGGATTTATTTTAAACACACACCGTAGAGGCCTCGCGCGTTAAGATAAGAAAAACATTTCATATAACCATGACCCCCTTATCTATAAATTTAGGTAGGAGGCATGGTTTTTCTTGTATTTATACATTTCCTCATTACTTATTATCTATCCTTATGAATAAGAAAAAGCCGATACTGCTTGTATGGGCCGTGGCCGTCGTGTGCCTGGGCGGCTTCACCGCCTGCGGCGATGACGAACCGCTGTCGCCCGATCCCACGCCCGTAGTGCCCGACCCTGAACCCGAGCCGGAGCCTGACCCCGAACCTGTGCCTGCCGACACCGTACGTGCCCGCACCCTGCGCATTGAGCCCGACTGGAGCGACGCCCTTGCGGAAGAGCATCTGCCCGGTAGTTACAAGCTGGCGATAGGCGACACGACGTTGATCGCTAGCGACATCCATACACCTATATTATATAGCGACTCCGTGCAGACGGGACCTTACAGGCTGGTCGCCTATAATGAACCGAAAGGCATCACAATAAGTCCGGATTCCATCGCCACCATTCAGACGGTGGAAGACACCTTGCTGTCCGCCCTGCCGGATTACCTCTTTGCCGCGAACACCACCGCCACGGTAGAGACGGGCGACACGGCTACGGTGAATCTGCGTATGCGCCGCCTGGTAATGCCCATCACCCTGACTTTGAATTTCAGCGAGCCTGCCGAGGTGGCCGATGTGCGCGGCACGTTAAGCGGACTCATCTTCTCCATCCGTCTGCCGGACGGGACACCGGTGAAAACGGAGGCCGGCACCCGCAGTGAAGCGGACGCGATTATCGCCAAGGCGCTGATGGCTTACGAAACCTTGTCGGACAACAAAGGTATCCGCCTGCTGGTACGTACCTTCGGCATCGACCGGGAGGAGCGGCAGCAGTTGGACGCAGTCATCACCCTGGCGGACGGCCGTGTGCTGGAGCTGCATGTGGACATGACGGAAGCCTTGCGGAAATCCGAGCACTTGGAAGCCATCGCCTTGGAGAACAGCATCGATACGGCCAAGCCCGAGCCGGAGCCGGAACCTGAACCGGAGCCTGACCCCGAACCGGAACCTGAGCCTGAACCGGACCCAGAACCGGAAGACCCGCCCCGTCCGCCCCATCGGCCTGATCCTGACCCCATTGACGTGTCCAGCACCATTAGTGGCTGGAAACCAGGCAATGGCAGTGGAGGAAGCGGAGACGCTATTTAAACAGAAGTATATAAATCCTAAAACATATAAGAACAATGAAAAAGTTTTTTATATTCGCGGCAGCCGCATTGACGCTGGCCGCTTGTAGCAACGACGAGAACATGGAGATGACGGACGGCCCCGTGGAGGCACGCATCACGGCTGGACTCAGTGCGCCCACGACACGCGCCATCGGCACGAACTGGAATGCCGACCGGATTGGCGTATGGGTGAAGGACGCTCCTGCCAGCGACATGGAGAACTTGTACAAAAACGTGCTTTACACCACGACCAGCACAGGCGCAACGGCTGATTTCACAGCCACAACGGGCGAAGGCATCTTCTTCCAAGACGCTACCGAGACCGTGACATTCGCCGCATACGCTCCTTACAAGCTAAGTGTGAACAACGCGACCCTGCCCGGAGATAACGAGGACGGACTTGTGAAGGTAAACACGGAAACCAACAACATGGAGGGTAATCAAGAGGAGATCGACTTCCTCTTTGCCGAAGGAGCGATGGCTACACGCACCAACTACACCGTAACCTTCGCCGACAACACGGCAAGCGGCGGGGCAGACCACTCTTTCCACCACAAGATGGCGCAACTCAACGTGGTGTTCCAAACATCTGAAACTGACGGATTTAATATCCTTGATATTTTTGGTTTTGACTGCTCGTTCAACCTCGGCGGACTGATACACGAAGGAAGATTCAACGTGACGGACGGAACGACGGAAACCACGGGAAGTGAAGTGGCAGACTGGGACATCAGCCGTTGCAAATACACGGATGCCACAACCACACGCACCTATTCCCTCATCCTGTTGCCGCAAGACCTCACGAACAAGGCTCTGAATGTAAAAGTTGGCATCGGCGGACAGACCTATTCCAACAACAATACCATCAATCCGAACCTCCAAGCCGGTTATACATACACCTACACCATCACGGTGAAGAAGAGCGGGCTTGTAGTTAGCGGATGCACCATCACTAATTGGAATGCAGGTTCTACCGGAAGCGGCGATGCCGAAATGTAAACCCATCCCAAACCATCCCGTGCGCTATGCGTCAAGCACGGAGACGCACCCTATAAGAAAAAGGTGCATCGGGCGGTATCGCAGCCGCCGATGGCACAATGTAGAACGATAAAAATACAAAATATGAGAAAGATGAAACATATCCTATTCCTCGTACTGGCGGCATTCGCCCTTGCCTCTTGTACGCAAGACGAACTGGCGGAGCAAGGCACGGCGTTGCCCGAAGGCGCGTACCCCATCAGCATAGCCTCCGTACAAGTGGCGGAAGCCTTGCCGCAGACCCGCATAACGGAAACAGCCGATGGCATGGGAAGTGCCTGGGCTGGAAACGATGAGTGGATAAACATAAAAGTGACAGGAGGAGGTAATGATAATGCAACTGATTGCATGTTAAACCCCATCAACGGAACAATCGTACTCTCTTTGAATTATATGTATTGGAATACAACGAACTCTTCATCTATCAATGCTTGGTATTCAAACCTTGATGGTCAAAACTCTGGATATATGAACAATACCGTGACCCTTGCCAACCAAACAACAGACAACGGGCTTGCCTACGTGCTGAAAGCAGACGAGAAGACAGCGAACTACCAGACGGGGAACATCACCTTGACTTTCCGGCACCAGCTTGCCAAGATACGGGTGAAGCTGGAAGGGACAAGGGCTGGCGAGGTGACCTCCGTCAGCGTGAAAAGCCGCACGTCCTGCACCGTCGCCGAGGGAAACGTGACGGCAGGCACCGATGAGGGGTACATCGCCATGCGCAAAGCCACTTACAACGGCCAGGCCTATTGGGAAGCCAACGTAGTGCCGGGCGTGGAAATCAAGGACTTCCTTCTGAACGGAAATGTGAATTGCCAGCTTACGCAGACAGTCATGCCGCAGGCTGGGCATGTGCATGAGGTGAATATCAATGTAAAACCGAAATTCTCCATTGTGGACAATAATGGCAACCCGGTGGACGCAAGCAATATAAGCACCGATGTGACCATTACAGGCGCAAGCGACCAGCCCATAACCATCACGGGTACTTGCAATGTGACGCTGAAAGATGTTTCACTCAACGTGGGCAGTGGAAATGCCATCAGCATCACAAGCGGAAGCCCGACTATACAAGTGGAGGGCGATAATACCATCACTACGACTGGAAGTGGCGCTGGCATCTATGTAGCACAGGGTAGCACTGTAACTATCACTGGCAGCAGCTGGGATGACGAATTGACTGTAACGGGCAGTAATGGAGGTAGCGGAATTGGCGGATACGTAATTGATGAGTCTGCTGGATTTTATGCAAATTGCGGTAATATCTATATTACCAATGTTTCTGTTACATCCTATGGCGGTAGAGATGATGGCTCAGGGAATGTTTCACCCGGCATAGGCAGTACAGGGACTGCCAGTTGTGGGACAATAACCATTAATAATGCAGAAGTCCATGCTTTTGGGTTCTCTGGATCGGCGGCATCTACAGCAGGTGTAGGTTGTGGATATGGTTCTTTAGGATCCCCCGGAACTAATTTGCCTGTAGTCACGATTGTTGATAGTGATATTTATGCGCATAGAGGAAGTAACGGAAATCCTGCCGACTATATCGGCTGGCCTGGTCATCATAAATTTCCAACTGCGACACCAGAGGCAGCGAGTGCCATCAATCCCGGCGCGGGCGGCAGCATAAAAAGCAGCACCGTCTATTGCTACACGGGCGACACGTTGGATAAGACGGTGGTGTATGATGAGAATGGCGAAGGCACTGAACAGTCACGGTGACCCCTGTTCAAGGGTCATAATGACCCTTTGCCAACAGTCATAATGACCCTTTGATAACAGTCATAATGACCCTTGAAGAATGATTATTTTGAGATATTAAATAGCGTATTAACTAACAAAATGGAAAGAAGTTATGATCGAGTTTGAGATTAAATCTAAAATCGCTCCTTTGGGCGACCGCAAGGGACAGACGGTTTATTACGCCTATCCCAAGTCGCAGCAGAAGCTGACGAATGAAATGGTCATTGAGCGCATCGTGCGCGAAACATCGATGTCGGAAGGCGACGTGAAGAACGCCCTCGTCAGCCTCTCGAACGTAGTCTGCGATGCCATGACGCTGGGCATGAGCGTGGACCTGGCCGAGCTTGGCTCGTTCCGCCTCGTCGTCCCCTCCAAGATGATGGACTCGGCAGCAGAAGTCACGGTGAAGGATGCCCTGAAGACGCCGAAAATCGTCTTCACCCCGAAGCAGAAGATGCGCGACTCCGCCAATGCGGTGGAACTGAGCATTGACCGCAGCGCCGTGAAGGCTTCCACGGGCGGCGGCACTGCCACCGAGCCGGACGGCTCTACCGGCGGAAACGATGATGACGAAAGCACGGACGACCCGCTGGCGTAAAGCGTCCACGAGATTCCGTCGAGAGGGTGTGCCATAATGCCAGTGACCTTACATTAGGACACACCCCCTCATGAATATAAAGCTTCCACCGCGGGGCCACAACTTGAAGGGTATGGATACAAAAAAAGACCGCCAAGTGTGGAAGCCACTCAACAGTCCTACATTCTCTTGTAGTAGCGGGACCCGGGATTGAACCGGGGACCTCATGATTATGAATCATGCGCTCTAACCAGCTGAGCTATCCCGCCATCGTTTCTCGATTGCGGGTGCAAAGATACGGCTTTTATTTAAACTACCAAAGGAAAACGCATTTTTCTTTTCATATTTTCTATTTCTCCCTTTCTTCCGCACCTCTTCCGCCCTCCTCCACCGGCAAAATTCCGCATTGCCACAGGCAAAACGCCGCGTTGTCTCGGCCAAAGCATCGCCTTCACCATAGGCAGGCTTCACATCTTTTTCGGAAAAAATATGCCGCAGTCTTTTGTAGTTAGAAATAAAGTGCCTATCTTGGCGGCCGATAACAGAAAAACCATGGAAAGACAAAAAATACATTTACAATATTCGCTGAACGCGACATCGAAAACGCTTCTTTGGAATGCCATCAGCACCCCAAGCGGGCTGGAAGACTGGTTTGCCGACAGGGTGCAATCGGATGACAAGACCGTCACCTTTTATTGGGGAAAGACCGAATCGCGCAGCGCCACCATCATAGCCGTACGGGCCTACTCGTTCATCCGTTTCCGCTGGACGGACGGTGAAAGCGACCGCGAGTATTTTGAACTTAAAATGACAAACAGCGAGCTGACCAACGACTTCACCCTGGAGATAACCGACTTTGCCGATGCGGACGAGGTGGACGATTCGTGCGAGTTATGGAACTCGGAGGTGGAAACTTTACGCAGGAAATGCGGTTTTTAGTTAACTTTCAATTAAAAATTTCACGCACTTCTTTTTTTGTGCTACTTTTGTGCTCTCATTGCATGAAACGAGTAAAATGCTGCACATAAAAAAGTTAGATATATTTATCCTGAAGAGTTATTGCTGGCTCTTTGCCGGGACTTTCTTCATCTGCCTGTTCATCTTCATGATGCAGTTCCTATGGAAGTATGTGGACGAGATGGTGGGCAAGGGGCTGGAGATGAGCGTGCTGGCCCAATTTTTCTTCTACTCGGCCCTGACGCTGGTGCCCGCGTCGCTGCCGCTGGCCGTCCTGCTGGCCGCGCTGATAACCTTCGGCAACTTTGGCGAGCGGTTCGAGCTGCTGGCCATGAAGGCGGCGGGCATCTCACTGATAAAAATCATGCGGCCGCTCATCATCTTCACGGGCTTCATCTGCTGCGTCTCGTTCTACTTCCAAAACGTCATCGGCCCCAAGGCACAGACCAAACTATGGACGCTACTGATATCCATGCGTCAGAAGTCGCCCGAGCTGGACATCCCCGAAGGTGTGTTCTACGACGAGATAGACGGCTACAACCTGTACGTCAAGCACAAAGACCGCGATACAGGCATGCTGTATGACGTGCTGATATATAATTTTGAAAAGGGATTCGAGAACGCGCAAATCATCAAGGCTGATTCCGGACGGCTGGAAATGACGGCCGACAAGCAACACCTCTACCTGCACCTCTATAGCGGGGAGCAGTTTGAAAACCTGAAATCGCAAAACATGAATCAGCGCAACGTGCCCTACCGGCGTGAGACTTTCCGCGAGAAGCATGCCATCATTGAATTCGACTCCGATTTCAATATGGCGGACGAGGGCATCATGAGCGGCCAGTCGAACAGCAAGAACATGGCGACTCTACAGGCTGACATCGACTCTATGGCGGTGCGCAACGACAGCATCGGACGCTCCTACTTCACCGAAGTCATGTCCGGCACCTACTCCGTGGCCCCCAACCTCTCCAAGCGGGACACGGCACGGATAGAGGAAGCTAACCTGGCTTATTACAATGTGGACAGCCTGTACAACGTGCAAACCTTGTCCGAGAGGGAGAAAATCATCAAGTCGGCCGTAAGCAGGGCTGAAAGTTCGGCAAGCGATTGGAACTTCAAGAGTTTCAACATCACTCAAACCGACAACAACATGCGCCGCCACATGACCGCCTGGCACGAAAAGCTGACTCTCTCGCTGGCCTGCCTCATCTTTTTCTTCATCGGCGCTCCCTTGGGAGGCATCATCCGCAAAGGTGGTTTGGGCATGCCGGTAGTAGTCTCCGTAATGATATTCATCGTCTACTACATTATTAATAATACAGGTTACAAAATGGCCCGTGACGGTAAGTGGATTGTCTGGATGGGCATGTGGACCAGTACGGCTGTGCTGGCTCCGCTCGGAGCGTTCCTCACTTACAAGTCCAACAACGACTCAGTGGTGCTCAACGCCGATGCCTATCTGCATTGGATTAAAAAGATAATAGGCATACGCAGCGTGCGCCACCTGTCCCGTAAGGAAGTCATCATCAACGACCCCGACTACGCACGCCTGCCCGGCGACCTGCGGCAACTCAGCGAACATTGCCTGCGCTACATGCAAGAGCGCAACTTGAAGCGTGCCCCCAACTACTTCAGGCTATGGATGAAGGACGCGCAAGACGAAGAAGTGGAGCACATACACGACCGGCTGGAAGCACTGGTAGAAGAGATGTCCAACTCCCGTTCGGCAACTCTGCTTAATGTGCTGAACAACTACCCCATTATTCCGACCCGGGCGCACACCCGTCCTTTCCGCACGTATTGGCTGAACCTGGCATGCGGCATTGTATTCCCCATCGGGCTGTTCCTATACTTCCGCATCTGGATTTTCCGCTTGCGCCTGTACAAGGACTTGGAACGAATCGTCAAGACAAACAACGATGTGATAACCGTAATAGAGAAAGACAAAAACTTATAAAACCCTATAATGTATGGAGAACGTAAGACTAAATACGATTGAAGAGGCCATTGAGGAATTCAAGGCCGGCAACTTTGTGATAGTGGTGGATGACGAAGACCGCGAGAATGAGGGCGACCTGATTATCGCTGCCGAGAAAATCACCCCTGAGAAAGTGAACTTCATGCTGATACATGCCCGTGGCGTATTGTGCGCACCCATTACCGTCTCACGCTGCAAGGAGCTGGACCTGCCGCATCAGGTGATGGACAACACCTCCGTACTTGGCACTCCTTTCACCGTCACGATAGACAAACTGGAAGGATGTACCACCGGTGTATCTGCCGCCGACCGTGCCGCCACCATTCAGGCATTGGCCGACCCGGCCTCAACGCCCTCTACCTTTGGCCGTCCGGGACACATCAACCCGCTCTACGCCCAAGAGAAAGGCGTGCTGCGCCGTGCCGGACATACGGAGGCTACGATTGACCTCTGCCGTTTAGCCGGGCTTTATCCCGCAGGTGCGCTGATGGAGATTATGAACGAGGACGGCACCATGGCCCGCCTGCCCGAGTTACGTCAGATGGCAGACAAGTACGGGCTGAAACTCATTTCCATCCGCGACCTGATAGCCTACCGTTTAAAACAAGAATCCATCGTAGAGAAAGGGGTAGAAGTACACATGCCTACCGCCTACGGTGATTTCCGCCTGATAGCATTCCGCCAGAAATCCAACGGACTGGAGCACATGGCTCTCTTCAAAGGTTCGTGGGAGCCGGATGAGCCTATCTTGGTGCGTGTCCACTCTTCGTGCGCTACGGGAGACATTCTCGGCTCCATGCGTTGCGATTGTGGAGAACAGTTGCACAAGGCCATGCAGATGATTGAACAGGCGGGCAAAGGAGTGGTGGTCTACCTGAATCAGGAAGGCCGCGGCATCGGACTGATGGAGAAGATGAAAGCCTATAAGCTGCAGGAGGACGGCATGGACACCGTAGACGCCAACATCTGCTTGGGACATTTGGCGGACGAGCGCGATTATGGCGTAGGGGCGCAAATCCTTCGTGAGTTGGGCGTACACAAGATGCGCCTGCTGACCAACAATCCCGTGAAGCGTGTGGGGCTGGAGGCCTACGGATTGGAAATCACCGAAAACGTGCCCATTGAAATCACTCCCAATCCGTATAATGAACGCTACCTGCGCACCAAGAAGGAGCGTATGGGACACACGTTGCACTTCAACAAATGAATAAGTAATTTGTAAATGGTAAATTGTAAATAATAGAAAGATGAACCAATTATCCGATCGTTTGAACAGCCTGTCGCCGTCCGCGACGCTGGCCATGTCCCAAAAGAGTGCCGAACTGAAGGCACAGGGCGTGGATGTAATTAACCTGAGTGTGGGTGAGCCGGACTTCAACACGCCCGACCACATCAAAGAAGCGGCCAAGAAAGCCATCGACGAAAACTATTCGCGCTATTCGCCCGTGGCCGGTTATCCCGCGTTGCGCAACGCCATTGTAGCGAAACTGAAGAATGAAAACGGTCTGGACTATACAGCCGCTCAAATCTCCTGTGCCAACGGTGCCAAGCAGTCGGTGTGCAATACCATCTTGGCACTTGTCAATCCGGGCGATGAAGTCATCGTGCCTGCTCCCTATTGGGTGAGCTATCCGGAAATGGTGAAGTTGGCCGAAGGCAAACCGGTCATTGTAACCGCCGGCATCGAGCAAGACTTCAAGATAACGCCCGACCAGCTGGAGGCCGCCATCACGCCTAAGACCAAAGCGTTGATTCTTTGCTCTCCGTCCAACCCGACCGGCTCCGTCTACAGTGCCGAAGAATTGGCCGGCCTCGCCGCCGTATTGGAGAAGCATCCGCAGGTCATTGTCATTGCCGATGAAATCTACGAGCACATTAATTATATAGGCCGTCATCACAGCATTGCCCAGATTCCTGCGATGAAAGAGCGCACGGTTATTGTCAACGGCGTGTCCAAGGCGTATGCCATGACGGGCTGGCGCATCGGTTTCATTGCCGCGCCCGAGTGGATTGTGAAAGGTGTGAACAAGCTGCAAGGTCAATACACTTCCGGCCCCTGCTCCGTATCGCAGAAAGCCGCCGAAGCTGCCTACACCGGTACCCAGGTTCCGGTGGAAGAAATGCGTCAGGCCTTCCAACGCCGCCGCGACCTCATCGTGAAGTTAGCCAAGGAAGTTCCCGGTCTGGAAGTGAACGTGCCCGAAGGCGCTTTCTATCTCTTCCCGAAGTGCAGCTACTACTTCGGTAAGCGTGCCGGCGACCGTGTCATCAATACATCGGACGACCTGGCCATGTATCTGCTTGAAGTCGGTCATGTGGCTTGCGTAGGCGGTACGTCTTTCGGCGCGCCCGACTGCATCCGCATGAGTTACGCCACGAGCGATGAAAACATTGTTGAGGCCATCCGCCGCATCAAGGAGGCCTTGGCTGCATTGAAATAATAACGACATAAATCTATAAGCTCCCCTTCTGTTCCTGTAGAAGGGGAGCTTTTTAAATTTCACCCATTATGCAAACACTTAAAACATTGCTAAGCATCGCATTAGCCTTGACACTGACAAACGCTGCCTCAGCCGAGGAATTCCCCCTGACCAAGTACGTCGACCTGCGCATCGGCAGCGAAGGACTGGGACGTGTGTTCATCGGCCCGACGTGTCCCTTCGGCATGGTGAAGCCTTCGCCGGACTGCACGCCTGCCCCCAACAACGGCTGGGACCCCATGCCCACACGGGTGGACGGATTCGCGCAGACGCACATCAGCGGCACGGGAGGCGGACAAAAGTATGGCAACATCCTGGTACAGCCGTTCTGCACGGGCATGAACCAAATCAACCACTACTACCACCGGGCGGAGGAACATTTCTCACTCGGTTACTACGACACCCGTTACCAGGAGAACGGCATCCGAACGGAGATAACCACCGCCGAACGGGCCTCGCTCTACCGCTTCACTTATCCTAAAGACTCATTGCAGTCGCTCGCCATTGACGCCGGCTTCTTCCTGGGCGAGAACCCCGTGCCGGACGCCCGCGAGGCGCAACAGTTCGTAGGCTCGGAAGTGAACATCATCAGCGACACGGAAGTGGAAGGCTACACCCGCATCCGCGGCGGATGGAACAACGGACGGGCATACACCGTCTACTTCTATGCGCAGACCGACCGCCCCTTCATCCGCACCGCCACCTGGAAGGGCGACAGCATCTACACCGGCCGCAAGGAGCAATATGACTCCTACCAAAAGACAGGCGCCCTGCTGCGCTTCGGCAACGAGAGCGACCAAGTGCATCTGAAGGTGGGCATCTCCTTCCTCAGCACCGGACGAGCCAAGCACAACGCCCATGCAGACCTGCCGGACTGGTCGTTCGAGGAAGTGCATCGCCGCCTGCTGGCCCAATGGGAACACCTGCTGAGCCGCATTGAGATAGCGGACAACACGCCGGAGGAGCGCAAGCGCATGTTCTATACCGCCATCTACCACGCCCTGATGATGCCCGCCAACCGTACGGGCGAGAACCCGTTGTGGAACGACCCGCAACCCTACTACGACGACTACTACGCCATCTGGGACACTTACCGCACCAGCACGCCCCTGCTCACGCTTATCGACCCCAAGCGGGAAGCCGACCTCGTACAGTCCCTCCTCTATATATACAAACGCGACGGCTACCTGCCCGACGCGCGCAGCGGCAACTGCAACGGACGTACCCAAGGAGGCTCGAACGCGGAAATCATGATTGCCGACGCTTACGTGAAAGGACTGACAGGCATTGACTGGGACCTGGCGCTGGAAGCCATGCTGAAGGACGCCACCGTTGACCCGGGCGGACACCACGAGGCGGAAGGACGCGGTGGACTGGACGAATACCTCCGCCTGGGCTACGTGCCGTGGGGCATCCCGCGCGCCGGAAACCGCACCGTGGAGTACAGCTACTGCGACTACGCCATCTACCTCGTAGCCAAAGGCATGGGCAAGAAAGATTTGGCGGAGCACTACCTGAAGCAAAGCGGGAACTGGAAGAACCTGTGGCGGAGCGACTACGAGCACGACGGCGCACGCGGCTTCATCATGCCCCGCGACGCCGAAGGCAACTGGCTGGACAGCCTCGTGTATGGTCACAGCCGCATCCGCAAGCCCAAATACGTCTACACGCCCATCACCTCGGAAGGCCCGTGGTACACCCCCTGGTGGGACACCTTCTTCTACGAAGGGAACTCTTGGGAATACTCGCTCAGCGTGCCCCACGACGTGCCGGGGCTCATCACGATGTGCGGCGGAGCGGAAGCCTTCGAGCGCAGGCTGGACACCTTCTTCGACCGCGGCTATTACAACGTAAACAACGAACCCGCCTTCATCGCCCCCTACCTTTACCACTGGATAGGACGCCCCGACCGCAGTTCGGACCGCGCCCGCGCCATCGTGGACCAACACTTCGGCCCTGAGGCGGATGACATACCGGGCCGGGACGACGCGGGCGCCATGTCCTCGTGGCTGGCGTTCCACATGATGCCCCTCTACCCCAACGGCGGGCAGGACTACTACCTCATCCACACGCCCATGCTCCGGGAAGTGACCTTCCACTTGGCAGGCGGCAAGGACTTCCGCATCGTGGCCGACGGCCTGTCAGAGAAAAACCGCTACATCGTCTCCGCCACGCTGAACGGTGTGGACTACCCCTACTCCGCCCTACGCCACGCCACGCTGATGGAGGGTGGCACGCTGGTGCTGAAGATGGACAGTAAGCCCGGAGAATGGGGGAAAGAGATGTTTCCATAACACATTTCCCGATGCCTTTATTTGGGAAATAAGATAAATAAAAGTAACTTTGTGCTACGTTCAATCACAAATAGCATACGAAGATGAAACAACAGACCGTATTCAATGAAGCACAATTGCATGTATTGGAATTGGCTTCACACATCAAGACAACAAAAGGGTTGGAAAATCTGAAAGACCAACTGGCGGAATATTATGCCCGGAAAGTAGATGAAGACATGGAAAGGCTGTGGCAAACCGGCGCATGGAATGAACAAACGTTGGAAGAACTCAGACACGCGCATCTGCGTACACCTTATAAAAGATGAATCAGCTTATTGTTTTAGATACCAACTGTTTGGTACAGATTATTTCCGCACACAGTCCATTCCGAAGTGTGTGGCGGGCATTCTTGCAAAAACGGTACGCACTATGCGTAACCAACGAAATACTGAATGAATACCAAGAAGTATTGGAACGTTATACAACTCCCGAGATTGCAGAGAACGTCATTCTCTTGTTACTAAACAGTAGAAATGTAAAATTCTTCTCCCCGCACTTTCACTTCAATCTGATAACGCAAGACCCTGATGACAATAAATTTGTAGATTGCGCCATTATTGCCGGAGCTGAATATATTGTAAGCGAAGATGCACACTTCCGTGTATTGCGCGACATATCCTTCCCCATGGTGAGAGTGATAAGGTTAGAAGAGTTCAAACAAGCATTAGATTCATCGGAAGCAAATAAATAATGGAGAAAACAATCATGACCCAAAAACTATTTACCCTACTGACCTTCGCCCTGCTAACCATGGGCGCCGCGGCGCAGACCGTGCCGGACACGCTGCTGTTCGTCTTCAAACTGCACGGGCAGACGCGCCGCTTCGAGATGAGTTTCGAGGAGCGGAACGACTCCGTCCGCCTCACCTGGGGCATCGAACGCAAGCTGAAGTGGCTGAGCGGCACCTTCACCATGACGCCGGACAACATGGAGAACGGCACTTCGCTCAGCTTCCTGCAGCCGGAGGACCAGCAACACATCGTGATGCCCGCCGGAGAAACCGTCTACCTCATCGGCCGCAAGGCGTACCGCACGCTGAAGGCTACCGGCCGGATGGCCTACAACCTGACCACGTACCGGCTGCTGGACACGGACTCGGAAGCACTGGGACGCCCGCTGCTGCACGTGCGGGACGAGGCCGAATGCGAAGAGATGTGGATATTGGACAATCCCGCCCTCCCGCTCGTATGGCGCATGAAGGACAATCCGCTGGAGATAAACTGGACGGCACAGACGATGGAGTAACCGCCCGGACACAATTACGAGCTACAAGCTACGAGTAAAGACTCTCTGTAGTCACTCGTAGCTTGTAGCTCGCAGCTTGCAATTAATTTACGCCAGCGGGTCGTCCGTCTCCTCGTCGCCGCCGGACTCGGTGCCGCCGCCCGGCTCTTCGGTGGAACCTCCGGTGCCCGTGCCGCCCTGTACGGGCAGTTGGCCCGTCTCCTTGTAAGTCAGGTACGAACGAGTGTCGGGGAAGGTGAAGCCTTCTTCCACCACGCCCACGTTCTCGAAGGTCAGGCCGTTCTTAATCTCGGCCATCAGCTCCTTCGAGGGGGTGAAGATTACCTTGAGGTTCTTTATCATCGAGGCGGCATCGAACTTCGTGATGTCCTCCACGCCCTCGCTGCCGAAGCTCAGGCGTATCCAGCCCAGACGGCCCAGCTGCACGCTGCTGCCCAGTTGCAGCTCGTGAGGGATGCCGTCTACCACGAGGTTGAACGTCGATTCCGCCTCGGTGGGATAGGTGGTACTGCCGCGGGTAACTATCTTGCACACCTCGCGGGTGGTCTGACGATTTACGACACTGGGGATGGCGTACCACTTAGCGGGCTCATCCTTCTTCTGAGGATTTATCCTTTTGGTCAGTTTAAATTTTACCATAGCTATATATGTTAAATAAATTAATATTTGGGGCGGTTTTTAGAGCCTGCCCGTTGCTTTTCTCAATCTTTTTTACTCTTTTGAAAACGCACCCGCATGTCGTTAAAAACGCATGCGGGAGGAGTTAAAAATGCATGCGGGTGCATTTTCAACGGCATGCGGGTGCGTTTGTAACCGCATGCGGGAGCATTTCGTTCCTCATAATGCTCTTGTCTTACGGCTTCTACTTCGCGGGTAATATCCTCCAAACTCAATTCATCGGTGCGGACGGAGCGTAGCAAGCGGTCGAACCGACTGACGAATAACGACTTGCGCAAGCGGTCGAACACTTCCAGTTTGTCCTGTTCGGGCATGGCTTGCAACATGCCGAAGAATTGCTGTTTGCTGATGTTCAGTTGAATGGTATCCATACGCTTTCCTCCTTTGTTAAGTTAGCTTATGCAAAGGTACGAAAAACCTGCCGGACTTCCTCCGTTCTCCTTATTCCTTTTTGTTTCCCAGTACGTCAAAGAGCGATGGATGCGGGTCGTCCCATCGTGGGGACGGGGCATCGTTGCTGTTTTTAGTTTACTCCATCCGGGCGGCATGTCATTGCCCGCCCGTGTTCGGCACAAGCACCAGCGGCAGGGATGCCTTGGTGGCTTCGTCCGTGTTCACGGCCCAGATGTAGTCGTTGCCGGAGAGCTGCTTGTTCATCTCCTCGGCGGCGGACTGCCAGTTGCCATCGGTTACTTGGGTGGCACTGCCGGTGCCGGTGCCAATGCCACTTCCACTTCCTTCTCTGTCATAGTAGCAGGCGGTGACGCTTCCAAAATTAGTTCCTGCGATGTGGCCGGAGTTGTTTCCTGTAACGGTGCAGGATGCCGCATAGCAGGCGGTAACCGAAGGAGTATTCTCAGGAGCTATATTCCCCGCGATACCACCCACATTTACAGTACCCCTGACAGTGCACCCGGACACGGCGCAGGCGGTAACCGTCCCCCACTCCACCGCTCCGATTATTCCTCCTGTGTTGGCGTAGGAGGAACTGACCGTAGCGTCCTTCAGCAGCAGGTTCTTGACTGTGCCTCCTCCGGCTAATGCGCCGATAAGTCCTGTGCAGGCATTGGAAGAAGAAATGCTCAGGTTGCTGATGATATGCCCCGCGCCGTCGAAGGTGCGGTTGAAAGTTATATTCGGCCATGTCTGCTGCCCGCTCATGTCGATGTCCGCAGCGAGGGTGCAGTTGTAGGATTTAGCGTTCTGCGCCCATGTCAGCAGGCCTTTGGCGGTGTAGACGATGTAGGTATCGCCTTCCACGTCGAAGGGTTTCCGCTCTACGACGCGCGTCCGGGTCATTTCGCTGCCATCGTTGCCAACGAGGGTGACGCGCAGCAGGGCCGTGCCGGTGCCCGGGGTGACGGTGACGGTCATGGCCGCGAGGTCGGCCGTTACGCTCCAGCCGCCGGTGGCGTCGGCGCGGGTGCTGATGTCGGTGTAGGTGCCGTCGCCGCCATCGGGGACGATTTGCGCCATGAGGGCGGCGTAGTCATCCGCCGTGGTGCCGGCGGGGTAAGTCAGGCTGATGGTTGTTCCCGTACTCTCGATGTAAAGCGGGCCGGTGCCTGCATCGTCGCCTATCTGGAGGGACTGGTAGGCGGGGACTTTTATTTCTGTGTTATCGGATAGCGTGAAGATGTAGTGCGTGCCGTCATCGGATAGCGTGGGGGCACCGGCGAATAGGGGGTCGCCATCGTCTCCGTCATCGCCGGCCGCTCCGTCCTTGCCGCTGACGCGGTACCACGTCCGGCCGCCATCCACGCTGAGGTACCAGGCGTCCGTCTGCGCCGTGCCGCCATCGGTCTGGATGGTGCCGGAGGTTATTGTGCTGCCTTGCTTGACTTGCGGCGTGGGAGCGGAGGTGCCGGGGCGTCCCGTCGAACCCGGCCTGCCGTCTGAGCCATCCTCGCCATCGGCTCCGTCTGCGCCGTCCTCACCGTTGGCGCGGATGGGGTTGCCATCGGCATCCTGCATCAGTTGGCCGTCCAGCGTCCAGTACCAGTTGCCGTCGTCGCCCTGCGTCAGGCCTATTTGGGGCGTGTGGCCGGTGTCGCCTTTCGTGCCGTGATAGATGGTGATGGGGTCGGAGTGCAGAAATTGGATGGTGTAGCCCACCTCCTGTCCGCCTTCCATAAGGGGGGTGACTGCCGTGATGCAGTCGGTGGTGTTGAGCAGTTGTTGGATGGCGGAGATGTTGTGGTTGGTTTCCTCCTGCCATTGTTCGAGGGCGGCGAGGCGTTCTTCGTGCTCGTTCACCTTCTGCCACAGCGAGGTGTCGTCGTAGTCGTCGCACGAGGCAAGGCACAAGGCGGCAAGGAGCACCAACAAGTTAAACTTTCCTAAAAATGGGGGGGGGTAAAATTGACTTACAAATCTTTATCATTGTCTTTCTTTAGTTAATAGGTTTGACATGCCGCCAAAGGTATGGATTTATTCTCAGTTGGGCAACAGTTGGGAGAAAAATGTGTGAAAAAAGTTTCGGATAGTCTCGTACCACGTCACCGCCTGCGCTTGAAGAAGTCCTTCATCAGGGCGGCACACTCCTCGCTCAGGACTCCGGGCACGACCTCCGTCTTGGGGTGCAGGGCTTGCGGGGCGTAGCGTTGATAGCCCCGTTTCTCGTCCGCGGCGCCAAAGACCAGGCGATGCATCTGTGCCCACCCGATGGCTCCGGCACACATCACGCAAGGCTCCACCGTGACGTACAGCGTGCAGTCGCTCAAATACTTGCCGCCCAATGCCGACGCGGCGGCCGTAATGGCCTGCATCTCGGCGTGCGCCGTGACGTCCGTCAGGGTCTCCGTCAGGTTATAGGCGCGGGCTATGATGCGGTCGCGGCACACCACCACCGCCCCTACCGGGACTTCGCCCTGCTCCATGGCCTTGCGGGCTTCGGCCAAGGCCTGCTTCATGTAATACGTATCGTCCATCGCTGTCTACCTCCGCATATCGTGCTCCCCGAACAAGGTCGGGTAGTCTTCGTCCATATTCTTGTAGATGAACATGAGAATCGTCTCGCGAAACCAGCGCGACTTGTTCGTTATCCGGTATTTCGCCAGATAACGGTCCACGATGCGCTGCTCCTCCTCGCTGAGCAGGCATACCATCCGCTGGTGCCGCTTCGGTTCGCCGTGCGCGGCTTTCGGTGCTATTTTACGTCTCTTGCCCATATTCACTGCAAATTTAGTTTAACTTCTGTAAATACAAAGTAGAAAAAGCGTAATTTTGCCGGCAAAGAAGAAAAAAGAAGTATGGCAACACACAATACATTAGGCAAAAAGGGCGAAGACGCCGCCGTGGCCTATCTAGAAGGCAAAGGATACACCCTGCGCCACCGCAACTGGCGGAAAAACCATCTGGAGCTGGACATCGTGGCGGAGAAGGACGGAGAGCTTGTCGTGGCCGAAGTCAAAACCCGCACCAACGACCAATACAAGGAGCCGCAGGAGGCCGTGGACTGGCAGAAGATACGCCGCATCGTGATAGCCGCCGACGCTTACATCAAGCACTTCGGCATCGACAATCCCGTGCGCTTCGACATCATCACCGTCATGGGCAAGGAGGGCGACTTCCGCATAGACCACATAGAGAACGCATTTTATCCACCTTTATTTTAAAGCCATGGCACTATCATCTGAACCATTTCCCTATCCGTTGATTGCACTGGAGCGGACAGACTCCACCAACCGCTACCTCAACGAACTGTGCGATACGAGTCTGCAGCCCGTAGCAGAGCTGACCACGGTGTGCGCCGACTATCAGACGGCCGGCAAAGGCCAGCGGGGCAACAGCTGGGAAGCGGCCGAGGGCCGGAATCTGCTGTTCAGCTTCGTGCTCTATCCCATCTTTCTGGAAGCCGGACGGCAGTTCATCCTTTCGCAAGTCATCTCGCTGTCCATCAAAGAAGCACTGGACGGGCTGGTGGAAGGGGTCAGCATCAAATGGCCCAACGACATCTATTGGCAGGAGAAGAAGCTGTGCGGCATCCTGATAGAGAATGACTTGCAGGGACGCTACATCGGCCGGAGCATAGCCGGCGTGGGGCTGAACGTCAATCAGGAACGCTTCCTGAGCGATGCTCCCAATCCCGTCTCCCTCAAGCAAATCACCGGGCAAGATTATGACCGCACGGAGTTGCTGGCCGACATACTTACCCGCGTCAACACTTACTACAACCGCCTACGAACTGAAGAGCCGGAAGCATTCAGCCGCGCCATATCTGTCCGCTACGGGGAAGCGTTGTTCCGCCGCGAAGGATGGCATCCTTACGTAGACGCGCAAGGCATCTTCCAAGCACGCATCGTCCGCATAGAGCAGGACGGACGCCTTGTCTTGGAGGATGCCGAAGGAAAGTTGCGCGGTTACCTCTTCAAAGAGGTGCAATATGTGCTCTGACTCAAACTATCGGTGCAGGTTGGGATTCAGTATCGCATCCTCATACGGATAGGGGGCATACATCTTGCTGTCATCCCACGAACCGGTGACGGGCACTACCTCCTTGCGGAACACGCCAGGGGCGACTTCTATCTCCGGGTTCTCTTTGCGGAATTCGAAATGGTCCTTCAGGCGATACATGCGGAACATGTCGCGGGCACGGGTGGCAAGGCTGGCCCAATAGTATCCGGCTATCTCCCAACCGTGCTCGTTATAGGCAGCTTCGGCCAGTTCGGAAGAAGTCATGGCGGTGGTGTAGCGGTTGGTGGGCTGTCCGTCGGCACGGTTGCGGACGCGGTTCAGGGCGTCTATGGCTTTGGCGGTGACTTGTCCGGCACGTCCTGTGGCTTCGGCATACCAACAGTAGACTTGCGAGAGGCGGATTATCTGGATGGTCTTCTCACCGGAAGCATTAGGCATAGCGGGGTCAGTATAGTCGAACTCGGTGCCGCGGGTAGCCCCTTCAGCGGTCTTCATGAATACGGGGGCAACAACCTCACGCGAGGGCGGGTCTGTGTCATACCACCAGTCGTGCAACTGGCCGTCCGTCAGCAATATTTTGGGGAAGTAAGTAGCTTCCTTACGCGGACCATCGGGGAAGTCTTTCCAGAACCTTATCTCGCCGTTCGTATCGCCCCATCCAGCTTGCGCCATGTCTTGCAGGAAGTCGGTGAGGGGGAGCGACTGACCCAGTTGGTCACGATTGTAATAGATGCCCAACAGCACTTCGGGATTGTTGTAGTTGTAGGCCCACGAGTGGATGTCAGCGTAGTCGTCCAGCAGACGGTAGTAGTACGTGCCGTTGTCCACACCGTCTATTACCTCTTCGGCCTTGTCGGCAGCCTTTTGGTAATACTCCGTACGGTTGAGCGGCCAGCCTGCCATGCACAGGTAGACGTAGGCTTCGGTAGCCTTCACTGCACCCTGGCTGACGGCCACATTGACACCGTTTCGGGCGTAAGGTTCGCTGTCGTACATCACGGGGCAGCCCGCCTCAGCTATCTCCAAGTCGGAGAGAATGAGGTCGTAGATGTCTTCCACGCTGGAAAGGGGAGCATTGTAGTCTATCTCCTCTTCCAGCATCACGGGGACGGGTCCCCATGTGGTTACCAAGTAGAAGTAGGAGTAGGCGCGCCAATAGTGAGCCTGTCCCAAGGCGGCGTTCAGTTCTTCTTCGGACACACCGGGTGTGCGCTCGGCATTGTTGATGATGAAGTTGGCGGCCTTAATCACCTTGAAGCGATGCTCCCACATGGTGCTCATCCACGAGTTGTTGTCTTTCACGTCATACTGATCGTACTCGCGCAGGGGCTGTTTGTTGCTGGCGGGATGGGTGGAGATGTCATCACCTGCCAGCATGTTGGTACCGATGCAGTTGTTGGCCGCTTGCGAGGCGGCAATGGTGGAATAGAGGGCGGTGAGCGATGCCTCCAGGTCCTCCTTGCTGCTGAAGAATCCTTCAGTGGTCAGTTGTCCTTTGGGGTGCTCGGTAAGGAAGTCTTCGCAGGCGGTAAGGGTGGTCAGTGCCAGCCCCGCCGCAATACTATATAATATATGGTGTATAATCTTCATGTTCTTCTTTATCTGTATGGTTAATGGTTTAGAATGTCAGTTTAGCCCCGAAGGTGACGGTACGTGGCACGGGGTAAGCACCGTAGTCCAGTCCTTCGTAACCGGCATATACCTCCGGGTCCATGCCTTTGTAGCCGGTCAGCGTGAACACGTCCTGCGCACTGACGGACAGTTCGATGCTGGCGAACTTCGCCACACGGCGCGGGATGCGGTAGGACAGGCTGATGTTCTTCAGCTTGAGGAATGAGGCATCCTCTAACCAGAAGTCGGAGTTGGCGTACACCTTGTTCTCGCCGTTACGCAGGCTGGGATAGAGGGCCTGGCTCTTGTCCGTCACGTGGTCCCAGCCCTGGTAGTAGGCATCGCGCAGGGTGACGAACTTGGTGTTACCCGTCATCGAGGCGATGCGGAAGCGGCTGATGTTGAGGCGGTCGTAGCCCGTGGCGGCGTTGAAGAAGATGTTCAGCGTCCAGTTGCGCCAGGTGATGTTGTTGTTCCACCCGAAGGTCCATTTCGGACTGGCCTGCCCTTTGATGACCAGGTCTTCAGACGTAGGAGTGGTGGTCAGCTCGCCCGCAGCGTTGCGGTAGAGGTTGGCGCCATTCTTATCGAAGCCTTCCCATTGGTACACGTAGAAGGAGCCCATCGGATAACCGGGCTTCATGATTTGCAGCGCACCGCCCAAGTCGCTGTAGTTGGCGGTGAGCACAAAGTCATTGCCGGCCAGGTCGCGCACGGTGTTCTTCACGTAGGAGGCGTTGAAGGTGGTCTCCCAGGTCACGCTGCCCTTCACGGGGAAGGCGTTGACGGAGAACTCCACGCCCGTGTTGTCCAGTTCGCCTTGGTTCACCCAGTAGGTGCCGCCTCCGTTGTAGCGGGGCACTTGCTTCTGGAAGAGCAGGTCCTTAGTATGCTTCTTGAACCAGTCGAAGGTGAAGTCCACCTCGCCGATACTGAGATCCACACCCACGTCATATTGGTAGGTCTTTTCCCACGTCAGGTCGGGCGTGGCAAACTGGTTGCCCCAATAGCCCGTCAAGGCCGTGGACGCGCCCCAACCGTAGCTGGCACCGGAGAGCATCCCAAGGGTAGAATAAGCGCCGATGTCCTGATTACCCGTCACACCGAAGCTGCCGCGTAACTTTAGTTGGGTCAGTACACGCTGCTTCTGCATGAAAGGTTCCTTCGCCACGTCCCAAGCCACGGCGGCGGAGGGGAAGTAGCCCCAGCGGTTGCTGCCCTGGAACTTCGACGACCCGTCGGCACGCACGGCGGCGGTGAGGAAGTAACGCTTCTTGTAGTCGTAGTTGGCGCGGACGATGCCGGAGACGAGCGATGCCTCGCTGTAGGAGTTGGACGCGTTGCGGATGGCGGCGTTGCCCAGGTTCCAGTAGCCCACACTCTCGTTGTTGAGGTTGGAGCCGCTGCCCGTCAGACCCGTGTCCTTGGTCTGGCTCAGTTCCCATACACCCATCAGCGACACAGTGTGCGCCTTGTTGAAGGTCTTCTGCCACGTCAGGTTGTTGGTGTTCTGCCAATAGTTGTGCATCGAGCTGCTGTTGCTCGCGCTGTTGATGGCGCCGGGGGCAACGAGCTTCGAGGCGAACGAATACGACGGGCTGTGCAGGTAGTCGTACCCGCCTTGCACGCTCAGTGTCAGCCCCTCGGCTATCTTGAACAGCAAGGTCAGGTTGGCGTTCAGGTTATAGTTATAAGAGTCACTCTTGTTCACCACCATCTCGCCGTAGGGGTTGGAGGCGTTGGCCACGTTGTAGGGGTCGCGGTTGTAGATGCCTGTCTCAGGGTCTACCATCTCCATGGTGGGCGAAAAGGAGATGACGTTGCTCCAGTTGGGCGCGCCGTTGTGTTGGTGGATGCGGCTGCCATTCAGCTTGGTACTGATGGTGAGCCACGGTTTTACATCAGCATCTACGTTAACACGCAGGCCGTACGACTGCCGTTTGGAGCGGATGGTGATGGCTTCTTGGTCGAGCACGTTGCCCGATACGAGGTACTTCACCTTCTCCGAACCGCCGGTGATGCTGAGACGGTAGTCCTGCGTCAGGGCGGTCTGCGTCATGAGGTCCACCCAGTCGATGCCCTTCGCTCCCGTGCGGTAGGCTTCCAGGTCGGTGTCGGAGATGATGGAGGAACCGCGCAGCTCGTTCAGTGCCGTGCCATACTCGTAGGCGTTCATCAGTTCGTACTGCTTGCGCAGGGTGGAGATGCAGACATTGGCGTCCAACGACACGCGGGCACGTCCCTCCGTACCGCCCTTGGTGGTGATGAGGATAACGCCGTTGGCTCCGCGCGAACCGTAGATGGCGGTGGACGAGGCGTCCTTCAGCACTTCCATCGACTGGATGTCGTTGGGGTTCAGTCCGCCCAATCCGCTGGGCGATATCATGCCGTCGATGACGTACAGCGGGTCGCTGCTCTTATTAATGGAAGTGGTACCGCGCACACGGACCTTCATCCCCGCGCCGGGCAATCCGCTGGATGCGGTCACCTCCACACCGGCGGCACGTCCCTGCAACACGTCCTCCACGCGGCGCACGGGCTGGTTCTTGAACTGGCGGGTGTTGACGCCGGCGACGGACCCCGTCAGGTCGCTCTTCTTCACCGTGCCGTAGCCGATAACCACCACCTCCTCCAGCAGTTGGTTGTCCTCCTTCAGCACTACGGGATAGTTGCTCATGCGGCGGTGTACGCGGATGGTCTGCGTGTGGTAGCCAATGAAGGACACTTCGATGTACGACCGTGGCGGCACCTCCAGCGTGAAGCGTCCGTCCACGTCGCTCGTGGTGCCAATCTCCGGCTGTCCCTTCACGATGATGGTGGCGCCAATGACGCTCTCGCCCTGTTCGTCGGACACGATGCCCCGGATGCGCAGGTTGCCGTTGGGCAACACCTCGTCCGCATCGTCTGTCCCGGCACCGGGGGCGGGCTGTGTCTTCACCGGGTCGTCCGGCATGGGACCCGCCTCCTGCTGGGCCATGAGGCTGCCGGGCAACAATAGTGCGGCGACCAGAGCCAGCTGCCGCACACGTGATTTCATTGTTCTACTCTTCATTTGCTTCTTCCTATTTCGTATATACAGAACGGAATGCAAGATGCGTGCCATGGCCACCCTTTATATTATATGGTGCAGGAGGGGGACGCGGGGTGTGGAAATGGGGAAATATTCCACAAAATGTTGACAATGAAAGAGGACAGCGTAAAAATATCCTCCTCGCACTTGGCATATCCCGCGGAAACACGTATTTTTGTACTCCGTAACAATAATACATCTTGATTATGAATGCAACCCTGTCCGTACAAGAATTGTGGAGCCAGATACGCATGCTCCCCGCCGGCGACCGTCATTGGCTGGCAAACAAACTATATGATTATGAAGAAGTGTATGAGAAAGAGGAAGAACGCCTCACCCCCTACACCATGGAAGAACTTCATGCCCGTATTGAGCGGTCGCGTGCCAATATCAAGGCAGGCCGCGTCCGTACCACGGAAGAAGTCAGACGTATGATAGAAAGTAAACACCCGTGGCTATGCGAGTGATATGGGACGACGATGCAAGCGAAAAGCTTGTCAATGCGCTGGAATATGGTCGTAACACATTTGGTGAACGCGTAATGAAGAAATTCTATACCCGTATTTTAGATTACGAGAAGCTTTTGCAAAGCAACCCCGGAATGGGGAAGAAGGAACCGCTTCTCGAAAAAGAACCGGAAGGCTATCGCAGCCTTGTCGTGCATCCTAACTACAAGCTGGTGTACTACGTAAACGGTGACACCATCTATATTGTAGACCTCTGGGACACCCGCCGCGAGCCCCACACCCAGTCCTCCGCCACAAAATAGAAAAAAAATACCCCTACCCCTTGCCTATGTCAAGAAAACCGCTTACCTTTGGCGCGATACATAAATTATCAACACACTAAACATCTCATTATCATGAAACAAAATTTAGCACTTATCCCCCTGCATTAACAAAGATTAACTCGATGGGATTGTTGTTTTCCCTCCTCATCCTGCTGGCCTCCTGCTCGCAGGACAACAACGACCCCACCCCCGCCAACGAACAGCCGCAGACCGTCACCCTCACCATCGACCTGGAAGACGCCTACACCCGCGCCATCAGCGAGACTGCGGACAACACCATCTCACGCCTGCTGATGCAAGTGATAGACAACGACACCCCGGGCAAGGTGGAAGAACTCACCCTAAGCAGCGGCAGCACCGCCACCAAGCAACTCTCCCTCTACCCCAGCCGCTCGTACACCTTCCTCTTTTGGGCGGACGATGGCAAAAGCTACACCTACACTGACGACCTGACCAACATCGCCCTGAGCGGCACCCCCACCGGCACCCAGGCCGAAATAGCCTACGCCGCCGGCCAGGAGTGGGACAAGACAGCCACCATCAACATCACCCTGAAGCACGCCGTGAGCAAAGTGACGCTGAAGACCACTACTTCCGTAAACGATGACAACACTCTGACCCTTACCGTCCCCCATGCCGTCACGGGCTACAACGTGCAGACCGGCACCGCCATCGGCACAACTAAGGAGTACAAGCACAGCATCACAACAAGCACCATCACCGGTGCCACCGAGACCAGCCCCAAGGAACTCTTCTCCTTCTACGTACTGGCGGCGGACGAACTGCAGACCCTCACCATCGAAAGCGAAAAGGGAGAAACCACCGTGCCCGCCAACCTCAGCGGCGGGAAGCACATCATCCTGACGGGCGACATCGGCAGCCTGACCAAGTATCACGAGCAACCTACCGCTGCCAGCATCACAGTCACCGTTGGCGACTGGGGCGACCCGCAGGAACTCCCCTTCGGCGGTAAGGACGAGCTGACCGACGCCACCACCGCCTCCGCCTCCCTGCAAGGCACGGGCACCGAGACCGACCCTTACCGCATCACCAGCGCAGCCGACCTGTTGCACTACCTTCAGAACAGCGACACCTATGCCGCCAGCGACAAGTACGCCCAACTCTACACCGACATCGACATAACCGACTCCGACTGGACACCGATAAATATGAGCGGTACCTTCGATGGCGGCGGACACACCATCGGCGGCACACTGGAAAGCAGTGTTTCCGGCGATAACGACCGCCTGATAGGTCTGTTCAACGAGGTGTACGGTACAGTCCGCAACCTGAATGTATCGGCTGACCTCACAGTCTCCGGCAGTTACTCCGGCCAATATGGCTACGACCAATTCGGCGGTGTCGCTGCAAGTGTAGAACGCAATGGAACCGTTACTCAGTGTTCCTACTCCGGTACTCTGACCGTCAGTACAACCATGACAGGAGGAGGAGATTTAGCAACATGGATTGGCGGCATAGCGGGAATGAGCAATGGGACTATCAGCTATTGCACCTTCAGCGGCACCATCGACGTTACCAGCGCATCCGCAACAAGTATATATGTGAAAGGCATTGTAGGACGTACCTACGGCACATACACCGAGAATGACGATAGCAAGGGTACTATCATCCAGTAACCCACGAACTATATCATAATAAAAATTATTTATTAACCCATCTTCCCCCGGGGAAGCCCCTACGGTACGCTGTAGGCAGGGCGGACCTCACCCGCCGTATGAGCCTACCTCACCCGCCGGGTGAGATACCCTCAGCCGCCGTATGAGGCAGCCTCTCCCGCCGGGCGAGGCGGAAACTCCCGCAGGGGAAGATAAAAACTGTTGACATTATGGCATACTACAAAAAGCAACAGCTGAAAAGCAACAAGAAGTGGTATCCCAAGGCAGCCATCATTGGCAAGCCTGTCACCACGAAGGAAGTAGCCAAACGCCTGGCCGACCTCTCGTCCCTCAGCACGGGCGACGTCCGTTCCGTGCTCGACCTGTTGGGCGGCGTCATGGGCGACTACATGAATTCGGGTCGTACGGTGAAGTTGGACGGAGTAGGCACGTTCTACTACACCATCGACGCGTCAGGCAACGGCGTCGACACGCCCGACGAGGTCAGCGCCAAGCAAGTGAAAGGCACCCGCGTGCGCTTCATCCCCGAAGTGAGCCGCGGTGCTGGCAACGAAGTGACCACCCGCAGCATGGTAAGCTCCAGCACCTTCTGGGAACTGCTGGACGAGGACCTGCCCGCAGGCGCTGTGTCCGACGGCGAAGGAGGCGGCACCACGCCCGGCGGCACCGGTGAGGACGACGAGGAGACGGACGACCCGTTGGCGTAACTCCCCCGCTTCCCGCCACAAAAGAAAGCCCTGCCCCTTTCATCCTCCCGAAGGAGGAGAAGAGGCAGGGCTAAACTATCGGCTATAGAGAGGGCTATTTCACTTCCCAAGTATCGTTCGTCATCAGCAGCTCCTCGAAGTTATGATACTTCTTCTGCGCGCTGACTTCCTCTATCTGGGCATGTACGGCCTCATCGTAGGTGGGCGCTTCCACGTCGCGGATGACGCCGAGGGCTACGGGGAAGTCCGGACCTTCCATCAGGGCGAGCTTCAGTTGCAGGGTGTTGTCCTGGCAGTGGGCGTCGTGGATGAGGATGTCCTTCTCCGTAATGCCATTCTCGCCCAGCTTCACCACCTTCAGGCCGAAGCCTTCCTGCACGAGGCCATATTCCTTGTTCTCGCCGAAGAGCATGGGCTTGCCGTGCTCTAAGTAGATGGCGTTGCGGGCACGGTCCTCCTTCTTGTAGACAGAGGCGTGCGTGCCGTCGTTGAAGATGACGCAGTTCTGCAATATCTCGCATACGGCGGCTCCCTTATGGTGATAGGCGGCCTTCAGTATCTCCACCGTACCGGCGGCATCGGTGGCCACGGCACGGGCGAAGAAACGTCCGCGAGCGCCGAAACACAGTTCAGCGGGATGGAAGGGGTCTTCCACAGTGCCGTAGGGCGACGACTTGCTGACGAAGCCACGCGGCGACGTGGGCGAATACTGTCCCTTGGTCAGGCCGTAGATGCGGTTGTTGAGCAATATCATGTTGATGTCGATGTTGCGGCGCACGGCATGGATGAAGTGGTTTCCACCGATGGCCAGTCCGTCGCCGTCGCCCGATATCTGCCAGATGGTCAGGTTGGGATTGACCACCTTGGCGCCGGTGGAGATGGCTGCCGCACGGCCGTGGATGGTCTGCATGGCATACGTGTTCATGTAGTAAGGCAGACGGCTGGAGCATCCGATACCCGATATGACGGCGGTCTGCCAGGGTGCCACGCCAATCTCGGCCATCGCCTTGTGCAGGGAGGCCAGGAAGAAGTGGTCGCCGCAGCCCGGACACCAGCGGGGCTGTCCTTTCTTGAAGTCTTGTGCTGTATATGTAGTGTTTTCGCTCATGATGTTGTCCTCCTCTTATTTATTGATGATTTCGGTGAATGCCTTAACCAGTTCACTTACGACGAACGGCTGGCCTTTGACTTCGTTGTACTGATAGGGCGTGAAGTTGTCCACCTTCATGCGCAGGTAGGCGGCAAACTGTCCTAAGTTCTGCTCGGCTACAACCACCTTCTTATACCGCTTCAGCACGTAGGGCGTGTTCTTGGGCAGCGGGTTGAGGTAGCTGAAGTGAGCCAAAGCCACCTTCTGCCCTTGCTGTATCAGCGTCTCCATGGCAGAGCGCAAGTGTCCGTACGTGCCGCCGAAGCCCACGATGAGCAAGTCAGCGTCGTTCACATGACCTTCCACCTGCACGTCGGGCACGGGTATCTTGGACACCTTCTCGGCACGCAAGTGGCACATCAGGTTGTGGTTCTCCGGGTCGGTGGAGATGGCGCCCGTCCAGCTGTCTTTCTCCAATCCGCCTAAGATGTGCATGAAGCCTTCCTGTCCGGGGATGGCCCAGTAGCGTACGCCGGTCTCCGCATTGCGCAAGTAGGGGGCGTAGTGACCCTTCATGGCCTCGTTGACGTAAGGCGGCTTGATGGCCGGATATTCCGCCAACTTGGGCAACTTCCAGGCACCCGAGCCGTTGGCCACATACCCGTCGGTCAGCAATACCACCGGCGTCATGTGCTCCAAGGCAATCTTGCTGGCCATGTAGGCGGCGTCGAAGCAATGGGTGGGCGAGGTGGCGGCAATCACCGGCATGGGGCTTTCACCGTTGCGGCCGAAGAGCGCCTGCAAGAGGTCCGTCTGCTCGGACTTGGTGGGCAGACCCGTAGAAGGGCCGCCGCGCTGCACGTCGAGCACCACGAGCGGCAGTTCGGTAATGACGGCCAGGTTCATGGCCTCCGACTTGAGGCAGACGCCGGGACCCGACGTAGAAGTAACCGCCAACGCTCCGGCAAACGATGCACCCACTGCTGTGGCACAACCGGATATTTCGTCCTCGCACTGTACGGTCATCACGCCCAGCGATTTGTGCTTGGACAACTCGTGCAGCACGTCCGTAGCGGGAGTGATGGGGTAAGAGCCGAGGAAGAGCTTCAATCCGGCCTTCTCGGCGGCGGCAATGAAGCCATAAGCCGTGGCCTTGTTGCCGGTGATGTCCATGTAACGTCCGGGCACCTTCTCCTTGCTCTCGATGCGGCAAGTGGCGTGGGCTATGCTGGCGTGCGTATTGTGTCCGTAGTCCCAGCCGGCGTGGATGACCTTGATGTTGGCCTCTGCCACACCGGGCTTCTTGGCGAACTTCTCGCGGATAAAGTCTTCGGCAATCTTCAGGTCGCGGTCGAAGAGCCAGCATACCAAACCTACGGCAAACATGTTACGACACTTTAGCATCGCCTTGTTGTCCATGCCCGTGTCGGCCAGGCAGTCTTTTACCATTGTGGTGATGGAGGCGGCTATTACCTCCTGCTTGATGCCCATTTCCTCGATGGGGTTATCCGTGTGGAAGGCGGCTTTCTCCAAGTCGGACTTCTGGAAAGCGTCCGTATCAATAATAATGGTGCCGTTGGGCTTCACAAACTTGTATTGCGTCTTCAGGGCGGCGGCGTTCATGGCCACCAATACATCGCACAAGTCGCCCGGCGTATAAACCTTCTTTGCGCCGATGTGTACTTGGAATCCCGATACGCCCGTCAGCGAACCTTGCGGGGCGCGAATGTCGGCCGGATAGTCGGGGAATGTGCTGATGTCGTTGCCCACCGTGGCCGAAACTGTAGAAAAGATGTTACCGGCCAGCTGCATACCGTCGCCGGAGTCGCCTGAGAAGCGTACCACCGCTTCTTCCAGGTCTTTTACCATCATGTCGTTTGCCATAACTTACGATTTTCTATTGTTAATTGATTCTATTATTGTCATGTCTTTCATTGATAAAGCCCACAAATGTCGCAAAGTTAATCGGATTAACAAAACTTTTTCTTGAAAATCGGCAGAATATCCGTATATTTGCAGCCGCAACAGAAAGAGATAGCGCCTTTATCTCTTCCAAGGCCTTGTAGTTCAACGGATAGAATAGAAGTTTCCTAAACTTTAGATAGGGGTTCGATTCCCCTCGGGGCTACCAACTTTTCTCTCAATCCGGATGCGTGCATCTACCGCTATGACATTTTTCTCCGTGGCCAATAGCGGGTTCATATCCATCTCTTTTATTTCCGTGGCAAAACGCAGAAGCGTGGAGAGGCGGACGATGATTTCGGCGAACTTGGCTTCGTTCACCCCTTTCTGTCCACGTGTTCCTTGGATGATTTTGTAGGCGCGCAGGGAGCGTATCATGGAGTGGGCCTCTTCATACGACAAGGGGGCAAGACCGGACGAAACGTCTTTCAGCACTTCCACAAAGATGCCGCCCAAGCCACAAAGCACTACATGGCCGAAGCGTTCCTCGTACTTGGCGCCGATGAACAACTCCGTCCCCTTCAGCATGGGTTGCACCATGACGGCGGTTGCCTGGGGTATCTGCATCATGCGGTCGAACTCTAAAGCCAGGTGCTGCTCGCTCTTGATGTTCAGCACCACCCCGCCCACATCCGACTTATGCACGGGGCCTACCACTTTGGCCACCACGGGGAAACCGGTTCGTCTGGCAAAAGCCAGCACTTCTTCTTTCTTGGACGATACGAACTCATCCACCACGGGGATGCCCGCCGAGTGAAGCAACGCCTGTACATAGTGGGGAGCTATATAACCATCCTCCGGGATGGAGTCGATGATGCGGCGGATGCGGGGCACGTCCACCCCGAACAGTTCTATCTCGTTGGCGGCAGGACGGGGCACGTTCATGATGCGTGTCAGCATATTGCCCAAAGTGACTTCATCGGCAAAGTTCACATGGCCTTTCTTCAGGAAGTCAGCCACTTCGGCACCGGCGGTGTTGACAGATGGCAGGATGGGGAAGATAGGCTTGCGACAGGTCTGCATCCGTTCGTGGAGCACATCGTACATCTCGAACATGGTGACTAAGCCCGGCGTGCCGAAGATGGCCATCACGGCATCAATGTCTTCAAACTTTTCTTCGCAATACTCCAAGCACAGGCGCAAATGCTCCGGTGTGCCCGTAGCCAGTATGTCGATGGGATTTCCCGTAGATGCGCCGGGATAAAGCTGGCTTTTCAACTCCTCAGCCACCGGACCGTTCAACCTCGGCACATTCAGTCCGCCTTTGCTCAAAGCATCGGTCAACATCACACCCGGCCCTCCCGCATGAGTCACGATGGCGATGTTGCGTCCCCGCAAAGGAGGCAAAGTAAAGATACAGCCCACGGTGGTTAACTCTTCGCGCGAATAACACCGGACGATACCCGCCTTACGGAACAAGGCTTCTACCGCCGAATCACTGCTGGCGATGGCTCCTGTGTGCGAACTGGCCGCCCGGCTCCCACTCTCGCTGCTTCCGCTCTTAATGGCAGCTATCTTGCAGCCTTTCTTGATGAGCGACGAGGCGTGCAGCAACAGGCGGTCGGGGTCACCGATGCTCTCGATATAGAGCAGCTTGATATGCGAATCCCGCTCCGCATTGAACGTTTCGTCCATGTATTGCAATACGTCCTCCACTCCTATTTGCTTGGCGTTGCCCACGGACCATGCGGAGTTGAAAGGCAAGCCCTTCGTGACGGCGCTCTCCAAGATAAACACCGCCGTGGCACCGGAACTGGAGATAAGGTCTACCCCTTGCGGATGCAGATGGGGAATAGGCTGGCTGAACACGCTATGGTGCCAGGCATTCATGAAACCGATGCAATTAGGACCGATGAGCGAAGCGCCATATCGATTGACGGTATCCAATATACGGTCTTCGAGCAAGGCTCCTTCGTGCGTCTCCTCGCCAAATCCGGCGGACAGGATGATGAAAGCGCGGACATTCTTCTCGGCGGCCAACGTTTCTACAGCATCGGGGCACAGGGCGGCGGGGATGGCCAACACCGCCAGATCCGTATCGGGCACGGCATGTACGTCGGGATAAGCCTTCACGCCTTGCACTTCGGTTTCTTTGGGGTTCACCGCACGCAATTCGCCGGCGTATCCACCGCTTATCAAGTTTTTCAAAATGGCGCCACCGGGTTTATGGACATTGTTTGACGCACCTACTACCACAATGCTGGCCGGATGCAGAAGCTGTTCGTTTATCATTGCTATCCTATTTTATACCGTTAATCATTGCACAAATATACTCTTTTTATACATAACGACAAATTCTTACGGAAAGAAATAAAGCCCGTACATACCTCTCGGAAGGTGTACGGACCACTCTATCAACAGATGAAAAAACGATAGGTTTAAGCTATATCATTAAAAGATTCGACCGTCTTCTTCGATGTTCAGGTAGATGTCCCGCTCGCCACGTTCCATCTCTACCACATAATAGTCGTTCGTGGGCGTTTCAATGAAATCCACATCTTCTATCCGGTAATCCGGGTGCGCGGCGGAAGCGGTGTCAAGCACCACCGCCGGCACTTCCTTATAGGGCGGATTCAGGTCTGTCTCGGTCATCAGCCATGCGTAGTCCTTCGAAAACCAGGCTGTTTTCTCATAGCGGTCTTCCCAAAAGTCCGCTTCGTAAGCGTTGCGCCGTCCGTCCCACTCCCATTCCACAAAGCGTGTGTCTACATCGGGGAACTGCGCTTCGAAAGCACTCGTCAAATCGGGATTGGCTATAATGTCCTTATCATCGTCATCACAGCTTTGAAAGCCCAAAGGCAATAATCCCAATGCCATTCCTAATACTAAATTCTTCAGTTTCATAGTTCTCTTTCCATCTTTTAGTTATACAATATTCCTTTTCTTTTCTAATTCTCATTGCAAAGGTAAGGGGGTAAATTTGGAAAGAATCGGGAAAGATGCGGATTTTTGGCGGAAAAACCGCTATCTTTGCCAAATAAAAACTAAACTACATATAATTATATAGTATGGAAAAGAAATTCAAACGTACTACCGTGACCTCGGCACTGCCCTATGCCAACGGGCCGGTACACATCGGGCACTTAGCGGGCGTGTATGTCCCCGCCGATATCTATGTCCGCTATTTAAGACTGAAGAAAGAGGACGTCATCTTCATTGGCGGAAGCGACGAGCACGGGGTGCCTATCACCATCCGCGCCAAGAAAGAAGGCTGCACACCGCAGGACATCGTAGACCGCTATCATGAACTGATTAAGAAGTCGTTCGAAGAGTTCGGCATCTCGTTCGATGTCTATGGACGAACCACTTCGAAGGTGCATCACGACACGGCTTCCGACTTCTTCCGCAAGCTCTACGACAAGGGCGAGTTCATCGAAAAGACTTCCATGCAATACTATGACGAGGAAGCCAAGACTTTTCTGGCCGACCGTTACATCACGGGCGAATGTCCCCGTTGCCATGCCCAAGGAGCGTATGGCGACCAGTGCGAGAAGTGCGGCTCCACACTCAGCCCTACGGAGCTGATTAACCCGAAGAGCGCCATCAGCGGAAGCGAGCCGGTGATGAAGGAAACCAAGCACTGGTATTTGCCCTTGGACAAGCACGAAGCCTGGTTACGTCAATGGATATTGGAAGACCACAAGGAGTGGCGTCCCAACGTGTACGGCCAATGCAAGAGCTGGCTGGACATGGGACTGCAACCCCGTGCCGTGAGCCGCGACTTGGACTGGGGCATCCCCGTTCCGGTGGAAGGCGCTGAAGGCAAAGTGCTTTACGTATGGTTCGACGCGCCTATCGGCTACATCAGCAACACCAAGGAATTGCTTCCGGACGATTGGGAGAAATGGTGGAAAGACCCGGAAACACGCCTCATCCACTTCATCGGCAAGGACAACATCGTCTTCCACTGCATCGTCTTCCCTGCCATGCTGAAAGCCGAAGGCAGCTATATCCTGCCCGACAACGTGCCCTCCAACGAATTCCTCAACCTGGAGGGTGACAAGATTTCGACTTCACGTAACTGGGCCGTATGGTTGCACGAATACTTGCAGGACTTCCCCGGCAAACAGGACGTGTTGCGCTACGTGCTGACCGCCAACGCTCCGGAGACGAAAGACAATGACTTTACGTGGAAGGACTTCCAGGCACGCAACAACAACGAACTTGTGGCCGTCTATGGCAACTTCGTAAACCGCGCCTTGCAACTGACCAAGAAGTACTTCGACGGCAAAGTGCCTGCGTGTGGCGAACTAAATGCCTACGACCGGGAGACTTTGCAGGACTTTGCCAACGTCAAGGGGGAAGTGGAAAAGCTGTTAGACATATTCAAGTTCCGCGACGCGCAGAAGGAAGCTATGAACCTGGCACGCATCGGCAACAAATATCTGGCGGACACCGAACCTTGGAAACTGGCAAAGACGGACATGGACCGTGTAGGCACCATCCTGAACATCGCCCTGCAATTGGTAGCCAATCTTGCCATCGCCTTCGAACCGTTCTTGCCTTTCAGTAGCGAGAAATTGCGCAAGATGCTGAACGTAGAACACTTGGAGTGGGACAACTTAGGACACACTGACTTGCTTCCCGTAGGCCACCAATTGGGCGAGGCAATCCTCTTGTTCGAGAAGATTGATGACGAAACCATCCAGGCGCAAGTAGACAAGTTGCTTGCCACGAAGAAAGCCAACGAAGCCGCCAACTACAAGGCCAACCCCGTGAAACCGACGGTAAGCATCGAGGATTTCGACAAGCTGGATATCCGTGTAGGCACCGTATTGGAATGCGCTCCCGTGCCCAAGATGAAGAAGCTGTTGCAATTCAAGATTGCCGACGGATTAGAGAACCGCACTATCGTAAGCGGCATTGCCCAGCACTACAAGCCGGAAGAGTTAGTAGGCAAGCAAGTTCTCTTCATCGCCAACCTGGCACCCCGCCAATTCAAGAACGGACTGGTGAGCGAAGGCATGATACTCTCGGCGGAGAATTGGGACGGCTCGCTGGCCGTCACTTCGGTATTGCGCGAGGTGAAGCCGGGAAGCGAGGTGAAGTAAATGGGAATTCAGTCTTAGGCACGGATTACACGGATTTCACAGATTAAAAGTGATTTCGTCTACGAATGATAAAAGTAATCCGTGACCAATCCGTGTAATCCGTGCCTAAAAACAACCCGCTAAATTATCATTTATAGAATTGGTAACATTAAAGGAAAAGACCGCACGAGGATTGGTATGGGGAGCCGTAAACAACGGAGCGCAACAATTACTCAATCTGCTTTTCGGCATCGTCTTGGCCCGTTTGCTGGATGATACCGACTATGGCATGGTAGGGATGCTGACCATCTTCACCGCCGTGGCGGGCACCTTGCAGGAAAGCGGGTTCACCGCTGCGCTGGCCAACCGCAGGCAAGTGAAGCACGAAGATTATAACGCGGTCTTTTGGTTTAGTGCGCTGATGGGGGCAGGCCTGTACATTGTGCTGTTCTGTTGCGCCCCGTTTATCGCCCGCTTCTATGGAGACGACCGACTGATACCCTTGGCACGCTACGTATTCTTGGGGTTCCTGATAGCTAGCACGGGGACGGCGCATCACGCCTACCTGTTCCGCAACCTGATGGTAAAGCAAAAGGCCGAAGCCCAGATTCCCGCTTTGATTCTCTCCGGAATGGCAGGGGTAGCCATGGCGTATGCCGGCATGTCTTATTGGGGTATTGCCACACAGACATTGGTCTATATCACGGTGACAAATGTTTTCTATTGGCGGTTATCGGCTTGGCGACCTACGTGGCACTGGGATTTCCGCCCTCTGAAGGAGATGTTCGGATTCAGCAGCAAGTTACTGGTAACCAATCTGTTTACACAGGTAAGCAACAATCTGCTTTCCGCCCTGTTGGGACGATTCTTTACGCCAAACGTGGTCGGACAATACACGCAATCGGCCAAATGGAACACCATGGGCTATTCGGTGGTGAGCGGCATGATAGGCAGCGTGGCACAGCCGGTATTGACCGAAGCTTCTAATGACCGAGACCGCCAACGGAACGTATTACGCAAAATGACGCGTTTTGCCGCGCTCCTTTCCTTCCCGGCCATGTTGGGGCTGGCGTTGGTCGCCGAAGAGCTGATTGTCATTGCCATCACGGACAAGTGGTTGCCTTGTGTACCTATCCTGCAAACACTGTGCCTGTGGGGCGCTTTCATGCCCATTATCACCCTCTACACCAACCTGATTATCAGCAAAGGAAAGTCTGACACTTACATGTGGAACACCATCGCACTGAGCCTGACACAAATCGTCCTGCTCATCCTAAGCCACCCTTATGGCATACAAATCATGGTGGTTTGTTTTGTCTGCATCAACATCGGCTGGCTGTTTGTGTGGCAATATTTTGTGAAGCAGGCCATAGGGTTGACCCTATGGATGGCGGCGAAGGACATACTACCCTTTGCGTTGATTGCGGGGGGAACTACGTTCTTGGCATGGTTCGTGACATCGGGCGTAGAGAATGTTTATCTGCGCTTTCTCAGTAAAGTATTGGCGGGAGCGGCTGGCTACATAGCCGTCATGTGGCTCAGCCATGCCAAGATATTCAAAGAATGTATCAGTTTTATCTTAAAGAAGAAACTATGAAAGTCAGCGTATTGATGCTTGCCTATAACCAGGAACGATATATAGATGAAGCCATCCGGAGCGTCATGCTTCAGCAGACGGATTTCCCCTTTGAACTGGTCATCGGAAATGATGGGAGCGGCGACCGGACAGGAGCGATATGCCGGGAATGGCAAAAGCGGTATGCCGACCGGATTGTCCTGATAGACCGCCCGAAGAACATCGGACTCATACCCAACTTCATGCAGACGTATCCCCATTGTAAGGGAACTTACATCGCCATCTGTGAAGGGGATGACTTCTGGACAGACAAAAGCAAGCTGCAACGCCAAGTAGATTTCTTAGACACCCATCCCGACTATGTCCTTTGTTTTCACCGGGTCATCAATTATTATGCGGACAAGGGTACCAAAAGTCTGAGCAACGGAGGCCAGCAAACAGATACGGATATACACGACCTGGCGCTCAGCAACTACATCTCCAATGTCTCGGCTGTATTCCGCAACCATCTGTTGCCCGATGGGCTTCCCAAATGGTTCGGTGAAGTCAGTACGTATGATTACGCCCTTCACATGCTGAATGCCCAATTCGGCAAGATACACTACATGAAGCGTCCCATGGCCGTATACAGACAGCACGGGAAAGCCATTTGGAGCCAAGCCGCCGAAACCTCCAAACTGGACATCAGCCTGAAAGTCCGCGAACTGCTGATGGAATACTTCCGCGACAGCCGTCCCGATGTATATGAACCGCTTCGCAACTCATACACGGCTATCTGCCTGAACCACATCCGACACTATCAACATACGAACACCTCCGCGGCCGAAGAAATTGAGAACAGACTGCAAACACATTGTCCGGAATGGACGCGGCAACGCATCCGTCAGGAACTGAGAGACAAACATCCCAACCGAAAACAACGTATAAAGGCAACCTGGGTCAGGATGTTGAAAAGCGTCAGAAGCATTTGTTCCTATTTCATTCCGCTGCCACGTATTCGCGGATAAGGTTGTCCAACAGCCCCATATCCGTCAGCAACTTCTCCACAAACTCGCGGAATGCGCCATAGCCTCCGTGCGCCGTGGTGACATAATCCACTTCCCGCTTCACGTAGTCGGGCGTATTGACAGGCGAAGCGCTGAAACCCACCCGGCGCAACAAGGGAAGGTCGTTGAGGTCATCGCCGATGAAAGCCACTTCGCCCAAGCCGATGCCCAGCTCCGCGCACAACGCTTCGGCTTGCGCCACTTTATCCTTTACTCCCAAGAAACAATAGTCTATCTTCAACTTCTCGGCACGGCGTTGCACGATAGGAGTGTTCTCCCCTGTCAGGATAGCCACAGGAATGCCCGCCTTGTGCAGGAAGGAGACCCCCCAACCGTCTTTCACGGAGAAACGTTTCATGACATCACCCTCAGCGGTGTAATACATGCCGCCGTCTGTCCATACGCCGTCAATGTCGGTGATGACAAGCTTGATTAATTTGCTATTTGCCATTCGCTATTTACCATTTATTGTTTCTATACCAATGCTCCGGTCTTACCCCGCTGACCGTCCCAATAGCCTTTCCAAAGCGCTTTCAGTTTGGCCAACTTCTGTTGTTCATAAAGTAACACAAAAACTATGCGTTTCCATAAGTGATAGTGCAAGTGAGCCTTCAGATTAAGATAATCAGGATAGGTACGATATAAAACAATCCCATTACGTACGTTGTAATAAGTTCGGGCAGGTGGATATTCATTGGGAAAGACTTCGCGCCCCAACAATCTATGTTTCTTCTTTTGATAGCCAAACTCATGCTGTAGCAAAATGTCGCGGAAGCATAAAGTAGGAATACCTTGCCGCGCAGCCCGCCAACAGAACTCGCAATCAATACCCCAAACGAATAAATCCTCTCTGAACAATCCCAACCGCTCAAACAACTCCAACGGATAAATACTGGCAGAGGTCATTGCAGAAGTGACCTGAACAATAGACGTTTCCTCCGGATAGAGTGTAGTGTGCTGCGACCGAAGATAGTAATTAGTAGAGAAAACAGCAGTCTGTCCTTGATGTTCTTCCTCCCACTGCTCCACTTTTGCCCGATAACGTGTCATCTCGCCGGGCAGAAAGGAACTATCCTGATCCATTGTCATCAAATGGGTGCATCCTTGAACTCGAGCCATTCGGACACCTTCATTCAATGCAGCACCGATACCTACATTATGAGGTGTATTGTCCCATTTCAGGATGCAATCCACCTGCGGCAAATAAGTCCGAATGTTATTTTCCACCTCTTCCGAGGGATGGTAAAGCACAACGACACAAGCCAATTTCATAACAGGTCTTTCGGATAAATCAGTTCGTTGCGAGGAATAAAGTTCTTCACTCTTTTGCCTATCACTTGAGCACGATCAGTCCATTTATAGCCATCACCAGGACTGAGTAAGTGCAAGTCCTCTTCCTTCACCATATCTCCCGGTTGCAAATCACGACGTGTAGCAATGGAACGCTCCAATTTCACACGAGCAGCAGCTACGGCAGGTTCTATATAAAGTTCTTCTCGGCCCAGCCAACGTTCAGCCAGACGAATATCACGTATCATGCGGTTCACCCCATCAGGACCTAATGAGCCCTGTTGGTCAGTCCCCTTCATACGACGGTCAATGGTAATGTGCTTCTCTACGATCTCAGCACCCAAAGCCACGGCAGCCACCGGTGCGGCAATACCGATTGTATGGTCCGAGAAGCCGATGGTGTACTGCCCGTAATGCCGTTTCAAGTAAGTGATGGTAAGCAGGTTCAGATTATCCGGTGCTGTAGGATATTGCGACACACAATGCAGAATGGCGATTTGGTCATGATAGCGTGTGATAACTTCCAAAGCGTCATCCAGTTCCTTCTGCCCTGCCATACCGGTAGAAAGAATGACAGGTATACGTGTCTCTGCCATAGCCTCCAGCAGAGGCAAATTGGTCAAGTCACGACTGGCCACCTTCAACCGGTCCGGTGTAAAAAGCTTCAGCAACGAGAGGCAACCGGGCGAGCAAAGCGTTTCCACAAAATCCAATCCTAAAGACTTCGCATGTTTGTACACTTCGAAGTGCTCCTCATCCGTCAATTCCAGCTTTGCACGATGCTCGCCATAGGTACGGCCGAACGAATTAGGCGAGTCATAAGGCCGGTTCATTTGTGAGTCTGTCAATTCCTCGTTGAGATCGCGTTTGGTCATCTTCACGGCATCCATCGGACGCAGGTCTAAGTTAAAAGCATCTTCATGCACCGGACGTGACACCAAGTCCACAATCAGCTTAGCCAAATCGACAGACCCATTGTGGTTCTGCCCTATTTCTCCTATAATATATGTATGGTTCATTGTATAAATGGGAATTTAGTTTTAGGCACGGATTACACGGATTACATGGATTTTTAAGAAAATCTCTTGTATTTGTCATTCTGAGCGAAGCGAAGAATCTCCCGAACGCACTAGGAGATGCTTCACTACGTTCAGCTTGACAAAAGAAATCCGTGACCAATCCGTGAAATCCGTGCCTAAAAACAACCTGATAAATTATCATTTCTCATTCTTCTTAATATTCTCCCGCATCCTTTCCAAATACTCTGAACGAGCATCTACCGTCTGCAACAAAGCAGGAAGACTATGGTCTGTTCCTTCGTACCACTCAGTATAAAGAGCAGCCAGCAAGCTGAAGTCATCCGGTGTATCAAGGGTAAAGCGTAAGTCTTGCCGCTCTTCCAACTCGGCAGGCAAAGGAAGCAGCCGCACACTAAAAGCTTCCGGATGCGTGTACAGATAGATAGTGACATGCTCATGATAGAGCTGTTCATCGGTCAGCGAAGCCGCACGGCGCAAAGCATCCAGTGTAGTCAGCTCAGCAAACAATCCGATGTGCGACTTGATAGTAGGCCGTCCGTCTGGCCATCCAAACGCGACATAATCCGCCGGTTGGCAAGAATGCGCTTTGAAGAGCGTGCAAAAAGAATCTGCCCGAAGGAACGGATTATCCGAGCACACTCGTATCAGGCGGTCTATTCCAAAGTGTTCGGCCGCCCCGATAAAACGTCCCAGCACATCGTCCTCGCTGCCCCGGTAGCAATCCACCGTCATCTGTCGTGCCACTTCGGCCAGCACATCGTCTTGAGCACGCGTAGTAGTAGCCAAGACAATGGGCACACCGGGACAAACCGCGCGTATTCCTTCTATCTGGATGTCAATAATACGTTTCTCTCCATAAAAAGGTAACAGTATCTTGCCCGGCAGACGTGTAGAACCGGTACGCGCCTGTATGATGATTCCATCCATGTTACAGTTCCTTCCCGTTCACTTTCACGTTCTTCACTTTCACTCCGTCAATGCATTCTTGCAGGCTGACACCAGTTTTTTCGGCACGGAGGTTCAAATTTTCAAACGTAAAGTCCGATAGTTTATACTGGTCATCGGCACGGTCGATGTTGAAAGCGGTTTGGCAATCAATGTCAATATCACGCATCGCGATGTGGCTAGAGTAAGAATAAGGGATGTCCTTGCGGCCCTTCAAGTCAAAGAATTGTGTCCAAGGCTTCACGTACAGCAAGTTGGTCACATTTCCCGTAATACCTTCCACGGTGATGTATTCATAGTTTTGCGGCGTGTCCGGACGCATCTTCAGCCACAGCAGACGTTGTGCCTGATCCACTTGGATGCGACGCAATACTATGTTGCGGTTATGGATGGACTCGCTACCACAAGTCAACGCACTATGACAGAAACCATACGTACAGTCTTCTATGATAACGTTGCGGTTGGCGCCATTATTAACCGTGTCCTGATCAGCCCAAGGGCCTTTACCTCCCTTCAGGGCAATGGCATCATCGTTCACAGAGATATAGCAGTTTTTCACCAATACATTGGTGCATACATCAATGTCGATGGCATCGCTACTGGGTGCTTTCACCGGTGCTTTCGGGGCGAAGATATGCAGATTCATCAACTTCACGTCCTGACAACGGTAGAGGTGTGTCGTCCAGAAAGGCGAGTTCATCAGACGAACACCCGTTATCTGTACGTCTTTAGAGTCGGCTATGAAGAGCAGACGCGGACGTAATTCCTCCAAATTGGTGCATTTAGGATTCACCTGCCGACGCAGCCAGAAAGATTTCCAATAACGCAAGCCATTGCCATTCACCGTACCTTTGCCGGTCAGGGTAAATCCATCCACCCCGATGGCATTCACCAAGGCGGCAAAATATTTCAGGTTCTGTCCTTCCATGCGCGTGTCTATCACGGCAAAGTTGCTGATGTCATCGCTTCCTTTCAACGTACCGTCCACCTGCAAGTGCGTGCCCGGCTTAAAGAAAAGCGAGCCGCTCAGATACACTCCTCCGGCAGGAATGCGAATCACTCCTCCTCCATTCTCTGCTGCCAGGTCTATCACCTTCTGTATCTCTTGGGTTTGTACCAAGGTACTGTCATTCTTCACCCCATATTGTGTAATGTCATACACCTTGCCCAAAGTTTCTACGCTTCGTGCCGTGTAATCCGCAAACCATGCCGGGATGGGTGTTCCGTCAGGAAATACCTCTTGTGCGCAAAGGCCGGCCGGAGCCATGCTTGCCATCAATAATGCGAGCCCCAAGCTCAATCGTCTGTGCTTCTTCATCTTGTCCATTTATTTATTATTTACTATTCATTATTTATTTGTGATACCTCGTCAGGGCATTTTCATAGATTCTATATTCATGGCCGAAATGTCTCTCCCGCCTACAGAGCAGATGCGCCGGTAAGACGGGGGCTTCTACTCCATCGCCCAAGCAGGGCGGGGCTTCTTCCACCCTAATTTCATCCCACCATCCGCCATTGATGAAGCTTTGCAGCAGCTTGGCTCCACCTTCCACCAGTAACGATTGCAATCCTCTGCCATACAAGTCTGTCAATATGGCCGGAAGATCTTGTGTGTCGTAGGTCAAGGTCGGCTGGTTATCCTCAAAAAGGTGCAAACCGGCAGGCAACCGGTGTTTACTGTCGACTACGACCCGCACCGGCCAGGGTCCCGCCCAAGCCCTAACGTCCAAACGCGGATTGTCCAGCCGGGCCGTATCCGTCCCCACCATAATGGCCGCATGTTCCGCCCTTTGCTTATGCACCAGCATCTGTGTGCAGGCGTTGGAAAGCCGGACGGGTGTTTCTCCTTCCCCTCTCCGATGGTCTATATAACCATCCGCACTCTGCGCCCACTTCAACGTAATGTAAGGACGCTTGCAGGTATGGAACGTAATGAACCGGCGTATCAGCTCCCGGCATTCATCCTCCAGCACACCGACCACGACCTCACGTCCCGCCTGCCTCAGTTTTTCAATGCCTCGTCCGTCCACCTTCGGGAAAGGGTCCTGACATCCTACCACAATACGCCGGATTCCCTTTTCCACAATCAGGTCCGCACATGGAGGTGTTTTGCCATAATGGGCACAAGGCTCTAAGCTGACATAAATCGTAGCTTCGGGCAACAATTCCGGCCGACGGACGGAACGTATGGCATTCACCTCGGCATGAGCTTGTCCGCACCGGGCATGGTAGCCTTCTCCGATAATACGCCCTTGGTGCACAACGACCGCCCCTACCATTGGATTGGGAGGTGCGCCACATTTGCCATTACGGGCCAATTGGATGCAACGCCGCATGTATTTTTCATCATCATTTTCCATCTTCCTGTTTTCGTATTTACGCTACATTGTTTATTTTTGCCTTCCAAAACAATGACGCTCATGAATAAACCAATCTCCCCTGCCCTCATCCGCCAACGACTGCAAGCCCATTACGAGGCTGGTGAGGCCGCCTGGCTGGCACGTATCGTATGCAACGAAATGTTAGACCAGCCCCTGACGGACTTTTATTTGGGCAAAGATATAGTTTTATCCGCAAATAAAGAAATAGAATTGGAAAACATTCTGACACGTTTGTGTCAATACGAGCCAATCCAATACATTCAAGGCAAAGCACGCTTTCTGGGACGTGACTTCCACGTGGCTCCCGGCGTGCTGATTCCCCGTCCTGAAACCGAAGAATTGGTGGAACGGATTGCGCGTGAAGCTCCGGCGGGAACGCATGTCTTGGACATAGGTTCGGGAAGTGGCTGCATATCCGTCTCTTTGGCCTTGACTATTCCTCGCGGAGTGGTGACAGCATGGGACATCTCCGCTGAAGCCCTCGACATAGCCCGTGGCAATGCCCGGAGTTTGGGAGCAGAAGTGCGCTTTGTGCAATGCGACGCATTGACGGTGCAGCCAGATGCGAACGAACATTATGACATGATAGTCAGCAATCCGCCTTACGTGACCGAGCGTGAACGGGCAACCATGCGCCCGAATGTCTTGGAGTGGGAGCCCTCCTTGGCCTTGTTCGTGCCGGACAATGACCCTTTACGTTTCTACCGACGCATAGCGGACTTAGGACGCCGGCTGCTGACACCGGGCGGCAGACTCTACTTTGAGATAAACCAAGCATACGGAAAAGCCATGGCAAGCATGTTGCACGAATACGGCTATACCGCTATACATATAGAGAAAGACATGTACGGCAACGACCGCTTTGCCCTCTGTCAGAAGGATTAACGCTGTGTCATCCGCTCATAAAATGTCTTGCCCGCATTTTCCGGATGTGCTCCTCCGCTCGTATCGGGCAAAGGAACAAGAAAAGCAGCCAATAACAATAGGATGACCACAAGGGCTACAAACGTGATGCCTGTCCGTATCAACCGTGAAGGCACTTGCCCAATAACCTTCCGTACATTTTCGCTTCTTAATTCTATATTATCCATATCTGTAAAATGGGAATTTAGCGCGCGCAAGCGCGCTTTAAATTAAAAATGAAGAATTAAGAATGAAGAATACCATGCGGTATAAGAATGTGCTATAACAGCGCAGCCTAATTCTTCATTCATCATTCTTAATTCTTCATTCAAGCGGGGCTCCGCCCCGCTAAATTATCATTTCACCCTCCCAACTCTAACTGATTCTTTACCAAACGGTAATACGCTCCTTGGGCCGCTACCAATTCCTCATGGCAGCCTGTTTCCACAATGCGTCCCCTGTCTATCACGACTATCTGGTCCGCATGACGCACCGTACTGAGGCGATGGGCCACTATCACCACCGTCCTTCCCCGATAAAAGTCCGCCAGATTCTCCACGATGGCACGTTCGTTATTGGCATCTAAGGAATTGGTAGCCTCATCCAAGAAAATGTAGCGCGGATGTTTATACACCGCACGGGCTATCAAGATGCGTTGCTTTTGTCCTTGACTCAGCCCCACGCCGTCTTGTCCTATCAGCGTGTTGTAACCTAAAGGCAAGCGGCGAATAAAGTCATCAATGCAGGCGATGCGTGCAGCTTCCAGCATGCGTGCCTGGTCTATTTCCCCGTCATCCACGGCAATGTTCCGCGCGATGCTTTCCGAGAAGATAACCCCGTCTTGCATCACCACTCCGCATTGCCTGCGCCACCACTTCTTGTTGAAACTATCTAAGTTCTCCGTGCCGAGGTCTATCTCTCCACCCAGTACCGGGTAATAACCCAGCAGCAACTTGACAATCGTTGTTTTTCCGCTTCCGCTGGCTCCCACAATGGCTGTCACCTGCCCTTCGGGGATGATAAAATCTACATCGTCCAACGTCTTTTGCAGGGCGTGCGGGTCATACTTAAAGTCTACATGCCGCAGGTGCAAACCACATTCCCCGGCAGGGAAAGCGCTCAACGCCTGCGGATTGTTTTCTTCATTCTCCATCTCGTGTATCTCGTTAATGCGTTCCAGACTGATTTTCACATCTTGCAGGGAGTAGACAAACTGCATCAGCTGCTCGATGGGGGCGTTCAGCTGCCCGATAATGTATTGCACCGCCAGCATCATACCCAGCGTCATCTCTCCATGTATCACCGCTGTAGCCGCCACTACCGTAATGACGATGTTCTTCAGTTCGTTGATGAAAATGCTGCCCGCCTCCTGCGTCTGGCTCAGTTTCAGACTTTTCAGATTGGTTTCAAACAATTCCGTCTGCACATCCTCCCACTCCCAGCGGCGGCGTTGCTCGCAATCCTGCAGCTTGATTTCCTGCATGGAGGTGATGAAGCGGTACGTGCAGTTGTTGTTCTTCGCCTGATTCTCAAAATACAGATAGTCTATCTGTTTGCGCCGCCGCAGGAACAGGGCTATCCAGCCCGTATAGCACAAACTGCCAGCCAGAAAGATGAGGAAGATGCGCAGGTCGTATGTCCACAGCACCGCTCCGAACACCACAAAGCTCAGCAACGAGAACATCACGCTCAGGGTCTGCGTGGTGAGAAACTGTTCCACTCGCCGGTGGTCCGCCATACGTTGCAGCAAGTCGCCCATCAGCTTGGTGTCGAAAAACTGCATGGGCAGCTTCAGCAGCTTGATGAAGAAATCGCTCACCAAGGAGATGTTGATGCGCACGCTGATGTGCAGCAATATCCAGCGGCGGATAAAGTCCACCGTCGTACGACTCAGCACCAACATCAGCTGGCCTAACAGAATGAGATAGATAAAGCCGATATCCTGCTGCCGAATGCCTACGTCCACAATAGCTTGTGTCAGGAAAGGAAAGATGAGTTGCAGTACACAGCCCAAGAACAGCCCCAACACAATTTGCCCGAAATATCGGCGATATTGCTTGATGTAACCGAAAAGAAAACCGAACGAACGTTTCTCGCCTTTTTGTGTCCCTTCATTATGCTGATAAAAAGCGGGCGTAGGTTGCAGGAAGAGTGCGATGCCTCTCTCTTCCCCTTGCGCCTTCGTGCTCAGCCAATGCACTTTAAATTCGTCTTCCGTATAAGTCAGCAAGCCCTTGGCAGGGTCGGCGATGCAGTATTTCTTTCTTCTCTTTATTTTATAAAGAACCACAAAGTGATTTTGGTTCCAATGGAGGATACAGGGGAGCGGAGCTTTACACAGCTGCTCTACGGCTACTTTTCCCGAAGTCGTTTGAAACCCCAACCGTTGCGCCGCCTGACTGATAGCCAGTAAAGACACTCCCTCTGTAGAAGCCATGCAGTAACCTGATAACATCTGACCGGAATATTCCCGGCCAAAATATTTGCAGACCATTTGCAGGCAGGTTATGCCGCATTGCATGCTGTCATGCTGGATGTAGATAGGGAAAGGACCCATTTTATTCTTGAAGCAATCTTACACTGGGGTCTTGTATCTGCAATTTCTCCGTTTTCCTACCTTTGACTTTATTCCGCAATGTCAGTTGGAAGCCTATCTCCAATCGGAAATGCCGGTCCGGAAAAGTACGATTTATGTGGGAATAATATTGTTCCTTCTCATTGTTCGTCCAGAAATCAAATTCCGCTCTTTGGGCGATATAGCGCAAGTCTGCAAACAGCGTCCAATTCCGTGAAACATTCCAATAAAGGGCTGTCTGGGTATTCGTATAGTTTTTATTTTTTCCGAATTCCGAATAAGTATAAGGCTGCACGTTGACCAAACCGGTCCAGGTAAACTGTTTGTAATACAGCATCCATTGCAACTGCGTATAAAACCATCCCTTATCCCGCGTTTCCCAATACACATGCCGATACCCACCGTATAAACTGATGTTTCCCCATTTGGGAATATTGTACCGCATGTTCAAAGAAGGGTTGAGCGTATGTTGCTTGTCTTTGTTTTCGTAGGTACGAGTATAGACGTTGTCTGACATTACGCCCACAATGTTGGGCATGTCCTTCTCATGTATGTAGGTAATGCCCGCATTCAGGAACCATCGTCCTTTATACAATTGATAGTTCAGCCCGACATTCGTTATGTAGCTGGGTTTCAGCTCCGGATTGCCTTTTACTATCTGTAGACTGTCTGTAGATGTATTATAAGGATTCAACAAAGAAATAGACGGTGTGGAAGTATATCCGTTCGTAAAGAAACGGAGTGAATTCGCCTTGTTGAACCGATAATGCATGTTGCCCGCAAACTTCAGGCGCACATAGTGGTCTTTCACTTGTTCCGTTTTGTTGAATATCAAATCCGCCCCGGCCGAAGCCATGTAGGAAAGATTCTTCCACGAACCGCTGTATGAGAGATACAGATATTCGTTCCATTTCCGGTAGTCAAAACTTTGGCTAACAGCAGACAGATTGTCTATACTACTCGACAGATAAGATAAATTGGAACCTGCGGACCACACATTCTTGTTTTCCATCGTATGCATGAAATAAGCGTTGTATGAGGCCTCTTGTTGGTGCACGTCATTATTGGCTTCGTTGAAGTAAAAATAGCCCGCATCGCCAGTCTCCGTATTACGGTTTCTTGCAGTAGTCGGGGTATAATAATATTTTAAGCTCTGCTCAAAGGTGTTGCGCTCATTCATATTCCATCGGTGATAGACGTACCCCACATACGATTGGCTGTAATCTTTCACACGTTGTTCCGCCGTATAAGCCACCGGCTGATTGTCTTCTTCGGACTGTATTTCCCCTGTTCCATCGTGTGTTCCCCGCGTCTTATAAGAAGAATACTGGAACCGATAGGATAAATAATTCTTTTCATTGGGTAGATAATCTCCCCCGAATCCAGTAACGTAATTAGACATACGGGAATACCGATCCCAATATTGCGTCCGTTCCGTAATTCCACTCCGCTGAAAGTTCCGGTCTATGCCGGAATCACGGTTATAGAACCAGTTGCAACCCACATAAAACGAATACTTTTGATTACCGGTCTCGAAGATTCCCGATGTATATCCGGTCTGTAACTCCACATGTTGCGAGGTGGAAAGATTCAGCTGTTGATAGTTTCGTTCTTTTCTTTTCAATTTAAGGTTGATTACCTGGCTAAATCCGTCCTTCATATACTTTACAGGAGGATTGTCTATGATTTCCACCGCTTCTATATCCGTTGGGTCTATCGTTTCTAGCGAAGCTTCTGTCTGCATGCCGTTAATCAGCACCACCACATCACTGCCGTCAATGGCACTCAATGTTCTTTTTATGGGGTCTACTTGCAGCAAAGGAATCTCCTGTAAGGCATTATAGACGGTCCGGCTCTTTCTGGCTCTCGCGGACAGATGAAAAGTTGTTCCCATCGCATTCGAGCGGATGACATTACTACGGTCTGCCGTGACCACAACATCATCCAGATTGATTTGCGAGATGGGACAAATGACATGATTCAGATTTTTGTTACCGTTCAACTCTATCGCTTCCACCAAGGGACGGTAATTAAAATGCGATACGGAAAGAACATATTTGCCTGCCTTCACTTCACTAAACAGATAGATGCCTTTGGCGTCCGTCAAACAACTTCCGACAAGTGTGTCGTTGCGCGACAAGGAAATAACCGCATTTTCTACCGTTTGTTTCAGCGTATCAGTCACCATCCCTTGCAAAGCATACGTTTGCGCTTTGCAGGGCACGACACATAAGGTTATTAAGAGAGAAAGCAGAACAAAAAATCTCATCATACCAACATTTTTAGTTTTTAAAATATTTCCATGGGCTGACATTCCATTTGCAGGCTTCGTCCAATATATTCATTGTTAAAGCGATAGCAAATATAATCATTTAAATCCATTTCCATCATACGAAGCTGGCACATTTCCGCTATTTTTTCAGGATATTCCAATTGTTTTTGGGTACATGGCCCCCAACATTGAGGTAATAACTTGCAGGTACGACACGTAGGATTATCAAATGTGCGTATATCCAATCGCTTATTCACTCGTTCCGTCATCCAATCAATGGTACCATCTTCCATCAATGTACCTTCCTGCATTCGTTCCTCAAAATCACGTCCTGTACACTTATATACCTTTCCGTCATAAGAAAGAACAGCCTCATTGGCAAGATCGGATACACAACTTTGGTTTCTTGGGTGGAAATTCAAATAAGAAAGATAAAAACCCTGACGAAGGAATTCATTAATAACGTCTTTTATGGGTACATGATTTTCTTCTTTCTTATTAGAAGTCTGCCAAACTCGCTCCAAATGAATCCTGATTTTATGCCGATCTATATCCCCAATGTCTTTTATCACTTCTCCAATATGTTTCAGCGTCTGATTGTCGTAATTGATGCGCAAATTAATATGAGGATTATATACTTCCGTCAGCTTATGAATGTTTTGCATCACAAGTTCATAAGTCCCGCCTTGTAGTCCCGGAATCTTTTTAATAGAATTGTGTTTTTCCTTATATCCATCAATGGAAATTTGAAAAGTCATCCCCAAATCCGCCAACAAAGGTACAATCTCATCCGTAATGCAAATAGCGTTACTAACGGCTGAGAAACTAGTTTTCTTCCCTAATGTATCGGCATATTCCTTGACCTTATATAGAATGGGATAAACTTCCTCTTTAAAATGCAACATCGGTTCACCCCCAAAGAGATTTATATGCAGGTGAGAAATATCTTCACGCTCTATCGTGCGATAGGCATACCGAACCATTCGTTCCTGCATGTCCGCTGACAATCGGCTTCCCTTTATCTGCTTCTCAAAGCAATACCAACATTTCACATTGCAATCCAATGTAGGCAACAACACGATGCGATAATATCCATTGCGGTCAGAAATCTTATACTGAGCAGTGATTTTCTCATATTCATCCACCTCGTCATCCACAATAAAACCACTCTCAGTTAACGAAGCCAACTGAGAAGGGAGAATCTTATCATAAGCTTGTTTTTGCAAAGCCTGATATACCGTTTTATTAATAATGACGTAATTGTCAGAACAAGCATTGAAGCATAACACCCCCTGTGGACAAGGAGCATACAAATTATAAAAACTATTTTTCATTCTATGTGGATTTCTATAATAGCACAAAAGGTGTCAAAAGCGAAAAGACAAACAAATTCTCACTTTCGACACCGACTCTTTTTACAATCACCCTACATAACAACCAGGATCTAGTATAATTGGAGGATCTAAGCAAATGCACTGACAATCACATCCAGTATTACCACAACCACATTGACAATCACATCCGTTATTACCATCCGAACGTGTTCCAATTCCACCTTTTAGCAAGGCCATTTCATCGTCTTGAAGTTCGATAACTTCAAGGCCCAAAGCGAATCGCTTTTGTTCTTGTTCTGCTTTCATTGTCTTTTTAAGATTAATTTGCCCTCTTCCAGCTTCCGGCATTGCTCTATCATTCAATAGAAAATTCTCCTTCATAATACCCTTCGCTTGTTTGAATAACCAGCATCAGCGTTCCTTTTGGATTCCCGTCCAATGCAAAAGTGTAGTTCCCTACTAAGGTACTTTCTTCCGCACTATACAAGATACCTCCATGCACATCCACTACATAGATACCGACATCTTCCAATGTCTTTTCCGAATAAATGGTGATGACATTGTCGTCATGCGAAGCGGTCGGGGCTATGGATGAAGAACGATTGTCTTTGGAAATATCTGCTTTATCATCATCTGGGTACAAAATAATCTGTTCCTCAATAGACCAACCATTTACACAAAACACAATTGCTGCTAAAAAGAAAAATAATCGTTTCATTTGCTTTCATTTTTTTCAGAAGCAAATTAATAAAACATATTTCTAAAAGGAGTTTTTTAGAGTGTGCAAAAAGCGTGCATTTTATTTTTTGAGCAAAAATCGGAGTAACATAGCGTGCACAAATCGTGCAAAAGGTATGCTAATTCATTCATAATGAAGAAATAAACTCATTAAGCTTTTTAGCGTCCCCTTTTTCTTTAAACATCTTGGCATAAAGTCTGCGACGTATAGAGGTTACACCTTCATCGGACAAATTAATCAAAGATGCAATCTCCTTGTTGCGAAACTGAGCTTTCAATAAAAGGCAAATGTGCAGCTCCGCCTGACTTAACCGATACAGACCATATAGTTTATAGGTAAATCTGTCAAAGCACTCATCAATTTTGGCTTGTAAATTCTCCCAATCTTTATCAGTCAGACGAGATGTATGGGAAGAATCTGTGTACTTTTTAAATCGCAAATAGATGTCCGATTGAAAGAACAAAGCTTCTGCAATTTTCCGTTTATCCTGTTCCAACTCAATCTGCCGAGTGGTATAAACGATAAGTTCTTTTTGTTTTTCCAATTGCTCCTTGGCTGTCGTTGTATCTTGCAATTGGTGCTGTAAAGCCCCTATCCGAGCTTCTAATTGGGCTGTTTTCTTTTCATTCTCAATTTTAAATTGTTCGCTTCGCTGAAAAATATCCTCCTGTAGTTGCTCGGCAAGTAATGCGCGTGCGGTCAAAACCGCCTTGCGGTGCCGATAATAGAAATAGAATGCTATAAGCAATGAGATTGTAATAAGGGTAACTGCAAAAAGAATGAACTGTTCCTGAGTCTTTCGCGCATTCTCTGCCTGGAGATACCTGTTTTCTTTTTCACGCAGTTGGTAGTTGTAAAGCGCATGCATACGGCGCACTTCCTCCCGACTGTTCAACCGTTCCACCGAATCGGCATAAAAACAATATTCATCGAAATAATGCAAAGCCTGTGCAATGTCATTTTGAGTGCGTGCGAACTCGGCAAAGAATCTAGTCGCATTTTTCTTCGCGTAAACACTTCCTATGCTTAACAACTCTTTGTTATACCAAATAGCTGAGTCAGTTCTTCCTACCGCATTATAATATTTGGAAGCGATGGAATAAATGGCACTTCGATTGGGCTCTTCTATCTTATTTAGAGTATTCTGTAGAGAAGTATAAGCTAAATCATACTTTCCTAAGGCAATATAAAGACTAGCCAATTGACTTTGGACATCACGTAACATATCTATACGTTGCGTTTTCAAGCTTAATTCACAAGCTTGCTCATAACAATATATTGCACTATCCGGCTTATTCAGATTACGATAAGCATCCGCTATATCCCGAAGACTAAAAATCATCCCTACGCTATCTTCCAAAGCGACATCACACTGGTAACTCTGCTTAAACGCCTCCAACGCTTCCGGATACATATCCTGATAGAGAAACAGCGTCCCCATCTGCGCATACACCTTGTTTTTCACCTTCAGGTTCTCATGCTTCCGCATCGCTTCCAACGACTGCTCGAAATAGTCGAGTGCCTGGGGTGCATCACCCAAATCCCGATAGACCCGTCCGGCATAGTAGTAGGCTTCGGGCAACAGGCGTGGGTCGCCTTCCATTATATAATAATGTAGAATGGGACGGATGAGGCTGTCCGACAGATGAGGAAGATAAGCCTTGTCCGCCGCCTTGACGCAAAGCAAGCGGTAGTACATGCGGTGAGCCAGAGGCATGTCTGCCGTGTCCCGCTCCAAAGCCTTCAGCAAGGACAAAGCACTGTCCGGACGAACAGACGCCAAGCTGTCCGCCGTCAGCAAGGAAGGCGGATAAGGACGGGTGCCGCAGGCACAAAGCAGCGACAACAGACCGGACAGTAGGATGACAATTCCCCATTTCATGCCGCAAAGATAGTGATTTTATTCATAGCGTACATAATAAAGCCAGCTACGCTTACTGATATGTTCCTAGGTCTGAAACAAGAGATTCTCAGCGATTTAAAAAGACAGAGTATAAAGTCCTTCGTCCAGTGACCTTATTCATACACGGTACGCTCAAAAGCCCGTAAGTCAACGGCATAAAGAGAAGAAGAAGCGATCAGATGACCTGACTTTGGGTATCCGCCTCCTATCAGATACAACCGTCTGCCGTCAGTCAGCAATTCACAACGCTTCAGCTTTTGCCGCATTGCGTAAGAGCGTATCTGCCCGCTCAGAAAGTCATAAACCAACATTTTTCCCGCCTCATAGACATAAGCCTCATCACCTACCACAACCACAGCAGGACGCCCCATCGGTTCCGGCAATTCCCCTTCATGGCGCCATTTTCCCGTCGCCAAGTCAAAACTTTGAACTTCCCTACGCGCCACACCGTCAAAACCACCAAAAAGGTAAATTTTCCGTTTCCAAATGACACCTTTACATTCCATCGCACGAGGCATTTTTCCTACTTCATACCAATATCCGGTGCGCAAGTCCTGCACATGGATGTCAGCGGAATAAGTACGATAACCCGAATCGGCTTCTTTTACCGAACCGCCCATGATGATAAGCTGATTGCCATACACAAAAGACGCTGCATCGGCCGCCATGTGCGGATTTACTTCATCCACAATCAACGTATCGCGCTTCAAGTCATAAATATCGATGTCCGACCGAAGCCACTCTATTTTTTTACTGGTAGAAAGCCTTTTGCCGCCAACGGCCAGCAAATTCCGTCCATGCAACAATAAAGTATGGTAGGCACGAGGAGAAAACGCTTGCAGGCATGGACTCCAACAATCTTTTTGAATGTCGTACACCCATAACTTCTTGCTATATGCCTTCCAGGAAAAATGCTGCTTGCTGGCAAAGTTTCCATTCGTCCGGTCAACAAAAGTGCTTCCTGCTACCGAAAATGATTCATCTCCACCCTGTACATAGATACAGTTATCCACTAGCACCGTACCAAAGGCAAACAAGCCTTGGGGGAGAGACGACAATACCCTAACCGGTAAAAAGATTTCTTTCTCCTGCTCACCCGTCACCACCACTTCACGCAAGGACACCGTATCTTCTTTCAACGTGACATCCTTCATCTGAAGCAGCTGTCCGTAGGTAAGGAAACGTTGCATGTAGCCGACACAGGAAAAGCGCAGGGTATCTGTCGGCTGCAAGGCTGAAAAAACCATCATGTCAAACTCTCCATCTTTGTCCGTAAAGACTCCGACCTGCCGACTGGGAGCATATACATTCACATCGTCCAACGGCACGCCATTGGACGAAAGAACTTTCTTACTCAGCCTTTCCTGCGAATAGCAAGAAAGCGACATGAAGATTAACAGGCAGCAGAGAAAGAATCTATGTATCAAAACACGATACGCTTCCATGAGGATTCGCAACTTTAACTTTTAATCAGTCGGCAACTCCTTACATTCCTTCTTTTTCGCTTTCAGCTTCTTCGTATTGACACTGCTGTAACCTTTTGTCGTGCAGTCAAGCACATCTGTTTCTCCCTCTATGGTCAAGTGACTGCCGCCTCCCGCCGATACTTTCAAATAATTGGTCTTTACGTTTACTGTACCCCTTGAACCGGCCCCTAACGACAAACGTAAGGAATCTACCGTAAGCGTCTCGTCCACTACCAATTCAGAATAAGTCAGGCCGATCCAGCGTACATCATTCGTATAGATATACACCACGTCTTTCGGCATCCGTCCGTTTGCATCCTTTAGCTCGAACGACAGCGTACCATTCCTCAGCTTCTGAATTCCCAAATCCGGATTCCCGACTTCTATACGAAATGTGTCCGCCGGAATAAATACGGCTTTGTATCCGGCAAAACTAAAGTTCTTCACCGGTTCGTCCGCCTGAGCCAACAAGCAAAAGCCAAGTCCTGCTAATAACAATGCTATTTTCTTCATTTTGCTATGTATTTTAGTTGTCGTTTATTTTCAAAATGCTGTTCGTCCGGTCCGCATTCTGCAAGCGTTTATTACTTTAGAAGGATGTCACAATGTACTAACCATACAAAGACTTCTTCGGTTTCCTCCAAGATCCATTGATTTGGAACTTCTTGTATGCCACTGCCAAGGCTTCCAACGCTTCCGAATTCATATCCTGATAAAGAAACAGCGTCCCCATCTGCGCATACACCTTATTTTTTACCTCTAGGTTCTCATGCTTCCGCATTGCTTCCAGCGACTGCTCGAAGTAATCGAGAGCCTGGGGTGCATCGCCCAAATCCCGATAGACCCGCCCGGCATAGTAATAAGCTTCGGGCAACAGGCGTGGGTCGCCTTCCTTTATATAATAATATAGAATGGGACGGATGAGGCTGTCCGACAGATGAGGCAGATAAGCCTTGTCCGCAGCCTTGACGCAAAGCAAACGGTAGTACATGCGGTGAGCCAAAGGCATGTCTGCCGTGTCCCGTTCCAAAGCCTTCAGCAAGGACAAAGCACTGTCCGGACGAACAGACGCCAAGCTGTCCGCTGTCAGCAAGGAAGGCGGATAAGGCCGGGAGCCGCAGGCACAAAGCAGCGACAACAGGCCAAACAACAGAATGAGAGTTCCCCATTTCATGCCGCAAAGATACAAATTCTATTTGGGACTGCATGAATTATTATTTTCTCCTTTCTACTCAATGCGTTTCTTTCCACAGCAAGCATATCTGCCAACGATGTACGATCCGTAATTGTGCGTGCGGACGATTACTAATCGTTCAAGCTAACGATTTGTAATCGTACAGCAGGCACAGCTATATGAATAGAAAAAAGAATACAGGTTCTTACGGAATATCATTCAAGTGCGCGTAAGGATTTTACGGCACGTAGGAATGTTATTTCGTCCATAAGCTGTTCAATAGTCCAGGCTGTCCGGGCGCAGCAGGAAGTCCATGATGCCTATCGTCACAATGCCGTTCTCATCCCTCTTTGGCATGATGTCGTCCTTGACAACGATGATCTTCTTGAAGGAGTCGTCAATGCGTGTAAGCGAAGCGGTCTCTTGCCTTACCTTCGTTTCGTCGGGCATGGCGAATGCCGATTGGATGTAATAACGTTTGTTGCCTTGGTTGGCCACAAAGTCTACTTCATACTGCTTGCGTATCGTCTTGTTGTTCTTGTCCGTGGTACGTTCTTCCACCATGCCTACATCCACATGATACCCTCTTATACGCAATTCATTGTAAACGATGTTTTCCATAATGTGGCTTTCTTCCTGTTGGCGGAAGCCCAGCAAGGCATTGCGGATGCCAAGGTCGGAGAAATAATACTTGGACAGTGTGTTGATGTATTTCTTCCCCTTGATGTTGTAACGGATGGATTTTTCTATCAGGAAGGCGTATTCCATATAGGAAAGGTATCTTGCGATACTCGCGGATGACACCGTAACGTTTTTGACACTCCTAAACGTATTGGACAGCTTGGTCGGGTTGCATGGGGAGCCGATGGAAGAGGCTATGATCCGTGCCAGCTCGTCAAACTCGGCCTTGTTCCTGACCTTGTTCCGTTCCAGTATGTCAACCAAGTAAACGCTTTCGTAAAGATTCTTCAGGTATTCGGACTTTTTCTGTTCCGTTTCCAATGACAGGATGAGCGGAAGTCCGCCGAAAGTATAGTATTCTCTCCAAGCGTTCCACTTGTCACCTTGGTATCCTTGCATGAACTCGGAAAACGACAAAGGATACAGATGTATTTCATCTCCCCTGCCGCGAAACTCAGTGACCACATCCTTGGAAAGGAACTTGGAGTTGCTTCCCGTCACATAGACATCCGCGTTTTGTACATGCAGGAGGCTGTTGAGGACTTCGTAGAAATTCGGGACAAGTTGAATTTCGTCAAGCAGTACATAATACATCCCTTCGGCTTGGATGCGCTCCCGAATATGTCTGAGAAGGGCATGAGGCTCTCTCAGCTCCTCGTTCATGAGGTCATCCAAAGCTACTCTTACAATGTGATCTTCCTTTATACCTTTGGAAATCAGGTAATCGTGGAACAGCTTGAAAAGGAGGTACGATTTGCCGCACCGCCTGATACCAGTTACAATCTTAATCAGCCCGTTTCCTTGTCCTGCAACCAGTTGGTTCAGGTATAAGTTTCTTGATATGTTCATATTCTACGTCATATTTTTGACAGAAATGTCATTTTTATCACCTACAAAGGTAGCCATTTCTCTTATACTACAAACAGTCTACATTAAAAAAATGACAGAAATGTCACTTTTTTAACATGGAAACCTTGAGATGGCTTTTCCAGTTTTTTCAAATGTACGTAAGGATTTTATGGCATAATTAAGTGGCTTATCAGATTCTGTTTATACTATAAGTGGGAATTTATTCTTTGAACACAGAGACACGGAGGCACAGAGATTTTATTTTCTTTTGTCATGCTGAACGGAGTGAAGCATCTCCCGTCTGCAGGAGATTCTTCGCTTCGCTCAGAATGACAAGTGCTCAGTCTGTCACCCCGTAGTCGAGGGGTCTCACATCATGCTTTCCCATGCGCTACGTGAGATGTCTCGACAAGCTCGACATGACAGGGATACCTTGAGTAAATCCGTGACCAATCCGTGACTATACATTAATGTAATAATCAAAAGATATTTTGAGCGAAGCTAAATCCGTGCCTAAAAACAGCCCGTTAAATTATCCTTTAGTATAGCTAAATCCGATTCGTCATTTAAAGAGTAAAATGATATTTTTATTTTACATCATACGTTAAGGTTTATTGTGATTTATCCGGTTACTTTGTTAATGAACGTATAAATATTGGGCCAAGAAAGCTTTATAAGATGTAAGCATTCATGGATTCACTTGATTTACAGCGTATTATCATCCGTAGAAACACTGCGCTATTTGCGTTCAGTCAGCGCAGTGTTTACCCCTGAAACAGTGCAGTGTTTTAAGAGCAATACTTAACTAATTGAGAGGAAATAGTGCGCTGCTTGAACGGACATTGCGCGGCCGCTTTTTAAACAGAGAAATATCCGAACAAATGGACATCTCATACGGTTCTTAAATCGTCAGGATAGCAGCTTTCGTGGAAGCCGGTATAAGGAAAAACAAAAAAGAGGGTGTATCAGAATGAAAGCCATTTTTCATTCTGATACACCCTCTTCTTTAGGCAGGTGAAAAGACTAATCTACGAACTTCACTTTCTCCGCATTGCGGGGCTTGGCGGCCGGCGCTTCGTCCGGATAACCGAAGGCGATGCAATACAGCAGTTCGTAACCTTCGCTAAAGTTCAGTTTCTTCAGGTATTCGGCCGCCTCGGGCGACTGCATAAAGCGGGCGGGACCTCCCAAACAGCAGGAACCAATACCCATGGACTGTGCAGAAAGAATCATATTACCCCCCAGCAAACCGCAATCTATCTGCGAGAAATCATACGAGGGGTCGTTAGCGATGAATACCACCGTAGGCGCATTGCGGAACATGTTCTTGAACGAAGGGTCTTCAGCTGCCTTCGGATTGGCTTGGGTGTAAATAGCCGTAAGACCGTTGATAAACTCGGGATTGTCCACCACACGCACTTCCCACGACTGCTTGTTCTGACCGTTGGGTGCATTGATGCCGCAATTCAAAATCACTTGCATGGTGTCACGATTCACCGGCTGGGGTTTGTACTGACGGATGCTGCGACGTTCCATAATAGTAGCTATTACCGCATCCGACTTACTGACTTCTTTCACCTCTGCGTTTTCCTGCTGCGTTGCCGATACGCATCCGCCCATAGCGGCACACAAACACAGACCGCCTAACATACTTTTTAATGCCTTCATACGCTATACTTCTTATACATGATTATTTATCTTCATTTTCCAAGCCTTCATTCAAGCCATTCAGAAATCCGTCCAATGCCACACCGGCTTTCTCTATCTCCTCCATTACGGCTTTACCGCTGTTTTTGAACACAGTGGCGGCATACTGTCCCTGCAAACGAGCCACTTCTTCCAATTCCTCTTTCGTAAGGTCATCATAGGAATTTATCTTGTCCAACAACTGGCTGAACTCGTCATTAGCTTTTTCCCATTGCTCGGCGGTATAGTCCTCGCAATCCTCACTGAGCTGCTCTACAAAATTTCTCAAATCATCGATGCGACTCGTCTTCGACTGACAAGCGTCAAGGAGAAGTATCCCTAATCCTACCATCAATCCTACAATCAGTTTCTTCATATCCGTTTCATTTTTAGATGTTAACAGGGGCAAATATAGTGATTTTAGAAGAAAAAACAAACATAAAGTGAAGCTGCAGAACACATTTTCATATAGTAAGCTCATCCCAATCAGCTATAAGTTACGAGCTACAAGCTACAAGTAGGCTGCGTCTTATAAACAACTTTACTCGTCACTTGTAGCTCGTAGCCGAATAGGATTCTTGCAATAAGTAACGAATCATATTTAGTTTATACGATAAATGGGAATTTATTTTTAGGCACGGATTACACGGATTTCACAGATTAAAAGTGATTTCGTCTACGAATGATAAAAGTAATCCGTGACCAATCCGTGTAATCCGTGCCTAAAAACAACCCGATAAATTATCATTTAATTTTGTACACCTACTTATTATCCCGCCCAGTCTTCCCTGTCCAAATTGCGATACCCGATGGCCTCCGCCAAATGAACGGCTTGAATCTGCTCGCTTCCTTCCAAATCGGCAATGGTGCGGGACACTTTCAAGATGCGGTCGTAAGCACGGGCAGAGAGATTCAGCCGCGTCATGGCACCCTTCAGCAAAGTCAAGCCGGCCTCATCCGGACGGGCATAAAGCGCCAACAGTTTGCTGGTCATCTGAGCATTGCAGTAAACACCCGGCACCTCGGCATAGCGTTCTTGCTGTATCTGCCTGGCACGAATGACACGTTCGCGAATAACGGCACTGGACTCTCCGGGCTTTATCTCCGACATCTTCTCGAATGGCACCGGCGTGACTTCTATTTGCAAGTCAATACGGTCGAGCAAAGGACCGGATATCCGGTTCAGATACTTCTGCACCTGGCCCGGACTGCATACGCAGGCTTTAGTGGGATGGTTATAATAACCGCAGGGACAGGGATTCATGCTGGCCACCAACATAAAGCTGGCGGGATACTCGACATTGAACTTCACACGGGAAATGCTTATCTTACGGTCTTCCAAAGGTTGACGAAGCACCTCTAGCACATTGCGGCTGAACTCGGGCAGCTCGTCCAAGAAAAGCACCCCGTTGTGCGCCAAACTGATTTCACCCGGCTGAGGGAAAGTACCTCCTCCGGTCATGGCTACATTTGAAATGGTATGATGGGGAGAGCGGAAAGGACGACGGGAAATAAGTCCTCCCTCTTTGCCCAGCTTTCCGGCTACGGAATGTATCTTCGTAGTTTCCAAACTTTCGCCCAAAGACAAAGGAGGCAATATGGAAGGCAAACGCTTGGCAAGCATGGACTTTCCACTACCCGGAGAACCGATAAGCAAGACGTTGTGACCTCCGGCCGCCGCTACCTCCAAAGCTCGTTTTACATTCTCCTGCCCCTTGACATCGGCAAAGTCCAAGTCGAAATTGTTTTGTCGGGCATAAAATTCCTCACGCGTATTGACAATGGTAGGCTCCAACTCCCGCTTGCCATTGAAGAAATCGATGACTTCACAAATATTCTCTACGCCATAGACGGTCAAATTATTGACTACCGCTCCCTCACGGGCGTTTTGTTTAGGAAGAATCATGCCATCAAAGCCCAGCTCACGCGCTTTGATGGCAATAGGCAACGCTCCCTTGATAGGTTGCAAGCTACCGTCCAAACTCAGTTCGCCCATGATGAGGTATTTATCCAAGCGTTCCGGATTAACCTGCTCATTGGCGGCCAATATACCGATAGCAAGCGGAAGGTCGTAAGCAGAACCTTCCTTGCGAATATCGGCCGGAGCCATATTAATGACAATATTGCTGGTGGGCAACTTATAGCCATTTACCTGCAAAGCGGAGATTATGCGCTGATGGCTTTCTTTAACCGCAGAGTCGGGCAGGCCGACGAGATAAAACATACAGCCCCGTGAGCTGTTTACTTCTATGGTAATAAGAGTCGCGTCAATGCCTTGCACAGCGGCCCCATAAACTTTGATTAGCACGTATCTTTATTTTTTGGTGTTGTTCTTCAGCTTCTCTTCTATCTCGGCAACAGACAAGTTCTTCCCGTCAATGCGCCCGTTGGGGGTGATTAAATAGGTTGTGGGAAGCACCCGTATGCCAAATTGCTTGACCGGAGCGGAATTCCAACCCCGGAAATCGCACACCTGTTCCCAGTCAAGCGTATCTCTTTTCACCGTTTCTTTCCACTGCTCTTTATTCACATCCAGCGAAATGCCCAAAATGGCCAAATCTTTCTTATAGGCTTTCTTTTTGTAAAGCGCACGCAAATCCGCATGGGTTGCACGGCAATTCTCGTCCCATGAAGCCCAAAAGCAAAGCAACAAATATTTGTCCTTGAAGTCGGTGCGGTTCACTTTTTCCCCTACCAAGTTCGGAAGCTGAAAATAAGGAGCGGCCTTTCCCTGTTCCACCTTCTCCTGCGTTTCGATGTACAAGCTCAACTCTTTTATATAAGTCTGGTCTTTCAAATCTCCCGTCATATTCTCTATCAGACGTTCTATACGCCGAAAGTCGGGTGAAGTTTGTTGCACAAAATACTTGTCCAACACATAGATACTAGTGAGCGAAGCGAGATGATTCTCAATATAATCCTCTGCCGCCTTAGCCACCCGCTTGGGTGTAGGAGATTTCAGATTGGCCAGTGCATGACGGAAAAGCGTAAGTTCCTCATTCAACACGTTGCCTGTGATGTCCAGCGAATCCATCTTCTCCGTACTGCCTTCTATCCTTATCCGATCGCCCTTGTCCATATAAAGAGGATATTCCGTCCCATCAGAAAACTGCAGCCAGGAAGTGACCAACGTATCTACATCCAGTTCGGCGGAAAACCGTCCTTCCTTCGACACGAGTGTATCCAAACGGCTATACATCAAGTCTGAACCATACAGGTAGATAGTGTCATTCCCTAAGCCCGTAATATTTCCTTCTATCGTGACGATGTCAACAGGCTTACTTTTACAAGCCGCCAACAAAATGAGCAGAATGCACAAGACGATAAAGTTACTTTTCTTCATATACCATATAATATAATATAATATGTGTGTTGCCTAAACAATATCCGGCACAAAAGTAACTCTTTTTATCCGATATAAAAAATGCCCGACATATTTCTATATCGGGCATTTCTTTTTTATGGAATGGAATACTTATTTCGCAATGCTCATGAATTCAGAGTTTGTGAAATACTTGGCGAATTCCAAGTCAGTTGCAGCCTTCTTGCCCAAGGTAGGCTCCTTGGCAACTGCATCCTTCAAACTGCTGATAGCCAATGAAGCATTGTCAGTTCTGGCACCCAGGATAGCAATCAGATAATCTGTATAAGCATCAGGATTCTCAATGTCAGCCAATGTATTCTTAGCCTTGTTGTAGTCCTTAGCCAAGATTTGTGCCAAAGCGGCACTGTTTGTCTTCGTGTCACCAAATGCGTTTACGGCTCTTTCATATTGACCTTGAGCAATGTAGAGGTTACCCAAAGCTTCGTTCACCTCTGGAGCACCCGAAGCCTTAGCCAAGTAAGTCTCAGCAGCGGCCTTGTCACCCTTGCTCAGTGCAACCAAGCCCATGTTCATGTTAGCCTCCGGAGAGTTCTTGATAGACAAAGACTTTTTCAGGTAGCTTTCAGCCTTATCCAAGTTACCGGCAGCGTAAGCCAACTCACCCAAGTTGTTGTAAGCGCGATAGTCGTTGGGGAAGTTTTGAGTAGCTTTCGTGTAGATAGCTTCCTGCTTAGCGGGATCTTGGGTCAACGTAGCGGCATAGAGCAATTCCTCAACGTTCAGCTGGCTGGCATCCGTAGCAGCCAAGTTAGCGATTTCTTCATCAGACTTACCGATAACCTCATAGTTCAAAGTCAGGCGAGAACGACGGAGTTGCGGCAGGATTTCATCAGCCAAAGTCTTGTAAACAGAAGAGATGTTCTTGATTTCCTGTTCTCTTTGCTCGGGATCAGAATACATAGAAAGAACGCGGAGAATCAACTCCTTGTCTTGGATATTGGATTTGCTTACCAGTTCTTGGAAACCTTCCCAGTCTTCAGCAGTGTACTTCGTATCCACATTTACCTCCAGCTTGTCCTTCTTCAGATTGCGGTTGATAACCTTAGCGGTGTTGTCCTGACGATTTTCAGCCAGTTTGGTGTTCAGGTCCAAACCACCATCGGGAGAAGCGTAAGCAGAAACAGTGATGTTGTCAATCTTACGGTTCGGGGTCTCGTTGATATTCTTCACTTCCTCGTTGAAAGCCTTGGCGGTCTTCAGCTCGCTGGAGCGAACGTTGGCCTGCTGAATCAAGAACATGATGTTAGCTTCATGCTTTTCCTTGATAATGCGTTGGAAAGCATCCTCACCCGTAGCAGTGTTGGCGCTGCCCAATGTCTGGTCAACCAATTCAGAAGTAGAAATAACGCCATCGGCAATCTTTACGGCAGGAATTTCAACCGTCTTCTTACCGATAGTAGCAGTGAACTCCAAGTAAAGTTCAGACTTGGCCATTTCGGGCACATAGTCGAATGAAGTCTTCATGGTGTAGCTGCCGCCCATCTTGTAAGAGATAGTCTGGTCGTTGCCTTCTACCTTCTCGCCCTGGAAAGTAGCAGACTGGCCTTTGGCTTCACCACCGTCCCACTTCAGGACCGGAGTTACTTCCACCACAGCTTTCTTGTTGAAATACTTTTCGGGGAACTTTCCGTTGATTGTTGCAGGAACTTCACCGTTGATTGCTTCCAGCACCTGCGGGGTAACCGTGAAGTAATCGGATGACAACTCACCCATTTTCTTGCTGCACGATGTCAGTGCAACAACGCATGCCAATAATAATGGCAAATACAGCTTCTTAGTCATTTTAACTATAAATTAATTGTTTGAAATTGAATGATTTACTTATTTATATTACTCTTATATCACACTTTGCCGAACGCCTTTGCAGGATTTGGCTACGCAAAGATATTAATTTTTCTACAATCTGTTAACAAAGCCCTTTTATTTATTATAATTTAATGAAGTTTCTCTTCGCGATACTTGATGTTACGAGGATGGTGCTCGATGATTTCACTTCGCAACATGTTACGGTCGATGTGGGTATATATCTCCGTAGTGGCTATGCTCTCGTGCCCCAACATACACTGAATAGCGCGCAGGTTGGCCCCTCCCTCCAGCAAATGGGTGGCAAAAGAATGACGGAAGGTATGCGGACTGATGTTCTTGGCAATGCCTGCCTGCCGAGCCAATTCTTTGATGAGTTGAAAGACCTGGATGCGACTGATATTTTTTCCCCACCGGGCCAAAAAAACATAGTCTTCGAAGTCGGGCTTGATGCGCCACGTCGTATTGCGGTCTTGAAACCAATATCTCAGCTCCTTGATGGCCCGGGGCGAAATGGGCACCAAACGTTGCTTGTCACCCTTGCCCGTCACCCGGATAAAGCTTTCATCCAAATATAAATCGGAGAGTTTCAAGCCACACAATTCGGACACACGCAAGCCGCAACTATAAAGCGTCTCCAAAATAGCCCGGTTGCGCTGGCCTTCGGGTTTGCTCAGATCAACGGCATCGATGATGCGGTCAATTTCTTCCACGGTCAGTACCTCGGGCAGGTGGAGGCCAATCTTGGGACCTTCCAATAACTCGCCGGGGTCGTCCTCCCGATAATCGGCCAGCACCAGAAAGTGGAAGAAGGACTTGATACCCGACAAAATACGGGCTTGCGAGCGTGGATGAATGCCAATGTCGTGCAAGCCTGCATTGAAGCGTTGCAAGTCATCCAGCTTGACCTCGAACACATTCATCCCTTCTCCTTCCACAAAATGAAGTAACTTGGCGAGATCCGTCAAGTAAGCATCCTCCGTATTCGGAGAAAGCCCCCTCTCCAGCTTCAGATATTGCCGGTATTTCCTGATAGCCAATGCTTGCCGTTCCTTATTCTCCATTTTTCTCCGATTTTCATTTTTCCCCTTATCATTTCATAAGATAGGCTACATTTCGGCAAAACATTTTCAAGCAAGCTTGAATGTTTTACGCTCAATTTGCACTATCTTTGCGCCACAAAAAGTGTGCCCCGAGGGGGCGAAGATAATAAAAAAACAATTATATGCGCATACAAATCATCAACGGCCCCAACATTAATTTGCTGGGCAAACGTGAACCTTCCATTTATGGCAGCTCTACGTTCGAGGACTGCTTAGTCGGGCTGAAAAGCCGTTATCCGGACGTGAGTCTCGATTATTTCCAATCCAACATCGAAGGCGAGCTTATCGACAAGATACAAGAAGTGGGCTTCGACGTGGACGGTATCGTGCTGAACGCAGGTGCTTACACCCACACGTCCATCGCCCTGCAGGACGCCATCCGCACTATCACGGCACCGGTTATTGAGGTGCACATCTCCAATGTCCATGCGCGTGAATCTTTTCGCCACGTGTCCATGATAGCCTGCGCATGCCGGGGCGTCATCTGCGGCTTTGGGCTCGATTCTTATCGTCTGGCGGTAGAAGCTCTTTTGCAGACCGGACGTTAAAAATGCGCAGGCCGGGCATTTCGCTCTGCGAAACTTTGAGATTCTCTTCGCGCAACTTTGTGCCCGGCTTTGCGAAAGAATGACAAGAGAAATAGGTATTAGATATAATTAAGGTATAAGAAGAAAAGGATTAAAACTATGTTATTGAAACAAACTAAAATTGTGGCGACCATATCTGATCAGCGCTGTGAGGTGGACTTTATTCGCCAGCTGTTTGAGGCAGGCATGAACGTAGTACGCATGAACACGGCTCATTTGAACCGTGAAGGCGCTGAGAAGTTGATAAACAACGTACGTACCGTGTCCAACCGCATCGGCATCCTGATGGACACGAAGGGTCCCGAAGTACGTACCACTCCACTGACCGGAGACCCTATCACATTCAAGACGGGCGACCGGGTAAAGGTCGTTGGGAATCCCGACCAAGCCACCACAAAGGAGTGTATCTCGGTGTCCTATCCCAACTTTGTACACGACCTGAACGAAGGCGGACACATCCTGATAGACGATGGGGAATTGGAAATGATAGTCATAGAAAAGCATCCCGATTACCTGTTTTGCGAGGTGCAAAATGAGTCAACCTTAGGAAGCCGCAAGAGTGTCAACGTGCCCGGCGTTCGCATCAACTTGCCATCGCTCACGGAGAAGGACCGTAACAATATCCTGTTTGGCATCGAGAAAGACATCGACTTCATCGCCCACTCTTTCGTGCGCAACAAGCAAGACGTGCTGGACATCCGCGCCATTCTCGACGCCTATCAAAGTGACATAAAAATCATCGCCAAAATAGAGAATCAGGAAGGCGTGGACAACATTGACGAGATATTGGAAGTAGCCGATGGTGTCATGATAGCCCGTGGTGACCTGGGTATTGAAGTGCCCCAGGAACGTATTCCCGGCATCCAACGCCTGCTCATCCGCAAGTGCATCTTGGCCAAAAAACCGGTTATCGTAGCCACACAGATGCTTCACACCATGATTTCCAATCCGCGCCCCACACGTGCGGAGGTGACCGACATCGCCAACGCCATCTATTACCGTACCGATGCTCTGATGCTAAGCGGAGAGACGGCTTATGGCAAATATCCGGTGGAAGCCGTAAAGACCATGACAAAAGTGGCTGCCCAAGCCGAACAGGACAAATTGACCGAGAACGATGTACGCATCCCGTTGGATGAAAATAGCAATGACGTGACCGCCTTCTTGGCCAAGCAAGCCGTAAAGGCCACGGTGAAGTTGAAAATCCGTGCCATCATCACCGATAGCTATAGCGGACGCACCGCGCGTAACTTGGCCGCCTTCCGTGGCAAATATCCTGTGCTGGCCATTTGCTACAAGGAGAAGACCATGCGCCACCTGGCTCTGTCTTATGGTGTGGAAGCCATCTACATGCCTGAATTGGCCAACGGGCAAGAATATTACTTCGCCGCCCTGCGCCGCCTCCTGGCCGACGGGAAGCTGAAACCGACGGACATGGTGGGCTATCTGAGTAGCGGCAAGGCCGGCACGCAGACATCTTTCCTCGAAATCAACGTGGTGGAAGATGCCTTGAAACATGCCAACGATTGTGTACTGCCCAATAGCAACCGATATTTATAATGACCATAGACGAGTATATCCTCCAACATATTGACCCCGAAGGCGAATACCTGCACGCCTTGTATCGGGACACGCACCTGAAGCTGCTCTACCCCCGCATGGCCTCCGGCCACTTGCAGGGGCGCATGCTGAAGATGTTTGTCCGCATGATACGCCCCCGGCAGGTGCTCGAGATAGGAACATATAGCGGCTATTCGGCCTTGTGCATCGCCGAAGGATTGCCCGAAGGCTCCCTGCTGCACACGTTCGAAATCAATGACGAGCAGGAGGACTTTACCCGTCCCTGGTTGGAAGGCTCTTCCTACGCTGACCGCATCAAGTTTTATATCGGCGATGCTTTGAAGCGCGTGCCCGAGCTGGGTCTGACGTTCGACATGGTGTTTATGGACGGAGACAAACGTAAATATGTCGATTATTACGAAATGGCTTTGTCCGTCCTCTCGCCCGGTGGTTATATTCTGGCGGATAATACGTTGTGGGATGGGCATGTGCTGGAAGAGCATCCTCGCGCTTCGGATTTGCAAACCCTTGGCATACAAGCGTTCAACGACCTTGTGGCACAAGACGAACGGGTGGAGAAAGTTATCCTCCCCCTGCGCGATGGGCTTACGATTATTTACAAGAAATAAGAATAATCCGTGTTTTTGCATATTTCGAGGAAAATCCGTAAGTTTGCCGGATAAATACAATCTTTAAATAAGCTATATGGAAACAACCCGTCAAAATAAAATAGCCCGTTTGTTGCAAAAGGAACTAAGTGAAATCTTCCAGCAACAAACACGGAGTATGCACGGTGTGCTGATATCGGTCAGCACCGTACGCATCAGTCCCGACCTAAGTGTGGCACGTGCCTACCTCAGCATTTTCCCTTCAGAGAAAAGTGCGGAACTGATAAAGAATATCAACGATAACATGAAGTCCATCCGTTACGAGCTGGGTACGCGGGTACGTTATCAGCTACGTATCATCCCCGAGCTGAAGTTTTTTGTGGACGACTCATTGGATTATCTGGAGCATATTGATGAATTGCTGGGAAAACAATAACAAAAGGCTTTGAATCTACCTTTTTACATAGCCCGCAGGTATCTTTTCTCCAAAAAGAAACACAATGCCGTCAATATCATTTCGGGCATCTCGGTATGCGGAGTGGCATTGGCCACCTTGGCCATGGTGTGCACTTTATCTGTATTCAATGGTTTTCAAGACATGGTGGCGGGATTCTTCACGGCTTTCGACCCTGAACTGAAGATTACGATCCGCGAGGGAAAAGTTTTCAGCCCCGACACGGAAGCCTTGCAACGCGTACAAGCCCTGCCCGAAATAGAAATATGGAGCGAGACACTAGAGGAAAACGCCATGGTGCAATACAAAGACCGTCAATTGATGGCCGTCATCAAAGGCGTGGAGAATAACTTCGAGCAACTGACCTCAATAGACAGCCTCCTGTATGGCACTGGTCACTTTATGCTGAAAGACAATGCGGTGGAGTACGGTCTATTGGGCATTGACCTAATGTCTCAGCTAGGCACGGGCATCCAATTTGTAGACCCGCTACAGATTTATGCACCCAAACGGAATGTACGTGTTAACTTGGCCAATCCAGCGGCTGCTTTCACGCAGGATTATCTTTTCTCGCCCGGTGCCGTATTTGTGGTCAACCAAGAAAGATATGACGCGCACTACATCATTACCTCACTCGATTTCGCTCGTCGGCTCTTCCACTACGACACCGAAGTGAGTGCCATCGAGTTGAAACTGAAAGCGGATGCTGACGTATCAGCCGTAAAGAAAAAAATTGCAGGCCTGCTGGGAGAAAAATTTCGTATAGAAGATCGCTACGAGCAACAATCCGATGTCTTCCGCATTATGGAAATAGAGAAACTGATTTCCTACCTGTTCCTGACTTTCATCTTGGCAATAACTTGTTTCAACATTATCGGCTCCCTGTCCATGCTTATATTGGACAAGCGCGAAGATGTAGAAACCCTGCGCAATCTGGGAGCGAACGACCGCCTGATAGTCCGTATCTTCTTGTTCGAAGGCCGCCTGATTTCTGTTTTCGGAGCAGTAGGCGGCATCTTATTGGGCTTGTCGCTCTGCTTCGCCCAGCAACAATTCGGCTTCATCACTTTAGGAGGAGGCAACGGAAATTTTCTGGTAGACGCCTATCCAGTCAGCGTGCATATAACGGATGTGATACTGATATTTCTCACGGTCATTGCCGTAGGCTTCCTTTCCGTTTGGTATCCCGTCCATTATTTCAGCAGACGCCTGCTAAAAGCCTCAAAGCAACATAATCCATACGGGGATTAAAGACATTAGTCGATAAAAATGTCCTTTTTGTCGGTAAAGGTTTTGCATTCCAACAAAAATCACTATATTTGCAGCACAAAGCTCATGCGACAATGAGCAAGAACTCTCTCTAAATAGCGTTTTTTCATGTATTATTGACTTGTTGGGCCGTTCTCACCTGTGAAGGTGGGAACGGTTTTTTTAGTCTTGTTTTGCCACGTTTACTTTGCAGATAATGTTACTGATATATAAAAGAGTAAACAATTAAAGAAAAATTTCTCTAATTGCGATTCCGTTTCAGAAGAAAACACTACTTTTGCACTCGAAAAACAAGAAAGCAGAAGGTAAGAAGCCTAAATACCGGCACTTATCTCAGCTCAATATTAAGGTAAAAAGAGAGATAATAAACCAAATACCAATTTTAAAATCTTAAAAAGAAATGGCAAATTTAGATTTAAGCAAGTATGGTATCGTAGACGTGAAGGAAATCCTCCACAATCCGTCTTACGAAGTATTGTTCGAGGAAGAGACCAAAGCGGGTCTCGAAGGCTACGAAAAGGGTCAGGTAACTGAACTGGGTGCTGTGAACGTGATGACTGGTATCTACACCGGCCGTTCTCCTAAAGATAAATTCTTCGTATACAACGAAGCCAGCAAGGACACTGTATGGTGGACTTCTGACGAATACAAGAACGACAACAAGCCTTGCTCTGAAGAAGCTTGGGCTGACTTGAAGGCTAAAGCTGTTAAACAATTGAGCGGCAAGCGTCTGTTCGTTATGGATACGTTCTGCGGTGCTAACCCCGCTACTCGCCTGAAAGTACGTTTCATCATGGAAGTAGCATGGCAGGCACACTTCGTTAAGAACATGTTCATCCGCCCGACAGAAGAAGAACTGGCTAACTACGGTGAACCCGATTTCGTATCGTTCAACGCAGCCAAGGCAAAAGTTGACAACTACAAGGAACTGGGTCTGAACTCTGAAACAGCTACCGTGTTCAACCTGAAGACTAACGAGCAGGTTATCCTGAACACTTGGTACGGCGGTGAAATGAAGAAAGGTATCTTCTCTATCATGAACTACCTGAACCCGTTGCGTGGCATTGCTTCTATGCACTGCTCTGCCAACACCAACATGGAAGGTACGGATACAGCTATCTTCTTCGGTTTGTCCGGTACTGGTAAGACTACCTTGTCTACCGATCCGAAACGACTGCTCATCGGTGATGACGAACACGGATGGGACGATGAGGGCGTATTCAACTACGAAGGCGGTTGCTATGCCAAGGTTATCAACTTGGATAAGGAAAGCGAACCCGATATCTACAACGCCATCAAGCGTGACGCTTTGCTGGAGAACGTAACAGTAGACGCTAACGGCAAGATTGACTTCGCTGACAAGAGCGTAACAGAGAACACTCGTGTATCTTATCCTATATACCATATTAATAATATCGTTAAGCCGGTATCGAAAGGTCCTCACGCTCATCAGGTAATCTTCCTGTCTGCTGATGCTTTCGGTGTATTGCCTCCGGTATCTATCCTCGATGACCAACAAGCTCAATACTACTTCTTGTCTGGTTTCACCGCTAAATTGGCCGGTACAGAACGTGGTATCACAGAGCCGACTCCTACATTCTCTGCTTGCTTCGGCGCAGCTTTCTTAAGCTTGCACCCGACAAAATATGCAGAAGAGTTGGTTAAGAAGATGAACAAGGTAGGTGCCAAGGCTTACTTGGTTAACACTGGTTGGAACGGTAGTGGCAAGCGTATCTCTATTCGCGACACTCGTGGTATTATCGATGCCATCCTCGATGGTTCTATCGACAAGGCTCCGACGAAGACCATCCCGTACTTCAACTTTGTTGTTCCTACTGAATTGCCGGGCGTAGATCCGAAGATTCTCGATCCTCGTGACACTTACGCTGAAGCTGCTCAGTGGGAAGAGAAAGCCAAAGACCTGGCTGGCCGCTTCATCAAGAACTTCGCTAAGTTCGAAGGCAATGATGCAGGTAAGGCATTGGTTGCTGCCGGTCCGAAGCTCTAATTGAGATTCTGAACTTATATTCCAATAAGGGAAAACGGAAAGTTATAAAGTTCCGTTTTCCCTTTTTTCTTATTTTATTATACCACTTCACTCTCTTTCCTTATATCTTTCAATCTCCCTACATCCACTACATCGATGCGATAATTCAGCGGGAAGAGTGGAACCAAGAGGTGTTCTTGCAGTATGGAAAAAGTAGGCTGATTTATGCTTTGGGAAAATCGGGAAACCGTACAAGCATCATTTTCCCATCACACCGTTAACCCTATTTTGATTGGTATTCCGACTGACTCCGTTCAGCAGCCTGTCGTCCTGCCAGACCAAGTCAGAATATACTTTCCCAATTCTCTTACACTATTGTTTACTTTGCTATTAGAAAGGATATCATTGGAAAGCTCATCGAATTATTGCTTTACAGTTCAAAGAGTTGTTGTATAGTTAGAAAATGCTTCCTTTTTGTACTGCGCCGGCGACACCCCGCACTCCCGCTTGAAGAACTTCCCGAAGGCCGACTGGTCGCTGAAGCCCAGCATCTCGGCCACCTGCTGCACGGAGAGGGACGGATTGCGCAGGCAGACTTTGGCTTCACGGACAAGCAGGGATGTCAGGATGCTGCCTGCCGTGCGTCCGCGTGTCCGCTTCAGGGTGGCGGAGAGGGTGTCGGGCGAGACGCCTATCTGCCGGGCATACCACGACACTTCGTGCTGCTCGCGGCAATGGGTTTGGGCCAGGTAAAAGAAGTGCGAGGTGATGTCGTGCCAATGCCCGACGCCCGCCGTGCGCCGGTGCTGGTTCTGCCGGTAGAAAGTGTTCCACATCTCGTATTGCCAGGCGCAGGCCAAGGCTTGCAACTGTTCGCGGAGGAAAGGCCTCCTTTCCCCTGCCAGCAGGTCGTAAATCAGCTCGGACAGCAGCCGGACACGACGGGCGGTGGCCTCGTCCCAAGTCGTGAAAGGGGCTTGGGCAAAGTGTTGCATGCCGTCCGTTATCTTGTCGCGTATATCCCGGGTGCTTTCCATGAAGAAGCTTTGCTCGGCCATCACGAGGTGGGCGTCGAAGCCTCCGGTCAGCACCACGTCCTCCCACCGCGTGTTGCGCAGGAAGTCCACGTAGGCGGGCTCTTCGAAGCCGATGCGGTCGCCGTTGACCGTCAGGTGCAGTTCGCCACGGTGCACCAGCAGGAAGAGGTGGGGACACTTCTCCACATCAGGATTTCCCAGGCGGAGCGTGCGGCCCTGTATATGCGCCATGGCCAGGTTGTTGTCATACGCCGCCACATCGACCTGCCCGTCGCCTTCCATCCGTGCCTCCCGCAACCATGTCCTAAGTTCGTCTTCTATCTTCATACTTCATAACTTTACGGGCGTAAAGATACGGCAAAGCCTCCGGCGCGGAAAGCCTTTTCCATCTTCTTAGCACACTTAAAGCAAAAGAATGATAACGCCCGGATTCAGACCAATCGCAGCCGGATTCGGACAAGGGCCGCCCGCGCGATGCCCCGTACCTTTGCGCCCAAAACTCAATAATAAATCAGATGGTAAGTATGAAGAGATTATTTCGACCGGCAAGCCTTTGCGCCCTGTGCCTCATGGGACTTGCCGCTTGCAAGGATGCCCCGCAACAACCGGGCGGGACACAGTACAAAACCCTGACCCTCGCGCCGACGGACCGCGTCCTGACGCGCCAATACACCGCCACCGTGGAGGGCAGGCAGAGCGTGGAGATACGTCCGCAGGTGGGCGGCACCATCACCGAGGTATGTATCGACGAGGGTGCCCCGGTGCGCAAGGGGCAGACGTTGTTCGTCATCGACCAAGTGCCCTACCGGGCGGCCTTGCAGACCGCCGAAGCTAATGTGAAGAGTGCCGAAGCCTCCGTGGCCACCGCCCGCATGACGGCGAACAGCAAGGAGACGCTCTATAATAATAAGGTAGTGTCGGCCTTCGACCTGCAGACGGCCAAGAACGCCCTGCTGGAAGCCGAAGCCGCCCTGGCGCAGGCCAAGGCCCAAGAGACGAGTGCAAGGAACGACCTCTCCTATACGGAAGTGAAGAGTCCCGTGGACGGTGTCTCCGGCATGATACCTTACCGCGTGGGCGCCCTGGTCAGTTCAAGCATCGCCACCCCGCTGACCACGGTGAGCGACGACGAGGAGATGTACGTCTACTTCTCCCTGACCGAGAGCCAGGTGCTGGCCCTTGTGCGCCAATACGGTACGTCCGACGAGGCCCTGCGCCAGATGCCCGCCGTGGAGCTTCGCCTCAGCGACGGCCGGCCTTACGCGCACAAGGGGAAGATAGACGCTATCAGCGGCACCATCGACACCTCTACGGGAGCCGTCAGCCTGCGCGCCACCTTCCCCAACCCGGAGGGGATGCTGCGCAACGGGGGCAGTGCCACGGTCGTAGTGCCCTACCGGCGGGACAGCGTGCTGGTGGTGCCGCAGGAGGCCACCTACGAGATACAGGACAGGGTATTTGTGTATAGGGTAGTGGACGGCAAGGCCACCTCGACCCAAGTCACCGTCTTCCCCGTCAACGACGGGCAGGAATACATCGTGGAGAGCGGCCTCCAGGCGGGCGATGTCATCGTGGCCGAAGGAGCCGGGTTGCTGCAAGAAGGCACATTGATAACTGACTGAATGTAAATAGGATAGTGGTTCCAGCTTAGTTCCTTACCTTGGAACCGTCGTATCCATTGGGTGGAACCGTCGTATCCATTGGGTGAAACCAGCGTATCCACTGGGTGGAACCAATGTATCCAAAGTATGGAACCCATGTATCCAAAGCATGGAACCCATGTATCCAAAGCATGGAACCTATGTATCCAAAGCATAGAACCTACGCAGACCCCTATATATCTCATTTATTAACAAGAACATCATGAAACTCAGAACCTTTATAGACCGCCCCATCCTGGCGTGCGTCATCTCCGCACTTATCCTGCTGGTGGGGCTTATCGGCTTGACCAACCTGCCGATGGAACAATATCCGGACATCGCGCCGCCCACCATCCGCGTGTCCACCACCTATACCGGCGCCAATGCCGAGACGGTGCAGAAGTCCGTGGTCGTCCCCCTGGAGGAGGCCATCAACGGCGTGGAGAACATGACCTACATGACGTCCACCTCCACCAACACCGGCGCGGGCGACATCACCGTCTACTTCAAGCAGGGCACCGACCCGGACATGGCCACCGTCAACGTGAAGAACAAGGTGGGCGAGGCCGAGGGACTGCTGCCCGCCGAGGTGACCAAGATTGGCGTCACCGTGGAGAAGCGGCAGAACAGCCAGTTGAAAATCCTGGCCCTCTACGCGCCCAACGACGACTACGATCAGACCTTCATCAACAACTACTTCAAGATAAACATCGAGCCGCGCCTGTCGCGCATCAGCGGCGTGGGCAACGTCAACGTGATGGGCGGCGACTATGCCATGCGCATCTGGCTCAACCCGCAACGCATGGCGCAGTACGGGCTGATGCCCTCGGACGTCACCGCCGTGCTGGGCGAGCAGAACGTGGAGGCAGCCACGGGCACCCTGGGCGAGGACTCGGAGAACACCTTCCAGTACGCCCTGAAGTACCGGGGGCGCTACGAGACGAGCGAGGAGTTCGGCAACATCGTCATCAAGGCCCTGGACAGTGGCGAGGTGTTGCACCTGAAGGACATTGCCGAGATAGAACTGGGCGCGCAGAGTTACGGCTACAACAGCGAGGTGTCCGGTCATCCCGGCGCCACGGCGATGGTGTCGCAAACGGCCGGGTCGAACGCCAACGAGATTATCACCGAGATAGACAAGCTGATGGAGGAAGTGCGCAAGGAACTCCCCAAGGGCTTGGTGCTGGTAGACCTGATGAGCACCAAGGACTTCCTGGACGCCTCCATCCACGAGGTGGTGAAGACGCTGGTGGAGGCCATCATCCTCGTCATTCTGGTGGTGTATGTGTTCCTGCAAAGCGTACGCTCCACCGTTATCCCCGCCATCTCAGTCATTGTTTCCTTAGTGGGTACGTTCGCCTTCCTCTACATCGCGGGCTTCAGTCTGAACTTGCTGACGCTGTTTGCCCTGGTGCTGGTCATCGGCACGGTGGTGGACGATGCCATCGTGGTGGTGGAGGCGGTGCAGGCGCAGTTCGATGGGGGAGAGCGTGTGCCCTACAAAGCTACCACGCAGGCCATGGACGGCATTGCGGCGGCCATCGTCACCACGTCCCTCGTGTTCATGGCAGTGTTCATCCCCACGTCCTTCATGGGCGGGACGAGCGGCACATTCTACATGCAGTTTGGTCTGACGATGGCGGTGGCCGTGGGTCTCTCGGCGGTGAACGCGCTGACCACCTGTCCCGCTCTCTGCGCCCTCATCATGACACCCCATACGGACAAGCTGTCGGGGCAGAAGATGAGCTTCTCCAGCCGCTTCCACCATGCCTTCGAGGTCGCGTTCAATCGCCTGGTGCTGCGCTACAAGGGCGGCGTGCAGTGGTTCTTCCGCCGCAAGTGGCTGATTGGGGCGGGCCTGGCAGTGGCTGTCTTCCTGCTGGCCGTGCTGATGAAGACCACCAAGACAGGCCTTGTGCCCGATGAGGACATGGGCACCGTCTTCGTCAACGTCACCACCCCGCCGGGCAGCAGCCTGCACCAGACGGTCAAGGCGATGTCCGAAGTGGAGGCGTGCGTCAAGGACATCCCGCAGATAGAGCGGTACTCCAACGTGTCGGGCTTCAGCATGATGGGCGGGCAGGCACCCAGCGGCGGCATGCTCATCATCAAGCTGAAGAACTGGGACGACCGCCCCAACGAGGAGGACAACATCAACGCCGTCATCAGCGAGATATACCGCCGTACGGCGGACGTGCATAGTGCCAAGATATTCGCCTTCGCCCAGCCCACCATCATGGGCTACAGCACGGGCAGCGGCGTGGAGCTTTATGTGCAGGACCGTGCCGGGGGCGACATCAACACCCTGAAGGAGCATACCGACCGCTTCATCACCGCCCTCAACCAACGGCCGGAGATACAGATGGCTTACACCACCTTTGACACCAAGTTCCCGCAATACCGCGTGGACGTGGATGCCGCCCGGTGCAAGCGCATGGGCGTCTCGCCCAGCGATGTGCTCAGTGTGATGTCCGGCTACATCGGCGGCAACTATGCGTCGAACTTCAACCGCTTCTCCAAGCTCTACCGCGTCTATGTGCAAGCCCGCAAGGACTTCCGCCTCGACACGGATGCCCTGGACAACATGTTTGTCCGCACCTCGTCGGGTGAGATGGCCCCGCTCGGCCAGTTCGTCACCCTGACCAAGACCTACGGGCCGGAGACGCTCACCCGCTTCAACCTCTACAGCTCCATCCAGGTGAACGCCATGATGAACGAGGGCTACAGCAGCGGCGACGTCATCCGTGCCGTGGAGGAAGTGGCGCAGCAGACGCTCCCCGTGGGCTACGGCTACGAGTACAGCGGCATCACCCGCGAGGAGGCGGGCAGCGGGTCGAACACGATTATCGTCTTCGTCGTCTGTATCGTCTTTGTATACCTTATATTATGTGCGCTCTACGAAAGCCTGTTCGTCCCCCTCGCCGTGATGCTCAGTGTGCCTTTCGGCCTGTTGGGCAGCTTCGCCCTGAGCAAGGCGTGCGGCTTGGAGAACAACATCTATATGCAGACGGGCCTCATCATGCTCATCGGCCTCCTGGCCAAGACGGCCATCCTCATCACCGAGTATGCCGCCACGCGCCGCCACCAGGGCATGACGTTGGCACAGGCTGCCGTGTCCGCCGCCGCTGTCCGTCTGCGCCCCGTGCTCATGACGGTGCTCACGATGGTCATCGGCATGTTACCACTGGTCTTCGTCAGCGGGGCGGGTGCCAATGGCAATGTTTCCTTGGGCACGGGCATCGTGGGTGGCATGATTGTCGGCACCCTGGCCCTGCTCTTCGTGGTGCCATCGCTGTTCATCGTCTTTCAGGCGATAGAGGAGCGGGTGATGCCCCGAAGGACGCACGGCGAATAGGTCAAGATAGAGACTATGGTAAGCTGAAAATGTGTTACAAAAACAAGGATATAGACACACAGATTTCTCTTGTGTCCCCCACAGGATGCTCATTTGTCCCCCACGAGGGTCTCGTTTGTCCCCGACGAGGGCTTCGTTTGTCCCCCACGAGCACCTCGTTTGTCCCCCACGAGAAAACGGCCCTACAGATAGCTGTAGAGGGGGGTCTGCATACGACATCGTTTGTTGGGGCTTAAAATCCTTGATTAAGATAAAGATTTACAATAAAAGATTATGAAACGAATAAGATATATAGTGATTTTCGTTTGGGGCGCCATGCTTGCCTCGTGCGGCGTCTATACCCGATACGAGCGTCCCGCGCAGGCTTTGAACGGCCTCGACAGCCTCTATCGTCCGGAGAACCGTCCGGACACGGCGCGCTCCCTGGCTTCCCTCCGTTGGGAGGAACTCTTTACTGACCCATATTTGCAAGCTCTCATCCGGCAGGGCTTGGAGGCGAACACCGACCTGCAAGTGGCCCGCCTGCAAGTGGAAGAGGCGCAGGCGACGTTGCGGCAGAGCAAACTGAGTTACCTGCCCTCCGTAGACTTTGCGCCCGAAGGCGCCCTGAGCAGCTTCGACGGAGGCAAGGTGCAGAAGACCTATAACGTCGGCGCATCCGCCTCGTGGGAGATTGACCTCTCCGGCAAGTTGACCAATGCCAAACGCCGTGCCCGTGCCGCCCTGCTGGAGAGCGACGCTTATAGGCAACTGATGCAGACGCAGGTCATCGCCACGGTGGCGGACAGCTACTATGCGCTGCTGATGCTGGACGAGCAAATCCGTATCACTGAGCAGACGGTGGAGAGTTGGAAGGAATACGTCCGCAGCCTCGAAGCCTTGCTCTTGGCGGGACAGGCCGACCGGGCTACCGTGGCGCAGGCCCGTGCCTCTCACCTGGCGGCGCAATCGTCTTTGCTCAGCCTCCAGCAGCAGGCCATCGAGCAGGAGAATGCCCTTTGCGCCTTCCTCGGACAGACGCCCCGGCACATCGAACGCGGCGTGATGGGCGACCAGCGTTTCCCGCAGTCGCTCAGCGTGGGCGTGCCGCTCGACCTTGTCGCCCGTCGCCCCGATGTCCGCCAGGCGGAAGCGCAACTGATGCAGGCTTTCTACGGTGTCAACTCGGCCCGCTCGGCATTCTATCCCTCCATCACCCTCGGCGGTTCGGCGGGGTGGACCAACAGCGGCGGGGCGGTGGTCACCAACCCCGGCTCATGGCTCCTCTCCGCCGTCGGCTCGTTGGTGCAGCCCCTCTTCAACCGGGGGCAGAATGTGGCTAACCTGAAGATTGCCAAGGCGCAACAGCAGGAAGCCTTGCTCCGCTTCCGCCAATCGCTGCTTGATGCAGGTAACGAAGTGAATAACGCCCTGATGCAGTGCCAGACAGCCCGTGAACGCCTCCTCCTCGACCGTGAGCAAGTGTCTCAACTGCAGACCACCGTAATGGACACGCAACTGCTGATGGACAACTCCGCCGAGGTGAACTACCTGCAGGTGCTCACTGCCCGGCAGTCGCTGTTGTCTGCCCGCCTCACCGTGGCTCAGGACCGCTACGACGAGGCGCAGGGAGTCATCAGCCTCTACCATGCCTTGGGCGGGGGAAGCGATTGAGAAATACCTTTGTCTCGTGATACCTTATCCTGTTTTGTATTAATTACTCTTCATATACAAAGCAGAAAGTCCCCGCTCCCATCCGCGACGGACAGGGCGGGGACGCTTATTGATTGCCGCGTGTCTTTCCTCCTTATACCATCAGCGCAGCAACCAGCGAAAGGATGCAGGCTACTCGTATCAGACGCATACTTGTTAATATGCAAGACTTCCTCATAATGAACAATCTAGCTTCATATAAGCTTCTTTTTTCCTAACGATATTCTATAACCGAAGTCTTCGGTTGTAAAACCGGAAGCTTCGGTTGTACAACTGAAAGCTTCGGTTATACAACCGTAAGTTTGAGCACAACTATCTACTTAACTTACTCCGGTTTTCCCAAAAGGATTATTCAGTTTTAAAGCCAAGCCTCCGGAGATATTTAGCTGCGCGCTAAATTTATTTATTTCATTCACTTACTTATCTTATCCATTATTTTACATGGAAAGGAGGATAAAGTTGACATTTACCAAAATCGTCAAAACCCCATAAACCATTAACGTTCAATCATATTTTCGCGATTTGCTCTGTATCTCACTTTTTTGCCTTATCTTTGCACCCGCTTAAACAAATAGAAATATGGCCATTACAATCAAGAAAGTCACCACAAAGCGAGACCTGAAGCGCTTCATCCGCTTCAACTACGAACTGTACAAGGGCAACGCCTACTCCGTGCCCGACCTCTACGACGACATGCTGAACACGTTCAACCGGAAGAAGAACGCCGCCTTCGAGTTCTGCGAGGCCGAGTACTTCCTGGCTTACAAGAACGGAAAGTTAGCGGGCCGCGTGGCCGCCATCATCAACCACCGCGCCAATCAGGCATGGGGGAAGAAGGATGTACGCTTCGGCTGGATAGACTTTACGGACGACGCGGAAGTGTCCGAAGCCCTTATCCGCACCGTGGAGCAATGGGGCAAGGAGCGGGGCATGACGGACATCGTAGGTCCCCTGGGCTTCACCGACATGGACGCCGAGGGGATGCTCATCGAGGGCTTCGACCAGCTGGGCACCATGGCCACCATCTACAACTATCCTTACTATCCGCAACACATGGAGCGCATGGGCTTCGTGAAGGATGCCGACTGGGTGGAGTTCAAGATATACATCCCCGACGGCATTCCCGACAAGCACAAGCGCATAGCGGACATCATCCAACGCAAGTACAACCTGCAAATCAAGAAATACACCTCCGCCAAGAAGATAGCCGCCGAGTACGGGCAAGCCATCTTCCGCCTGATTAACGAGGCTTATAGCCAACTGTACGGCTACTCCGCCCTGTCGCAACGGCAGATAGACCAATACGTCAAGATGTACCTGCCCATCCTCGACCTGCGCATGGTGACCCTTATCACTGACCAAAACGGGGAACTGGTGGCCGTAGGCATCTCCATGCCTTCCTTGTCAGAGGCTTTGCAGAAGGCGCACGGACGGCTGTTGCCCTTCGGCTGGTACCACCTGCTGAAAGCGCTCTTCTTCAAGCGACGCGCCAAGATGCTCGACCTGCTGCTGGTAGCCGTGAAGCCCGAATATCAGAACAAAGGCGTGAACGCGCTGCTCTTCACCGACCTCATCCCAGTCTATCAACAACTTGGTTTTGAATACGCCGAGAGCAATCCGGAGATGGAACTGAACGGCAAGGTGCAGGCCCAATGGGAATACTTCCGGACGGAGCAGCACAAACGCCGCCGGGCTTTCCGGAAGCCGATAGCGTAAAAGCTTAGACCTTCATCCGCCTGAACGCGTCAATATAGCTGCCGGGCGTGATGTTGATGACTTCCTTGCCCAAGCTGCGGGCGTAGGCATCGAGCACGAAGTAGGACTTGAACGCCACGTACATATGATATAATATGGTATAGAGGCGGGCACTGTGCAGGTTCTCCTGCTTTACGGTAGCCGCCTGTGAAGTGCCTTGGTCGTAGAAATGCTTCTGATGCATCAGCACCACGTTGTCGTCCGTCACCCGTATCTCCGGCAACCAGGAGTGGTCGGCGCCGGCCAGATAAATGCGCCGGAAAGGCAGGCGCAAGGCGATGGCGATGGAAGGTATCAGCACATTGTGCGGACGGGGCACACCCCAACCATGGCGGAAGACCCAGTTGCAGAATCCTTGGAAGCCTTCGATGGGAGTGGTGTTGTAGATGCAGAGCCGGATATGCGGATTGCCTGCCAGCAAGGGCTTCCACTCTTTATTCTTCAGCGCACGGGCAGGCACAAAGAGATACATGTCCCACGTGGTCTTCTCAGCCAGCGTGCCGAACAATTGCTGACGCTTCTCGGGCACAATCCAAAAGAGCGGGTCGGCTATCAGATAGAGTTGGGGGCGCAGACGCTCGAACAGGAGCGAAGTTACGCAGAAGTTGACCGCCAGCAGAGTTTTGCCCGCTACAAAGTTTGGCGAATGCTCCACCGTCTGCTGAAGCGAAGGGCCGTTGGCCAATATCAACAGTTCATCCTTGCCACCGAAGTCCGAAGGCAGGCGGGTCGCCCGACGGGACTGGCATACTATCTTCACCACACTCAAAAGGGTTTGCCACAGCAAGCCCATGCTTTTCATTACTTTGTCTCCCATTTGTACACTAATTTGGGCGCAAAGATAAAGAGTTTGCGTCTGATAGGCTAAAAAACGGAAACTTTTGTATCAAGAATCAAGCTAAAAGCAGTACTTTTGCCCTGTTATTTACGATTCATGCCAGACAAACCATGAGAGTCCTGTTGATAAATACCTCCGAACGCATGGGCGGCGCCGCCGTAGCCGCCAGCCGCCTGATGGATGCCCTGAAGAATCACGGCATAAAAGCCAAACTGCTGGTTCGTGACAAACAGACGGAGCAGATTACCGTTGTGGCCTTGCAGCACAATTGGCGCATGGTGTGGAGATTCGTTTGGGAACGCATTGTGATATGGCGCGCCAACCGTTTCAAGAAGCATAACCTGTTTGCCGTCGACATAGCCAACACAGGCACGGACATCACCTCCCTGCCCGAATTCCAGCAGGCGGACGTCATCCACTTGCATTGGATAAATCAGGGCATGTTGTCGCTGAAGAACATCCGCAAGATATTGGAGTCGGGCAAACCGGTCGTATGGACAATGCACGACATGTGGCCCTGCACCGGCATCTGCCACCATGCCCGCCAATGCGACCGCTATCGGCAGGAGTGCGGCGAATGTCCTTTCCTCTACGGGAAGAAGCACAAGCATGACCTCGCGAACCGCGTCTTCCGTCAGAAGAAGGAAATCTACACGCACTACCCCATCACCTTCGTCACGTGCAGCCATTGGCTGGAGGAGCAGGCACGCCAAAGCGCGCTTACCGTCGGACGGCAAATCGTGTGCATCCCCAATCCGCTAAACACCAACCTCTTCCGCCCGCACAACAAGCAGACGGCACGCCAACGGCTTCAGCTTCCGATGGACCGGAAACTCATCCTCTTCGGCGCCTTTAAGATTACGGACAAGCGCAAGGGCATTGATTATATGGTGGACGCCTGCAAGCTCCTGGCCGGGCAACACCCCGAACTGAAGGAACAGATGGCCGTGGTGACTTTCGGCAGGCAATCGGCTCAAGTGGCCGAGATGTTGCCCTTCAAGGTCTATCCGCTGGACTATGTGAACGACGAGCACCGCCTGGTGGACATGTACAACGCCGCAGACCTCTTCGTCACCCCCTCGCTGGAAGAGAACCTGCCCAACACCATCATGGAGGCCATGGCATGCGGCACGCCCTGCGTAGGCTTCAACGTGGGCGGCATCCCGGAGATGATTGACCACCTGCACAACGGCTATGTAGCCATCTATAAATCGGCGGACGACTTTGCCAACGGCATCTATTGGGCGCTCACCGAACCGGATTATGACAGCCTGTGCGAGCAAGCCTGCCGCAAAGCCGTGAGCCATTACTCGGAAGACAGCGTGACCAAGCGATACATCGACCTCTATAACAAGCTGACCGAAAGACGATAACGCCATGATTCACCATCTCACCCCGAAGTTCAGCGTCATCACCGTGTGCCGCAACGCGCAGGCGGTCATCGAGGACACCATACAGAGCGTCATCTCGCAGACGTACCACCACGTGGAATACATCGTCATAGACGGCGCGTCGAACGACCGCACCATGAGCATCGTCAACCGCTACCGCGAACGCATCTCCGTCGTAGTGAGCGAGCCGGACCGGGGGCTGTACGACGCCATGAACAAAGGCATCCGGCTGGCCACGGGCGACTACCTCTGCTTCCTCAACGCCGGAGACAGCTTCCACGAAGACGACACCCTGCTGCGGATGGCGCACTCCATCCACGAGCCGCAACTGCCCGACGTGCTCTATGGCGAGACGGAACTGGTGGACCGCGAAGGCCACTTCCTGCGCATGCGCCGCCTTTCCGCCCCCGACGTGCTGACGTGGAAGAGCTTCCGCCAAGGCATGTTGGTCTGCCACCAGGCCTTCTTCGCCCGGCGCGACCGTGTGGTGCCCTACGACCTGCGCTACCGCTACTCCGCCGACTTCGACTGGTGCATCCGCGTCATGAAGCAATCCAAGGTGCTGCACAACACCCGTCTGACGCTCATCGACTACTTGGCGGAAGGCATGACCACACGCAACCGCAACGCCTCGCTGCGGGAACGTTTCCGCATCATGGTGAAGCACTACGGATGGCTCAGCACCGTGGCGCACCATGCGTGGTTTGTCCTGCGGCTGCTGACGAAACGGTGAAGAATATGACGTCTTTCGATAAATATTTTCTTCACAAATTGTATGATATTTCCATTAAATTCTTACCTTTGCGGCAATGATTGATGATAAATATGGGAAAGTGGAGCGAACAGCAAGAACAGCTTAAAGAAGAGCGAACCCGCAACACCACACGCCGCGAGAAGCTGGCAGGCTTCTTCTTCGACTTGGCGAAGCTGTGTTTTGCCACGGTTGTATTAGGAGGCGTGACACCATGGATTACGAATAGGGAGGTGAGTATGAGTTGGGATATTATTGTATATGGTGCCATTGCCACTTATATATTTGCCTTTTCCGCGAATAGAATATTAAAATAAAAATAAGATGATATGGATACATTAAGCGTCACATTATTGATTGCTGCCATTTGGGGCTTGTGCTTCCTCCTATGGACCTACACCAAGCCCGGCAAGAAGTGGCTCAAAGACCTGTAACGAATTAACCCGATTGTATAATTTCATAAATCACCTAACAAGATAAAACACCTTTTAAGAATTACCCCCCCATTTTAGTGAAGTTTAACTTCGTAGGGCTTCTATGCTCCCTCTTCCTGCTGGCCGCCTGCCACAGCGACGACAACGAACCCATCCTCGCCGACGACGAGCCGCAAGCCGTCACCCTCACCATCAACTTAGAGGACGCCTACACCCGCACCATCAGCAAAGACAAGGACAACGCCCTGACCCGCCTGCTGATACAAATGGTGGACGACGACGTGTTGCAGACGGACATAAAGACCATCAACCTGACAAGCGGCCAAACCACCGCCACCGCCAGCTACGAACTCTACGCCAGCCACCGGTACACCTTCCTCCTTTGGGCGGACGACGGCAGCTACAACGCCACAGACCTGACCAACATCACCCTGAAAGACAACCTCACCGACACCCAAGCCGGACTGTCCTACGCCGCCAAAGCCACATGGGACGGCACATCCGCCACCATCTCCACCACACTGAACCACGTGGCAAGCAAGGTAACGCTGAAGGCCACCAACAAACTTGAAGCCGGCAACACGCTGACCCTCACCGTGCCCCAGGCTTACAGCGGCTACAACGTGCAGGACGCCACCATCACCGGCGAAGCTGAAGCGTACCCACATACCTACACCACGACCGCCGTCAGCGGCACCCAGGAGCAGCCCGTGGAACTCTTCTCCTTCTACGTCCTGGCGGCCAACGCCTTGCAGAACCTCACCGTCAGCTGCAACAACGAGACAGCCACCGTGCCCGCCAATTTGGGAGGCGGAAAGCACATCATCCTGAAAGGCGACATCAGCACCCAGGAGCAGCCCCACTCCACCTCCCTCTCTGTCTCCATCGGCGGATGGAGTGATCTGGAACTCCCCTTCGGTGGCACAGACCAACTGACGGACGACACCCAGGCATCCGGCTCCCTGCAAGGCAGCGGCACCCCCGAAGACCCCTACCGCATCACCAGCGCAGCCGATTTACTATGCTATATGGATGATTATGCAAGCACTGGGATGCACGCCATCCTCTACACCGACATCGAGATAAACAGAACCAACTGGCAACCAGTAAGTTTGAGTGGCACCTTCGATGGCGGCAATCACACCATCAGCGGCACGATGACTATCAATGCGTTAGACGGATCTGCTGGTTTATTCAACACAGTCATCAATAGTACGGTCCGCAACCTGATTATGGACGTGGAAATGACCGTTACCGGCAGTTCTGACACCTCCATCTGTACCGGCAGCATAGCCGGAGGTGCCACGAATGGTACCTTCGAGAACTGCGTGAATCATGGAGACATCAACGCGTCCGACACAACAGCCCAAAATGATAACAGCACCGGCGGCATCGTGGGCAATACAACTGCCGGCAAAGTCAGCGGCTGCACAAATACCGGCAAAGTGACGGGAGGCGAGGGAAGTCGTGTATACATCGGCGGTATCGTAGGAAGTGCTACAGGTACCGAACTCAGCGACAATCATTTTGATCAAGGTACTCCCAACACGGAGACCGGAAATTGGTGGTAATAACCCGTCCCGAACCGCCCCCGTAGCGAGGCCTAAATCTTCACAGTAGTGACGACGGCTTCTTCACAGTAGTGACGGCAGGCTGCTCACAGTAGTGACGACAAGGCCGCCACAGTAGTGAAGGCGAAGCCCCCTCCCTCCTCCCCCCGAAGGGGAAGGGGCAGTGATAATTAACCCGATTGTTTAACCCATTAAAAAAGGAGGTACACATGGCTTTCAAGTATTCTCTGGTAGAAAGAAGGACCAAACCCAGTGACCCCGACTCCGAGAAGCAGTGGTATGGCACGCCGCAGAGCGCGGCCCCGCTGAGCGGCAAGGCGATGACCCGCGCCGCCACCAAGAACACCACCACCGCGCCCATCGAGATGGAAGCGTCGCTGGACCTGCTGTCCGACTTCATCCCCGACCAGCTGCTGCAAGGACACACGGTGACCCTGCCCGGCCTGGGCTACTTCCGCCTGACGTTCAAGAGCAAAGGTGCCCCGTCGGTGGAGGACTTCGACCCCAAGGAGATGTTCTACGACGTGCGCCCGGTGTTCGTGCCCGACAAGGAGTTCCGCAAGCGCATCCAGGACGGCATCGAGTTTGAGGACGGCGGCGTGACGAAGGACGGCGTAAGCTACCGCACCCGTGCCGACTACTTGCTGAAGACGGGCGGCGGCTCCGGCACCCCCGGCACCGGCGGCTCCGAACCCGGCGGCAACGAGCCCGGCGAGGAGGACACGGACGACCCGCTGGCATAAGAGGAAGTTTTTGAATGAAGAATGAGGAATGAAGAATACCATGCGGCATGAGAATGCGCCATGACAGCGCAGCCTAATTCTTCATTCCTCATTCTTCATTCTTCATTTAATTGGTCAGCAGCCGGCGCAGTTCCGCTACCCCTTCCGAAGCCCCTTTCTGAATGACGTGGATGGGACGTGACGAATGGGCATCCACCGGCTTGGGGTCGATGAGGTAGACTTCCGCCTCGCGGGGGACATAATGCAGCAAGCCCGCGGCGGGATAAACGTTGAGCGACGTGCCGATGATGACAAAGATGTCCGCCCGCTCCGCATAGTCGATGGCCACTTCTATCTGGGGCACGGCCTCGCCAAACCACACGATGAACGGGCGCAGGGGGCTACCGTCTCCCGCTTTGTCCGTGGCGCGGGTCTCGATGGTATCGGGCGTCAGGGTCTGGATGTAGTGCGGGTTGTAAGGGTCGCGGCTGGAGCACATCTTCATCAACTCGCCGTGCAGATGGATGACGTGGGTGCTGCCCGCGCGTTCGTGCAGGTCGTCGATGTTCTGCGTCACCACCGTCACGTTGAAGTCCTTCTCCAAAGCGGCCACTCCGCGATGGCCTTCATTCGGCTCCACCTCCAGGAGTTGCTTGCGGCGTTCGTTATAGAATTGGATGACCAGTTCCGGATTGCGGGCATAGCCTTCGGGCGTAGCTACCTGCTCCACGGGATATTGGTCCCACAAGCCCCCCGCATCGCGAAACGTACTGATACCACTCTCGGCGCTCATGCCGGCACCGGACAAAACTACCAAGTTTTTCATAATAGACTCCTTTCTCTTAGTTTATAATATGGATGTACAAAAGTAAGCATTCCGCCCGAATTACGGGAAATCGCTCTTGCGAAATGCAGTATTTAGCTTACTTTTGCATTTTGTAGGTATGAAATCAACCCAATAAACTCTAAACGGTATGAAACTTTTGCATTACATCGGGCTGCCTGTCGCACTCCTGCTATTGGCGGGAGGAGCATCTTCCTTACAGGCACAGGAGAAAACGTTCCCCACATCGGTCTTCTCGCTTCATGCGGGCCCGTCGTGGTATGTCGGCCGGTTGATGGGCATCACCCGCCGGGCAGACGCCTATCGGGACGACTTGCGCAAGGGCGTCGCCTGGGAGGCCGATTATTGGTACACCGGCCCGCGCTCTACAGAAAGAGCCGTGAAGGTAGGCCCCGGCGTTATCTATCAGGGGAGCCTCTACAAAGCCGCGCACGAAGAAGGATCGGACCAAATAAACATGCACTATGTAGCCGCGCAGGTGGGTGTATTCTTCTTTTACAAGCGGGGCCTATGGCAAGTGTCCGCCGGGCCGGGCTATCAAGTCTATAAGGACAAGAGCACGGTGTACGGCAAGCCGCGCGACGTGTCTATGAACAAGCTTGCCTTCAATCTCTCCGGCGGGGGAGAATATTTTCTCTCACGGCACTGGGGAGTGTCCGCCCGGCTCAACTGGATATTGTCCTCTTCCGAAGCCTATTCGGTGGATTATCACGGAGAGCATTGGCAAGTGAACGACCCGCAAACGGGTGGAGGCTACTTCGGCCAACTATCCTTACTTTTCGGCGTGAACTATCATTTTTAATCATCTTTCTACCTATAATTATATATAGTCATGAAGAAGTTTCTATTCCTCCTGCTGATTCTTGCCTGCGCTTCCTGCTCGGAAGACACGTCCATCGACCCCACCCTGATGCCCGAAGCCACTTCGGAAGGGCGAAACACCTTCGGGTGCCTCCTGGACGGATGGGTCTATACAAGCGGACGCTTCGGCCTCCCGCAAGCCACGTCCTATACGGATGAGTCCGGGTACAAGGTGGTCATCACCGCTCCGGTGAACCTATTTAGCACATTCACCCTGACATTGGAGAATCCCGTTGCTCATTCCACCTGCCCCTACACCGGTTCCGGGAACTTGGGTGACGGGGAAGCCTTCATCACCCGCAATGACGGGAAAGTCATCAGCGGCACTTTCCAAGGCGAGGACGTCACGCAAGGGCGTTTCGACATCCGCTTTACGGAGGAAGATGAAGAAGGCGGGGCGACCATCGCTTTTCTTTCGCAAAAAGACGGCCTTTCTCTTGCGAAGACACCCTCAATCTTCCGCAAAGACGAGAGGAGATGAAATGATAACGAGGGCAAATAAGAATTTTTAATGTCCTAAACATGGGGCATTCAAATAAAACATGTACTTTTGCCACTCATTTTAAAAGCGATATGGACAAATTCAGTTATGCAATCGGCCTGGGTATAGGTCAGAATCTTTTAAGCATGGGCGCCAAGGACATCTCGGTGGACGATTTCGCGCAAGCCGTCCGCGATGTGCTGGAAGGCAATCCCACCGCCATCACACACGTAGAAGCCCGCAACATCGTGAATCACTATTTTGAGGAAATGGAAGCCCGCGTCAATGCCGAAAACATCGAGAAGGGTAAGCAATTCCTGGAGGAAAACAAGCAACGCCCGGGCGTGGTGACCCTGCCCAGCGGTCTGCAATATGAGGTAATCAAGGAAGGCAACGTAGGCCGTTACGCCAAAATCACCGACCAAGTGCAATGCCACTACGAAGGCACGCTGATAGACGGCACCCTCTTCGACAGCTCCATCAAGCGCGGCCAGCCCGCCACCTTCGGAGTCAATCAAGTCATCCCCGGATGGGTAGAGGCTTTGCAACTGATGCCCGAAGGAGCCAAGTGGAAGCTCTACATTCCCAGTGAATTAGGTTACGGCGCACAAGGCGCAGGCGAAATGATTCCGCCCCACAGCACACTGATATTCGAAGTGGAACTCTTGAAAATATTATCTAAATAAAAATAAACCATTAAAGCAAAATGAAAACAGTAAAATTTATGATGGCCCTGGCAGCTGCCGCCACTTTGGCATCCTGCGGCGGCCAGGCTCCGAAAGCCAACTTACAGAATGACATCGATTCTTTGTCGTACGCTATCGGTATGGCACGCACCGAAGGTCTGGATCAATTCCTGATGCAACAAGGTGTAGACTCCACACTGATGGGCGAATTCCTGAAGGGCTTCAATGACGGTTCTTCCAAAATCAGCAAGAAAGATATAGCCTACGGAGTAGGTATGCAAGTGGGACAAATGGTAAGCAAGAATTGGGTAGAAGGCTTCAACCAACAGATTTTTGGCAAGGATTCAACGAAAACCATCAGCCGCGAAAACCTCTTGGCCGGCTTCGTGGCAGGCGTAGTAGGCAAAGGCGGTTATATGAACAAATTGCATGCACAATCCTACGTACAAGAGAAGATGGATGCCATCCGTGAACAAGCCCTGAAAGAACAATATGCAGACAAAATTGCCGAAGGTGAAAAATTCTTGGAAGAAAACAAGAAGAAAGAAGGCGTGATAACCACTGAGAGCGGCCTGCAATACAAGATTCTGGAGAAAGGTACGGGCGAAATTCCCGCAGACACCAGCTTCGTAAAGGTGAACTACAGAGGTACGCTGATAGACGGCACTGAGTTCGACAGCTCTTACAAGCGCAAAGACAAGAGCGGCAAATCTCAACCCACCACCTTCCGTGCCGACCGTGTCATCAAAGGTTGGACAGAAGCGCTGACTATGATGCCCGTAGGTTCTAAATGGGAAATCTACCTTCCCTACGACCTGGCATACGGCTCCAGAGCTTCCGGTCCGCACATCAAGCCGTTCTCTACCCTGATATTCGAAGTAGAATTGGTTGGTATCGACAAAAAGAAATAAGCTTCATTGTCAAAACGTCATTTCGGACGGATAAGATAAGCGCTGCATGGCGGACTTCTTATCCGTCTTTTTTGCGCTTTTTCTCTAAAATTCTTGCACACCTTATAGATAAATTAAAATATTTCCCTATATTTGCTTACTATTTGATAATTACACAGAACTTACATTTGTTATATTATGGAGAAGATAGATAGTCTTGACAGGCAAATTCTGGAAATAATCTCTCAGAATGCCCGCATTCCTTTTAAGGACGTAGCTGCCGAGTGCGGTGTATCACGCGCTGCCATTCACCAACGTGTGCAGCGTTTAATTGATTTGGGAGTAATCATTGGGTCCGGTTATCATGTAAACCCTAAATCGCTGGGCTATAGGACATGTACGTACGTAGGAATCAATCTAGAGAAAGGCTCGATGTACAAAGGAGTAGTAGCTGAGCTGAATAAAATCCCCGAAGTGGTGGAGTGCCATTTCACGACCGGCCCTTACACCATGCTGACCAAAGTCTATGCCCGTGACAACGAGCATCTGATGGATTTGCTTAACAACAGAATGCAGCAAATACCGGGTGTGACAGCCACTGAGACATTGATTTCCTTGGAACAGAGCATAAAGAAAGAAATTCCTATTCAACCAGCTGAATAAAAGAAATATACGGGTCAGGGCCCAAGAAGAGAGCTATGGGGTTTGACCCTTTTTACTAAATAAGCGAGATGAGACATGGAGTTTCTGAGTGAATACCACCTTACGGGGTTGGTAATAGGCATATGTACATTCCTTATCATAGGGATGTTCCACCCCATTGTGATAAAATCCGAGTACTATTGGGGCACCAAGTGCTGGTGGTTCTTTCTGCTATTAGGCATAGCGGGCATCGCAGCTTCAGTGTGCGTAGAAAACGTCCTAATTGCTTCCCTCTTAGGCGTCTTTGCCTTCTCCTCCTTTTGGAGCATCAAGGAAATCTTCGAGCAGGAAGAACGTGTCCGCAAAGGCTGGTTTCCCAAGAATCCTAAGCGAAAGTACAAGTTCTGAAAAAGTATTTTTCCCAAACTCTTGCATATTTCAGCAAAAAGCACTACTTTTGCACCGCTATCACCGAAAGGATACACCGGACTTGTAGCTCAGTTGGTTAGAGCAACAGACTCATAATCTGGAGGTCCCAGGTTCAAGCCCTGGCTGGTCCACGAAGAAAAGAAGCGTTAATTGCACAAAATGAAGCAGTTAACGCTTTTCTTTTTGTCCTCCCCGTGCTTCTGTGGCAATATCAAACAGACAGCTATCTGTGCCTTTCACATCGTTTGTTGACTAATTGTTGACTAATTAAAAGATGTGCAAAATGCTGACTATCAAAGCAGAAATCAAGAAGCAAGAACAGAAGTTAGATGGAACGTACAATGTCAAGCTACGGTTTACCCTTGACAGAAAAGTAAAGCGTTTGTCAACAAGCCTGTTTGTCACCAACAAGGACTTATCCAAAGACTTGAAAATCAAGCAAACTTCACCTATTAAGCAAGAGGCAGAGTCCCTTATCCGTAGTTATCAAGAGAAATGTGCCAAGCTGCAAATAGAATTAAACCATTACACACTTGATGAAGTAATGGATTACTTAGATGGTGAACGTCAAAAGCAACAAACCATTGACTTTATCAAGTTCAGCAGAGAATGGATAGCCTCAACCACTATAAAAGGAGCATCCAACTATACTTCTGCCCTCAATGCCTTAGTTCGTTTCATAGGTAAAGAAGAATTGGATGTGAATCTGATAACCCTTGATTTTTTGGAGAAGTTCAAAGCGTTTCTAAATAAAGAGCGTGAAGCACGGACAAAGAAATTGATAGCACAAGGCAAACGTGTACCCTCTAACCGTTCTCTATCTCTTTATTTGGTGAGCATAAAGAAGCTGTTCAATGAAGCCAAGAAGAAGTACAACAAGAAAGACAAGAATCTGATTTTGATACCTAACTCACCCTTTGAAGACTTCACCATACCTAAACAAGAAGCCACTCGTAAAAGGGCTATATCCACAGATATTATAAAGAAGATATGGAGGCTACCCTATAAAGACATGAAGAAAGGCTATAAAGCCACTTGCAGATATAACTTGGCAAAAGATTGCTTCATCCTTTCGTTCTGTTTGATGGGCATCAATTCAGCAGACCTTTATAATGCAACTCAAATGGGAGGAAACACTATCACCTATTACAGAACCAAGACAAAAGACCGTAGGTTAGACAATGCCAAAATGAAAGTTGATGTGCCTCAAATAGTCCTGCCTTTAATAGAAAAGTACAAAGACAAAACAGGCAAACGGCTATTCAACTTCTATCAATATTATTGCGATGAAAAGTGCTTCAATAAAGCTATCAACTATGGACTGAAAGAGATTGGCACTATATTAGAAGTGGATAACTTGGAATATTACGCTGCCCGCCACAGTTGGGCTACCATTGCACTAAACAAAGTTGGCATAGATAAATACATAGTCCATGCAGCTTTGAATCATATAGATGATTCCATGAAAGTAACAGACATCTATATTGAACGTGACTTTGTGAATGAGAATAGGGCTAATGTTAAGGTTATAAAGTACGTGTTTGGCAAATAGTTTACTGGCATAGCTCTGAAAGAGTAACGCAAATCTATCTTAACAGCTTTGACAATGAGCAGATTGATGAAGCTATGAAATCACTATTTTAATGAAAATAATCCTGTTTATCAGAACGATAGGCAGGATTATTTGTAACTTTGCCCTATAATGAATAACATAAAATATGGAAAGAGATTATTTAAGACTACTGTTCACAATG